>JANNYB010000211.1:0-16120 GCA_031409875.1 Acidobacteriota bacterium | reverse complement strand
GAGAAAGCCGATGGAATAACCGCTTTCGCCGCGTTTTTGTTCCATCGGATAGACGAAAACCGAGCGGCTTTCCGTTTTTCTTTTTTCGTTTCCGTTTTTTAATTCAAAAAATTTTCCCGAAGTCATTACATAACTCAGCCCGTATTCCGGCACGCTTCCCGTGAGCAATCCGCCGTTGACGTTTGTTTTATTCGACGATTCGGAATTGTTGACATTTGACCACATATCCAAGCCGAAACCTGTTCCGGTTTGGCGTTGTTGTGTCGGTTTGCGGACTGTTTGTGTGTTTTCTGTCGGCTTAGTTTGCGCGGCGATTTCTTCGAGTTTGGCGCGTTCCTGCTGTTTGCGGATTTCTTCTTTTTCGGCGCGAAATTCCCACGCCGGTTTCAGAGTTTCGATGCTCCAAACGCCGCGTTTTTCGAGTTTGGCTTGTCCTTCGTTGAGTTGGTAAAGTTCTCTTTCGGTTACTTCGTGGCTGTCTTTTTCGGGCAGAGAATACCACGCCGCGCCGTCGCGCAAAAGCTGTTGGCTGAGGTCAACTTTGTTCAGAAAAACCTGTCCGATGGCTTTCATCCGCGTCAAACCACGCGGCACATATTCGACGTTTTTATCCAAAACCATCGCTTGCAGATGCTCTTTGACCGTTTGATAAAGCGGCTGTTCGGCTTCAGGGATTTCGATAAACTGCAAAACAATCGTAACCCGATTGCGGCTCGGCGTTTCGATAACAATCGTTTTTCCGTCAATCACTTCAACGGCGCGTCCGCCATATTTTAATTGCGAAAAAGCCGTCTGTGTCGAGGCTAAAACGAATAATATCAAAAGCAATATTTTTAGGTTTTTCATAAATATTATGTTCACGGTGTTGATTTTTTTCTTCGGAATAGCTGAAAGCGAATAGCTGAAAGCTGATAATTATTTTCTGCTATTATCAGTTATCAGCTATTCGCTTTCAGCTATTCCGAAATTAATTTTTTATCGTGTTTCCAATTCATATTCGCGCAGACGGCGATAAAGCGTCGAAGATGAAATTCCGAGAAGTTCGGCGGTTTTGCCGCGATGCCAGCCGGTTTGTTCGAGGGCGTTTAGGATTTGTTGGCGTTCCATTTCCCGAAGCGCGGTCGGCGTTGAATTGTTGAACGAATTCGTGAAATTTTCCGAAGGCGTGTTGTAGCTCACGGAAACCATCGGTTCGTTTGTTTTATAGACGACTTCGGGCGGTAATTCTTTGGTCGTGATTCTGCCGTTATCAGCCAATAAAATAGCGCGTTCGAGACAATTTCTGAGTTGGCGGACGTTGCCCATCCAACTATAAGAAACGAGTGCATCAATAGCTTGCGGCGCGATTTCGGGCGCGTTTGCGCCGCCGATTTTTTGCAAAATATAACGTGCCAGCGGCTCGATGTCTTCGCGGCGTTCGCGCAGAGGCGGCAGATGAATTTCAAAACTGTTGATGCGATAAAGCAAATCGGCGCGGAAAATTCCGTCCGCCACAGCTTTTTTCGGATTTCGGTTTGTTGCCGCAACCAGACGCACGTCAACTTCGACTTTTTTAACGCCGCCGACACGGAAAAAGGCGCGGGTTTCGAGTGCGCGTAAAAGTTTCGATTGAAGTTGGGCGGGCATTTCCATTACTTCATCGAGAAAAAGCGTGCCGCCATCGGCAATCTCGAAAAGTCCGAGTTTGCGATTTCTTGCGCCCGAAAATGATCCGGCTTCGTGTCCGAAAAGTTCCGATTCGAGCAGATTATCTTGCAATGCGGCGCAGTTTAAATCAACAAAACTTTTGTCGGCGCGTTTGCCCAAACGATGTAATGCTTGGGCAATCAATTCTTTACCCGTGCCGGATTCGCCGGTGATTAAAACCGATGTGTCGGACGCGGCGACTCTTTGCACAAGACGCAAAACTTCCTTCATCTGCGGCGATTCGGCAACGATGTCGGGCATAGATTTATGCGTTCGTTCGATTTGTGCGCGAAGCCGCTGATTATCAATTTTCAGACGTTGTTTTTCCGATGCTTGGCTGACCAGCGCGGCGAGTTCGACGATGCGGTAAGGTTTCGTGAGGTAATCATATGCGCCGAGTTTCATCGCTTCGATTGCTGATTCGACGGTTGCTTGTCCCGTCAGCATTATGACTTCGGGCGGATTTTGCGATCTTTCGCGCAGACGGCGCAGAAGACTAATGCCATCGAGACGCGGCATATTTATATCGCACAAAAGCACGTCGAAATCAGTTTCTTCGAGCAAGCTCCAAGCCGTTTCGCCGTCCGAAGCCGTTTCAACTTCGTGTCCTTGCCGCGAGAGTTCTTTTTGAACTACTAAACGCAGATTACTTTCATCATCAACTACTAAAAGTTTTGCCATATATTTGAGTTAAGATTTATTTGGAAGGAAAATTGTAAAAGTCGTGCCGACACCGACATTTGAACGAACCGAAAGTCGTCCGCCGTTTTCCGTGACGATGCCGTAACAAACGGCTAATCCGAGACCTGTTCCTTTGCCGACTTCTTTGGTCGTAAAGAAAGGTTCGAAGATTTTTGACATATTATCCGGCGCGATGCCGATGCCCGTGTCTTGGACTTCGATCACGACGCGGTTTGATTGTGTGAAAGCGCGAAACGTCAAAGTTCCGCCGTCGGACATTGCATCAATCGCGTTTGTTGCAAGCGCAATCACGGCTTGCTGAATTTGTCCGCCGTCCGCGAGCGGTTGAGGCAGATTTTCGTGGATGTCGAATTCGATGTTTATGTCGCTGCCGCGTTTTTGATGGACGATAAGCCGCGCCGATGATTTGAGAATTTCGGCAATGTCGAGCGGAAAACGATTTCCCGTCCGCATTCGGCTGAAATCTAAAAGCCCGTTGGTAATTGATTTACAGCGAAATGCTTCACTCCGAATTAGTCCGAGATATTCGCTCAAGTCTTCTGTTTCTTCGGATTCGCCGAAAATACCTTCGTTGGCGCGTGATTCGAGGGATTCGGCGCAAGCGGAAATCGTGGCGAGCGGATTGTTTATTTCGTGAACTACGCCGGCGGCAAGTCGTCCGATTGCGGCGAGTTTTTCGGCGCGTCCGACGGCGTGAATCGCTTCGACGCGCATCGTAACATCTTCGCCAACCGTGATAACGTGCGTAATTTCGCCGGTTTCACTGCTTCGCATCGGAATTTTGCTGACTAACCAATGTTTTGTCGAACCGTCATCATCAATCGTGCTTTGTTCGATGCGTTCGATTTTTCCGGTTTGGAATGCGCGTTCAAATTCTTGTTTCAAACGTCCTTGCGGATACTTTGAAAGAACCTGAAAAACATTTCGCCCGATTGCCGAATCGCGCGAAATTCCCTGCGCTCCGATTTCCCGATGCCGATTCCACGTTACGATTCGATAGTCGCGGTCAATGACATAAAGCGAAACCGGAAGCGCATCTAAAATTGCTTCGGTAAATTTGCGGTGTTCTTCCTTCGCTTCGTGAATCGAAGTGTCAATCGCGGCTTCGTAATGCGCCGAAAGATTGACCGACATTGCCGTAATCTGCGTCGCCGCATCAATGATTCTCTGCGCCGATTCGGTGCAATCTTCCTTTTCGGCAAAACCGACAATCATCGCGCCTTTGACTTCGCCGTTGATGTGCAGCGGCGCGACATATTCGAGCGCGTGAGTTTTGCTTTTTATGAAGAAATTCTTTTCGGTTTCATTCAAAAAGGAAATCTGCGGCGGCAGAAATTGGAGCCATTTTTTGAATTTTTCTTTGTCAATTAAATCTTCTTGCTGATTTTCGGGCGTAAAACAACAGCTCACCAAACCGATATGTTCGAGTTCGGCGATGACCGCGCAAATTTCCGCGCCCGTCTGCTTTTGGATTGCTTCGGCAACTCGTGTAACCGTCTTTTTCGGATGAACCGTAAAAAGAAGACTGCGTCCGAGTTCGGTGATGAATTTTAACTCGTGCGAAGAATTAGAATTTTTTCCGGCTGAAGCAAACGCTTTTGCATCTTGACTGATGTGATTGGGGAATAACATTTTTGCTCTCTTGTGAAATAACAAACTGTTCGGACAAATTTGTCATCTGAGAGGGGTGTAAAGTTTAAATTTGAAAGTTTATCACTTCCTATTTAATTAAAAAACATTTTACATTGTTTGTCAATGTTTTATTTTGCCTGATTGACTGTAATCATTCAATTTGACAGTTTAAAAATAAAATTCAAAAATCGAAAAAGATTATGAAAAAACTCATCAAAACTTTTGTTCCGGTAATATTTTTATCCGCTTGGATTTTTCTAACACAGGCGAACGCGCAGGAAACAGTTGATAAAACCGTGACAGTTATCAGCGACGGCGTGCGGACGGAATTAATTACTTATTCGGATTTGCTTTGGACGCTTGCACTTCAGCCGGGCGTAATACTCACGCCGCCGGCTTCGGACGATTTGAACCGCGCCTTACAACTTATTACCAGCCAGAGACTTTTTGCGCTTGAAGCTCAGAGATTACCGCGTGATGTGCAGCCAGAAGAAGTTCAACAGGAAATTCAAGACGTGCTGAACATTTTTCCTTCGACCGCCGAATTCGAGCGGCGTTTGCGGATTGTCGGATTTAATTCGGTCAAGGACGAAAATTTTCAAGCGATGATGCGCCAGCGTGTTGCCATCAAAAAATATATTGATTTTCGTTTTCGTTCTTTCGTTGTTATTACGGCGGAAGACGAAGAAAAATATTACCGCGAAGTTTTCGCACCCGATTTCCGCCGCCGCAATCCCGGACTTTTAATGCCCTCATTAACGGAAAAACGTGCCGAAATAAATCAATTTCTAACCGAGCAAAAAATCGAAAACGACATCGTAGAATTTCTTGACGAAGCCGAATCGCGTGTCGAAATAATTAATCTCAACAAAATTTAATCCCTAAATTATCGCATAAAAAAAGCCTGTCCGAATAAATCGGACAGGCTGAATAAATTCTTCTTAGAATAAAGTTTAAAAGAAGACTTTGAAACCAAACCGCACATCGCGCGGAGCTTGGAAACCAGTGGCTAAACCAAAGTCGTTTCTACGACCTGTGGCTGAAACACCATTGGCAGTCAAGAAGTTTTGAACCGGTGTTTGAATTCCTGCACCATTGAAAATGGTTTGGAAAACAGCACCTTCACTTGTGCAGGTCGTGCAGCCGTTAGCGGTCAAGTTTGTTGCCGTAAACTGCGTCGAACTGATCAAGGTTTGTCTCGTTAAAGTATTATCTTCATTGAACAAATTGCGGATGTCGAGAAATCCTTCAAGAGTGAAGCGATTATCGCGTCCGAATTTGTAGCGATGATTGACTGAAAAGTCTGTTTCGCTGAACATCGGTGTTCTTCCCAAATCGCCGCGTCCAAAAAGAATCGTTGTTCCTAAACCATAAAGGTCATAGATTGTTGTCAACGGAGTTCCCGATTGGAACGTGGTGAAAGCCGAGAAGGTTGTGCGATTGGTCGCGCTTCCCATCCAGTCGAAATTGTAACCGCCGTAGGCTTTGACAACATGCGGACGGTCGGTCGCCAATTTTCCGTTATCCGGATCGCCGTTAGCATTGAAGCCAAGGGGCGGAAGATCGAAGAAACGGTTGACGTTCGGGCTTGAACGACCTGCTTCATCAGAGCTAGCCAAACCTGAGTAATTACCGAACAAGCGGCTCCAGGTATAGCTGGCGTTGAAGAAGTATTTGCTTGCGCGACGATCAACACGGAATTCGACCGCATCATAATCGCGTTGCGCTCTCGCACACGGCAAGTTTGCTGAAGTTGAAATTTCGCAAACTAAACCTAATCCCGGATTACCGATGATGTAGGCTTCTGAACCTTGTGCGTTGAAAACACCAACGTCTTCGATAGCACGGTCAATTTGTTTGTGTGTATAACGTGCGCTGAACAAGAAGTTTTGCGCTAATTGACGCTCAAAACCGATTGTATATTCGCTTTGGCGAGCCGCTTTGATATTCGGGTCAATTGCACCGGTTTCAAAGATGTCTGCACCGGCGATATTGGTTGCAACGCGGAAGTCGAATTGGCAAACCGAGTAACCCGGACCGCCGGCAATCGGGCAAGTTCCGCCAAGAACATCAGCACGTCCGCCAAGAACAGCCGCCAATGTATAGCCGCTAAAAGCTACGCCACGAGCCGGCAAGATTTCAAAGAAATCTCTGCGGAAGAAGTCGCCGCCAAATGAACCGCGCGGCAATTCATATTTGAAACGGTCATAGAACCAACCATAGCTGGCAAAGACTTTGTTTTTGCCATCGCCAAGAAGGTCAAATGCCATGCCGAGACGCGGGGAAATCTTGTCGCCCCAGTTAAATTCAATCGCTTGCGTATTTGTTGCTCCGAAGTTGGGAACTGTTTCTTTTTCAAAACGAATACCCAAATTCAAGGTTAAACGATTGTTGATCTGCCATTGGTCTTGAGCAAAAATAGCTTGGCTCTTGCTGCTGGCTTCGCCAACCGTTCCGAATCTTTGCAAACGACCTGAACCTAAATTGCAGGGCGTTCCCGGTGCCGCCAAAGCGCACGAACCTGTCGGATTCGGTCCCGGAACATTACCTACTTGGGTAGAACCGGTCACCGCATTCGGTGCGCCAAGCGATGTGATGGGAATTCCGTAGAAAAGAACCATGATTCCTTGCGGAACATAGCCTTGGTCAACCGTATTGAACAAGCGGTTAATTTGGTATCCGAATTTGAAGTTATGACGACCGCCAAGATTAATACCAACGAGGCTGGCATCAGCATCGAAAGTGGTTCTGGTCGAAACGTCATAATTAATTTGGAAGTTGTTGGCTACGTTTTGGAAGCCTGAGCTACAACCCGCACCGACAGGAATACCGGCATTGCTAGTTGAACAGACAAAACGCGTAATGCGGGGCAGTCCATACGAGCTAAGTTTTTCGTTTAAGAAGCTACGTCCGCCACGGAAGTTCAAAACCAAATTGTTGGTTGCATTATAAGTCGCTTGAGCATTGATGTTATTGGCATTTTGTCTGCCGCCTTGTTGAGCAAGGAAAGCTGTTCCACTCAAGCCCAATGCTGATTGCGGTGCGCCGCCCAAACCTTCGGTCAATGCCGGAAGAACACCGTCTTGAACCAAAGGATTGTAAACGAAGGTTCCGAAAAGACGAAGTTTGGAAGTCGGTTGAGCATCAATTCGAGCAAAATACTGTTCTTGACGAAGATTCTGCTCATAACGAATTGTTTGCGAAAAGGCTCTCGTATTCGGATTGCTCGACGTATAGTAATCAACATTTCTGATAGTGTTGATAAGTTGCGGTGCATATGCGACCGAGAACCAAACTTTTCCTTTGACAATCGGACCGCTCAAACTACCAACAGGAAAGAAATTCGTTCCGCCGTCTTTGTTCGGACGGAAATATTCAGTGCTTCCTACTGTTGAAGCAAATCTGTTCAAAATCGGACGCGGATTACCGAGCAATTTTGAAGGCGTGAACGAAATACCGAAGTTACCGCGCCAGGTATCATTACCGCCGGCGGTAACAACGTTGATAACGCCGCCGGTTGCGCCGCCGTATTCAGCTTCATAACCGGTTGATTTGATTTGGACTTCTTGCACAAGTTCGAAAGGCAAGTTGTTGTTGCCGTTCAATTGTCCGGTGCGGAAGTTAGTAACTTCTTGTCCGTCAATAACGAAGACATTCTCCGCGCCTGACGCACCGTCAATTTGGAATCCGCCACCGAGAGGCTCAGGGCGAACATTCGGAGCAACTTTCAACAAACTGGCGAAAGTCGTGCCGCTCGGCAAATTGTCAATGATGTCTTTGTTAATGTTGTTGTCAATCTTGGTGTCGCCTAAGTCAATAGTCGTATTGGTATCACCGATAACCTCAACTATTGTTTGACCGCCACCGATTTCTAACGCTTTACTGAAGTCTGAACTTCTGTCAAGCGAAACCGTTACATTACCGCTAACAGTTTTGAAACTGTTTGCTGCAATATTGATACTGTAAGTTCCAACCGGAACTTGCGAAAATTGAAAGTAACCATTTGAATCGGTCGTAGTGTTACCGTTATAACCAGCCGTCGAACCGGTGCTTTTAATAGTAACGGTCGCGCCCGGAACAACTGCACCGGCTTGGTCAGTAATGGTTCCTTCAATGTTGCCGCTGTTGCGTTGTCCGAAAGCCATTGCCGAAAGGCAAAGGATTAAGGACATCGCCAGCGTCATAAATCTGAAGTTGATTTTCATTATTAATACTCCTTACTTAAAGTAGAATTCTTGGAAGTAATATATGTAAATAGCTCATTTCGATATTTTCAATGCGAATTTATTTAGGAGCTAGGCATATTTATAACCACGTTGCTTACAAAGCAAATTCGTAGCCACAAAAACACCTTCTTTATAATTTACGTTAAACGCTTATGTTACAACATTTTAACACTCTCTTGACAGAAATCTTCAAAACCGCTTTTCTCATATTCTCTACGATTTCTTGAAAAATATTCACGATTTTGGATATTTTGTAAAATTACCGAATCGTAAAAAGATTTTTCGTATTTTTGAACGATTCCGGCAAATGTTGAGAGCAAAAACCAAACCGCTGATTAGCCTGCCCATTTACGCTCAACGGTTCTGATTGGTGCAAACATTTGGAATAAGTTTGTTCTGCACGACTACTTATTTTTACCGTAAAATCATTCAATATCTTGTATAAAATCCGAAATAATGGAATTTCGGCAAAAGCAAAAAAAAAGAAAAATTTGGTTTTGTGCAATAAATACGGCAATTACACGCGGTTTTAGAAGGATTTTTCCAGCAAAAAATCTTTGGCATTCGATTTGTTAATAATAATGTCGAGATTAAAATTTTCAAGGCAATTTATTTAATTAATTTGTAAAGTTCAGTATCAAAAATGTCTGAGAAAGACTTTTCATAAAAAATAAATTCCGATTTATTCAAAAAAATCAAAAAAAATAGAGAGGTAAGTATGATTAAAAAGTTTAGTATTTTATTTTCTGTCTTTGCGTTGCTTTTGTGTTTAGGCACAGTTGCATTCGGACAGGAAACAACCGGCGACATCGAAATCACCGTGAAAGATCCGAATGGCGCGATTGTGCCGAATGCGAGCATTACGATTACCAATTCGGAAAATAGTTCGACGGCTGGTTATAAGAAATCAGTAACCGCGAACGACGAAGGTTTTGTTCGAGTTTTGAGACTTCCGCCCGGTTTATATACCGTAACGATTGCGGCAACTGCCGGTTTCGCCGAAAGAATTATTCCGAACATTCCGGTTTCGCTCGGCAGAACTTCACCCGTAACGGTTGAATTGGGCGTAGCCAATGTCGGCGGAACAGTAACGGTCAATTCAACGGATGTAAATCCGATTGATACGACTTCGACGAAAATCGAAACCACGATTAGCGCGGAAACTGCTGAGTTACTTCCGAAAGGCGTAAGTTTTTCGAGTATTTTGAAAGTTTCTCCGGCAACCCGCGGCGAAGGTTTGGCGGGCGGCTTCCAAATTGACGGTGCTTCGGGATCAGAAAATACATTTATTATTGACGGTCAGGAAGTTACTAATGTCCGCACCGGAACTTTGGACGGAAACAGCGATTTGCCGTTTCAACTCGTTCAGGAAGTTCAAGTTAAATCCAGCGGATTTGAAGCTGAATACGGCGGCGCAACCGGCGGCGTTATCAACGTTGTTACCAAAGGCGGAAGTAACGAAATTCGCGGCGAACTCGGCTCACAATTCAGACCCGGTGCTTTTCAAACCAGAGGTCGTAATGCTTTGATTATCAACTCGTTGAATCAAGCGGAATATTTTCCGGCAAAGCGCGACGAATCGCTCGCTTTCTTGCCGTCAGCAACTTTGGGCGGTCCGATTATTAAAAACCGTTTGTGGTTTTTCGGAAGCTACACGCCGCAAATCTTCAAACGCCAACGCACGATCAATTATCTCGATCCGACTACTCGTATTCCGACAGGCAATGTCCAAACATATAATTCGAAAGTTGTTTATGAATATGCGTTTTTGAAAATCAGCGCACAACCGTTCAGCAAACTTAATTTGAATGTGGCATACACCTGGAATCCGTTAACGGTTGAAGGCGGAGTTCCGGGATATTCTACGGCACTCAGTTCGTTGCCGACCGGAAACGGTTTAACCGGCTCGCCGTATCTTGATCAAACCGGCGGACGCGACAATTCGCAAAGCATCACCGGACAAGCAATTTGGACACCGACGAACAATTTGGTTCTCAGTTTCCGCGGCGGACATTATTTCTTGAATGAAAAAAGCGGTAGCTATGGTATCGGTGACATTACCCAATCGCGTGTAACCTGTAGTGCTTCGAGTCCGACCCAATTCCCCAACGGATTTGGATGTATCCGCGGCTTTAACAATGGTTTGGCAGTTGTTAATAATACGCTTTATGACGCAACTGAGCGCAACACATTCGATGCCGACGCAACCTATATTTTCAATGCCGGCGGTCGCCACGAATTGAAAGGCGGTTATCAATACAACGGTATTGCCAACCAACTGTTCAGTTCATTCCGCGACCAAATCGTTTTGCGCTTCGGTCAAACTATTGCTTCTTATTCGGGACGCAATCTTCCTTCATCGCCGACAGCTCTCGGAGCAGGCTTTCTTCGCCAATTCCGCGAACAAGGCGATGTCAGCAGTAAAAACGAAGGCTTGTATATTCAAGATAAATGGCAGCCGTTTAGCCGTCTGACATTTAACTTAGGTGTTCGTGTCGAACGTGAAAACGTGCCGAGCTTTAGTGACGGATTACAAGGTATCAAATTCGACTTTCAAGATAAAATTGCGCCGCGTTTGGGCGTTGCCTTCGATTTGACCGGCGACGGCAAAACGAAACTTTCGGCATTCTACGGATGGTTTTATGACCGTTTCAAATATGAATTGCCGCGTGGTTCGTTTGGCGGACAGTTTTTCCACGATTATTATTATGAAATCTTCCCGGGAGATACATTGGCTTCCTTCACGGTAGGCAACATTCTCGGTAACGGAAGAGCAATTGTCGGCGGAAGTTGCCCGACAACGACAACGACTCCGATTTACGGTCGTGTTCGATGCGATCTCGACTTCCGTGTTCCTTCAAATAGCGGACTCGGAATCGAATTCGGAGCAATTGACCCGAATATCAAAGCGTTCCGTCAATCGGAATTCACGGTTACAATCGAGCGCGATTTAGGAAATAATTTTTTATTGGCAGGTCGCTACACTCGCAAGAATGTTGATCGCGCCGTTGAAGATGCAGGTTTCTTAACGACAACCGGCAGTGAAGGCTACGTTATCGGTAATCCGGGCGAAGGTCTTTACAAACAAATTGCCGAAGCAAACGGCTTAATCGCTCCCAAACCGCAACGTCAATTCGACGCAATCGAGATTCGTCTCGACCGCCGATTTGCGAACAACTTTTATTTCAATTTGAACTATACCTATAGCCGCCTGTATGGAAACTATTCAGGTTTGGCAAGTTCGGATGAAGACGGTCGCACCAGCCCGAACGTCAACCGATTCTTTGACTTACCGCACGCCGGATTTACGGTTACCGGTGGTCCCGACAACGGACTTTTGGCAACAGACCGTCCGCACGTCGTGAAGTTTTTCGGTGCATATAATGTAGATTGGAGTAAAATGTTCGGTTTCGGTGAAAATAACGAAACATCGTTCCAAGGATACACGACTATCCAAAGCGGAACTCCGCTGACGACGGTTGTTGATATTCTTAATATTGACACCATCGTTTTGTCAAAACGCGGTGATTTGGGAAGAACCGAAAAATTAACCAATACGGACTTTGCGATTCGTCACACCTTCCGTTTTGGTAAGGATAATCGTTTGAAACTCGTATTTGATGCAGACATTCTGAACATTTTCAACGAATCAAACGAACTTGGTCGTGAAACATTGCTGAGCATTACCAATTTTGATTTGGCTGATCCGACTTTGGGTATTATTACAGCCGCTGAAGCAGGTCAGCCGAATGCCGGTGTTTTGGCATTGTCGCGTTTCCAAAAAAATGGTTCTTCGGCGATTGCAACTTTAGCAAATCAAAACAAATATGTTTTGTATAACCTAACTAACAATTTCCAAGGTGGACGTGAAGTTCGCTTCGGTGTTCGTTTCGTATTCTAAGATTAATAATCTTTGATTACATTCAAAAGCCATCCGAATTTTCGGATGGCTTTTTTTTGGATGATTGTTTGACAACAGATTACTCGATTTATCAAGTTATCCATAAAATAATTTGTGCAATTTGTTGTCAAATTTTTTATGTCGAACTCAATGTTCCATTCTTTAGATTTATTAACAAATTACACATTACAAATTTCTTGATTTGATTTGTGTGATTATTATTTTGAATTTAATCAAACATTAAACTTTTGTAATCTGTAATTTGTAATAAATTTAATTTACAAACTACTCAATTTAGTTATTTCATTCAATATAAAAAGATGAGCAACAGCGATTCGGATATTCGTCCGGTCGCTGCCGCTCATCTTTTTGATATTATGTAAATTGAACTTTTAGCTTTTGGCTTTTTCTTCGTAGGTTTTAATTAAACTTTCTATTTTTTCTTTATCCTGAGCATCCGGCGTAGCTTTTAGGTAAAGTTTCAATTCTTTCGCCGCCTCTGCATATCGCTTCAACTCGTTTCCGTAAAGCAGAGCAAGTTGGAAATGAACTGCCGGCATTGATTCTTTAGACAATTCTTTAGCTTTTAATAAATGCTTCTCGGCAACTTCAAACTTTTTCTCCATTCGTTTCAAGATTCCCGAAAGCAAATATGCGTCTGCAAAACCCTGAAAAATTTCGAGCGATTTATCAATTGCAAATGAAGCGTCATTAAATTTATTGAGCGAATAATAAGAATATGCAAGTCCATACCAACTTCGATAACCGCGCGGATTTACTTCCAAAGCCGCGCTGAAAATATAAGTTGCCGCATCATAATATTTAAGCACGATATATTCATTTCCCAATCTTTCCAAAGCGTAAAAATATTTCGGAAACGCATCAATCGCGGCTTTCAAACCTGTTATTCCTTCTTTTACTTTCTTATCATTTAAATCGGTAATTGCCTGCTGATAAAGTTTTTTCGCGGCTGGGGGAATTTCTTGAACAAAAATCGTGCCTGTTTTTCCGAGAGTAATACCTTTCCTCAATTTTAAATTAAAATCGATTTGTTCATCGCTAAATCCCGACACACGCTGATTTCCCGCCAAATCTGTTCCACGGTTAAAATTAACAATTTCGACTTCCCGTGTCTGCTCTTCATAATCCGTGCCGTAAGCGTTTATACGAACGCCATAACGCCCCGCCGCTAGTCCGGAAAAGACATACCGCCCCGAATTGTCGGTTCGCTCTCGTTTAATAGATTGTCCATAATCATTCAGTAATTCTACAAACGCATCATAAATCGGTTCGCGCTCATATCCGGTAACATACCCGCTTATCGAGTTGCCTCGCTGTGCAAAAACAGAAGAAAACGACAAAAACAAAATTGCCGCAGCAAAAAACAAAATTGCCGCATTAGGCAACAAAAATCTACAATTTTTCATACTAAATAACTCCAATTTTATTTATTCGGTAACATTCAAAAGATGTCCGAGTTTTTCTTTTTTCGTTTTAAGATAATGCGCGGCTGGCTGTTCGGATTCAACCTCAATCGGGACGCGCTCGATAATTTTTAGTCCGGCTTCTTCGAGAGCGCGGAGTTTGTCCGGGTTATTCGACATCACGCGCACTTTGCAAAGTCCTAAATCGAACAGAATTTCCGCGCACTGCTGATACTGCCTTGCATCAATCGCAAAACCTAATTTTTCATTTGCTTCAACCGTGTCTGCGCCTTCGTCTTGCAATGCGTAAGCACGAATTTTGTTGATAATTCCGATGCCGCGTCCCTCTTGTTGTTGATAAACGATTGCGCCGCGACCGTCCGTTTCAATCAATTCCATCGCTTTATGAAGTTGCGGACCGCAATCGCATTTTATCGAACCGAAAACGTCGCCCGTCAAACATTGCGAATGAATCCGCACGAGTGTCGGCACATTTGCAAACATCTCGCCTTTTGTCAAAACAACAAATTCTTCGTCGCTGATTAACGAACGATAGCCGATAATCTTAAAATTCCCGATTTGTGTCGGCAAATTTGCCTCCGCAATTTTCTCGACCGTAATGTGTCGGTCAATCATCGAGCAATTTTGGCTGTTATCCGACAAGTTTAAAGCATTTTCCATATTATATTGGTAACTCTAAATTATAAAGTAAAAATACGAAAGTAAAAAGGCAAAAGTAAAAAATAAAAAAGCGTCTTGCTCTAAACTAGAGTTGAGCAAGACGCTTCTTAAATTTTGCCTTTTTACTTTTTACTTTTTACTTTCCTTCTCGTCTTCGACTTCGTCTTTTTTCTCTTCTTCGTCTTCCTGATGCGCGAAAACGCTTGCGTCATTCGTGCCGAAAATTTTGGCGAGAAGTCCGTTCAAAACTTCAGAAATCTTCGATGGCTGTGCCGATTCGACTTCAACGGCGCGAACTTCTTCGCCTGCAAAAGCCATATCGAGCCGCACCAATTCCGATGTTACGTTGCGACAAAAAGAACAATCAACCAGATGGCTAACGATTGGCGTTGCCTCGCGCTGATTCAGATTTCCTTCAACAAAAGCCGATAGCGCATCTTCGTCGAGATGCCAATTCTCTTCTGATGTTTGCGCTGTCCGCACATTCAAAAAGCGGTCAACCAAGCCTTGTATTTGTAATTCCTGCGGATTTATTTTCCCCGTGTTTTCCATTTTTAATTCCAGCCTCCCGCATTGTTGACGTTAGCTTTACTTATTATTTGCATAAAAAATATTTAAAGATTCTCTGACGCTTGTTCAGGGGATTTAAGTTGCCGTCAAATTTCGATAAAGATTCGGACTTGCCAAATCCTGCGTGGCTAGTTCCATACAAATTTCAATTTCTTCTTCGCTCAACTTATGCGTTTGCACGAGTTCCGTGCGAAACATTTTCAAAACTTTTGAATAACTTTTCTCCAACCAACGCATAATCGTTGATTCGTGAATGCGCGTTTCGGGATTTTGGTCGCGTGTTGCAGATTTTCGTTGAAACCAATCACGAAGCGGCGATGCCGAACTTTCAACCATTCGCGCAATCTCGCGGAGCTTTAAATTTTCAACATGATAATAAAGCAAAAGCAATTTTTCGTGATTATCCAAACTCGCAAAAGCGTTTTCAATCGAAGTCAGCGTCGCCTTTCGATAACGGTTTTTGGCGATTTGTTCAATCATTTCGTCTTCGCCGCCGAGTTTTATATCGTCTGCGAAACTCGCGTGAACATAACCTTCACCGACATTTTCGGTCATTTCATCAAGCGAAACTTCGTCGTGCGAAGCGCGATGAAGATCAACCAAAGAATGCCAAATTACTGTCCGCAACCAACCGCGCATCGAACCGCGCCCCGAATATGTCGCAAACTTTGAAATGCGTTCACCGTCAACAACGCGCGTGCCGTAAAGTTCGACATAAACCGTGTCAACAACTTCCTGCGCGTTCAATTCCGAACTCGCCAAATGCCTTGCAACTCTTTCCAAATAAGTGCGATGCTGTTGGTCAAAGTCCCACCAAGCGCGTTCGTTTCCGCCCGCACACGCCAGAGCCATAAACAAATCATCGGCTTGCAAACCGCGCAAAAAATCATTTAATTCAGCCGCGGAAACTTCTCCGGCTTCCACATTTGAATTCAAAAATTTTCCGGCAGTTTTGCGAAGCGAATTTTTAAAAGCATCTTCGCTCACGCCGAAGTTCGGCGCGTTCTCACGGCATTTTGCGTAGATTTCGCCCATTGCCGTTTCGCTCGCGGCAATCAAATCAGCGTGTTGTGTGTTTTCGCTCGCCATTTTGTTGAATGTCATTATAAACAAATTTTGCGAAATATTCTACAAGCCGTTTAGAGTAACGCATTTATGTAGGGCTATTGCAAAGTCAGAGTTTGAGCCAATTTAGTTATTCGCTCTCAGTTATTCGTTATCAGTTATTCCGAAAAGTAAGTTTTTATCTTCGGAATAACTGATAGCTGAGAGCGAATAGCTAATAATGCGCGGATTTC
>JANNYB010000210.1:0-10587 GCA_031409875.1 Acidobacteriota bacterium | reverse complement strand
TGCGTTCCATTCTTCATCATTTGAAACATACGTTTTTGCCATCTGTATTACACCGAAAGCTATTTTGGGGTCTGCTCCCGTGCGTTTTGCGGCTGCCTTCATAGTAGAAAAATCAGAAAATGGTGAATCTAAATAAACTCCCGGGCAGAGCGATGCAATCTTCGAGAACATTTCAGGGCGGCTCAGTCCTAAAATCAAGACATTTAATCCGCCCATTGACTCGCCAAGCAATATTCTGCGTTTCGGCTTGCCTACTTTTGATTCAATTTCCGGCAAACGGGCGATAAAATCATCCAACAATCCATTTTCAACTTTAGAAGTTTTTGGAGTTAACAACCAAACAGGTCCGTATGAAACAACCACGACCGTTGGCGGCTTAATCGAAGCTTTCTGCCAATAGGATTGGACTAAAGATGTAAAATAAGTGTCGTCATTCCAGATTGAACCGTCCAAGTTTCTTCCGTGTAAATGATAAATTACATCGTCGCCTACTCCATTTTCCGCCCGATAAACCGTATATTTTAAGTTGCCACTCGTAAAACTCTCCGATTTAGCCGCTACAAAAGCAACCCTTTGAACGCCCATCGGGCTGGTAAAGTAGTTCCAAACGAAATACCCGCCAATTAGAAGCAAAAAAACGACAGCTGTGAAGAAAAGCTTTCTGATAGATATTGATATTTGTTTCATAATAATCAAATATATAAGTCTTTGGCGTTTGAAATTTTCCCGTGTTTATCGCCAAGTCCGTTCAAAAGCATTTCAAATTCAGGTTTTAAATCATTGATTGTTTTTGCATTTTCCGCATTCTGCATGATCAATGATGTCCTTTCACCAACCAGCCGGATTCCATTGATAAATCTCAGTTAATTTATTAACAAACTCCTTTGCCTTTTCCGCCATTCCGACTGCTAAGGCTTTTTCTTTTTTAACACCTTCAAAAAAGGTAGTGTTTCCGACTGAAAATAAGGATTTTCCGTTCCCCAAAAGATGTATGTCAAATGAAGCTCATTTTCGGCGAATTGGAATATTTCTTCAGCCGTTATTCGTTTATTGGTATTTGGATTAACGTAGTTATAGTTATTATCCTGAACAGCTAAACCGGTAGGCACTTTTTTATAACTGCTTTTAATAAGCGGGTAACTTTTTTGTTCCTTTTTATACGGAAACAAATCGGGACCGCCAACACCGATATTGTTTGCCCAAGCAAACTCATAAACGTCTTTTAGTAAAGTAGTGGCTAAACCGGGAACACGACAGCCGGGCATAAAATTGGCATAAGCAATAACGGGTGATTTTGGAAACGCTTTTTTAAGAGCCGCCAAATTTTCCGTGATTGCCTCTTTGTATCGCAAACAAGTAAAGCCGGGCGGATGCAATTTGCCAACGCTTCCAAATCCTATGGATGTTTCATCGGTATTTATCCCTTCAACAATTCCGTCAAACTCCTTTCCCAAAGCAGCATAAAGTTTATGTAATCTCTTTTGCACTTCCGCGTCCCATCTTCTCGTCGCCCATCCTTCCTCAGTATAATCTGTTTCGTCGTAGTCTTTGAAACTATATGTTTTGTTTGCTCCACCATTATAAATCGGGTCTTCCAATAAATATTTCGGTGCGTGATTATACTTCATTGAGAATGAAACATCCTGAATTTGAATAAACAGCTTTTTCCCCGATTTCTTGAGAAACTTCAAATCCTTTTTAATCAAACTAAAATCATATTCGTCTTTAGTATGCTCTAATTGTCGCCAAGAATAGGAAACTTGAACGCCATCAAAAACTTCGGGTTGCCAATAGTCTGAATTCCTCAGCAGTTCTCTGTCCATTCCGATAAACATAAAATTCTTCATCTGAGAGAACGAATTACCAGCCACAAATAAGATTAAAGCAAAAGTAAAAAGTATCCGTTTCATATTTAGGAAAACTCCGAGATTGAATAAATCTTAGACTAAATCAATGATGCTCTTTCTCCCCATCAGGCAAATTCCTGTGATAAATCTCGTTACCTTTATCAACAAATTATTGCTTACTAAAGGTCTTTGGTCGTTATTCCGGCAAAGACCAAAAAACAAAAGCCGAAAACCGCTTATTAAAATCAAAAAACTCTGTGCCAAACAGCACAGAGTTTCTATCAAAATTTAATAACTCATAGCTGTTTAGCGGATTATTTAGCGTGGTCGCAAGTCGCAATAACTCACCACGGTTTAAGGAATAAGTTTATAATTTCAAAACTTGTGCGTCAAACTCTCAATTTAATCAGCCATCATTTAATTACTTCCGTCTCAATATAAAAATTACGATTTACCTCAAAAGTTTTTAACTCTTCGGGATACATAATTACTTGAGTAGCTTCGGTTGGAGTTATAATAACTTCTTTACTATTAAGAATTACGCGAATTGGCATGGCAAAATCTTTGACGACTCGTTCATATTGGACGGTTAATTTATCGCCGTCAAGTTTGTATTTTAGAAGCGGGATTTTGGTGTTTCGCAAATATTGGTCAAAGACCTTGCTCAAATCAATTCCGGCTTGTTTGGAGATGTAATTTTCAATCTGTTGAGTCGTGACGGTTTGATGCCAAAAATCTTTGTTGAGTCCGCGTAAAATGCCACGCCATTTTTCGTCGTTGTTGATAATATGGCGAATGGTGTGGAGCAAGTTGCCGCCTTTGTAATACATATCGCCCGAACCTTCGCGGTTGGAGTTGTATGTGCCGATAATCGGACTTTCGTTGCGGATATTTTTGCGACTGCCGATGACATAATCTTCGCCGTCTTTTTTGCCAAAATGATATTCGACAAATATATTTTCGGTGTAATTGGTAAAGCCTTCGTGAATCCACATATCGGCGGCATCTTTCATCGAAATATTGTTGCCAAACCATTCGTGTCCCGATTCGTGGACGATAATAAAATCAAATTTGTAGCCGATTCCGGTAAAACTGACATCACGCCCACGATAGCCGTTACGAAACCAATTGCCGTATGTCACCGAGCTTTGATGTTCCATTCCGGGGTAGGAAACGGTGACGAGTTTGAACCCATCTTCGTAAAAAGGATACTTGCCAAACCAATGTTCAAAGGCTTTCAACATTCGCGGAACTTCGGCAAATTGTTTGATAGCAGATTCTTTTTGATGTGGCAAAACCCAATATTGAATGTCTAAATCTCCGCCTTCGCCTTTGTATTTTTCAGACCAATTAACGTAGTTGCCAATATTGGCATTAACGCCGTAATTGTTGATTGGATTCGTCACTTCCCACCGAAAAGTCTTGGTTTTTTCAACCTTATTTTCGTCAATTTTTTTCAAACGACCATTGGCAACGGCGACCAAATTTTCGGGAACGGTGAGGTTAATTCGCATTCCATTATCGGGTTCGTCTGAGCCGTGATCTTTGTTTGCCCACCAAATACTTGCGCCGATTCCTTGGCAAGTTGTCGTGATAAAATGTTCGCCCAAATCATCTCGTCCCCAAGTAATTCCGCCGCTCCAAGGCGGATTTCGGCTTTCGGTCGGTTTCCCTTCCCAATAAACCGTGATGCTGTCAATAATATCTTTCGGAACTTCTTCGTCCAAATAAATAAAATACGCATTGCCTTCACGCTTATATTTTAACTCAACATTTTTATGCGTGGCTCTCGTAATCGCAAGCGGTTCTTGCAAATCAATCTGCATAATATATTCGGATTTCAAAGTCTTAAACGTGATGACATTCGAGCCTTTTATCGTTTTCGTTTCAGGAAAAAACTGCACCGACAAATCGTAATGTTGCAAATCCCACCATTCGCGCTCTTCGGTAATCGAGCCGCGAAGCGTTTCTTGGCGCGTGATTGCCTGTGCAAAAAGCGACGATTGGAAAATAATTGCGATAACGAAGATGATTATTGATTTGAACATAGTTTTTTTTTAATTTTTAGGACTAAAACAAATAAAAAGATTCATTACTGAGCAGCACGGTAATTGTTAAATACCCAAAAAGGTTATTTTAAGAATTTTTGCCCGCGAATTAACGCGAATAAAAATCAATTCGGGCAGATTTTTCCGCGACAACTTTAAGAAATAAAAAATATTCGCGCCGATTCGCGTAAATTCGCGGGCAAATTTTTCTTTCTTTTGGATTAAGCAATTTTCATACCGCTCAGTAATGAAAAAGATTGGGCAAGCAATCAGTATAGCGAGCGGTAGCGAGTCGGTTTAATAGACAACAACTTTTGTAAATGAAAATGTTCGCTACCGCTCAACGGTTCTGATTTTAGATTTAAATTCCTAAACCTCTTTTCTTTATGGGGTTTTTGATTTTTATATTGATTGGAACAGGCACGACGCGCTTGAAGTTGAACCCGAATTTTTTGAATTTACCAAAAACGAAAACTGTTCCCGTAACTTCCCATTCTTCCTTTGAATCGCGTGCTTCGCCAATGCCGCCCAAAAGCGTCTGTCCCATTCCGACAAAAACTTTTATCGGCGATGGCAAATCAATCGGTTTATTTTTTTCAAATGAAAATGATTCGGTGAAATCTTCGATGGTTACTGATGTTCCGTTGACTTTGAAATCATTGAAAGACAAAAAATCAACCTTGCCTTTTTGTTCGAGCGGCGATAAATGCGCCGTAATATCAAAGGTAATTCCGGTCAAACCGACATTTGCCAGTGTCGGTTCGCCGAGCGTTACGAAGGCTTCCGAATCGTCTTTATCGTCTTTTGAATCGTTATTGCCGTCGTCGTTTTTAACTTTTATTTTTGCTTTTTCGACTTTGTAGCCGCGAATTTCCTTCGGATAATCCTGCGCTTCGGCGGATGAAATCACGAAGAAAACAAGCAAAAAAGCGGCGCATAAAATTTTTGATTTTTGAATTATTTGACGAAAGTTTGGGGAAGTTTCATTTTTCATATCGCAAAAACACCTCGAAAGTCGTTCCCGATTTTCTATGGCTTTTGACGCGAACAAAGCCGCCGGCGTTTTCCGCTAATTTTTTTACCGCATTTAGCCCGATGCCGCGACCGGAAATTTCGGTCAAAGTTTCTGCCGTCGAAAAATCGTATAGAAAGATTAAATCAAGCAATTCGCTTCGAGTCAAGATTTTATCGGGCGAAATCACTTTTTTTTCAATCGCGGCAGTTTTGATTTTTTCAATATCAATGCCTTTTCCGTTGTCTTTAACGGTTAAAGTTAATCCGTCTTTTTGCAGTTTTACGATGATTTGCAATTTACCTTTATCGGCGAAAGCGTGGTCGAGCGCATTGCGTGTGAGATGCGTCAAAATCTCGATTATCAAACCGGCTTTTTCTGCAGAAACTTGCATTTTGTCGGCGGAAATTTCGATTTCGATTTGTTTGTTCAAGTCCTTCGCCAATTCTTCGCCGTGAGTTTTTAATTGCTTTAGAATTTCATCTAAACTATTACCCGACAAAGGTTTCTGTTCGACAATTTCGCCTCCAAACACTTCTAATAACTTGTCGAGATTTTGTTTTTCTTCATCGGCAGCCAAACAAATGCGAAAACCGATTTTACCATTTTGATTATTCGGAAACGCCGCGATAATTTCGCCTTTTGCTGATAATTTTTCGCGTAAACTTTTAAATTCTGCGGCGAAATTTTGCAGATCGAAATTAACATTTACAAAGTAAATCTTTTTGCCTTTGGCAGTTTCGTTGAAAATTATTTTTTTTTCGTGTTCAGAAAATTTTTCGAGAAATTCTTTATCAAAAATTAATTTGTTCGGGTTTGATTTTTCGGAGTTTGCAGAAGATTTTACGGCTTCGGATTTATCTGCTTTCGCCAAAGAATTCGCCAAATCTGCAAAACCTTTGAGCAAATTTTCATTAGATAAATCATTGCGGGAAAGCAAATTTTCGAGTTCGTGGGCGATTTTTGATGAATTTGCAAACCCGAAAGTCCGCGCCGTGCCTTTAATCGTGTGCAAAGCGCGAAACGTCTCGCGGACAAATTCCGGCGACAGATTTTTTTCGGTTTCGGCGCGTTCGGCGAGATTTTCTAAAACTGCAATCGAGCGTTTCAGAAAATCATCTTGCAAACTGTTCATACATTTATTTTTAACGCAAAGTCGCAAAGATTTTTTTTCTTTGCACTTTTCAGAGTTTTCTCATAAAAACAAATTTGCCGACAACTCGCCACTCAAGAATAAATTGACAGGGATAAATGGTATGCAAGGGATAAAACTAAAAAATAACTCGTAAAAAAATCCCTTTCATCGCTTCAATCCCTGTTAATTTTCGGTTTTTGTTTAACTTTCAATTTTTATGAGAAAGCCCTATTGCAAGTTTCTACTTTTGCGTTAATTTAATTTTTATCTTGAAGATGCGTGAGATTTTTCGTTAGGTTCTTGGTTTTCAGGATTTTTTTTTGAGTTTTCGCGCTCCAAATCGTGTTTGATTGCGTCCAAAATCCCGTTGATAAATTGCGTTGCTTCAAAGGTTGAAAAGCGTCGGGCAATTTCCAGAGCCTCGTTGATAACGACTGTTGCGGGCGTGTCGTCATAGAGAAATTCATAGACGGCAAGACGCAAAATATTGCGGTCAACAATCGCCATTCGCTCGATGCGCCAATGTTCGGCGCGTGTGCGAATGCGGTCATCAATCGTTGCGATTTCCCGCACTGTGCCGGTTGTCAATTTGTCTGCAAAATTGCGCGTCTGTTCATCAAGCGTATCTTCGCCGAGTTCCGACCAATAAATTCCGGTCAAAACTTCGCCCGATGTTTTCGCCACATCTGCCGCAAATAACATTTGCAAAGCACATTCACGCGCCTTACGCCGTGTTCCCATAAAAATTACTTCTTATTAGTTAGTCAAAGAAAATTATCCACAGATGAACACAGATAAACACAGATGTTTTCTGGTTAAATCATCCGTTTTTATCTGTGTTCATCTGTGGATAAATAAAAAACATTTACTTTGATTCACTAACACCTTTTCAAATTTAGACTGCGTGCGGGAAAACTTCCAATTTTCGACTGGAAATGCCCTCGCCACCGTCCATTGTTTTATACAAATTTACAACTTCAACAGCGGACATTGCCGCTTCAAACCCTTTGTTTCCCGCTTTTACGCCGGAGCGATTGATTGCTTGTTCGAGCGTGTCGGTCGTAACAACCGCAAATAAAATCGGAATTCCGGTTTGCATTGACACTTGTCCGACACCTTTTGCCGCTTCGCCCGCAACATAATCGAAATGCGGCGTTTCACCGCGAATCACGACTCCGATACAGATTACCGCGTCAAATTTTTTGCTTGCCGCCACTTTTTGCGCCGTCAAAGGAAGTTCAAACGAACCCGGAACTTTAAAAATTTCAATCGAATTTTCGTCTGCGCCCAATCTTTCGAGCGCGTCCAACGCGCCTTCGGTCAATTTCGCCGTCAAAAACGAATTCCAACGCGATTCGACAATCGCAAAACGAAAGCCTTGCGCCGTTAATTTTCCTTGATGCACTTTCGGTTGCAAATTTTTTCTCCTTTACGCGGATAGCCCGCTAACTTTTAGTATAATGAACGCTTTGCCCGATTGACAAGCGTTGATTTGAGAAAGAAAGTGAGAAAGCAAGAAAGTGAGAAAGCGAGAAGATGGAATTATCCTATCTCGCTTTCTCACTTTCTCACTTTCTCACTTTCTCCCCGTTTCGCCTGTGATTTCGTCAAATGAAATTTCGCGTTTGATGATTAAAAGCAAGCCCATCGCCGTCCAAAATAAAATTCGGCATTTTCGGATAATTGCTAATGTAATGCCGATTCCCGCGCCGATTGCCAGCGTATCGGTTACGAATTGCGCTCCGGCTTCGTCAACGCCGATGACGAACGGAATAAGTTTAAAAACTATCGTAATTAAACGACTTACCGATTCGAGCAGAAATGCCGTCGAAATCGGTTGAATCGCCTCGCTCAAACGCGACAAAATAAACCAAACTTCCAAAATTCCGAGCAAATGATAAAAAATCTGACAAATAAAGATCGGGAAAAATCTCTGCGGATGTTTGCGATAAAACCCGTAAATAAAATCTTCAAAAAGCCGAACTTGCTTGCGTCCGTCCTTTAAGATTCCGGTTAAAAAGCCTTTTTGATAAATTTTTTCGCAAATCGAACTCGCAAAACGCCATTGCCGCACGACCATTAAAATTCCGAGAATAAGCAGAAAAATCAGCACGCCGATAATAATATCAATTCCCAAAACCCAACTTACATCAAGTTCAAAAGTCCGCAAAAACGCAACCGCGCCGAAGATTATAAATGTTCCGGTAATAAATGAATAAAACAGATTTTCCGTCGCTACGGAAGAAAGCCCGACGACCAACGGCACACGATTTCTGACCGCGACCGCTTTCGCCGTGCCACTGACCAAAATTCCCAAAGGTAACAGCGAACTCATTGCTTCGCCTATAATTACAGCCGAAATCGTATCTTTTACACCGAGTTTATAAGGCGCAGAAACCGATAATTTCCAAGCGAAAGCTCGCAAAACAATTCGCAGAAAAAAGATAAATACGATTATCGCAAAACCGCCGAAACCGATTTTGGCAATGCCGTCCAAAATTGTCGAAACGCCAACCGAATAAACCAAATATGCAAAAAGCCCGACACCAAAAACAGTCAAAACCGCGCCGATGATTTTCAAACGATTAAGATGTTTTGATTTTGAATTCGGGATTTGAGATTTTGAGATTTTAATTTCTGAACTCACTTTTTATGTTGCCAACTTAACAATTCTTTTTCTTAACCAATCTTCAATTTCATCAACTTTCAAGTAATCTGCTTCAATGTCCAAAACGAGTTTTATAATTTCGCTAATCGAGGTTTCAATTTCGTAACCGTTTCGATATAAAAATTCGTCAACCAAAGCGGTTGCGGTTCTTTTGTTGCCGCCGAGCCAAGGATGGTTTTTGATAAGTCCGAAATAAAGCGTGGCGGCTTGTCTAACAATATCGGCGTTTTCGTAAATTGCGGCTTGCTGTGGACGCGCTAATGCAGATTCAATCAAATCACGATTATCAACACCAAAGCGAATCTCGCCTAATCGTTGCATAAGTCGAAGATGAATAAAAACTGCATCAGAAAAATGGAGATAATTAATCGCCATTTCGTTTCATCTCAGCAAAAGCGTCCTTATATTTATTGTAAATTCGGTCAACCGATTTTTCCAATTCGGGCGGCGGCGCAATAATTTCGGTTTCAATCTTGCCGTTTTCGCCGTAAAGAACTGCTATCGAACCTTTTTCCGCGCCGACATCTTCGGCAAAATCATCAGGCAATTCGATTATCCAGCCGCGTTTTGACTTTTGAATCGTCAATTCATTCATATAATGCAAATATAACTCAAAATCTCTGAGTTGCAAAGAATTTCGCGTAATCTTACAATTAATATTTTACAAATTAAACTTATCAAAAAGGAACTTTTTAATATGAATGGAACAGCTTTAGGTCAAGAAAATTTAACATCGGCTTTAACGACTTTATCGGAAGAAGAAGAATTGTTTCGTGCGAGCGTGCGCGAATTTGCGGAAGGTGAAGTTCGTCCGCGTGTCGAACAGATGGAACACGCCGGAAAATTGGACGCTGGCTTAATCAAACAATGTTTTGAACTCGGTTTGATGGCAATCGAATCGCCCGAAGAATACGGCGGCGCAGGTTCGACGATTTTTAACGCGATTCTTGCAATTGAAGAAATAGCACGAGTTGACGCTTCAGTTTCGGTTTTTGTTGATGTTCATAATACGCTCGTAACAAATGCGTTTATGAAATGGGGCAGCGAAGATCTGAAGAAAAAATATCTGACGCAAATGGCTGAAAGCAAAGTCGGCGCGTATGCTTTGAGCGAAGCAAGTTCGGGTTCTGACGCTTTTGCGTTAAAAACAAAAGCCGTTGACAAAGGCGATTATTGGGAATTAAACGGTCAAAAACTCTGGATCACAAATGGTAACGAAGCCGAAATTTTCATCGTTTTTGCGACAATTAACGCCGAAGCAGGTTATAAAGGAATTACCGCATTTATTGTCGAAAAAGGTTTTGAAGGTTTTAGCGTTGGCAAAAAAGAAGACAAACTCGGAATTCGCGCAAGCTCGACAACCGAATTAATTTTCGATAATTGCAAAGTTCCGAAAGAAAACGTCCTCGGCGAAGTCGGCAAAGGTTACAAAGTTTCGATTGAAACGCTTAACGAAGGCAGAATCGGCATCGCCGCGCAAATGCTCGGCATCGCGCAAGGTGCTTATGAAGCAGCGCTTGCATACACGCAAGAACGCGAACAATTCGGACAATCAATCAACAATTTTCAAGCCGTCCAATTTCAACTCGCGGAAATGGCAGTCGAAATCGAAGCCGCAAGATTGTTGACCTACAACGCCGCACGTTTGAAAGACGCGGGCAAATCTTTCTTGAAAGAAGCCGCAATTGCCAAACTTTACACTTCGCGTGTCGCCGAAAAAGTTTCATCAAAAGCCATCGAATTATTCGGCGGTTACGGCTACGTCAAAGATTATCCGGTCGAAAAATTCTGGCGCGACTCAAAAATCGGCGCAATCTACGAAGGCACGAGCAATATGCAGCTTCAAACTATTGCGAAGCTGATTATGAGCGGAAAAT
>JANNYB010000209.1:0-21870 GCA_031409875.1 Acidobacteriota bacterium | reverse complement strand
ATGATGTTCCAGAATTGCGGAATTTCATCAACGCGAATTTTGCGGATAATGCGTCCGATGATAGTTGTGCGATCATCGTCGGCGGTTGCCCAGACAGGTTTGCCGTCGGCTTCGGCATCGGTTCGCATTGAGCGAAATTTGATGACTTCAAAGAGTTTACCGTTTTTGCCAACTCTTTCCTGCTTATAAAAAATAGGTCCGCGCGATTCTAATTTAATAAAAAACGCCGTCAAAATTGCGATTGGCAGAGAAACGATTAAACCGAAAATCGCCAACGAACGATGAACGACTTCGCGCACGAAAACGCCGAGCCGCGTATCGCGTTTGCGTCCGGCGAAAATCAGCCACGAAGGACGCAACATATCAATATGAACTTTTCCGGTTACGCGCTCGAAAAACGACGTGCATTCTTCGATTGAAACGTCGCCCGCGAGACTCATTCGCAAAAGCGTTTCGGTCGGGAAAGTTCCGCGTCGTTCGCGGACAGCAATGACGACGCGGTTGATTTTTTCGTTGCGGATAACTTCTTCGAGGTTTTCCGAATTACCCAACAAGTTCATTTTTTCCGGCAAATCCTTCGGTTTCGAGCCGTTTTCCGTAATAAATCCGATAATCCGATAACCTGCGTCGCGTCTTTTCCAGACGGCTTCTGCCGTATCAATCGCGGCTTTTCCCGTTCCGACAACTAAGATTTTTTCACCGATTTCGGGATGTCCCGTCAGAAAATGAATCAAAATGCGCCAAACGAGAAGCAAAACCATCACGAGCGGCACGGAAATCAGCGAAATTCCGCGCCCGATCATCAAAGGCGGCGCAAGATAAAACAAAAATGCGAGCAAAGCCCAAGCAATGCCCATCGCTTGCACGAGTCTGAGCATCAGTTCGCGCCGATTGCTCATTACTGTGTAATCGTAAAGGTCGTAAAAATAAAGGATTAAAAGGCAAACACAACTCGCCAGCGCAATTTTATACCAGCCATTTTTGTCGTTTAATTCAAACTCCGAACTATCAATTCCGACGCGCAAATACAAAGCGAGAATAATGCCGCCGTAAATTATTGCGGCATCTGCCAGAATTAACCCGATTGTTCTCGGACTGAATTTGCGTGCGCTCATTTCTTATTTTAGAAAGTGAGAAAGTGAGAAGGCGAGAAGGGGAGAAAGGGAAATTTTTTTCTCACGAAATATAAAAAATCAAATATGCCGTAATATTCACGATTCTTTTCTCACTTTCTCACTTTCTCCCCTTCTCGCCTTCTAACCTTTTTTATAATATCCGTAATTATAATGGCTTTCGTCTAAAACGTCTTCGGATTGGTTGAGGACAACGCCGAGCATTCTTTCACGCGGAACGCTTTCTAAAACTCGTTCAACTGCGCTGTAACGAGTTTTTCCGGCGCGGATGACGAGCATTGCGCCGTCCGCTTGATTAATTAAAACTGCCGCGTCCGTGAAAATTCCGAGAGGCGGCGCGTCAATTATCACATAATCGAACATATCGCGGACTTCGCGTAAAATTTCTTTGAATTTCGGACCTGAAATAAGCTCCGCGACATCGTTTCGCGCATCGCCGCCGGGCAAAATGTAAAGCCCTGCGGGAGCGATTTTGATGATGGCATCGTTGACCGAACAAGTTCCGGCGAGAATATCGGAAAGCCCTTTTTCGGTTTCGATTCCCATATAATCGGCGAGCGAAGGCATTCGCAAATCGCTGTCAATAACCAGACATTTCAAGCCGTCAGTTTGCGCGAGCATCCACGAAAGATTCAATGCGGTGATTGATTT
Organism: Acidobacteriota bacterium; assembly: GCA_031409875.1. Taxonomy (GTDB): domain Bacteria; phylum Acidobacteriota; class Blastocatellia; order Pyrinomonadales; family Pyrinomonadaceae; genus CALMEH01. The sequence goes on along the minus strand of JANNYB010000209.1, from coordinate 20,086 downwards.
TCCTTCGCTCGGATTGATGCTGGCAACAACGACTGCCTGTAATTTTTTCGTCTGGCTTTTGTGCAAAATATGCGTCCGAAGACTGCGGTATTCTTCGCAATAGCTCGAATGCGGTTGCGTAATTGCGACGAGTCTTGGTTCGACGCGCTCGGCTTCAATTTCCCACTCGGTAAATGCCGGTAAGGTTTTTTCAGCCGGGCGCGTCGTTACGACGGCGTTTAATTTTGCCCCGACAGCTATTTCTGTCCTCGAATCAGGGAGTGCCATCCCGATTAAAGAATCTGACTGTCTATTAAACGCCGAACTTGGTGTGCCGATTTTAAATTCTTGTTCGCCGAAACCTTGCGGCGGACGATTATTACGGCGCGTCTTTACGTCAAAAGGAACGACCTTTGACAACGCAGGAAATTTCGGGATTTCTAAAACAATATCCGCTTCATCTCCGGTTTCGGATTGTTTTTTCTGTAACGCTTTAAGAATACTCATAAAATGCTCCGCATTTGATTGATAAGGGATAAGGGATGAGGGATGAATGTAAATCCATTCTTATTTATCCCTCTGCCCTCATCCTTCATCCCTTAATAGAATCCGCCGACTTCTTCGATTTCCAGATTTATTTCGTCGTCCAAATCGTCAAACGGTTTCGGAATCGGTTTGCTATTTCCGTTGCCATTGCCATTGCCATTGCCATTTCCGTTGCCGTTCGAGCTTTCACTCTGAAACTTTTTTGGGCTTGTCGGTTCTACTCGTGTTTGATGTTTCCAAAGTTCTTCACGCGCTTCGGCGGTCAGAACCCGCGCTGTCTGCACGTTTTCGACTTGTTTTTCGTTTGCCTTGAGAATTTCGCGGCGCGGAAGCAAATCGAGATTGTCGGCAACTTCTTCGATAATTTGACGACCGATAACTTGTTCGCCTGCCGCGTAAGCCGCAATCAGCGAATTGTCGCACAGATTATTGATTTGGCGCGGAATGCCTTCCGAACATTGAAAAATCAAATCAATCGCGCCGGGTGTAAAAATATTCGGCTGGTCGCTTCCGGCAATCAAAAGCCGTTCGGTAATATAGCGTTCAACTTCGTCAACATCGGGCAAAGCGTGCATTTTGCACCGCAGAGCGACGCGCTGTTTTAATTGACGCAAATTCGGTTGATTCAATTTTTCGCGCAGTTCGGGTTGTCCGGTCAAAACGATTTGTAGCTGTTTGGCGTTGTCCGATTCAAAATTGAGCAAAAGTCGAATTTCTTCCAAAACGTAATCAGACAATTCGTGCGCTTCGTCAATAATCAAAACCGTGCGAAGTCCGCGGCTGTGTCGTGCCTCCAAAACTCTGCCCATTTCGGTCAGCAGTTCGGCTTTGTTCGTCCAATTTTTGATACCGAGCATCTGCGTAACGTGATGATAAAATTCATCAATCGAAAGACGCGGATTGAAAACGTAAGCCGCCAAAACGGACGAATCAAGTCGCCGCAAAATCCAGCGCAGAGCCGTTGTTTTACCCGTGCCGACTTCGCCCGTTAAAACAATCAAGCCTTTGGCATTTTCGAGTCCGTAATACAAACTCGCCAAAACTTCGTTATACGACGGTGTGAACACGATAAACCGCGGGTCGGGAGTTAAAGTGAACGGTATATCTTCTAATCCGAAAAATTCTCTATACATAATCTTTCTCCGAAAGAATTCCAGATTCCAAATTCCAAATTCCAAATTTAATATCAGAAACCAATCTGGAATTTGGAATCTAAAACAAGGAATTGCAGATTCCAAATTTCAACTTTCAAATTAATGATTCAGAAACCAATCTGGAATTTGGAATCTGAAATTTGGAATCATTACGAAACCATACGCTCAAAAATTCGCGTAACTTGTAGTGCCATCACAATTAACGGAACTGCGGTGATAGCCGCCGCCGCTCCGAGTAAAACCTTCAAATAATGCGACCGATTGCGCCAAGTCTTTTCGTTATATGACAAAAGCGGAGGAACGCTCGCCAAAACCGGAAGACCTGTGTAATGCTTTGCGTCTTCGATGTTTTGAATTTTGAACAGACGCGGGATTTCAAAAATTCCTGCCAAAAACAAACCGAGTGCCAAACCAATCGCACTGCCCAAAGCAGTTAAAAGTCCTTTTTTCGGCGCAACCGGCGACGAAGGCAAGTTTGCCGGATCAACTACGCGAACCGTTTCGCCTTGCGCGTTCGATTCACGATTGACTTGCAACGAAGCATCGTTTTTCTTTTTCAAAAGCTCGTCGTAAGTTTGTTTTGCCGATTGAAATTGCGTGTTAATGCCTTCGAGCGCGACTTTGACGTTCGGCGAAGCATTGATTTTTTCGTCAATAATCTGAATTTGTCCGGCATTTGTGCGAATTTCGTTATCTTTGTTCGTAATTTGTTGGTCAATCAAAGCAATTTGATTTTCCGCTTTTTGCTTTTCGATTTCGATATTTTTCTTCTGCAAATCGGTGCGGGTGCGCCCTCGATTTATAGCTTTTTCTTCACGTTGCTGAGTTTTTTTCGATAACGCTTCGATTTCATCATTGATTTTTTCAATCTCGCCTTTAGTAGCAATTATATCGGGATGTTTATCTCTCAAATTCGTTTGCAGTTTTTCCAATTTCGCACGAAGTTCGGCGCGTTTGTTGATGAGTGTTCCGTAAGCCGGAGTATCCTCAATCGAGCCGCTTGATTGAACATCGTCCTGCGTTTGTCGTTCGCTGAAATCTTCGAGAAGCCGCGCTTGACTGTTCAGAGTGCGAATATTGTCGTTAGTGCGACCTTTTTCGGTATTCAAACCGTCTTTTTCCTTCGACAAAGTTTCTTCGCGCTGTTGCAAACCGTTTCGTTGAGCAATCAAACCTTGCACGGCTTCGGGCAAAATTTCGACGTTGTTCATCATCACCTGCAAACGCTCGCGGTCTTTTTCATCCAAAATTTGTTTAGCTTTAGCGAGTTCATCATCAAGAAAATCGCGGGTTGTTTCAGCAGTTCGTGTAGATTGAAGAATCTGTGCGTTGACGTATTTGCTGGCGAGTTCCGCCGTTACATTTCGCGCCGCTTCGGGCGAACGGTCTCTGTATTTAATTGAAAACGACGCAATTTTTTGATCGTTATCGTCTTTGTCCACTTCAACTTCGATGTTCTTATACATTTTTTCGATGATAAGCTCCATCGGTGTTCCGGCATTTCTTTCCAGTTTGAAAAGATCGTATTTGGCAATCATCGGTTCGAGCGAATTGCGACTCAAAACTTCGGTTCTGATTGTTTGCAAACGCTGTGATAAATCATCGTCCGTCAAAGATTGCACAACCTTTTCGGAAATTGTCGGCGCGGTAACGGCTAAAATCGTTTTCGATTCAAAAACGCTCGGCAATTTATTAACGACATAGCCGATTGCCGCCGTCATTGTCAGAATCGGCAATAAAATCAACCATTTACGACGCTTCAGCATCGCAAAAAATTCACCCGCAGTTCGTTGTCTAAACTCTACGCTCATCTGTTTCCTCTATTTATCCTTTGAAGTTTCAGCCCAATTTAACACTCGGCGCACTAAGACGGTAAAAATAATCAAAGCGATGCCAAAAATTAATAAGCCGACCGATTCGGGCATTTTGCCGAAGATAAAATTTAAATTTAATGTTTCTAATAAATTCATTTTTCTTAATTAAACCGAAGCCATTCCTAACCGTTGACGATATTCGGGATTCGGTTTTCCGCCGGTTCGCGCTGTTTCGCGTTCGTCAATAATCACGGCTTTTTTAAGTTGTTCGATGGCTTGCGCTTTCAAACCTTTTTTGTGATAAACCCAACCGAGCGTGTCGTAAAATCCGGCAGTATTCGGATTCTTTTTGACCGCTTTTTGTGCCAACATCAAGGCTTCATCTAAATTTCCGCCCGTTTCGGCGATATACCACGCCAGATTATTTGCCGCAATCGGCGAATCGGGCGCGAGTTCTAATGCTTTGCGATAATTTTTTTCCGCTTCTGCGCCGTTATTTCTCGCTTCTTCCAAAATTCCGAGCAGCGTATAAACGCTTGACGAAGGTTTCTTTTCGACGACTTTCTTATATTGTTCGATAGCCGCATCCGTTTGATTTCGGTTCACCAAAATCGAAGCGTAAGCCGAATAAGCGGGCAAATATTCATCGTTTGTTTCAATCGCTTTTTTCAATTCGGCTTCGGCAGATTCAATATTTCTTTCGGACATAAAAACATCCGATTTCAGATAATACAGCGCGGGCAGAACATCTTTGTTACCGTTTGCTTCACCAATCGCTTTATCAACTTTCGCGTGCGCCTGCGGAAACTGTTTTTGACGAGTCAAAATCGAAACCGCGCCGCTCAAAGCATCAAAACTTTTCGCGTCTTGCGTCAAAGCCTTTTCGTATAATTCGAGCGATTCGGGCAATTTCTTTTCTGCCGCCGAAACTTTTGCAAGATTGACCAATGCCGCCGAAGAATTCGGAGATTTTTTCACGACTTCTTGTAAATCGGCACGCGCTTCCACAGGTTTTCCGAGTTCCAAATTCGCCAAACCGCGAGCCGTCAAAGCGCGAAATTGCAATTCCTGTAAATTGGCGGAGGTTTCTTCGGCATTCGGCACGGCGTTTCGCAAAGCGTCGAGCAATTCATTTGCGCCGCGAAGAGCATTTTCCGCCTCGCCGCTTTGAAACGCGGCTTGGATTTTCAAGGTTTTCGTCTTTAAGTAAGTCGGATGATATTTTTCCAAATCACCGATAAATGCGCGAGCTTGATCAACTTGTCCGAGCGCGAGCCGCGCCTGAACCATATAGAAAAGCGCGTCTTTTTGAGAAGGCGATTTCTTCAAAATTTCTTCCAAATCCTTAATCGCTTCTTCGGGTTTGTTGTCCTGCAAATTCACGCGGGCGCGAAGCAGAAAGGCTTGCGCGTCGTTGTCATTTAATTTCAAAAGCGCGTCGGTTTGCTCTTTAACTTTCGCGTATTCTTTTCTTTCGAGATAAATTTCGCCTAGACGATAACGGGCGCGAACGTATTCCGGTTTTTCGTTGATAATTTGCGTTAAAGTGTTGATTGCATCGTCTTCGCGTTTGATTTGCGAATAAAATTCAGCTAATTGAAGACGGCTTTCGGGGCTGTTTTCTTGTAATTTTACGAGTTCTTGATAAGCTATTTCGGCTTTGTCGAATTGTTTCTGCGAAACATAAAACGCCGCGAGCATTTCACGCGCTTCGATATTGTTTTGCTCGACTTCAACCGCTTTCTTAAATTGTGTTTCGGCATCAGCGGCACGATCTGTAAAATCTAAAAATCTCGCGTATTCGAGATAACCGACGGCACGATTCGGACTGACGGAAATGCCTTTTTGAATCGTTTTTTCAGCTTCCGCAGGCTTTTCCAAATTCATCTGATAGCGCGAAAAGCTGACGTAAGTTTCGGTGCGGTTTTCATCAAGCGCGATGGCTTGATTAAAAACTTCCGTAATTTCCTTTTCACCTTTTTTCTGCGCCGTCATAAGGTTTGCCTTCAGCACAAAAGCATCAATGTATTTCGGATTGCGGCTGAAAATATCGTCAATAACCTTTTGTGTTTCTGCGGTTTGCGGCGGAATTGCGGCGAGGAAATAATTGCCGAGTTTGGTTTTTGCTTCCAAGTTTTCAGGGCTTAAATTCTTTACTTTTTGGAGTTCGCCGATGGCTTCGTTATATTGACCCAAGTTTTCAAAAACACGGGCAAGTCCCCAATGCGCTTGCGCCGAATCTTTATCAATTTCAGCGGCGGCGCGAAATTCCATTAAGGCTTCTTGAAATTTGCGTTTTTGCAAATATTCTTCGCCTCGTGCAATGTGTTTGTCTTTGGAAACTCCGCAAGATACGGAAAGAAGGGCAATGCCGAACAGCGCGGCAACTAGCAGAATTCGAGATGAAAAAAATAAGCACTCTTTCATTTGTTTAATAAAAAATTTTTCCTTGTCGTCAAGAAACTTTCGCACCGGTTTTTTAATTTGGCGGTCGGGGCAATGACCGCTAAATGTCCGGCACGAAAGTTTCGTTTTTCAATTTCCGCTTGAAAGGGGGCAATCTTTCTTGCGGAACAACTTGGAAAATCAAATAGTTATCGTTAAATAATACAACCGATTTGCGTCGGCATTCATAGAAAATCGTAATCGTAGAAAATTTTCAGAAAAAAATATTATTTGCTGCTAAAAAGCCTTTAAAACGCAACAAATCCATTTCCAAAACTACTGAAATCACATTATTCGGCTTTTTGTCGGGAAAAAGAATTATACTTCAAAACGGTTTGATGTCAAAGCAAGCCTTGTTCGGGAAAGCAAAGCGACAATAAAAATTTGAAAACTCAAATTAGGTTGTTTTGAATTTTGTCGCTGAAAGCGACGAACATTATAGCCTAGCGAGAATCGCTAGGAAAACGAGGAAAAGGCTTCGCTCGCTGAAGGCGAGCAACATCGCCGCACTTTTTGTTCGTCGCCTTGAGCGACGGCAAATATTGTCAACGCTACCTAGCGATTCTCGCTAGGTTATAATGTCAGTCGCTTTCAGCGACAAAAGCAGAAGTAGTTTTCTGAATTTTTATTGAGATTTTACTCAGGAACATATTCGCCGAGTTTATCGGCGAGTTGCGCGGATAAATCAACGGCGGCTTGTGTGGATTTTTGTTCGTCGTTTCCGACCGAAGTCATCACACGAACCATTGCGCCGTCTGAGCGGCGGCGCATAACGCTGTCGAAAATCGTGTTGAATTTATCGCGGTATTCGCTCGGTTCGATGCGCCCGCGACCTTGATACCAATAAATCATTATTTCGTTATAAACGCCATTTTCGATGCGATAACGATTGGCTTTGAACGATTTTCCGCCCGGCATTTTTATTTCGATAATTTCCGGTTCGCGCATCACCCAACCCGCGCCGGGCAGACAATTTTGCGGGCTGTGATATGTCGCGCCCGTGCGTTGCGAAGCGTAATAACCGACATAAATATTTGCCAGACGATTGTCCGAAGAAAGATATTCGCGCATCGTGTAATCCGAAACGCGCAAAACGCTTTCCGTTGCTTCGCCAAAACGAATTTCGCCGCCTTTCTGCCGCCAATCGCCGAGGGAAAGCGTTAATTCCGACAAAGGTTTTCGCGCAATTTCCGCTTCGCCGCGCCGCTCGAACCAATTTATAAAAATTCCGCCGATTATCAGGACTGTAATTAATGTGATTGTTTTAGAAAGCGAGAAAGGGAGAAAGCGAGAAAGCGAGATTCTTTCGTCTTCGATTTCAGATTTCAGATTTGAAATTTCAGATTTATTTTGTGATTTTTTAATTTGTAATTTCTTCAAAACAAAATTCAAACCAATCAAAATAACGAGCGCGACAACATAAACCAACCAACCCGAAGCCTCGTGCCAGGTGCTTTCCGTGGCTTGCTTGCCGTAATGGTAAGTTAGAATTCCGGTTGCCGTAACTCTTGCGGCATTAGTCAAAACCGCGATTGGAATTGCTGCCAGCATCAAAATTACGGCTCGCCAGAAATCGAGATTTTTTAAATATGAAAACCAACCTTTGTCCGCGTTGTGTTCGTTTTCGCGTGTAAAATATGCCAACACGAGCGCAAGCGTTACGAGCGTCATCAGCGAACGAATGCCGCTGCACGCTTCGACGACTTCGAGCGCGATAATCTGCGTTGCGCCGTTCGGCAAAATCTCGATGACGTTGCCTTTGCGAATCGTCGGAACTTCAAAAAGACGAATTCCCCAAACCGCCGCTTGCGATGCCCAAATCTGCAAAGGAAACGCGATTTTATTAAAAATAATCTGCGGAATCGGAATCGAAAAAAGCAATAAAGCAAACGGCACAGCCAATAATTGCAAAATCTTCGCACCGAAAAAATAGACAATAATTCCGGCAAGCATCAGCACAAAAGAAATCCTCTGCGTAAAAAGTTCCGCGCCCAAACTTCCGCCCAAAAGCATCAGCAAAGCAAATAAAATAACCGCGAAACCGATCCCAATATTCGAGTTTGAACAAGCCTTTTTCAGTTCGTCCATTTGCGCCCAAACGATAAAACTGATGACAAACGGAATCAAAAGCCCGTGCGAATAATTTTCGTCCGTCCACCAATCTCTGCCCAATTTCGACAGCGCGTTCGCATACAAAAACGCCAACGCCGCGATAATCAAAAGCGGTTTCCAGAGATTTTTGAAATTTGTTTCAGGGGAATTCATTAACAAACTAACTTTAGGAAAAGATTTAATGAACGGTTTTTCCCAACTTTCGCTAAGTTGAAATTATTCTAGTGTGCTTACTTTTTCCGATTCAAAATAAAATCAGCTAATTTTCTCAAAATATCGAGGTCGCGGTCAATGTTTTCTAAAACTTCAATCGCTTCCGTGTAAATTTTTGTCGCCAATTCAATACTTTTTTCGATTCCATAAAGGCTCGGATAAGTTGCTTTTTCCGCTTGCAAATCTTTTCCGGCGGTTTTGCCTAAAACTTCGGTTGTCTGCGTTTCGTCCAGCAAATCGTCGGTAATTTGAAAAAGCAAACCGAGTTTTTCGGCGTAAATCGTTACGGCTTCGAGTTCTTTTTCCGACGCTTCGGCGATAATCGCACCGCTTCGTGCCGACGCGCAAATCATCGCGCCGGTTTTGTTTTGATGGATTCTTTCCAAGTCTTCAATCGTAACTTTTACGCCTTCCGAATCTAAGTCCAATTGCTGTCCGTCAACCATTTTCGTGGCTGAGTTTGCGAGTTCAAAAATCAATTTAACCTTGATGTTATCGGATAAGTTCGCGTCTTCGGCAATTGCTTGAAACGCCAAAGACTGCAAAACATCGCCCGCGAGAATTGCCGTTGCTTCATCAAATTTTTTATGACAAGTTAAACGCCCGCGCCGCAAATCGTCGTCGTCCATCGCCGGCAAATCGTCGTGAATCAGCGAATATGTATGAATCATTTCAATCGCCGCCGCCGTTTTTAATAAATCTTTTTTGTCCGCGCCAAACGCTTTCCCAACCGCCAGAACAAGCGCCGGACGAAACCGTTTGCCGCCCGCAAAAATGCTCCAGCGAACCGCTTCGTAAAGTCGTTTCGGCTCGGCATTTTCAGCCAACGGAATAAGTTTGTCCAAAGTTTCGTCAACCGCCAAACTCGTTTCCTTAAAGAATTTTTCCAAATCTTTCATTGAGATTCAATTATCAAACACCGCCCGCCGTTTTCAAAAGCCGCCGTGCAGAATTTTCTTGTAATTTTCAGAAAAAAGGTTTATAAATATTCTAAATTTAAGGAGGTCAAACAAATATTACGGGCTGAGCGATTTGTCCTTGCAAAACCTCAATATTACTGATTTATGAAAACAATCTGTGATTATTTTGGTTGAAATTCTGTTGCGCTAATTTTTCGGCGTTCGCCCAATCAATTCCAGAAGTCTGTCGGGATAATCGGTCATAATTCCGTCAATATTCATTTCGATGAGTTGGCGCATTCGGTCGGGGTCGTTGATTGTCCAGACGTGGACTTTTAAGTTTAATTTGTGCGCGGTTTCGACGAAATCTTTGGTTACGATTTCGAGTGCGCCGACTCTTTGCGGGATTTGCAAGGCTTGCATCGGCGGCGTGTAGTTTTCGCCGATTCCGGTCTTATACATCAACAGAAATTGCGAAACTTCGCGCGGCGTGGCTGAGGTTGCGACTTCCGCACATTCGACGCGAAATTCGTCAATTGCCGTTTGGCGAAACGAGCCGACGATGATTTTATTCGTCATATTGCGAGCGCGAATCGCTTCACACAGAGGTTTTATGACCGACGGTTCGGCTTGTTTCGGTTCGACGTTGAAAGTTTGCGCGGGCAGAGCGTCGAAAATTTCTTGAAGCGTCGGAATTGTGATGCCTTTGCCGCGAAAAGGAAAAGTTTGTCCGTTGTCGGTCGTAAAATGATAGCCGGCATCGAGTTTTTTTACTTCGGCAAGCGTTAATTTATTGATTTCTCCTTGCCCGTTTGTCGTGCGATTGACGGTTCTGTCGTGCAAAACGACAAGTGCGCCGTCCGAAGTCGAATGAACGTCGAGTTCTAAAACATCAACGCCAATCTGTGCCGAATATTGAAACGCGCCGAGCGTGTTTTCGGGGTAAAGTCCGCCGCCGCCGCGATGTGCGAAAACCAAAAATCGGGAAGTTTCTTGCTTAAAAACTTCGCGTGCTTCTGCCGGTTTGCCCGTCTGCATTGCAAAATAAATGTAAATTCCCGCGAGAATAAAAATTACGCCGAGCAAAAAATATCCGAGCCATTTGAAGAATTTACGAAAAAATTTTTTCATCGTGTTATGATGCAAAATATTATAAAATTGATTGCAACGAGTTGATTTTATTAAAAAATGTGGAAACGCGCACGAAGTTAAGCGTGTTTATTTCAAAGCTGAACACGCTTACTTCGTGCGCGTTTCTGCCTTTGTAAGCAACCACCGAAAGGTATTTTGCAATCTTAGATTAACCCCGAAAAATTTTATGCGTATTAAAAACTATATTTTCGCCATTGGGATTTGTTTGATTTTTACTTGTGCAAGTTTCGCTCAAACGATGCGGACGATTACGATTTTGACCGAACCTAATGCAGTTGTTTGGATAAATGACGTGCGTTTCGGCAAAACGGATAAAAGCGGAAAATTAACTTTAAATGTCGCTTCGGGCGTGAAAAAAATTCGTGTTCGCGCCGAAGGTTTTAAGGAAACGACGCAAAATCTGCTTGCCGCGCAAAAAGGCGATGTTAAAATCGCGCTTTCAAAAACTACCGATGAAGCCGAAATTACTTTTCAACAAGCCGTAAAAATGGCTTCGATTGATGAGGAAAAAGCGATTGAATTATACCGCAAGGCAATTAGTTTGCGCCCGAAATATGCGGAAGCCTACGTTGAAATCGCCCGCATTTTAGGCGAAAACGGCGAAACTGAGGACGCGCTCGAAGCAATCAAACAAGCGCGAAAAATTCGTCCGGTTTATGCCGAAGCATCTGCCGTCGAAGGCAGAATTTACAAAACCGCCAGCGAAGAAGAAAGTGCCATCGCCTCATTCAAAAAATCAATCACCGAAGGCAAAGGTTTTCAGCCTGAAGCACACGCCGGATTAGGTTTGCTCTACCGCGAAAAAGCCGAAACTTTCGGCTCGACCGGCGATTTTGAACAAGAAAAAGAATATTATCTGCTTGCCGCCGGCGAACTCAAAAAAGCCGTCGCCCAGCTTGCCGGTGCGCCCGATGCCGTTACGATTTATCAACTGCTCGGTGATTGCTACGAACGCGCCAAAATGTATAAAGAAGCCATTGCCGTTTATGAAGAATTTCTGAAAATTTATCCGAATTCTGATGAAGCCGTAACGGTTCGTTCGTTTATCACACAAATCAAAAAGCAGATGGCTGAAGAGCAAGATTAAAGATTAAAAATTAAAAATTAAAAATTAAGAAGCGTCCTTCGTGAAGTAAAATTTATCGTTGGACGCTTTTTTAATTTTTAATTTGCGTCAGCGACCAATCGCTTTGTAAAAGTCCGTAAAAAACCGTATCGCAAATTTCGCCGTTGACAATCCAACGCTCGCGCAAATAGCCTTCTTTTTGAAATCCGAGCCGTTCGAGAACGCGAATCGAAGCCGCATTTCGCGGATCAGCGTCCGCCTCGATACGATGCAAATTTAACTCTACAAAAGCGAAATTCAAAAGCGCGTTTAAGGTTTCGTTAACATAACCTTTGCCCCAAAAATTACGATTCAGCGCGTAACCGATTTCGGCGCGGCGATTTTTTTCGTCCGTGTGAAAAAGTGTCGTTGTGCCGATGATTTTATCGTCCGTTTCGAGCGCGATGCCCCATTGAAAAAGCGTTTTTGATTGGAAATTTGCGTGAATATCCGCAAGATATTTTTCCGCTTCCGAACGATTTTTAAACGGCGGCGAACTCCAATATCGCATCACGTCTTCATTGGAAAAAATCTCGAAAAGCGAATCAATATCATCTTTTTGAAGATGTCGAAGCCGAGTTCTCGAAGCCTCGATAACAGGAAGTTTTTCACCTTTGATCATAAATTATTTACGTCTTAATTCTTTGATTCGTTTCAAAAGTTGCGGCAAGGCTTTTGTCGTTTGAAACATCGAACCGGTCGCAAAATATCGCGCAAAATCTTTGAATGTTTTGATGGCATTTGCGCCGTAAGGCATCCACCAAGCGTTGGGCAAAATTGCGACTTTATTAACGTGTATATGTTGTGGTTGAACGAGTTCCATCAAACCTTCGATGCCGTGCGTTCTGCCGTTTCCCGAATTTTTGAAGCCGCCCCAAGGCGTTTGTCCGATGCCGTGCGTGTATAAAACTTCGTTGACGCAGACAGTTCCGGCTTCGATTTGTTCGGCAATTCGTTTGCCTTTTGATAAATTGCGCGTCCAAACGCTTGCCGTCAAACCGAATTCCGAATCGTTGGCAAGTTTAATTGCTTCGGCTTCGGTTTTAAAAGTTGCGATTGGTAAAGTTGGACCGAAAGTTTCTTCTTGCATTGCTCGCATCGAATTATTTGCGCCGGAAATTACAGTCGGTTCAAAAAATAAATCGTGCGATTTTCCGCCCGTTAAGATTTTCGCGCCTTCTTTTTCAAAATTTTCAACGTGATCTTTGACGATGTTTATTTGCTTTTCCGACGACATTGCGCCGATGTCGGTTGTTTCGTTACTGCCTGCGCCGAGCTTTAATTTTCGGGTTTTTTCGACGATTAAATTTGTTAATTTCGCGGCGACAGATTCTTCGACATACAATCTTTCAACCGACGAACACGATTGTCCAGCATTGCAAAACGCGCCCCAAACTGCCGCGTCTGCTGCAAGTTCGAGATTTGCGTCGGCAAAAACAACCATCGGGTCTTTTCCGCCTAATTCTAAAACAACAGAAGTTAAATGTTTCGCCGCTGATTCGGCAATTTTTTTGCCTGTGCCGACACTTCCGGTGAACATTATTTTGTCCGGCGCAGATTCAACAAGTGCCGCGCCGGTTATTCCTGCGCCTGAAATAATTTGGACGACATTTTCGGGAATTCCGGCTTTTTTGAAAATCTCGCCAATCTTAAGCCCAATAAACGGAGTAAGTTCCGAAGGCTTGATAACGACTGTATTTCCTGCCATCAAAGACATTACGGCTTCGCCCAAAGGAATTGAAAACGGATAATTCCACGCCGGAATTATTCCGACAACGCCCAAAGGTTGATAAATAATTTTTGAAGTTCGTCCTAACAGCCCATAAAGTCCGATGCCGATTTTGCGCGGTTTCAAAAGTTTTTCGGCATTTTTGGCGAAATATTGCATTAAGTCTAAAACCGGCGCAATTTCCATCGAAAGAGCTTCGGCGACAGGTTTGCCCGATTCATTTGAAATCAAAAGCGCAATGGAATCCATTTCCGCCAAAATAACTTCACGCGCCTTCATCACGAACTTTTTGCGCTCGGCAAAAGAAGTTTTGCGCCAAATTTGAAACGCTTCACGCGCATTTTCAACCGCAATTTGCACTTCTTCGGCGGAAGTTTCGGCAATGCGCCCGAATTCTTCGCCCGTTGCCGGATTATATGAAATTATCTCGTTTTTGTCTTGAAATTTTAGAACTGCGCTCATTGATTTTCCCTCAAAAAAAATAGTCTTCGATAACTATAAAACAAAATACGCAAAATCGTTTAATTGACAGAATATTTTCGCCGTTAATCTAAAAAGAGATTTTGCCCGCGAAACACACGAAATATACGAAAAAAAGAAACTCTTCGGTTTTATTTTTCGTGTCTTTCGTGTGTTTCGTGGGCAAATAAAATTCAGCTTGACAAAATAATTTCCGTAGATTATTCTTATAAATGTGGAGTTGACAGAATGATTAACGAAATTGATAGAAAAATACTAAATATAATTCAGCAAGATGCGCGAATCAGCAATGTCGAAATTGCGCGGCAAGTCGAACTTGCGCCGTCGGCAGTTTTGGAGCGCGTTAAGAAATTAGAGGAACGCGGCGTAATAAAAGGTTTTGAAACAAAGCTCGACGCGGTGCAGCTCGATTTTGGTTTGACGGCTTTTGTTTCCGTTCGGACGCACGATTGTTGCGCTGAAACAGACAAATTTTTGGCGGAAATTCCCGAAGTTTTGGAAGTTCACGATGTCGCGGGCGAAGATTCTTATCTGCTCAAAGTTCGCGTCAAAAATACGGAACATCTTTCAAAACTTTTGCGCGACAGATTAAAAAACGTGCCGAATGTCGCATCAACCAAAACGACGATTGTTTTGCAAACTATCAAGGAAACAACGGCTTTGCCGATTCAAGAAAATAGTGAAACGGAAAAAATTACGGTGAAAGCGAAAAAGCGCAAAAAGAAAGATTGAAATAAAAGAACAAGAGGTGTGAAATGCAAAAAGTAGAAGTAACCACAACAAATACGAACAAAACGAAGCAAAATTTAGTTTTATTAATTGCGGCATTTGCGGCAATTTATATTTTTTGGGGTTCGACGTATTTGGCGATTAAATATGCGATTGAAACCTTGCCGCCGTTTTTGATGGCAGGCGCAAGATTCGTTTTTGCGGGCGCAATTTTAATAATTTGGGCGCGATTTTCAAAGGATTATGAACAGCCGAAAGCCGTGCATTGGAAAACGGCTTTTATTGTCGGAACGCTTTTGCTACTCGGCGGAAACGGCGGCGTAGTTTTCGCGCAACACTATATTTCATCGAGTCTTGCCGCGCTTCTCGTGGCTACCGAACCTTTTTGGATTGTGCTTTTAAGTTGGTTATGGCTTAAAAAATCGCGTCCGAATTGGAAAGTCGCGCTCGGACTCGCCATCGGATTTTTTGGCGTGTGGCTTTTGATTAACGGACAACCGACGAGCAACGCGGCAGGTTCGGGTTCGATGCAGTTTTTCGGCACGATTGCCGTAATGCTGGCGGCTTTGAGTTGGGCAACAGGTTCGATTTACGGATTGCGTTCGCCCGTTCCGAAATCTTCGCTTTTGACTGCCGGAATGCAGATGTTTTCGGGCGGCTTGGTGCTACTTTTGGTGAGTTTAATTTTGGGCGAATGGTCAACTTTTAATATTGCAGAAGTTTCCGCAAACTCTTGGTTTGGCGTAATTTATCTGATTATTTTCGGCTCGCTCATCGGATTTACGGCTTACAGTTGGCTGCTCAAAAACGCGCAACCGGAAATGGTCGCAACTTACGCTTACGTCAATCCGATTATCGCCGTTTTGCTCGGCTGGCTCATCGCGGACGAATCTTTCACGGGACAAATGCTCATCGGCGCAACCGTCATCGTCGGCTCAGTCGTGCTGATAACTTCGCACGACAAAAACGACAAAGATTCGGAAGAAGAAATCCAAATTCACGAATCAACCACGCCGACAAGCACTTGCAAACCTTTATCAGCTTCGGCTTAAAGTAGGATTTTAACGCAAAGAGCGCGGAGAACGCAGAGATTTCACATAATTTTCTCTGCGTTCTCCGCGCTCTCTGCGTTAAAAAATTAACTTAACATTTGCTCGACTACGCCGTAACTTGCTTCTAAAGCGTCATTTAATTTCGACGCATCAGTTCCGCCGCCTTCTGCCATATCGGGTTTTCCGCCGCCGCGTCCCGATACGATTGGCGCGATTTCTTGGACGATTTTTCCGGCTGAAACTTTTTTCGTTAACTCGTCGGACACGCGCACGATGAACGAAACTTTTTCGTCTTCGGCTTTGGCGATAATCACCACGCCGGATTTTATTTTCGACATCAGCGTATCGGACAAATGCCGCATTCCGCCTTTGTCTAAACCTTCGACGATTTTGGCGATGACTTTTACGCCGTTCACTTCTTTTGCTTCGTCGTCTTTTGATGAGTTACCGCCGATTGCGCCCGTGGCAATTTTCATTTTTAACTCATCATTTTCGCGCCGTGCTTTTTTCAATTCATCCTGCAATTTTTCGATTGCGTTCGGCAAATTATCGCGCTGAGTTTTTAAAGCGTTGAGCGATTTATCAATCAATTTTTCGTCTTCACGAAAACGCTCAAACGCATCAAGCCCAGTAATTGCGCGGATTCGGCGCACGCCGGAAGCAACTGCTTCGTCCGAAGTAATTTTAAACGAACCGATGTCGCCCGTCGCTTTAACGTGCGTTCCGCCGCAGAGTTCTTTGGAAAACGTGCCGCCGCCGACCGACAAAACGCGAACTTCCGAGCCGTATTTTTCGCCAAACAAAGCCATCGCGCCCGAACGCATCGCTTCTTCGATTGACATCAAATCGGTATTGACAGCATCGTTTTTCAAAATCTCACGATTAACTAAATCTTCAATTTCCTGCAATTCCGTCTCGGAAATCGGCTGATAATGCGTGAAATCAAACCGCAAATATGTCGGCGCAACGACCGAACCGGCTTGCTTGACGTGCGTTCCCAAAACTTCCTTCAAAGCCGCGTGAACAAGATGCGTCGCCGTATGATTTCGCCGTGTTGCATCACGTTTCGCAACATCAACCGTAGCCGTAAACTCATCACCGACACGAATTACGCCTTTTTCAATTTTCGATTTATGCAAAACAATTCCCGCAATCGGCGCAAAAGTGTCGAAAACACGGATGTTCGCCGACAAGTCAGAACCGCCTGCGGTAGCGGGTGGTTTAAGATTATCATTTGAAGCGTCCGAGTTTTCTCCGACTCCCGAATTATCCGAGTTCAACCGCCCACTACCGTAGGCGGTTCTGACAAGCGTTCCCGTATCGCCGACTTGTCCGCCCGCTTCGGCATAAAACGGCGTTTCGTCCAAAACAATCAAACCTTCATCGCCTTCGGAAAGCTCATCAACGCGCTCATCATTTTTCACCAAAGCCAAAACCTTCGCGCCTTCGACTTCCGTTTTGTCGTAACCGTGAAAATTCGATTTCACCGAAGTTCTTTCCAAAGCAACATAAATCGGATTGATTTTTTCGGCTTGTTTGGTTTTGCCGATTTCAGATTTTTGTTGGAGTTTTTGTAGCTCTTCATTTACTAAAAAACTAAATGCTTGTTCATCTAATAAGTGAACTAAATTTGTTGGCTTACCTGTTTTTATGTCGATCAAGAAACTCGTTTTATTTTGCGTTAAATGACAAGGCGTAATTTGACCAATCTCAATTTCAGCACCATGTTGAAGCAAAAATAAAAACATTAAATCTATCGGCGTTCCGAATGTATCTTTCAGTTTGGCAAGGTCTTCTATTTCTACACTTCCACCATATCTTTTATAAAGTTCTTCGAGTTTTTTTAACCCAACAGACATTGTGCTGGCAAATCTTTCTTCTTCGAGGCGCACCATTTTGCCGATGAAATCGCGTTGGATTTCTAGTTCGGGAAAAGCGTCCTTCATTTGTCCGACGACGAAATCGCAGACTTTGTTGAAAAATAATCCTTCAAAACCGAGATGCTCGCGCCCGTGATAGATGGCGCGGCGCATAATTTTTCGCAAAACGTAGTTTCTGCCTTCGTTGCCGGGCAAAATTCCGTCGGCAATCGCAAACGCCGTCGAACGTGCGTGATCGGCAATCACACGACAGGCAAACTGTTTCTGTTCGTCGAATGTCGCATACGTTAAACCATCCGCTACCGCAGACGGTTCTGACAATTGCGCCGTAAATTCGACAATCGGCATCAGCAAATCTGTGTCGTAATTTGTTTTCACGCCTTGCATAACTGCCGCGACTCGTTCCAAACCTGCGCCCGTGTCAACCGACGGCGCGGGCAGAGGCGTGAGTTCAAAAACGCCTTTTGAAACTTCATTTCGTTCAAATTGCATAAAGACGAGATTCCAGATTTCCATCGTCGTATCGCCTTCGCCGTTCACCCATTTCGGATGATTTTTTTCTGCGTTATCAGGTTCGTCGCCCATATAATAATGGATTTCCGAACACGGTCCGCACGGTCCGGTATCGCCCATTTGCCAAAAATTATCTTTGCGTCCGAAAGGCAAAACTCGTTCGGGTTTTGCGCCCATTTTAATCCACAAATCACGCGCTTCTTCGTCTGCTGGAACTTCTTCGTCGCCGCCGAAATATGAAAACCACAGACGATTTTCGGCTAAATTTAATTCGTTGACGAGAAAATCCCAAGCGAAATGAATCGCATCTTCTTTAAAATAATCGCCGAACGAAAAATTGCCCAACATCTCAAAAAATGTATGATGTCGCGCAGTTTTGCCAACTTCGTCTAAATCGTTGTGTTTGCCGCCCGCACGGATACATTTTTGCGATGAAACGGCGCGTGAATAATCGCGTTTTTCTACGCCGGTGAAAACGTCCTTGAACTGATTCATTCCCGCATTTGTGAACAAAAGCGTCGGATCGTTTGCCGGTAAAAGCGGTGATGAATGGACTTGTTTGTGTCCGTTTTTCTCGAAATATTCTAAAAATCTTTGTCTGATTTCGTTCCCTGTCATCATAATTTCTTAAAGTAAAATCGTAAAATTTTCCTGTGTAAAATGTCCATCGTGCGTCAAAATTTCCATAATTCCACGTTCGCGCATGGCATTCATCGAAATACAATCAGTTAAACTGTAACCTTTATCTAATCGAGTTTCATAAAGTCGCAAACCATCAAAAAATATCTCTTGCGTGTGCGGAATAATCTCAATTTCTCGCGTTTCATATAAGTCATTAACTAAATCGGCAGCTCTTTTTTTTATTCGCGGTGGAAATTGAGCGAAAAAATTTAAGAATTCGTGCAGAATATTTTCCGTTGTTACGAGACGCGCATCTCCAATTTCTGTTTCGACCATCAAAGCAAATTCGTGCCATTGATCTTTAGGATTAAGAATTGCCGCGAAATATAGCGTATCAACAAAAATTTCATTCATTTTTTTTGCTTCCATAAGTGTAATGGTCAAGATTATACGAACCGTCTTCCGGAAGCGTGGCGAGTTCTTCAGGCGACAAATCTCCAAAATTTTTCTTTATTAACTCGTTTAATCTCTTAATTGGTGTTTTTTTTCGTTCTAGCCCCTCGACAAACTCCAAAACCTCTTTCTGCTGTTCAATCGGCAATATGTGAACTTTTTCTTGGATGGCATTTTCTAAATTCATTACAGTTCTCTCCTTTTCTGCTTAAATTTTATCACGAAACTACAAAGCAAAACTATTTATGGCAAAACGTCGGCAAAAATTGCGCTAAATACTGGATTTGAAACTCTCACAATTGCCGAAACTTTCAAAAAAGAGTTAAATTATCAATAAAAAAGGAAAAAAATTTATGACATCAGCAACGGCTTCGGTTAAAGAAAATGTTTCGGCGGAAGAATGGCAAACTCGCGTAGAACTTGCGGCGGTTTATCGTTTGGTTGCGCTTTACGGTTGGTCTGATTTGATTTTTACGCATATTTCGGCGCGTGTGCCGAATACGGAAAACGCTCTTTTGATAAATCCTTACGGCTTTTTGTTCGATGAAATTACGGCTTCGAGTTTGGTGAAAATTGATTTGGCAGGAAATAAATTGCTCGAATCGCCACATTTTATCAATCCGGCAGGGCTGACGATTCACAGCGCAATTCATTCCACAAGGCACAATGTCGAATGCGTTTTGCACATTCATTCGCTCTACGGCGTGGCGGTTTCCGCGCAATCCGAAGGGCTTTTGCCGATTTCGCAACAATCAATCTTCCCGCTTTCGAATCTTTCGTATCACGACTACGAAGGCGTTGCTTTGAATGAAGACGAAAAGCCGCGTTTGGTTGCCGATTTGGGGACGAACAATTTTTTAATTCTAAGAAATCACGGACTTTTAACCTGCGGCAGAAATATCGCCGAAGCCTTTTTGTTTATGTATATTTTGGAAAGCGCGTGCCGAATCCAGATTTTAGCGCAATCGGGCGGCAAAGATTTAATTTCGGTTTCCCCAAAAATTATCGCCGGAGCGCGGGCGCAAGTCGAAGCCGTAACCAAAGGGATGAGCGCGGATTTGGTTTTTCCGGCGTTGCTCAGGAAATTAGATAAAATTGACGATTCTTACAAAAATTGAAAAGTTTTGAGTCCCGGCTTTTTGCGGCAACCGCCAGCGAAGCGCGGCGGGAAAGCCGCCGAAAGGCGGGGCGCCAAACTTTTTTACTTAGT
>JANNYB010000208.1:0-25548 GCA_031409875.1 Acidobacteriota bacterium | reverse complement strand
ACTCGTAAGTTCTGCCGCCAAACGGATTGCGTCGAAAACCGAATTCGTTATTGATTTTGCCCAAGTGCGCCCAAATCATCGGAAGATTTTCACGATTAATGCTGATTTCGAGCCGTTTCAATTCTTCTTCAATGCGGTTTTATTCTTATTACGATTCGAACGTTAATTTATAAGAATCGTCCGGTCCGCCGCTGTTTGAACCGAAATTCGGCATCGAATTCGGACTATCATAGCTGACCAATTTCGGTGCGATGTTTTGCGATGTTTGCGCTTGAGCAGGTTGCTCAGAAATTAATGTCGCTTGATTTTCCGAAAATGTTGTTGATTTAGCGAAAGATGAATCTTTGACAAAACCTAAAACTCCGAATGAAACGAGACCGATGATTAAAAACAGACTTGAAAACGCCGTCGTATGAATGACGTTTTTCGATACTTCAAAACGTCTTATATAAATGCCTGATTTTTTTGAATGCGATAAAAGAAATGTATAATTCTTGTTATTTTTTTGCATTACGCCTTTAAGCTCCTTTGTTGATTTCGCGCCGAAAGTAAAATCAAAAAGACACTTTCAGCACACGGAATCACGCTGGTTCAGCCGCAAGCGACTAACGCGAATCCTTGAGAGTATTTTATAAGATACAAAAATACCCTTGTAATTAGTTGGTTATCCAATCATATTTTATTAACTTTTTTTGTATTATATGACAGAACTAGAAAGTTATCACAAACAGGCGCAAAACGCAAATCCGATGTTTCGCGTCTGTTAAAATGGAATTAAAATTGCCTTAATTTTTAGCTTTTTGGCGGTCGCTCCAAGTGCGAAAAACCATAATTCCGATGCCGAGAAAGACGGCAATAAAAATTAAGACAACCGCGATTTTGATGATTGACATCAGCCCGCTGATAATCGCGGTCAGCAACGCAATAAAAGCAATAATTTGCTTTAAGAACACGATAACGAGCGCAAGAATTGCCAAAAGGCTTCCGCCGATTCCGGCGGCTTTAAGAAAAACCGGCATAATTTTATAAATCCTTAAAAATAACTTTCGATTTAATCAAAGAACAATTCTGTCTTTGTAAAGAGTCAAAATCGCTCTATTTCCATAATATCAAATTTTCTACCGATTTTTCCACGCTCTAACGCGGGTTTCGGTTTCAAAATCATTTTCGTCTGCCCGAAAACTTGCATCACGAAGCGCGACGGCAAAGTTCGGCGTTTCGACGTTGCTTACATAATCTGCCGATGTTTGCTTGCTTTCCTTTGATTTGAAGATGTAATCACGAAGCAGATAAACGCCAAAAACTATGAGCAGAGCGGGCAAAGCCGCTTTCATAAAATCTTTTAAATTAAAAAACTTTTGCAGAACAAATGTCCCGCCCAAAATCAACAAAACAAATCCCCAAAGTTTCGGATTGCTCGAAAATCTTTGGACGATAAAATCTTCCGCCGCTTCAGGCGTAACGCCGGAGCGAATCAATTTCGCTGTTTTCCAAGCATCAACCGCCGCGTAAAACCACATTCCCAAAAATCCGAAAACAAACAACGGCATTTTGCCCAAAATCGCCATCTGAATCAGTCCGACAAAAACGGCGAAATGAATCAATGCTTTAGTCGTTTGACCGTTGTAAGCCGCACCTAAACCCGGACAAATAAGCGATAAAAGCGTTGCAATTACGGGCGAAGTATTGGTTTTGACAACCGTTGAATAATTCGTTCGCGTTTGATTTCTGAGAAGTTCAACGCCCGAAACGATGCAATCTTGACAGTATGGAAAACCCTTGACGCGATGATCGCACGACGGACACAGCGGCTTGCCGCATCCGTTGCAATTAACCGTCGCTACATTCTGTCCGTGATATGCACAATTCATTTATTATTTTCCCTCGTTGTTGACAAATTTACCGTCTATCGGTTGTTGATTCGTTTTTTTTTCCGCCGGAATTTCTTCCGCGCCGAAAACTGCGTCCGCGCTTTGCTGATAAGTTTGTCCGGCTAATTCGTAGCTTTTTTCGTAAATACCGCTCAAAGTTCCATCGGCGGAAACTGTTTGACTAAAAACTAAAAACGCAAAAACCAACATCATTGCGACCGGCGCAAGTTGCGGAACACTGATTGGAAATTTCAATCCGCGAAGCATTTCGCCAAATTGCGAAACCCAAGATGATTTAACGGCTTTGGCTTCTTCTGTGCCGATGGTTGATTGCAAAATCTTCGCGTGCAAACCTGCGGGAAGCGGCAATTCGTCCATTTTATATGTGTAGCAAGCCGCAATCGAGCGGACGACTGCGCCGGGCAAATCCGTGCATTCATTACACAAAACCGCGTGGCGTTCCCATCGGTGGAAAACGCCTGCGGGCAAAAATCCGTCTAAATAATCCGTCAAATGTTCTTCAAATTCGGCGCAAGCCATCGCCGTTTCGGGCGTAGTCATCGCCAAAATTCGCGCTTCGAGCCGCGTCATCGGCGGTTTCGGCGCAACGAGTTCGTGACAAATCGAAACCGCATCTTTAACTTCATTTAAAAGCGAATGACAAAGCGGACAGCGCAAAGCGTGCGTCGCCACCGCTTTATGAGTTTTTGTGTCCAAAGTTTTGTCGAGATAATCCGTCAGATTTTCTTCAAACTGTGAACAATTTATAATTTTTTCTTCGCTGTAATTCATAAAACTAAAACCCTTTGACCAAATATTTTTTTACATCTTTCTCCATAAAGTCGTAAATATCTATAATTTTTGCCTTAACCGTTTTGAGTCCCGTCTTTAGACGGCAAACCGCGAGCGAAGCAATGCGGTTTTTTCGACTCAATAAACATTCAAGTAAATATAACGTAAAGCAACCATTTCGCTTCGCTTATGGTTGCGCCGCCTGAAGGCGGGACTCAAAACTAAATCGTAACGACGCGCATTCGCCGTAAAATCTTCGCCAATTCAATACGCCCGCGATTGATGCGTGATTTGACCGTGCCTTCGGGAATTTTCAAAACTTCGACAATTTCCTGATACGTCATTTCCTCGATGTCGCGCAAAATAACGCAAGTTCTTAAATCCGACGGCAGTTTGTCAATTCCTTCTTGCACCTGCGCGGCAAGTTCACGGCGTTCCATTTCCTTGTGCGCCGAAGTTCCGACCGAACGCAAATGATATGTATGATCTTCAACATCGTCCGCCATCGTATTTTGCGGATTTCTCTGCCGATGACGATAATCATCAATTATCAAATTTCGCGCCAGACGCATCAGCCAATTTGAAAGATCACCTTGCTTCGGATCATATTGCTCAAGCGTTCGATAGATGCGGATGAAAACTTCCTGCGTCAAATCTTCCGCCGCTTCGACGGACGAAGTAAAACGAAACGCAAGGTTAAAAATACGCCGCGAATACTGCGTAACAATATCTTCCCAAGCCGTGCCGTCGCCCGCCCGCGCTTTGCGAACAAGTTCCGCACCAGAAATTTCCGCTACTGCCTTAAGTGCTTCCAACGCCTATTTCTCCAAGTAAGCAATGCCTTTAGCCAAAGTAACAAAGTCGTAAAACTAACTCTGTCAAGATTTTTCTACGAATGGCAAAACTGAAAAGTTCAATAAAATTCCGAAACGGATAATTACTAATTCACCTTACGCGAATTTTGATTTTTGCTTTTGTCGCTGAAAGCGACCAACATTATAGCCTAGCGAGAATCGCTAGGTCTTTGTCAATCAGTTATCCCGCTCGCTGAAGGCGAGCAACAATCAAAGATGGCGTTTGTTCGTCGCCTTCAGCGACGGATTTTGCTCGACATCTGACCCAGCGATTCTCGCTGGGCTATAATGTTAGTCGCTTTCAGCGACAGAAACTGAAATCGCGTAAGTAGAGTTACTAACAGTTTCAACCGACCGAAAAATAGTGCGGCAGATTCTTGTCGCCGATTCAAGTAACATTTTGTTTTATTGATTTTGCGAAATGTCTAAAAGCCAAATGTCCGATTCGCTCGTGTGCGCGGAGTAATAAAGCAATTTCCCGTCGCGGTTGACGAACGGACTGCGAAGTTGTTCGGTCGGACTCGTAACAAGTTCGCTGATTTTGCTATTTGAGATGTCGGCGATAAAAATTTTATTATCAGCACCATAAACAAGGCGGCGACTGTCGGGCAGCCACGCCGGAATAAATTCGTTGTTTCCGGCTATTTTTGTGTAACTGTTTGTTTCAAACGAATAAATACCGAGAAATCGGGCGTTGCCTTCAAAAATCGTGCCGCCGAGTTTTTTGCCGTCGGGTGACCAATCCCAAGCGACAAAGCCGCTGACGTTTTCGGAGAGCGGGAGTGTTTGGGGCGTTTGTTCTTGCCAACTTTTGGACATATCTAAAATATATGTTTGACCTGCGCGATGAAAAGCCATCTGTTTGCCGTCAGGTGACCAAACCGGAAACCCGGCACCGATTTCAGTCTTGCTTGCAAAAGTAATTTGCCGCAAATTCGTGCCGTCGGCATTGCACATCCAAACTTCGCTGCCCCCGTTGCGGTCTGAATTGAAAGTGAGTTGTTTGCCGTCGGGCGACCATCGAACATAGCGGTCAAACGGCGCGTCATTGGTGATGTCGCGCCAGTCGCGCCCGTCGCGGCTGACGATTACGATGTCGTCTTGCGTGCGCCGAATTATCCGCATCACAAAATTTTTGCCGTCGGGCGAGAGTTCCGCCCGCGTTATTTCGCGGTCGCCCTGCGTAATCCAAAACGGTTCGCCGACGATTTTTCCCGCCGTCGGGTCAAATGTTACGCCTTGAATATTGGCTTGATTATTTGTCTGAACATAAATCATTCGCTTGCCGTCGCGTGAAAAATTCAGGTGTCGGCTGAATTTTGATGGCGTAACAATCGGCTCGGGTTCGGACAAAGCCGCGCCGCTCGTTTCGTCAATTCGGACGCGCCAAAAATTTATGCTGCCGCCTTTACTGCTGACAAAATACAAAAATTTGCCGTCGGGCGACCAAACCGGATTCCAATTTGAGACGGAAAAATCTTTGGCGACAATAACGGGTTCGCCGCCGCCAGCCGGAATCGTGGCGATGTCGCGTCTGCCAAAAGAGGCGGTGTAAAACCAGTAAGCGATGCGCCCTCCCGAAGGCGACCACGCGGGAAATGAGGCTTCCGCTTTGAGCAATTCGCGTTTCGCGCCGGTTTCGACATTGATAATCCATAAACCGTTTTCGCCATCGGCACGGACTGTCGGCTGATCGCGCCCGAATGTGCTGACGACAATTTCTTTGCCGTCCGGCGACCACGACGGATGAAAACCGAAATCGGCAACGCGCCGCAAATTTTCACCAGATGCGCCCATCACATAAATTCCTTTGGGATTGCGCTCGGAACGAAAAGCGAGGCGTTCGCCGTCGGGCGAAAATGCCGGCTGCGTATCGTGGGCAGTCGAATCTTCCGTCAAATTCGTGACGTTTTTGCCGCCGACGCGCTGAAAGAAAATATCGAAATTGCCTTTTGTATCAGCCGCATAGACAAAACTTTTGCCGTCGGGCGCAAGGCTCGGAAAGTATTCGATTCCGACTTGCTCGGTCAGTTGAATATTGTTCGCTTTGCTCCAATCAACGGCGGTTGAAGATGCTTGTCGAAAAGCAAAATACCAAATCGCCAGCGCGATTAAAGGCAAAAGTAAAAAGGCAAAAGTAAAAAATAAGAAAGTTCTTTGCGACTTTGCGACTTTGCGACTTTGCGTTAAAGAATCGTTTCTCACGGATGACGATGAATCGAATTCGCGGCGGACGCGCTTTAAATCCGCTCGTAAATCCGACGCGGTTTGATAACTGACATCGGCATCTTTTTCCAGAGCTTTGCTCAAAATTTGGTTTAGTTCGACGGGAATGTTTTCATTGGATTCGGAAACGAGCGGCGGATTTTCCGATAAGATTTTTTGAAAAGTTTCCTGCCGCGTTTCACCTTTGAACGGATTTTTGCCCGTCAGCATTTCGTATAAAACAACGCCGACGCTCCATAAATCGGTGCGCTGGTCAACGCGGTCGCCGCTCACTTGTTCGGGCGACATATACGCGGGCGTGCCGATGATTACGCCTTTCATCGTGTAATTTGAAATGCTTTGCTGAAATTCCGTCTGTTCGACGAGTTTTGCCAGACCGAAATCCAAAACTTTAACAAAACCGTCGGAACGCAGCATTATATTTTCCGGTTTGATGTCGCGGTGAACGATTCCGGCTTTGTGCGCGGCGGCGAGTGCTTCGCAGGTTTGCGAGATTACCGAAAGCGTCTGTTTGAGGTCTGCGCCGCGATTGATTAAGTCTCGAATTGTTTCGCCTTCGACAAATTCGGTGGCGATAAAGTTGATGCCGTCCGCCGCGCCGACATCGTAAATCGTTACAATATACGGATGATTCAGAGCCGAAATCGCCCGTGCTTCGCGCTCGAATCGTTTGATTCTTTCCGCGTCCGCAACAAATTCGGCGGGCAAAATCTTGAGCGCGACTTTGCGGTTTAACTTTGCGTCGTGTGCGAGATAAACCTCGCCCATGCCGCCCGCGCCGATTGGTTTTTCAATCGTATATGTGCCGAGTTGTTTGCCGACCGGCGAAGAAATTTCCGCCTCATTCTGCGCGATTTCCTTTGCCATCAAATTCATCGCCGAATTTTCCATAAATTTATCGGCACTCTTTTGAACTTTCAGCAAACTCTCGATTTCACGTTTCAAATCACCATCATCGCCACATTTTTTCGACAAAAATTCTTCACGCCGTTCGTTCGGAATTTCCAAAACGGCATCAAGAATCTCGTCAATTTGTTTCCAGCGTTCGGCGTTCACGACTAAAAAAATTTTTAGATTAAGGTTTGAGCAAGCGGATAAAATTTTCCTGCTCAAAATGTTTGTCGGTCGTCAGGGCTTCGCTGATGCCGCGTTCGCGCATAATTAAAAAACTGACGGCATCGCACAGAGAGTATTTTTTGTCCGGTCGTTGCTGTAAAAGTTCGACGGCGCGGCGATGCAAAATTTCATCAACCCAGATTACCACGATTTCATCGTCATCAAGAACATTTCGGCTGAACTCGATTGCGTCACGACGCGAAGAACCGCGAATCAGGGCAAGCGCGACATATTCGGCTAAAACATAACTCGTCGTAATGCGGATTCGGGCTTGATCGTAATAATCAATCGCCTTTTCGTGGTGAATTTCGTCTTCGTTGTATAAACAAAAAAATCCTGAAGTATCAATAAACATCAGTCTTCATCCTCGTGTGTCGAACCGTATTGGCGGGCTAAATCAACGTCAATCTTTTCATTGTCCGCGCCCGTCGGGTCGCCGCTGCGTCCTTTGCCGAATAACTCGCGGATACTGCTTTTTTTTCGTGACTGATTTTGATCAATCGCCTTGAATTCTTGCCCGTTCGACAAGTCGCCGATAATTAAAGCCGCGAGTCTGAGCCTTTCCTGTTCATTCATCGGCAAAACATTTTGCGTATAAAATTCCTGCACATTTGTCTGCATAAATTCGATTTCCTCCAAATTCGATTATAAACCCTCGCCGCTTAATTCACGATAGAGCCAAATCTTCGCTTTCTTCCAATCGCGCATGACGGTTTCGGCGGAAATTTTCAGAACTTCGGCAATTTCTTCGACCGACAAACCGCCGAAAAACTTCAGTTCGACGACCTTTGCTTTGCGCTCGTCAAATGTCGCTAATTCGTTTAACGCTTCGTCTAATGCAACTAAATCCGCATCTTTTTCCGCCGTTACGGTAAATGCTTCTTCGAGCGAAACATAATTAACGATTTTTTTATCAATCTTCGGACGCTTGCGGGCAAAATCAACCAAAATTCTTCTCATCAGTTGCGCCGAAACGCCGAAAAAATGAGCGCGA
Source organism: Acidobacteriota bacterium (assembly GCA_031409875.1). GTDB lineage: Bacteria > Acidobacteriota > Blastocatellia > Pyrinomonadales > Pyrinomonadaceae > CALMEH01. Next base: position 17,695 of record JANNYB010000208.1, on the reverse strand, counting down.
TTTTCCCACTTCGCTGTTTTCCAATCAATTAGCCGAACGTAGGCTTCGTTGACGAGCGCGGAAGTTTGCAAAGTGTGTCCGTCGCGTTCGCGGCGCATATAACTTTTGGCGATGCGGTGCAGTTCGGCGTAAATCAGCGGCGTTAATTCTTCAAACGCAGCAGCATCACCATCGCTCCATCTCTGCAGCAATCCGGTAACTTCTTGTGTAGAATCAGCCCCCATTTTTTATAAATAATTTCACATTAAACTTACCACATTTGCACGAAATAAAAAATATTTTCGTCGCTGATGACAGTTTTCGGCAAACTCAAACGCATTAACTGGTGAACGGCGAAAAATGCGCCGAATTTATTCAGAGGAGATTATTATGAAAAATATAAAATTTTTAGTTACGTTATTATTTTTGGGATTGTTACTAAATCCCACGTTCGCTTTGGCGCAAGGCGGAGTGAAATTGGAAGACAACACGCTTAAGTTCGACAAAGCAAAGTTCGCCGCCGAAATCAAAAAGAATTTTGGTGGCAGAGCGATGGGCTATCAAGTGATTTTGCTCAAAAAAGGGCAAATCGTTTCGGAAATTGCCGACGGTTTGGCGCGAAATGTGGCGGACGGCAATGTGAAAATGACCGTCAACACGCCCGCCAATATCGGCAGCACGGCGAAGTTTTTCGGCGGCACGGCACTTTTGCAAAAATTTCAGAAACCGAACTCAATCGGCGGCGGAATGAATTCGTGGTTAAACGAAACCGTCTATCAATATTTCCCCAAAATCTGGCAGGACAATATGCACGCCAGCATCAAGCAGATTAAATTTAAGGATTTGCTTCAGCACGAAGGCGGATTTATCCACAACGACCCGGACCCGAACATCAAGGTTTATTTCGATTATCTGAAAAAAGGCGTGAGCAGCGATCTAACTCAGCCTTTTGCTTACGGCAAAAGAAATTATGCCAACGCCAATATCACGACCGTCGGTTATTTGCTCGTCGCGGTTAATAACAAGCCGTTTTTGAACTTGCTCAATAAAAAAATCGCCGACGAAAAACTTGCTGCCGACGATCCGAAGATTCAAAGTTATCTGGGCGAGGCGTTCGAGAATTATATGAGAGCGGCAATTTTCACCCGTATTACGCCCGGAATTACGCCGAGCTGCGACGCGCCGAACGAATATGCGAAGAAAAATATCGCTTATGCGAAAATGTATAATCTGCCGACGACAACGGCAAAAGGCGGCGAATATTCTTCAAAAACCAGCGACGGCGCGTGCCACGCGGCGGGCGGCTGGTATATTACGGGGCGCGAATTGGCGGCGTATGTCGCAAATTTTGCCGCGAGCGATAAAATCGTCATCGAATCAACCCGCGATTTGATGTTCAACGACGACGCGGCGGCAAATCGTCTGGTTTGGTCAATGACCGCGAACGACGGCAATCTTTTGAACAATTTCGGCTGGAACACTTCGCCGTATATGGGCGGCGACCATCCAATCGGAACGAGCAAAGCGCACGCCACGATTGTAAAATTGCCGGGCGATTATTACGCCGTCGGAATCGTTAATTCCGACATCTTGAACGACGGCGGACAGCCGGGCGGTTCGGGACTTTTGACCTTAAATATAATCGAAGCGTTTAACGCCGGTGTCGCCTCGAATTTTTGATAACTAACCAAATATCATTAAGAAAAAGTCCGTCAGAAATGGCGGGCGTTTTTTATGCAGAAAAATAATTTTCCGCGAATGCCAGTTTTTGACGAACTCAAACGCAGTAGTAATTGAAGGCGCAAAAACGGCGCGTTAAAAAAGGAGAAATTATTATGAAAAACATACAGGCATTTATTATCGGTTTAATTACATTTTTTATTATCGGCGCGGCAACGGCGAACGCGGCGACTTGGACGGTTACAAAATTCACGAACAGCAACGACAATGTTTGCGACGCGGATTGCAGTTTGCGCGAAGCTGTTTTCAACGCGGATTCGGGCGACACAGTAGTTTTCGATCAAATTCTTTTCGGGCAGCAATTCACGCTCGGCGGTTCGGAAATCGTTATCACTAGACGCATTACGATTGACGGAAAACTCAGTCCAAGCGTCGCATTTATTACGGGCGAAAATCTGAGCCGCATTTTTTTGATTGAAGCGGGCGCGTCGTTGGATTTGCGAAACGCGACACTTCAATCCGGTAACTCCGCCACAAGCACTTACGATACGGGCAGAGGAAGCGCGATTAATGCCAAACAAAACGCTTCTTTGTCGCTGAACCGCGTGTGGGTTCGCTTTAACACGGCAGTTGTCGGCGCAGTTGTTGTGCGAAGGGGAACTCATCATTTTACAAACAGTTCATTTACTACCAATTCCGCATCAACCTGTGGGGCAATCTACAATCAAGATTCCGATGCCAATCTTTTTATGGCGAATGTTACACTGACCGGCAACTTCGATCCCGGCGGCGATTTACAGGGTTCAGGCGCGATTTGCAACAGCGGAAATTTGACAATTCGTAACTCAACGATTGCTAATAATGCGGCTGAGGTTGACGGAGGCGGAATTTATAATATCGCAGGCGGAATTTTGAATTTGGGCAATACAATTGTCGCGCAGAACTCGGCACCGGGTAATGCACAAGACATTCTCTCTGTCAATTTCGGCATCGTTATCTCGGTTGGCGGAAATTTAATCGGCGACACGGACGGCACACCTGTCGGAACTTTTACACAGCCGAACGACATCACGGGCGTTAATCCTTTGCTTGCGCCGACTAATTCCGGTCAAGGCGGATTTCCGGTTGAATCGCATCCGTTGCAAGCCGGAAGTCCGGCGCGAAACGGCGGTTTGAACGCAAATGCCGTTGACCCTTTGACGAATGCGCCGCTGACAAACGACACACGCGGCACAGGTTTTCCGCGCATTGCCGACACGACCGTTGACATCGGCGCGTTTGAAGACCAGACGGGCGGTCATTCGCTGATTGTTACGAAAAACGCGAACAGCAACGATTTGGTTTGCGATCTTGATTGTTCGCTTCGTGAAGCCGTCTATCAAGCCGGCTTGAATTTCGGGACGGACACGATAACTTTTGCCCATAATGCTTTCGGGATAATTCCGCTCGGCGGAAGCGAGATTGTTATCCAAAATCAAAACGTCAACATCGTCGGACTGGTAAATTCAAATGCTGATTCCAATTACCGAATCATTTCGGGCGAAAATACAAACCGTATTTTCCGCCTGAATAACGCAACTGTGAATATTTCGAGATTGTCGCTGGCAAACGGTCATGCAAACGGAGGAGGTTTCGGCGGCGCGGTTTTGGCGGAAAATAACAGCAATCTGACGCTCGACAGCGTGATTGTCAGAAACAATTTTGCGACGGCTTACGGCGCGGCACATCTGAGCGGCGGAACGCATCGCATCACAAACACGACAATTAACAACAATTCGGCAAACACCGGACTCGCCTTGAGCGTGAGCGGCACGTTGAATATGGCAAACACGACCGTCAGCAACAATTTGGACGCAGACGGCGGCACGGGAATCGGTGCGATTTATGTTACCGGAACGGCGAATATCCGCAACTCAACCATCGCTTTCAACCGCACGAGCGGCGGCACAGGCGGCGGAATCTTTTCAAGCGGAACGCTCAACATCGGCAATTCAATCGTGTCAAACAATATTGCTCTGATTTCGCCCGACATCGAACTAAGTTCCGGCGCAATCACATCAGTCGGCGGAAATCTAGTTCAGAACACAAACGGTTTTCCGGCGGGAACATTTGCACAAACGAATGACGCGGTAAATTCTGATCCGTTGCTCGCCGCGCTTGCGGATAACGGCGGAAATGTTCCGACGCATTTATTGTCGGCAAACAGTTCGGCATTAAATTCGGGAATCAATTCAAACGCGGTGAATCCGTTCGATAATTCAATTTTAACGACGGACGCACGCGGCGGCATTTATCAAAGAATTATGGACACGACAGTTGATAAAGGCGCGTTTGAAGCGTTGATTCCTTTGGCGGCAAGCGTTTCAGTCGGCGGTCGCGTTTCGGTCGGCGACAAAGGTTTGCGAAATGCAATCGTTGTTTTGACCGATATGCAAGGCGTTTCGCGCACGGTAAAGACAAGCACATTCGGTTATTTCAATTTTGAAAACGTCGAAGTCGGCGAAACTTACACGGTTTCCGTAATGTCAAAACGCTTTCAGTTTGCATCGCAAATCGTTTCGGTAACGGAAGAAATTACCGATTTGAATTTCACGGCTGAACCGTAAAAAAGACGGACGAATTTCAGGCTATCAGCTATTCGCTATTCGCTATCAGTTATTCCGAAGCATTTTGTATTTTCTTCGGAATAACTGATAGCGAATAGCGAATAGCTGATAATTTTGTTGTGCCTCAGAGATATTTTTAATCTAAAAATTGTGTGTCGGACTTATGTTTTTCGTAAAAATACTGTAATGTTTTGTATTTATCGCATATTTCCCGCGCACTGTGGAATATGCGAGCTTTTATAATTTCAAATTTTAATAATATTTCGGGGTTAGACAGCAATTTGCGAAAATCCATTAAATTCATATTACTTTTTTTATTCGCCATCTTTCTATTTTGGTTTTTTTGGCAGAGGCAGAATCTTTCGTGGGAAGAAGTCAGCGGCAGTTTGCTTAAAGCGAATCCGCTGTATGTTCTGGCGGCGATTGCGATTATTTGTTTAGGTTATTTGTTGCGGGCAAAACGCTGGCAAGTTCTGCTTGCGCCGATTGTTCAAACGAATCTGAAAGAAGTTTTTGCGACGACAGCCGTCGGCTTTACGGCGGTTTTCTTTGTCGGCAGAATGGGCGAAATGGTGCGCCCGATGTGGCTTCCGATGCTCGATAAAAAGGTTCGTCCGTCAGCCGCGTTGGTTACTTTGCTTCTTGAGCGGGTTTTTGATTTGGCGGCGGTTATCTGCTTTTTTGCGGTAAATCTGATTTGGTTTAATATTCCGCCGGGACGCGAAGGCGAATTTGCTTACATCAGATTAATCGGCTACGCAATGCTTGCGGCATCGGTCGTAAGTTTTATCGGGTTGTTTATTTATCAGCGATATGCAGATTATTTTATCGGCTTGGGAGAAAAGATTACGGGCAAATCATTTTTTCCGCGTCGTATCGGGCGAATTATTCTCAGTTTGATGCGCCAACTTGCTTCTGCGCTTCAGATTTTGAAAAGCTGGCGCGACATTGTTTCGGTTGCTTTTTGGACGACAATGCTTTGGCTTTCAATCGCCGTTCCGACGTGGTTAGTGATGGAAGCATTCGATTTGCCCGTGCGTCTGACGCTTTTCGATGCGCTTTTTATTATGGGATTTGCCGCAATTGGTTCGCTGATTCCGACTCCGGGCGGTGCTGCCGGCGGATTTCACGCGGTAACGGCAAGCGGTTTGATAATCTTAAATGTTGCGCCGAAAGATGCGGCGGCAGTTTCAATCGTGATGCACTTGGTTTATTTCGCGCCGGCGTTGCTTTTCGGGTTTTATTACCTTTTTCACGGCGACATCTCCGTCAAACAATTCCGCGAATTGCTTTCAAGCGAACACGCGGCAGATGAAGTTGATCACGAAAGAGATAAAAAAGTGGAAAGAGGAAAGTGGAAAGTGGAAAGTGAAAAGGCAGAAGCTATTCACTCGACAAACTAGATTAAGAACTTACCACTTACCGTTCACCACTTACAACTAAAATATGAAGTGTCCATTTTGTGCATTTTTGGAAGATAAAGTCGTAGATTCGCGTGAATCAAAGGACGGCAATTCGATTCGTCGGCGGCGCGAATGTTTGGCTTGCGGTCGCCGTTTTACGTCTTACGAACGAATTGACGAAATTCCGTATATGGTTGTCAAAAAAGACGGCAAACGCGAAAGTTTTGACCGCAACAAAATCTTGAGCGGTTTGATTCGCGCTTGCGAAAAACGCCCGATTTCCGCCGCGCAACTCGAATCAATCGTGGACGATGTCGAAAAAGCCGTCCAAGACACGCCCGACCGCGAATTTTCCTCGCCGGACATTGGCAAAATAATTATGAAACGCCTCAAAGCACTCGATAAAGTCGCTTATGTTCGCTTCGCTTCCGTATATTTAGAATTTGAAGACGTTTCCGAATTTATGACCGAACTCAAATATCTCGTCCGCACTCGCGGCAAAACCGTCAAACCGAAACCGAAACGAACCAAGAAATCATAAAAAAAGGACAGGCATAAAACCTGTCCTTTCGTTTTTACAGAGAAAAACAAATTTGCTTTTTTAAGGCAAGAAAGCACTTGGCAGAGGCAAATCTCCGGCGATTCCGAAGGCTTGGATCAGCGTTCCTGCCGTTGACCTTTGAATAAACCACGTCGAACTTGACGGACGGAAAACGCCTGCATCAAATTTGCCGTCGCCGTCGTAATCGCCCGAAACGGGAATATCGCCCGAAGCTCCGAACGGAAACGCATAAAACGAGAAATCTTCCGAACGCAAAATAAACCAATTTCCGTTTGACGGTCGCCAAATGGCAATGTCAATTTTACCGTCGCCGGTGTAATCGCCCGCCACAGGTTTGTCCGTCGGTGCGCCGAATTGCGTAGCGAAAACGCTTCCGTTTGAACTTCGACGAATCCACCATTCTGCACCGATTCCGCCGTTTGGTCGGAAAATCGCAATATCAGCCTTGCCGTCGCCGTCGTAATCTCCGACAACGGGCAAATCACCGCTTGCACCGAAGCCGATAATGTCCGTGCCGCCGCTCGATTTATTGATGAACCAAGTCAAACTTGACGGACGAAAAACCGCGACATCAGCTTTGCCGTCGCCGTCATAATCAGCCGGCACGGGAACATCGCCCGAAGTGCCGAAAGGAAGCGCGTAAAACGATAAATCTTCGCTTCTCAAAACAAACCATTGTCCCGAAGAAGGACGAAATATAGCAACATCGGTTTTGCCGTCGCCCGTGTAATCGGCGGGAACAATTTTGTCTGAAGTTGCGCCGAATTGCGTGGCAAAAGTAGTTCCGTTTGACGAACGATTAATCCACCATTCGCCCGGCGCGGGACGGAAAATGCCGAGATCAGTTTTGCCGTCGCCGTCAAAATCGAACGGGGAAGGTTTTGTCGTTAAACGAACTAAATTGTTTCGGGCTACACCGTTATAATTTGTAAATTCTCCGCCGATAACTAATTTTCCGTCCGGCTGAAGCAACATTGCATTGACAAATCCCAACACATCAAAGCCCGAAACAAGCGAAGCGTCCAAGCTGCCGTCTGAGTTCAATCTTGCCAAACGATTGCGAAGTGTGCCGCCAACATCACTAAATAACCCGCCGATTAAAACTTTGCCGTCCGGCTGAATTGCCAAAGCATTAACCGTGCTATTCACGCCTGTTCCGACATTAAACGAAGTATCGAGCGAGCCGTCGGCGTTAAGCCGCGCAATCCGATTGCGAGCCGTGCCGTTGTAAGTCGTGAACGCGCCGCCGATGATAATTTTTCCGTCCGTTTGAAGCGCGGCATCATTTATTGTCGAGTTTGCGCCAGTGCCGACGGTAAAGGTTGTATCGAGCGTTCCGTCCGTATTGATGCGAGCAATTCGCGGGCGACTCGTGCCGTTGTAGGTTGAAAATTGTCCGACAATGATATATTTTCCGTCCGTCTGCCGAAGAACTCGCCAAACCAAACTGTTTGCGCCGATGCCGGCGGAATTAAAGGTTTCGTCAACGCTGCCGTTTGAATTTAACCGAAGCAATCCTCTGTTTTGACCTGTTACAATTTTACGCAAACCACCGCCGACCATAATTTTACCGTCGGGCAAAACCAAAACATCTTCGACAACCGGAATAAAATCGAGATTTACATCACCCGATAAATTAAATGAAGTATCAACCGAGCCGTTCGGGTTTAATCTGACGAGAACTCTTTGCGTCGAGCCGTTGAATGTGCCGAATCTGCCGCCGACCAAAATCTTACCGTCCGGTTGAATTGCTAATGCGTTCACCTCATTTGAACCACCCGACCTATCTGGAGTTGTTCCCGTGCCGGTTGCAAATGTGTTGTCAACTGTTCCGTTGGTATTGAAACGGGCGATATTATAGCTCGCACTTCCGTTGGCGCGTTGAAATGTTCCGCCGACAATGGTTTTGCCGTCGGCTTGGCGGGCGATGGCTTTGACCGAACCATATCTTGTAAATTGAGGCGCGAAACTGTTGTCAATCGTGCCGTTGGCATTAAATCGCGCGAAACCGTTGTGTTCGCCGCCGACTGCGAATCTCGTAAATAATCCGGCAAGCAAAATTTTGCCGTCCGCTTGCAGACGAACATTATAGCCGTAAGAATCCGAAACATTAAGCAGCGAGTTGTCCAAAGTGCCGTCGCTGTTAAATCTCACGAGCGAGTAATTTTGACCGGAGATGATAGCTACGCCTGCCGCCAGAATTTTGCCGTCCGGCTGAACCTTTACTGAATCAAAGCCGCTGGCACCGTCCGTCAACGGCGAGGCGAAACTGTTGTCAATCGAACCGTTTGCATTAAGCCGCGCGATTGCGTTAATGGAAACTCCGATTTCGAGAGAACCGCCGATAACGATTTTGCCGTCCGGCTGTAAATCAAAACCGACGACAGAGGAATTAGTCAGACTCGTGGAAAATGTGTTGTCGAATGAACCATTCGGATTGACGCGGACAATGCTGTTCACCGTGTTGCCGCTATATGCGCTAAAAAAACCGCCGATAATCGCTTTGCCGTCGGGCAATAACTCGATTTGTTCGAGGCTCGGCGAAGTCGCAAAACCTGAAACAAAACTGCTGTCAAATGAACCGTCGGTGTTAATGCGGAACACGCCGTTGCTCACGTTGCCGTTGTATCCGGTAACGCCTTGTCCGGCAACGAGAACTTTACCGTCCGGCTGAACTGCCAGCCAAGTAACGCGCCCGCCGCCAACGCCGCTGCCGCCGACGTTAAATGTCGTGTCGAGCGTGCCGTCCGAATTGAGCCGCGCCAAACTTCCGACCGATGCGCCGTTATAACTGCCAAACGAGCCGCCGATTAAAATTTTCCCGCCGCTGAGAACGGCGATGTCCAGCACATTGCCTCTCAAACCGCTGCCGCCCGCATTAAAAGACGTATCGCGTGTGCCATCGGCATTGAGCCGCGAAATACCTTGCGTTTGAAAGCCGTTCACGAAATCGTAAAACCCGCCGACCAGAATTTTCCCGTCAGACTGAACTGCCGAAGTATAGTTTTGCGGCGGTGCATCCGTTACGCTACCGTTAAATCCGCTGTCCAATCCTAAATTTTGCGCCGCCGCTTGAAAACTCAAAGCGGCAAGCATCATAAATAATATCAATGTGAATTTTTTCATTTTTTATCCTCAAATTGTTCTATCAAACCAATTAAGCGGGAGCCAAGAGCATTTATTTTTCCCTGTGGAGTTATACCGTTTCCAGTTAGAAAGTGTGCAATCTCAGAACCCCGAACGGTAGTGAGTGGGCGAAGTTTGAGCGAGTCGCTACCGCTCCCCGTTCTGACACGCTTGATTCGCACTAATGCATATTTTCTAACCGAAAATGGTATTAGAAGTCAGACAAACTGAAGTTTGTCGCAGTCAATAATGACCGCGTTCTTCTGCAATTTATTTCTTCTATTTTTAAGTGTCGAATTTTTGCCGGAAATTACACGCAATCTTAAAATTTTTTCAGACCGAGGTTTTTTTTGAATTATTTCCATCGAAAATTTGAATGTTTTGCTTAAATAAAGGCATCTCCAAAATAACGCCCCAAACGCCCAAAAAAAGTCTCATTTTTTTTCAAAATAAAAAAGGTTGATTGTTTTTAAGCAATCAACCTTTTCACTTTTAACTTATTCAATCGCCGTGAAATCAACATCGCTCAAGTTGTCCGTTAGACTTAAAATCTTAGTCGGATCGGCAAAGGTAAAGCGTTTTGACGAAACGGCGATAACGGCTGTGCCGAGCGGAACTTCATCGAAATTGTAATAGCCGAATGAGGTTGTTTTTGTCGTGCGCGTTTGACCGTTTGAATCAATCAATGAAACGACAATATTGCGGATGCCGTTGCCGTTTGCCGCAGTTACGCGACCGCTGACTGAAACCGAAGCGGCAGTCGGCGCAAGTCCGAGAACGAATGGCGAAAGACTTGTAACGATGCCGCAGACTTCGCGTTTTGCGTAATTTGTGGTCGAAGTGCGGTCAATCAGATTTCCGCCTTCGCCGTGCAAAAGCCGCAAGGCAAAAAACGAAGCCTGACTATAAACCATCGGAACTTTCAAACAAACTTCGATATTTCCCGTGAAAGTCGCGTTAGTTTGCAGATTGTAGCCTTGAACATCCGTTTTGAGCGTATAACTTCCGGCATTGAGTCCGGTCGTTGCCGCATCAATCGCCGTAATCGTCGTATTTCCCGCGCCGGTAACATTAGAAAAAGTCAAAGCCGCGTCGCCGAGATTCGTCTTGACATTCGCGCCGATTGGCGTAGTAACAATCGGATTTGAAACAAAACCGCCCGACTGTCCGGCGCCGAAAATAGCGTTACTTGTCCCGACGCTTGATTGCACGGGAGTTGCAACAGCGTAAGGTTGCGGCGTAATTGTGCCATTACCCATTTGACCTTCAGCATTATATCCCCAAGCCCAAATCGAACCGTTTTTCTTTCGGGCAAATGCGCCGTAGGTTACAAAGGCTTTAATATCAGTTACATCTGGTATGCTTGCCTGAACCGGAAGCGCATTTGTGATAGTAGTTGAACCATTACCCATTTCGCCATTATTGCCGAATCCCCAAGCCCAAACCGTGCCATCGGATTTCAGCGCAACGATATGTAAAATACCAACGGTGATTTGAGTTACACCTGTAATTGTTGATTGGGTTGGGGTAGTTCCACCTGCGGAGGTCGTATTATTACCGAATTGTCCGTAAGTGTTATCTCCCCAAACGCGAACTGTGCCGTCATTTTTAAGAGCCACACTATTTATGCTTGCTCCAATAGCAATCGTATTTGTCAAACCTGAAACTTGAAGCGGAATATTTGAATTTCCGCCCGCCGAACCGAGCTGACCATTGTCATTAAGTCCCCAAGTCCAAACTGTGCCATCTGATTTTAAAGCCATACTATGACGTAATCCGGCTTCAATTGCAGTTATTCCTGTTAATCCGCTGATTTGCGTTGGGTTAGTAGTATTCCCGGCGAAAGTGCCGAGTCCAGTTGCGCCGTTGGAATTGTTTCCCCAAGCCCAAACTGTGCCGTCGGCTTTGAGTGCTAATGAATGACCGGCTCCTGCGCTGATGGCGATAACATTGGTCAACACATTGACCGCGCCCGGCGTGTTGGAAGTAGTCGTATTTCCGTTTCCGAGTTGTCCGTTACCATTGTAGCCCCACGATAAAACTGTGCCATCGGATCTAAGTGCTAAAGTATGAGAATTTCCGTCAATTTGGATAATGTCGCCAACATTTGACAAAGAGACGGGCAAGGATTGCGATACATTATTACCAATTCCAAGCTGTCCGTTGCCGTTAAAACCCCAAGCGCGAAGTGTGCCGGAGAGATTTTGGATTGTGCCGATGCCTTGTGCGTCGGTGATGATTGCGCCGCTTGCGCCGGAGAGATTGACGAAAAAGGTTTCGGTTGATTCCGCCAAACTGTCAGCGTTGACATTGACCGTAACGGTTTTTGAAGTTTGTCCGGCGGTAAAGTTAAGCGTTCCGTTGTTTGTGGCGTAATCTGCCGGATTCGTTGCCGTGTTGTCGGCGGTTGCGTAATTTACGGTTACGGTGCTTGCGGACGCAGGCGATAAAGTTACGGTAAAAGTTGCCGCGATTGTGCCGCTGAACGGTTCGGTAACGGTTACGTCGTTAATCGTCAAATTAATCGGCGGTTCGTTGTCGGTAATCGTCAAAACTGCCGTGTTTGGCGTTCCGAGCAAAATATTAACCGGATTCGTAAGCGCGAGATTTATAGTTTCGTCGCCTTCGACAAGCGCATCGTCGGTGATTGAAACCGTAAAAGTCTTACTCGTTTCGCCCACCGCAAAATTCAGCGTTCCGTTTGTCGCCGCATAATCTTGTCCGGCAGTTGCCGAACCGTTTGAAGTTGCGTAATCAATCGAACCTGCACCATTGCCATTTGTCCGCGTAACGGTAATTGTCGTCGTTGTTACATTTTCGGCGACCGCGTAAGTCGCGCTCGAAAACTGAACATTAGAAGGCGCGAGAGCGACAGGTTGCCACGAGGACAAATAATCATTCCCCGCATTGTTCGTCAGGCGTGTTTGGTTCGAGCCGTCGGGGTTCATTATATAAACTTGAAGATTGCCGTCGCGTTGCGATGAAAAGGTTAATTTCGTTCCGTCCGGCGACCACATCGGCACATAATCAAGCGAACTATTATTGGTCAAGCGCGTTTGTCCGCTACCATCAGCATTCATCACATAAATTTCAGCGTTGCCGTCACGATTACTGGAAAACGCAATTTTACTGCCGTCCGGCGACCACGACGGGAAATCTTCAGGTGCTGAAGTATTGGTCAGGCGTGTTTGTCCGCTACCATTGGCATTCATCGAATAGACTTCATAATTGCCGTCGCGGTTGCTGGCGAAGACAAGTTTGCTACCATCCGGCGACCATTTAGATTCATAATCACTTGCCGCATTGCTTGAGATATTGGTTTGTCCGCTACCATCGCTATTCATCACATAAACTTCATTGTTACCGCCGCCCAAGTCAGCCGTGTAAGTAATCTTTGTGCCATCGGGCGACATTGCCGGATAATTCTCAATGACGGGATGATTATTTGTTAAATCTATTTGGTTGCTGCCGTCTGCATTCATGATAAAAACGTCCCAACTCGCGCCGCGCGGACTGGCAAACGTAATTTTGTTGCCATCAGGCGACCAAACAGGCAATTCATCCGTTGCCGCATTATTAGTGAGGCGCGTTTGTCCGCTGCCATCGGCGTTCATCGAATAAATTTCCAGATTTCCGTCGCGGTTTGAATTAAACGCAATCTTGCCGTTGCCGTATTGTTGCCGAATTGTTCCTACGCCGAAAGTGTTGAGGTAAGTGGCGTTTGTTGCACCTGAAAGATTAATTCTAAAAGTTTCTAAGGCTTCGGTGATATTGTCGCTGTTGATTGTAATGGCAATGTTTTTGCTCGTCTCGCCGACGGTAAAAGTCAGCGTTCCGCTTGTTGCTACATAATCGCCGCTAGTTGTTGCCGTATTATCGGCGGTTGCGTAATTAACTGTTGCCGTAGCAGTAGTTGCGCCGGTCAAAGTAACGGTAAAATTCGCCGTTGCCGTGCCGCTCAAAGGTTCGTTGACGGTTACGTTATTGATTGCAAGTTGTGGTGGCGAATCATCGTCGGACACAAATAAAGTGTGCGTTGACGGTGTGCCGAGTGTCGCGCCGCCGGTCGGACTGCTCAGATTGAGCGCGAACGATTCCTGCAATTCATAAATGCTGTCATTGAGGATCGTAATGCTGATTTGTTTCGTCGTCTCGCCTTGATTGAAAACCAGAGTTCCACTTTTTGCCGTGTAATCGCTGCCGGCAATCGCCGTGTCATCAGCGGTGGCGTAATTGATCGCAACTGTGCCGTCGCTGCCGCCTGTGCGCGTTACGTCAACCGTTCTTGTCGTAGCAGATTCGTTTGAAGATGAATTGACAAACTGAAACTGTAATGTGCCGCTGCTTGCCGCGACGCGTTGCCAAGTGGCGTAATAATTGTCGGCGTTACTCATTGTTAAGCGCGTGATGTTTGTGCCGTCGGGATTCATCGTGAAGATGTCATAATTTCCGTTGAAGGTGTGGAAAGAGATTTTTGTGCCGTCGGGCGAGAAAACCGCTTGGCTGTCGCTGGTTGTATTGTTTGTCAGGCGCGTTTGAGTCGTTCCGGTGCGATTGGTGGTGTAAATTTCATAATTACCGTCGCGGCTGCTTTCAAAAGCGATTAGATTTCCGTCGGGCGACCAAGACGGCGTGAAATCGCCGGCGGCGTTAGTCGTTACCCGTTGCAGAGAACCGCCGTTTGTATCCATCGTGTAAATTTCATAATTGCCGTCGCGGTTCGTCTGAAAAGCGATACTGCCGCCGTCGGGCGACCAAGTTCCATAACCTTCGTCCGCCGCATTATTGATCAAACGAACGACATTTGTGCCGTCCGCGTCGGCTTTGTAAAGTTCCATATTTCCGTCTCGATTGCTGGCAAACAAAATCTTTGTTCCGTCGGGCGAAAAAGACGGATAAATATCAGCAAAGGCGTTGTTTGTCAAAGCAGTTTGCCCCGTGCCGTCGGCGTTCATTACGAAAATGTCGTAATCGCCGTCGCGGGCGGAGTCGAAAATAATCTTTGTGCCGTCAGGCGAATATGATGGACTGGAATCTGTCCCCGCGCTGTTGGTCAAGCGCGTTTGATTACTGCCATTGCTCATCATCGAATAAACTTCAAAATTACCGTCGCGGTTCGATTGAAACGTAATTCTGCCGTTATAGCTCAAAGTCGGGCGAATCGTGCCGATGCCTTGCGCGTCGGAAATCGGCGCATTGACGGCGTTTGAAAGATTAACCGTGAAAGTTTCCGCCACTTCCGTCAGCGCGTCGCTATTGACGATGACGTTAATTACTTTCGTTGCTTCGCCCGGCGCAAATGTTAGAGTTCCACTTGTTGCCGTGTAATCTTGTCCGGCAATTGCTGTTCCGTTCGCCGTCGCGTAATCAACTGTAACGGTTTGATTTGATGGAAGGCTGCGTGAAACTAAAAATGTTTCGGTAACATTTCCCGCCGCCGGTTCGCTGACCGCCGCATCGCTGATGCTCAAATTTTCAACGGCAATCGGAATCGCATCAAGGCTGACTGCATCTAATCCGACATTGCCCGGTCCGGCTAAACCTGTGGGAATTGTCCAAACAAACGCGAGCCTGATGGTTTGTCCGGCGTAGGTTGCTCCCAAAGGAATTGTATGACTTGTCCAACCAATATTGGTTGTGGCATTAGCAGGTGCGTTAACTGTGAATGGTGTAGCCAAAACTACGTTAGAAGTATTGCGGATTTCTACCCGATAATCTTGCGGTCTTGCACTACGCCAATCGGGGGCGGCATAAAAATTAAGTTGCGAGAAAAGTCTTTCGCTAAACTGTAATGTAAGCGAAGTTGCCGCCGGAACTGTAACATCTTGATAAATTGTGTAGCCGCCAACAGGATTATAATAAACTCCTGTGGCTAATTGAGGTCCACACGCCCAGCCGTGAAATAAGGCTCTTGTTCCTGCAAAAGGAAGGGTAACTCCACCAAATCCGGGACTAAAACTTGTGCCGGCATTTGCTGGACCATAACTTGATCCATTATCAGTGCAACCTGAATATGCACCTGTCCAACCTGCAAGTGTTCCGCTTTCAAAACCGCCGTTGACAAGAAGTTCAGAGGTCGGAGCCATCAAAGCCGTGGAAGTGTTTGTGGTGTTGGTATTTTCCGTATTTTGAAGGCGGGAATAATCATTGGAAACAGTTTCGTTTGCGCTTAACTCGCCCAAATTGAAAGGGAAAAAATTGCGCTCACGGTAATAATCAATCCCACAAAGTGTGCAGGAAAATTCTTCAGTCCCGACAAATTGAATGTTATTTGTAGAAGAACTGCCCGAACTGTTAATTTGCTGATGCGAACCTCGATCAGATTGAAAAACATTAGTCGTATAGCTTTGTGCCGAAATTGAGATTTGCGATGCGAGAAGTAAAAATAATCCGCATAAAAAAATCATCAGCCGCAGATTGGCGGGCGCGATTGATGTTTGTCGGTTGCAACGGGAGTTGAAAACGATAGTTTGAAAGAACGAAATTAACATAGGGGTATATTTTTTCATATAGTTTTTTTCGGTTGTCCGAGATTGTTTTCGTGCGGGATTTTCGAAACAATCGGGACAAGCCGTTAAATTCGGGAGAATTTTTTTGCAATTACAATTTAAAGTGTCAAAATTTCGTCGGAAATTTCACGCGGCGAAATTTTTTTTCGGTTTTTTAGATTTTTTTTCGATGTGAAGGATGATAAACATACCCAAAAGAAAATGAATAGCGAAAAATAGTTAGCCGGAAAAAGTCCGACACGCTTTAGCTTGTCGCTTCAAGTTTAGCAAGAATGAAGGTTAGGCGATTCAACTTGGCTAAAGCGTGTTGGACTTTTTAATCAAATATTTTCGCAAACCAATTCCTGTTTGGTATAGGTCAAATTTCCGCAAAAAAGCAAACAATTAATACGCTTTCCCAATAGAAAATAGGCAATAGCCAAGTTGAGCCGCTTAACTTGAATTTTGCTAAACATCGAACGACAAGCTAAAGCGTGTCGGACTTTTTCGGTAAAATTCATATTGCACACTTTCTAAAGAGAAACGGTATAAGTTCAAAAAAAATCGAGCGGAGGCAAAAATGCGCTCCGCTCACCGCTGTCTGGAAACAGCGCAATGGAAAGATTCTTTTTTTCAGATTATTCAATTTATTCAATCGCCGTAAAATCAACACCGGCAACATTTTCGTTCACACTAATAACTTGCGTTGGGTTAGCAAAAGTGTAGCGTTTTGAATTTACCGTCAGCGTTACGTTTTGTCCGACTTCGATTCCGTCGAAATTGTAATAGCCGAAAGCGTTTGTCCGCGTGGTGCGCGTTTGTCCGTTTGATTCGGTCAATGAAATAACAACATTGCGAATGTTTTGTCCGTTTGCCGCCGTGATGCGTCCGCCGACGGAAACTTCCGCCGCGAGAACCGGAAGCGCGTTAAGGCTGACGGCATCTAACCCGACATTTCCGGGTCCGGCTAAACCTGTTGCAATTTGCCAAACAAATGCAAGCCTGATTGTTTGTCCGGCGTAGGTGTTTCCTAAGTTAAATGAATGACTTGTCCACGGAATATTGGTAGTGGTATTTGCAGGGGCGGTAACTGTGAACGGTGTCGCCAAAACTACGTTTGAGGTATTGCGGATTTCTACCCGATAAACCTGCGGTCTGGCACTACGATAATCAGGAGCAGCATACAAATTGAGATCCGAATAGAGTCTTTCGCTAAACTGTAATGTTACCATCGTTGCCGCCGGAACTGTAACGTCTTGGTAAATTGTATAGCCGGCGAAACCCGGATAATAAGCCCCCGGCGCTAATAAAGGTCCGCACGTAAAACCGTGAAATAAAGCTCTTGTTCCCGCAAACGGTAAGGTTGTCCCGCCAAATCCGGGACTAAAAGTGGTGGCGTTTTGTGCAGGACCATAACTGATTCCATTATCGGTGCAGCCTGAATATGCAGATACCCAAGGTGCAAAACCTGCCGTTTCAAAGCCGCCGTTGGTTAATAGTTCAACGGCTGAAACATTTTTTGTGTTGTGGAAGAAGAAAGTTAAAATCAGTATCGTTAATGCCAAAAGGCTGTGTTTTTTCATAGTTATTTTCCTCTTTGTTTTTTTAGTTAATATGCTTTCCGATTGATGAGTCTGCGATAAAAGTCCAACACGCTTTAGCTTGTTGACAGCGTTTAGCTAAATTCAAGCCGAGTTTCAGCAACAAGCTAAAGCATTAGTATCTACACAAGTTAGAAACACCTGAAATCTTCGAGTTTTGTCGCTGAAAGCGACTGACATTATAGCCTAGCGAGAATCGCTAGGTAGCTTGCGGTAAATGCCCGCTCGCTGAAGGCGAGCAACAATCACC
>JANNYB010000207.1:0-17328 GCA_031409875.1 Acidobacteriota bacterium | reverse complement strand
GAATTTAGGTTAACACAAGGGATTTTCCCAAGCGTCGTTTCAGTTGTCGTAGGTCTCATTCAGTTTGCAGACCTCGTGAACTAGATTTTCAAAGAACAGGCGTAGCTTTACTACTTTTTAACTTTATCGGAACATCTATTATGAATACCGAAAAATTTCTCGCGCCCGAAGGCGCAAAGCTGAATCTTAAAAACCACAAGACGGACTTTACAGGCGATTATAAAGATAAAAAAGCTGCTGAAGCCGATTTGCAAAAAAATATCGAAAAGCTCGCCGCTCTGCAAGACGTTCTTTATGCCGACAATAAACACGCGCTTTTGATAGTTTTTCAAGCGATGGACGCGGCAGGCAAAGACGGCGCGATAAAGCACGTTATGAGCGGTTTGAATCCACAAGGCGTTCAGGTTTTTTCGTTCAAACAACCTTCGACGGAAGAATTAGACCACGATTATCTCTGGCGTTGCGCGAAATCTGCGCCCGAACGCGGCAGGCTTGGGATTTTTAATCGTTCATATTACGAAGAAGTTTTGGTCGTGCGCGTTCACGAAGCGATTTTGCAATCTCAGCTTTTGCCCGAAAATGTAACTAAAGACAAAAATATCTGGAAAAAACGCTTCACGCAGATTAAAAATTACGAAGATTATTTATCTGAAAACGGCATTCACGTTATCAAATTTTTCTTGAATGTTTCCAAAGACGAACAAAAAAAACGCTTTCTCGCACGCATTGACGAGCCGGAAAAAAACTGGAAATTTTCCGCCGGAGACGCAAAAGAACGCGCTTTTTGGGACGATTATATGAAATGTTACGAAGAAGCAATTTCGGCAACTTCGACAAAAAACTCGCCGTGGTATGTCGTTCCGGCAGACAAAAAATGGTTCACGCGCACGGCAGTTTCCGAAATTATCGTCAAAAAATTGGAATCGTTAAACTTAAAATATCCGACAATCTCCGAAGCACAAAGGGCGGAATTATTGAAGGCGAAAGAAATTTTAGAAAGCGAAAAATAAAGAGATTTAACCGCGAAACACGCGAAATACGCTAAAATTTTTAAGGTTTTTTTTAGCGTGTTTCGCGTGTTTCGCGGTTGAAATTATTTACCTTGAAAATTAGGTTTGCGTTTTTCCAAAAATGCGGCAACGCCTTCGGTTTTGTCTTCGGTTGAGAAGCAGAGCGCGAACAAATCAACTTCGCGGCGCAAGCCTTCATCGAGGTTTGAGCGCGAGGCAAATTTGACGGCTTCTTTTGATAATTGCAGAGCAATCGGAGCTTTTTCGGCGATTTTTTCGGCGAGTTTCATTGTTTCCGTTTCAAGTTCGGCAAGCGGAAAAACGTGATTTACAAGTCCGAATTTTAAAGCCGTCGGCGCATCAATCATATCACCTGTCAAAACCATTTCCATTGCGCGACCTTCGCCGATTAATCTGGCTAATCTTTGCGTTCCGCCGCCGCCACACATAATCCCCAAGTTTATTTCGGGTTGCGAAAAACGTGCATTTTCGCTTGCTGTGCGAATGTCGCAAGCCAACGCCAATTCATTTCCACCGCCGAGACAAAATCCGTTAATCATTGCAATCACAGGCTTTGGAAACATATCAATCGAATTGAAAAGCGTTTTTTCGTAAAATAAATTTCGTTGCGTTACGGGCGTTTGTTCCGCAAATTCGCTGATGTCCGCGCCGGCAACAAACGCTTTTTCGCCCGCGCCTGTAATCACGACAACGCGCACCGAATCGTCTTTTCTGAAATTTTCCAGCGCATCAACGCCTTCCGCGTGAACTTTTTTTGCCAACGCATTAAGTTTGTCAGGACGATTTATCGTTAAAACCGCCACTTTTCCGCTCTGTTCGATTGAAATTGTTTCGTAGTTTTTCATATTTAGTAAATAGTAAATAGAAAATAGTGAATAGTAAAATTTTTAGTTCGATTTACTATTCACTATTTTCTATTTACGAAAATTTTATTTTTCTTCATCTGCCTGATCATCGGCAACCCACGCGACGAAAAGGCGAAGCCAATTATCTTTTGCTTCGAGAATTTGCACACCGATTCTCGCCGAGCCATAAACTGCCGGAGAGATTCGCACGACTTGCGCTTTGGCTTCGACGGGAACGCCGTCCGGTCGGTGCGAACGCAGATAGAGCGTTTCGCCGCTCGAAACTTTTTGATTCAGGTGAAAAAGTGTTCCGGTCGTTGAAATATCGTCGGTTTCCGTTGGTTCAGACCACGCCGCGCCGTCATCGGTGCGCCCCGAAACGACTATCGGCAGACGTAAAGCCATCCGCAAGGCAAAGCGTTTTTCCTCAAATTGAGCTTGAATATTGGTTGACATCAACAAATTCGGGAATTATTGAAATTATGCGTAAAACGATATAATTCTAACACGAAGTTAAATAATTAATATACTTTTTCAGAAGGTATTTTGTAAAACGGAAATTAAAATCAGTTTTTGTAAGCAAGGCAAAATTATCAGCTATCAGTTATTCGCTATCAGTTATTCCGAAATAACTCACTTAATTACACTCGAAATAACTGATAACGAATAACTGATAGCTGATAATGCGAACTTCGCTATCGTTAAAAGTGTTGATTCTGATAAAATAAAATACGAATATGTCGCAAACAGAAATTAAAAAGAAAGTTGTTATTTTAGGTTCGGGTCCGGCAGGGTTGACAGCCGCGATTTATGCTTCGCGGGCGCAATTAGAACCGCTCGTGATTGACGGTCCGCAACCGGGCGGACAATTGACGATTACGACCGATGTCGAAAATTATCCGGGTTTTGCCAAAGGAATTATGGGACCGGAATTGATGAACGAATTTCGCGCCCAAGCCGAAAGATTCGGGACGGAAATTATCAATGTTTGGATTGATAAAGTTGATTTATCCGAAAGACCATTCACGCTTTACGGCAAGGAAAGTCAAGATTCTGAAGAGGTTACGACGATTATCAAAGCCGAAACTTTGATTATCTCAACCGGCGCATCTGCCAAATGGCTCGGCGTTCCGGGCGAAGAACCAGTGCCGGAAGGTTTGGGCGGAAACGGCGTTTCGGCGTGTGCGACGTGCGATGGTTTTTTCTTTCGCGGACGACCGATTGTCGTTGTCGGCGGCGGCGATACGGCGATGGAAGAAGCGACGTTTTTGACGCGCTTTGCATCAAAAGTTACGCTCATTCATCGCAAAGATTCGTTTCGTGCATCGAAAATTATGCAGGAAAGAGTGCTTGCGAATGAAAAAATCGAAGTGCTTTGGAATACGGAAATCAAAGAAATCTACGGCACAAAAGAAGAAGGCGTGAAAGGCGTGAAGATTTTCAATAATCAAACCAACGAAACGACCGATTTTCCGACCGAAGGCGTTTTTATCGCCATCGGACACAAACCGAATACCGAACTTTTCGCGGACGTTTTGGAGATGGACGAAATCGGTTATTTGAAAACCGAAGGGCGCACGATGAAAACAAATGTCGAAGGCGTTTTTGCCTGCGGCGACGCGCAAGATTCTTATTATCGTCAAGCAATTACAGCCGCCGGAACAGGTTGTATGGCGGCGATTGATGCCGAAAGATTTTTAGCCGAACACGGCGAAGCGGAGAAAGTTACGGCAACCAATTGGTAATTCCAGATTTCAGATTCCAGATTCCAGATTCCAGATTTCAGATTCCAGATTCCAGATTCCAGATTCCAAATTCCGGATTTTTCTTAATTTGGAATCTGGAATCTGGAATCTAAAAAAATATGCCTATTTACGAATACGGATGCGCCGAATGTGGAGCGCACTTGGAAAAAATGCAGAAGATTTCGGACGCGCCTTTGACGGTTTGCGAAAAATGCGGCGGACGATTGGAAAAACAATGGTCTTTGTCGGGTTTTCAGTTTAAGGGCGAAGGTTGGTATGTAACCGATTATTCGAATAAATTGAAGGATAATTCGTCAAAATCCGCAACGGCGGAAAGCGGCGAAAAAAAATCTTCAGCCGAATCAACCGACAAGACGGAAACTGCATCAAACAAAGCAAATGACGGCGCAACAGAAACTAAAACAAAATCTGAAAGCGCGGAGAAAAAGACATAATTTCTCAATTATTACAGAATTGATTTGTCGCTGAAAGCGACGAAAATCCGGTGTTGTATTAATTAATAAAATTTTTAAGGTGAAAAGTATGAAAAAGATTTGGTTTTTAAGTTTTATTTTGCTGCTTGCAACTGTTTTTTCAAACGCGCAATCGCGCAACAATGCTAAATCTACGGGAAGTTTGGAAGGCACGATTTTGACGGTTGTCGCTCGCCGCGATAACGCTTCGACCGAGCCGATAAAGGTTGAAAATCTTTCGCTTTACGAAAACGCCATCGAGCAAAAAATCAATAATTTCAGCTTTGATCCGTCGCCTGCAAAAATCGTGCTTTTAATTGATAATTCGCAA
The DNA here is from genome assembly GCA_031409875.1 of Acidobacteriota bacterium. Lineage (GTDB taxonomy): Bacteria > Acidobacteriota > Blastocatellia > Pyrinomonadales > Pyrinomonadaceae > CALMEH01. The sequence goes on along the minus strand of JANNYB010000207.1, from coordinate 12,903 downwards.
ACCGTTCCCGCAAGCGTTGAAACCTTGAAAGCCGCGGCGATGGAATTTGCCTACGAAATTTTCGACGGCGATCAGCTTTTTACGGTGGCTTACGACACGAAACCCGAAATTATTCAGGAATGGACGGACGACGCGAAAAAGCTCGAAGCATCGTTTGAAACGCTTCGCAAAAAAGATAATCCGTATCTTTTCGATGCCATCGGTGCAACGACGAAAGAAGTTTTGTTACCGTTGATGCCCGGAACGCGCAAAACCGCTATCATTTTGATCAGCGACGGTTTGGACAGAGGCAGTAAATCGAAATTTGAAGACGTTTTAGCCGAACTGCAAAATCAAAACATTGTCGTTTATGCTTTGCAAATGCCCGACAGAACCGGCGGTGCGTTTCGGCGCAATCAACCGAAAGCCGGAAAAGTTATCCAAGAAATAACCGAAGGCACGGGCGGGAAAATTTTCCCGATTGAAAAAGCCCAAGAAGCCGCCAAATTCATCTGCGACGAACTCAAAAGCAACCGCTATCTGCTTTCTTATTTCCCGACAAATACTTCGACTTTTGATGCCCGCCGCGTTTTTATCACCGCGCAGGAAGGCATCAGCATTCGCACGAAAGCCGCGCAACCGCCAAATGTGAAGTAGAAAGCAAGAAAGTGAGAAAGTGAGAAAGTGAGATTTTATGCTCAATCGCTGACTACTGAATTTGTTGATTTAATGATTCGGGCTTATAATTATTGCGAAGGAGATAAGTCTGTGAGCAATAATGATTTTGATAAAACAATGCCGAATATTCCGTCGTCACAGTTTGACGATGATAAAGACGATTGGGGAAAAACCTCGAACCAAAAATATTCGCCGCAACCGAACGCCGATGATTGGGGCAAAACTACGCCTAGTATCAATATTCCGCGTGATGACGAGCCGGATTTCAACAAAACTTATCTGCCCTCAAACCAAAACCCGAAAGTTCCGGATTGGGGATTGACGCAGGATAATATCAAAATTCCGCGTGATGTTGACGACAACGATTTCGGCGGCGAAAAGCACAAGCAGGACGTTTTTATGACTACGCCGCTCATTCGTCTGCCCGATAATTTGCGCGAACAATATCAAAATATTCCGCCTACGGCGACTCAAGAGCAAGCCAAACAAGAACAAACAGACAAAGAAAAAGGCGGAATTCCGGCGTGGCTTTGGGCTTCTGGGGGAATTTTGGCGGCTTCGTTTATTGTTGTTTTCGGTTTGATTGTCGCCTGGCTTTTGTTTTTCAAAAACAGCGGTTTTGAAGTAACGCTGACCGGAGTTCCGAGTGGCAGCCGCGTCAAAGTTAATAAAAAAGATTGGAACGTAACAACTGAAGAAGGCGGAAAAAGAGTTTTGGCTTTATTGCAATCGGGCGATAAAAAAATCATCGAAATAGAAAATGCGGGCTGGGCGTGTAAGCCGATTGAAACCGAAAAAGGCGTTGATGGCGTAGCGCAAACTTTTCGTGCCGATTGCGAGGAGAAAAAAGCAGTCGTTGTCAAAGACGAATGCAAAGACCGCAAATTTAAACCCGGCGAAGAAAGCGTGGCGCAAGGTTGCGCTGAAAAGGCTCTGGCAAATCTGCAAGACCCGATTGATCCCGATGAATTGGCGCGAATTCTGAGCATTTATATCATCAATTTTGATCGAGGAAAATTTGATATTCCGCAAAAAAATAAAGATTTTCTGCAAAAGGCTTCAGTCGTGATGAAAAAATTGAAACCCGGAACGGTCATCGAAATCGGCGGACACACGGACAGCGACGGAACTCCCGAAAACAATTTGAAGCTCTCGAACAATCGTGCCAAAGCCGTGCGCGACGTTTTAGTGAATGAATTTACCGTGCCGTCCGATATGCTCACCGAAAAAGGCTACGGCGCAACATTGCCGAAAGACGGTAATAAAAACAGTAATCCCGAAGAAAAATTTCGAAATCGGCGGATTGAATATAAGGTTGTTAAGAAAGGCTGATGAAGATTACAAATCTTGCAAATTTGTCTGACGAAGATTTTGCCGAAATCGAAAAAGAATTATTGAAACATAAAACTTTGGGGCGAGTTTTGAGTTGGGCAAACACAAAATCGAAAGGCGATTTTCTTCCGCAGATTGTCGCCGAAGTCATTACGCAAGACGAATTTACGCACGATATTATTGTGCCGTATAAAAATTTATTTTTAGTTTATGATACGACTTGACTCGGCGCAGTAACGGCAGTTGCCGTTTGGAATTTTCGCCCGAATGCTGATGAGATTTTAGAAATTCGTCTGCAAAACGATTGGAAACCAACACCTTCGAGTTTAAAAGACGGAGATGAAATTTTAGGACACGCGGCTTGTATCGTTCGATAAATGTCTGAAAACAGCGAAAGATTTACCGACACGGGCGAATTAATTTACGAACTCGGCGATGAATTTCTTGTCGTATGTCCGAAATGTTCGGGAAAAGCGAAGGTTTTTTCAATCGAAATTGCTTCGGAAAAAATAAACAATAAACTTTTCGCGCCGCGCCGTCTGGTTTGCGTAGTTTGCGCTTACCGCAAAGATTGGAACGGCGGGCAAATTGCGCTCGGCGGCGCGTTTGATTGGTATTTTCGGCTTCCTCTGTGGCTTGAAATCTCGTGTTGCGACGAAACGCTCTGGGCTTATAATTTGAAACATCTCGAAATTTTAGAAAATTATGTTGCCGCAAAATTGCGCGAACGAACAAAAAAAGGACGAAATTCATTTTTAAGCAAGTTGCCGAATTGGATAAAATTAGCAAAAAACCGCCGCGAAATTTTAAAGGCAATCGGCAAATTAAAAGAAAAAAGTTATGGAAATGATTGAAGAACGCGAAATCTCCGATTTGTCGCCGCAGAGAGAAAAGCAAATCGAGATCGAAGAAAGTTTGGAAACTCTTTCGCGCTATTTGGACGGACTTATCAAAGTTCCGGGAACAAGTTTTAAATTCGGTTTGGATTCGATTATCGGTTTAATTCCGAATGTCGGCGATCTTTCGACATCGCTCGTTTCGTTTTACATTCTCATCGCGGGTGTGCGCTACGGTGTGCCGAAAATCACGCTCGTGCGGATGGCTTTTAACATCGGTTTGGATTACGTTGTCGGCGTAGTTCCGTTTATCGGCGATGCGTTCGATTTTTTCTGGAAGGCAAACAAGCAAAATATCCAATTAATCCGCGAAAACGGCGAAGGTCGCGGGCGTGGCACAACCGGCGATTGGCTTTTCGTGATTGCGATGATTTTGCTTTTAATCGGCATTCTCGTCGGCTCGGTTTTGCTGAGTTTGTTTATTTTAGGCTTTTTGTTCAAAGGAATTTGGGATTTATTCAAGTTCTGAAACCATTTGAAATCTGAACTGTGCCGAAACACGCACGAAGTAAGTGTGTTTTCGCCCTTACTTCGTTCGGGCTTCCGCATTAAAAAATACGACTCGGCAAATGAAAATCAATACAAGAAATCTGAAGTCATTTCAAATAATTGCGGTAATTTTTTTTACCGTAATTTCTGTTTCAGCCCAGCAAAATTTCGTTTCCAAAGTCTGGAGCAGCGATAATGGCGACGGAACTTATAAAAATCCGGTGCTTCACGCCGATTATTCCGACCCGGACGCGATTCGTGTTGGCGACGATTTTTATATGACTGCTTCGAGCTTTAACGCCGCGCCGGGTTTGCCGATTCTTCATTCCAAAGATTTGGTCAATTGGCGTTTGATAAATTACGTTTTCGCCGAGCAAGAACCGAAGGACATTTTCAATCAACCGCAACACGGCGGCGGTGTTTGGGCGGCGGCAATTCGTTATCACGACGGCAAATTTTACATTTTTTATCCTGATCCGGATTTCGGAATTTATATGACGAAAACGAAAAATCCGGCAGGCGAATGGTCAAAACCTTTGCTGATAAAATCGGGGAAAGGCTGGATTGATCCGTGTCCGCTTTGGGACGACGACGGAAACTCTTATCTCGTCAGCGCGTTTGCGGGAAGTCGTGCCGGATTCAAAAGCGTTTTAATCGTCAGCCGAATGAGCGCGGACGGAACGCGGCTTTTGGGTGCGCCCGTGATGGTTTTTGACGGACACGACGCGCATCCGACCGTCGAAGGTGCGAAATTTTACAAACGCAACGGTTTTTATTACATTTTCGCTCCGGCTGGCGGCGTGGCGACAGGTTGGCAATTAGTTTTGCGCTCAAAAAATATTTTCGGTCCTTACGAAGAAAAAATCGTTTTAGCACAAGGCAAAACTGCCATCAATGGACCGCATCAAGGCGCGTGGGTTTCAACGCAGACGGGCGAAGATTGGTTTTTGCATTTTCAGGACAAAGGAGCTTACGGGCGCGTCGTGCATCTGCAACCGATGACGTGGAAAAACGATTTTCCCGTAATCGGCACGGACGCGGACGGCGACGGCACGGGCGAACCTGTTCTAAAATATAAAAAACCGAATGTCGGACGCACTTCTCCGATTGAAACGCCGCTTGATTCGGACGAGTTTTTTGGCGAAAATCTTGGGTTTCAATGGCAATGGCACGCCAATCCGCAAGTTGGTTGGGCGTTTCCTTTTCCGGCGCAAGGCGTTTTGAAAATGTTTTCTGTTCCGACGGCAGAGAATTTTAAAAATCTCTGGAACGCGCCGAATTTGCTTCTGCAAAAATTTCCCGCCGAAAAATTTACGGCAACCGTAAAAGTAACGCTCGCGCCGCGTTTTGAAGGCGAAAAATTTGGGCTTTTGTTGATGGGACTCGATTATTCTTACATCGGTGTTACAAATAAAAGCGGCAAACTTTACATTGGGCAAAGCACGGCAAAAGATGCCGACAAAGGCACAACGGAAACCGAAACCGAACCGATTTTGCTGAACGAAAAGACATTTTATCTGCGTGTTTCGGTTAATGAAGGCGCAATTTGTAATTTCAGTTTCAGCACGGACGGCAAAGTTTTCACGAATGTCGGAACGCCTTTCAAAGCCCGCGAAGGTCGCTGGATCGGCGCGAAAGTCGGTTTATTTTTTACGCGCACCGGAAAATTTAACGATGCCGGTTCAGCCGATATTGATTGGTTTCGATTTGAGTAAAAATTTTATGAATAAATTATATGTCGCACAAAAAATTATCGAAACGGGCATTTTGCCGGTAATTCGTGCTTCATCGGAAGACGAGGCTTTGCGCGTGATTGACGCGATAAAGGCAGGCGGAATTGATATTTTTGAAGTTACGATGACCGTGCCGAATGCCGTTAGTTTGATTGAAAAATTGGCAAAGCGTTTTGAAGACGAAGCGTTAATCGGCGCGGGAACGGTTTTGGATGCCGAAAGCGCAAAAAAATGTATCGAAGCGGGCGCGAAATTTATTATTTCTCCGGCTTTGAATATTGAAACGATAAAATTTTGCAACGAAATGGAAATCGTCGTAATGCCGGGCGCATTAACGCCGACGGAAATTTTAACGGCTTGGAACGCGGGCGCAGATTTCGTGAAAGTTTTTCCTGCGTCGGCGATGGGTGGCGCAAGCTATTTAAAGTCAATTAAAGCACCGCTACCGCACATCAAATTGATTCCGACGGGCGGCGTTTCTCTGAAAACTGCGGCAGATTTTTTTCGTGCAGGCGCGGAAGCCGTCGGTGTCGGCGCGGATTTGGTTGATTTGCAGGCGATTCGTGAAAATCGTGCTGATTCGATAACCGAAACAGCACGGAAATATCTTGAAATTGTGAAAGAAGCGCGAAAAAATTTAGCCGCGGATTAACGCGGATTTCGCAGATTAAATCAAAAAATAAATCCGCGTTAATCCGCGTTAATCCGCGGCTAAATTGATTTTTAATTATTTATCTTCGCTCTTGCTGTTTCCGTTATCCAACAATTTTTCGCGTTCCTGCGCTTCTTTGGTGTGTTGCAGATGTTCGCGCATTGTTTGGCGTGCGGCTTCGGGATTTCGGTCGCGGATACAGCGATAAATTTGGCGGTGAAACTCTGCCGATTCTTTCAAATCCAAAGCGCGATGGACGGTTTTGCTTCGCGTTTCAAACAAAATCGTCGCCACCATATTCATCAGCGCAGTCAAAATCCGATTACCTGAAGCGGCGGCAATCGTCTGGTGAAAACGCATATCGTGGACGAGATAATCTTCCGGCGAATCTAACGAAGCAAACATTTCGGCGACTTCTTCGGACAAATCCGCGAGATTTTCGCTCGTGGCGCGTTCGGCGGCAAGTCCGGCAACGTCCATTTCAATCGCCAGACGAGCTTCAAACATTTCGTCCGACGTAAAACCGTGCAGCGAAGCCATCAGCCGCAAAGGATTTGCATCGAGCGCGGGCGATTCGTCCGTATCGGTTACAAAAGTTCCCGCGCCTTGTTTTGAATGAAGCACGCCAACGGCAGCAAGTGTGCGGATTCCGGCACGCAGAGTTGGGCGCGAAACGCCGAGTTTCTTCGCCAAATCGCGTTCCGGCGGCAGACGCATTCCGGGCTTCAAATCGCCGCTGTGAATCATATCCCGAAGTTGGCTGACAACTTCTTCGCTCGTCGTCCCGTGTCTTTCGGTTTCGATGGTGGTGAACATATCTTCTCGGTTTTTCATAATCCGCGCCTGTCTATCAGCATAAGCCAGCACGATTTTTGTTTCAATTTCAGTTTACAGTTTAAAAATCTTTTTAATTTTTCGGCGGCACCGGCACTGAAAAAATCTTGATTAAAAGCAGAGAAAATGTTTTGTTTTTCGTGTTAATTCTTTGATGCGGCGTGCCGCGCGGAATGATAATTAAATCACCTTTTTTAATAGTAAATGTTTGTCCGCCGATGATTTTCTCGCTTCTCCATTCGCCCAGCGCGGTTTCTTTCGGATTTTCGAGTTGTCCGCCAAGCGTCAATTCCGCCGAACCTTCGAGAACATAAAAAACATCGTCCGAAGCATCGTGGACTTCGGCAAGAGCTTTGTCTTTTTTCGCGTCGTATTGCACGGCAACGCGCAATTGCATTCCCGAATTATCAATCAAATCTTCGGTTTTGCTGACGACATCTTTGATTTTTATGTCTGTGTCAATCGAGTGCAGAGATTTTTCAATGTCGGCAACCTGTTGTTTTTTCTTGACGACAAACGGACGCGACGGCTTTGAAGGTTCGCGTATCTGCGCCGTCGAAACAATCGAAAAAATGCTTGTTAAAATTGCCAGTAGAATTATTTTTTTCATAGTTTTATTTTTTCCTTGCTTGCGCCAAAAGCCACGCGCTCAATTCACGCGCCGCTTGATGATTTTGAAATAAACCGTTCATTTTGCGTCCGTCAACATATTCGTTATACAGCCACGGATCGCCGAGCGCGAAAACCGTTCCTTTACCATATTTGACCACCGACATAATTTTGTCGCCGTTTAAATCGAGAATTGACTGCGTTTTTCCCGAAAGTTTTTGCGTCGAGATTTCTTTTAAGTAAAGTTCACGCGCATTTTTGAAAATCAAATTTCCTGCCGGCACGTTGACTCGACCTTGTTCAAATTGATCATTGATGACGCGATTTTTGCTGTCTTTGTTGAATTCAATGCCAAATTGCTTTGCCAAATTATTCCAATTATCAAACTCTGCATTGCCGAAATCGTTGCCGAGCATCACGAGAACGCCGCCTTTTTTTACCCAATCAGCAATATTTTTCGCGTCTGTTGCTGAAATAAAATTCGGCTTTTCGGTTTCTTTTTCGGTGTCGGGATCAACGATGATATAAACGCTCGCATTTTTCAAATTTTGTGCATTCGGCGCGACTGAAAGCGTGTCGAGCGTTGCGCTGTAAGATTTAAATTGTTCGCCGAAAGCGTAAAATCCGCCGTGATTCATTTCGTTCCATTTGTAATGCCAAATCGCGCCGTCTTTTTTGACTTCGTGATTAAAAAAATCATCAAGCATTACGGTTTTATTCGCGCCGATTCTGCCGCGTTCGAGATTTTCCATTTCGACCGCCGCCATCACCGCCGGACCTAAACCTTTTGCGTCGTTTGTCCGCAATTTTTCGGACATATAATAATCGAAACTGCCATCACGATAAGGATTTCCGCCCAATCCCGAAACCGAAACCGTGCCTTCCCAATCGAGATTTCCGTCCGGCTTTTCTTTGATAAATTCTTTTTTAATTCCAGCCCAACCTTTATTGACGGTTTTCAAATATTTTTCAGGCAAATAACCGTTGCGAACGCCTTTCGCCAACGAATAAACGAACATCGCCGAACAAGAAGATTCGAGATAATTTTTCTCTCTTCCGGCTAAATCAATAATGTCATACCAAACGCCGGTTTTTTTGTCTTGATATTTCGTAATCGCTTCGGCTTCGCGGTTCAAAATCGCAATTAATTCGGCGCGGCGCGGATGATTTTTCGGGAAATAATCAAGCACATCAACCAGCGCAATCGCATACCAACCCATCGCTCTGCCCCAAACGTGCGGACTCAAACCTGTATCTTTGTTAGCCCATTTTTGCTGCTTCGATTCGTCCCAACCGTGATAAAGCAAACCCGTTTTTTTATCGCGGGCATGAGTTTCCATCCAAACAAATTGATTGGCAATATCGTTCCAATTATCTTCGGCGAAAACTTGCGAATATTCGGCATAAAACGGCTCGCCCATATACAAACCGTCAAGCCACATTTGATACGGATAAATCTGTTTATGCCAAAATCCGCCTTCTTTCGTGCGCGGATGAGTTTTGAGTTGTGAACGAATATATTCCGCAGATTTTTTATATTTTTCGTCGTTCGTAACGCGGTAAAGCGTCAGCATTGCGCGTCCCGGCGTAACGTGGTCAATGTTGTATTCGTCCAAATCATAGCCGGTTAATTTGCCATCTTTATCATACCAAAAATCCATTCCACGCTTAATAAAATTAAAGTATTTCGGATCGCCCGTCGCATACCACATCTGCTCAACGGCTTTGAGTTGCACGCCTTGTTCATACGTCCAAGTGCGCGGAATTCCAATCGGCGTTCCGTCGTCTTCGAGCCAAATACGATTCATTAAAGTATCCGCCAGACGCGCCGAAAGCGTTTGATTTTTCTGCGCGAAAATTATTCCCGCCGACAAAATTAAAAGCGTGAAAAATATAATGACTTTTTGAATTTTCATAATTTTTTTCAACCGCGAAACACGCGAAAAGACGCTAAAAATATTTCTTTTTTTCGCGTCTTTTCGCGTGTTTTCGCGGTTAAATCTTCTTCAAATATTTCCGCAACCCGATTTTTGTTTCGCGGATTCCTTCAACTACCAATTTCGCCATTTCTTCTGCGCCGAGCGGTGAAAAATGCGTGTTGTCGTCCAAACCGTTCGGATAATTCGGGCTTTCGCCTTTCGCTAAAATCAGAAACAGTTTTTTCGAGTCCGCTTCACCCAAACCGACAATTAATTTTTCGCTTTTGCGGTGCATATCAATCAGCGGAACTTTAAATTCCTTCGCCACGGCGCGAACAATGTCTGGATATTCGCCGTGCGTGTCGTAAAATTTTCCGTCTTTGTCGAAACGCCTTCTCATTACAGGAGTTAGCAGAACCGGATTTGCTTTTTTCGCACGGACTTCTTCGATAAATTTGATTAAATTTTTGCGATAATCTTCCGGCGGCGTGTAGCGTTCGCCTTTTTCTTTCGCCGAATCGTTGTGTCCGAATTGGATAAAAACGTAATCGCCCTTTTTCAAATTATCAACAATCTTTTGCCAGCGACCTTCGGAAATAAAGGTCTTCGTGCTTCTGCCGTTCATCGCGCGATTATCAATTACGACTTTGTTATCTTTAAAAAATTGCCCAAACATCTCGCCCCAACCTGTTTCGGGACGTTTTTCAGCAAGTTTATTCGCACAAGTCGAATCGCCCGCCAGAAAAATCGTAATCGGATTTTTGGCAAAACCGACAACGCTCAAAAGCAAAATAAAAATTGTAATCGCAAAAATTTTCATAAGATTTTTTAACCGCGAAACACGCGAAATACGCTAAAAGCCGAACCAACTAATTTTCTTTTTTCGCGTCCTTTCGCGTATTTCGCGGTTACAATTAACCCAAATTATCAACAACTTTTCCGCCGATTTTGACGTTTTCGAGTTTTAAGCCTTTGACGTTTTTAATAATGCTGGATTTTTCAATCGTTCCGAATGTGCAATTTTTCAGCACGACATCAAAAATCGGCGCGTTGTCCAAACCTTGCAAGTCAACGGCGCGACTGCCTTTGGTGCAAGTCAGATTTTCGACAACGTAATTTCGCATAACCGGAATAAATTCGCCTTTTGCGCCTTCTTCATAGTTAAAATCAATCTCGATTACGGCGCGTGAAACTTGTCCGACGGTGATATTTCTAAAATAAAAATTCTCTAATTTTCCGCCTCGCGAAGCGTTATTTTTAACTCTTAAAGCCGTCCACAAATCTGCGCTGTCGAGAATGTTATTTTCCGCAAAAAGATTGCGAACGCCGCCCGAAATTTCACTTCCGACGGTAATTCCGCCGTGTCCGTCGCGCATTGTGCAACCGCGCACGATGATGTTTTCAGTCGGAACATTGATTCGGCGACCGTCATTATTTCTGCCCGATTTTATCGCAATGCAATCGTCGCCCGTGTCGAAAAAGCAATCTTCAATCAAAACATCTTTGCACGATTCGGGATCGCAACCATCGTTATTCGGACCGTGCGACGAAATGTTAAGTTTGCGAATAATCACGTTTTCGCACAAAACCGGATGAACTTCCCACATCGGCGAATCAACGATTTTTAAGCCTTCGATCAAAACATTTTTGCACTTGTAAGGCTGAATAAATTGCGGACGCAAATAATCGGATTCGCCGCCGAAAATTCTTTGTTCGACAGGAATATTTTTGTCCATCATTTCATAAAGTTTGGCGCGTGCCGGTTTCTGACTCAAAACAGCCGGATCGCCGCCGTATTTCGGATTTCCGTGCCATTTCCAGAAAAATGCTTTGCCTTGTCCGTCCAGCGTTCCTGAACCTGTAATGCCGATGTTTGTTTGCTCGTAAGCATAAATCAGCGGCGAAATGTGCATCAATTCCATTCCTTCCCAGCGCGTATGAACGAGCGGTAAATAGTCGTTTGGATTTGTCGAAAACTTAATCGTTGCATCTTTTTGGACGTGCAAATTTACATTCGATTTCAGATGAATCGCGCCCGTCAACCATTCACCTTTCGGCACGACAACTCTGCCGCCGCCTTTTTTATGACATTCTTCGATTGCCTTTTTAAACGCTTCGGTATTCAGCGTTTTGCCGTCGCCGACTGCGCCGAATTTCGTGACTAAATAATCTTTTTTCTTAAATTTCGGCGGTTTAATTCGCGCTAAAATCTTCGGATATTCGGTTTTCCAAACATCCGAACTTGTTTGCGCGAAATTAAATTTCGGCGCAATCAAACCAACGCCCGCACTTGCGAGAAGAATCTGTAAAAATTCACGACGATTTTGCATAATTTACTGTCAGAACCGTCTGCGGTAGCGGGCGGTTTAACTCGACGCTTCGAGTTTTATTATTAATTCTAACGCTAAACTTAAACCATCCGCTACCGCAGACGGTTCTGACTTTTCAGCCATTTCGGATAATCTTTTTCAATCAATTCATTCGGCTCGGAAACATACCAAGCGTAACCGTTGCGGCGTTCCGCTTCGATTTCCATTACATCATAACGAATTACCGCGTCGCGCCCGATGAAAATTGGTTTCATCGTTTCAAATTCGTAAAATCGCGCCCAAATCGGCGGCGCATTTTTGTCTTTGATAGCGACGCTTTCGCCGTTTTTGCGTTCCCAACGAATGCCGTTGATTTGATTGGCTTTATACCAATTTACGGCGGATTCGATTGCGTCAATTACGGCTTGATTCGGCTTTGAATCGAGCATCAAAAATCGAATAATTCCGACAGATTCGCCTGCCGTTAAACTTGCCGGTTCAAACTTTCTGGCATCCGCAGGTTTCAGACTGTTTTCGTCATATTGCGCCGCCCAGATCGTTTTTTTACCGCCGATTTCAACTTGTAATTTCAAAATTAACGGAATCGCTTTTTCGACTGCTTTTTCCGCTTTTGCGCGGCGTTCTTCGTCAACGAATAAATAATCTTCTTTCTTTTTGGCGATTTCCCGCAGAACTTTCAACACGCCAATCATTGCGTCGTCATTAAAAGTAATGTGCGTGTAATAACCTTTTTTGAGCGGAAAAAACTGCGGAAAACCGCCGTTTTCGTATTGCGAAGAAAGCAAATAATCCAAACCTTTGAAAAACGCTTCTTTGTGTTTCGGAAAATTGGTCGGCGGCGTTGATTTTTGTAAACTTCCGGTAATTACTTTCGCCAAAAACGCGATTTGCGAATAACTCGTGCGGTTATCAATCGTTGTTTCGGAAATGTCCGATTTTGATTTTACGAGTTTTGCTTTTTCGCTTTCCGTGAGCATCGCGCTCATATCGAGATTTTTTTCCCAACCGCCGTTTTCGCGTTGATATAAAACAACTTGATCGGAAATTCGCGCCGCTTCATCCGTTTGATACCACAGCAAATCTTGCTTAAAAACTTCGCTCCAAGAAACCAATTTCCAATCAGGTTTGGTATTTTCGAGCCAATCGTTTTTTGCTGTTTTCGGATTCCAGCCGTCTTTTCCTTTTAAGAAATTTTCGGTTTCAAATTGTTTTGCTTCGTCTTTTGAAAGTTGGTGAATCCATTTCACGCGCTCAGACATTTTTGCGCCTGCGCCTTTTGAATTAAATTCGGCAAAATACGCGGTTTTTTCATTTTCCGTTTTGCCCCAATTGTTCCAACCTTCGGCGCGAATGTGCGCGTCCATTGTCGTATTTAGAAAAACCGTGCGCCCGAAAGCTCGCCAAGGTCGCGCCAGAAAAACGCCTTTATCGGTATTTGCGCCGGTCAATTTT
>JANNYB010000206.1:0-4366 GCA_031409875.1 Acidobacteriota bacterium | reverse complement strand
AACAATTTGGCAATCGGAATATTACGAAAAACAGGCTGGGAAAATATTGCCAAAGCACGGAGATTTTATGAGGTTTTTACCGCCAAGGGACTAAATTTAATAACTCAGCCAATTGTTGTCTGACTTTGCAATAGCCCTACTCTTTATTGTAGGGTTCTTGCAAATTCAGCAAAAAAATCAGTAGAGCGAGCTGTAGCGAGCATTTTCAATTATTAAGTTGATTGTTTTCAAAGGTGTTCGCTACCGCTCACGATACTGATTGAACACCTTTTGACGACTTTGCAAGAACCCTACTCTTTATTGAACAATACGCGGAAAAACCAAGAAAAAAAGTGTCAATTTAATCAACAAATTTATAACCGAGTCCGTGGACGGTTTGGATAAATTGCGGATGGCGCGGATTTTCTTCGAGTTTTTGCCGTAACCACGCGACGTGAACATCAACCGTGCGCGTCGAAGGCATTGCATCATAACCCCAAACTTCGTCCAATAATTTATCGCGTGAATGAAGTTCGCCGCGATTTTCGATTAAGAATTGCAGAAGTTTAAATTCCATCGCCGAAAGTTCAATTGGTTGATTATTTTTTGTAATTTCGGCGCGTTTAAAATCAATCGAAATATCGCCGAATTGAAACGAATCAGGTGAATGTTGATTGATTTTGGACGAACGCCGGAGCAAGGCTTCGATTCGTGCCAGCAGTTCGACAACTTCAAAAGGTTTCGTCAAATAATCGTCCGCGCCGAGCTTTAAACCGAGAACTTTATCAAAAGTTTCGCCTTTCGCCGTCAACATCAAAATCGGCGTATTTATTGACTTCTGACGCAAATCGCGGCAAATATCGTAACCGTTTTTCTTGGGCAACATCACATCCAAAATTATCAAATCGAAAGTTTCGGACAAAGCTAAATTCAAACCGCTTTCGCCGTCCATCGCCGATTTCACGTTAAAACCTTCCGCCGTCAAACGATCAGTCAACGTCAAAATCAAACCTGCTTCATCTTCAACTAATAAAATTTTCATAACTTAATGCTCAGAGTAACGGCTTCAGCCGTGCAATCGCCGCTGTTCACGGGCGATTACTTCACTCATAAATGTTTTACTCTGAACTCAATTGAATAGTGAATTTACTTCCCTTTCCAATCTCGCTTTCAACCGAAATTTTGCCGCCGTGTTTTTCGATTGTTTCTTTAACCAAACTCAAACCTAAACCGTTGCCGTGAATTTGTTCGTCAACAACTGATTTAGCGCGAAAGAACGGCTCGAAAATATGTTTCAAATCTGCCTTTTCAATGCCGATGCCTTTGTCTTCGACTGTAATTTTAACTTTTCCGTTGATGTTTTTCGCAGAAATTTTGATAAATTTTCCCCCGCCCGAATATTTTATCGAATTAACAAGCAAATTTTGAATTGCCTGTCCGAGCGCGTTTTTGTCGGCGATAATCGGCGGCAAATTTTCTTCGATTTCAGTTTCAACAGTAAAATCTTTCAGCCAAGATTCGCATTCCGCCAAAGCATTTTCGATAATTTCTTTGACATCTGCCGAACGAAAATCGTATTTTTTCTTGCCCGAATTTGCGCCCGCAAAATCTAAAATTTGCTCGACCATTTTGGTCAGTTTTTTGCCTTCGCCTTTGATTAAATTTCCGTAACGCGAAACTTGAAGTTCTTCTTTTGCCACGCCGTCCGCCAAGTTTTCGCCAGCCGAATAAATGACGGCAAGCGGCGTGCGAAATTCGTGCGAAACCGACGAAACAAAATCTATCTGCCTTTGTGCAAAGAGTTTAGCGCGTTGCGCCGACACAAAAATTAAAATTATGCTGACGGCTAAAAGCGATAAAATACCAAAACTTACCGCAAGATTTTTGCGCCGAGTATTCGTAATAAATTGTTCAAGCGAACCGGCGGTGTGTTGCACATTCAAAGCCCACGCCGCATCTTTATCAGACAAACTTCTTTCAAAAACTTTCAGACGCGGCTGGTCGCTCGTCGTAACTTGCAGGTCAACGTGATTGCTCGTTTTTTGCACCGAAATACTTTCGCTTTTTTGGCTTTCGTTTTTGCTGAAAACTCTCATTTCGCGGCTTTCACCTTCAATTGTCGGAAGCATATCGCGGTTTGCAAAAAAGATAAATTTGTCGGGCGAAAGCTCAAAAAGACTCGCTTTTGCATCGGTTTCAGTCAAATTTTCAGTTTGGAAAATCGTCTTATTTTCTTTACTTGTAACGGCAAGTTTATAATTTGCGCTTTCGCTTTGTGAAAAATATTTCTTAACTAAATCCGGCAGAATTTGATTTTTAATAATATTTTCGTCTAATTCAATGACTAAAATGCCGTATCTTTTTGGCATTTGCATTGGCGAACCGATAATATTTTCGCTCGTCCCAGTTCGCACCAAAACTCTTTCAAATGTTACTTCAATTTCATTAACCGGCAGCAAAAGCGCGGGAATTTCCGCTTCAATCGGCTGAAAATTTTCTTCTACTTTAAATTTTGGTTTTAGTTTATTGAGATTTTCCGTCCATTGAGCGACTTCAAATGTTTTATTTTCCTTATTAAAATGCAAAACTGCGCCGCTTTCGAGTTCGACAAAATAGAAATCTTTTATCAAATCCTCATACGTTGTTTTTTCGCTCCAAAATTTGTATCTTTCGTTAAATTCAGTCCAGTTTTTTTCACGCCAATTTTTCGCATCAATCTGAAAATTAAAATATGCGTTCTGGATTTCGCGGTTAAAATCGTCGGCAAATCGCTGCGTGTCCGATTGCAGATTTCGTTGCAAACGCTCGCGTTCGCCGTCCGAAATTTGTCCGAGCCAAGCATATTGCAAATAAGCCAAAACGCCCAAAAGCGCAAGTAAAACCGCAACCAAAATAATTGTAAAACGCGAATTTTTCATCATCAAAAAGCGATTATTTTTCACTTCGGAATAAGTGATAGATGATAAGTGATAGGTGATGGATTGTTTGTTTTCTTACTTATCATTTATTACTTTTCACTTTTCACCTATTCCGAATGTATTTCTTCCACATAAATTTTGAAACATTATCCCAAAACCTAAACTTCCCAAGATTAACCAATCTGATTATTACTAAAACAATGCACAAAAAACAATGAACAACTAGCCGCTAACGACGAACAACCGCAAGATTTTACATTCTTAACAATTTCTTTGCGTTTTCTTAATCACTTGGGCGAAAATATTTGCAATACTCGAAACTGTCATAATGACAATTTAATTCTTTGGGAGATAAATAATATGAAAAAATTTACAATAATGATTCTTTGTGTTTCGACGTTTTTTGTCGGACTCGGCGGTTTGGTCGAATCGGTTGGCGCGAACTTTAAATCGGACGAACGCGCACTTGAAATTATGCGTCTGGCACGTCAAGCAATCGGCGGCGAGGCGAATATTAAGACAATGCAAGCCTTGACGATTAAAGGAAAAGCGTCGAAAACTTTTGATTTCGACAATAATGCGCGACTCGAACGCGGCGATTGGGAACTCAATCTGCAATTGCCGAATAAGATTAGCAAAATGTTGAAAATCGAAACCGAAAACATTGTCGGCGGCGCAACTAATCAAACTTTTGAGCGCAAAGTTGATGTCGTTATCGTCAAAAAAGACGGCGAAGTTATCACGGAAGACGTGCAGGGCGATTCACCGCAAAAAGTTATTATCGTCAAAAAAGATGAAGGCGGAAATGTTATAACCGAAGATATTGTCGGCACAGAAAATGCACCGAGAATTGTCAGAGGCGAGCGCGTCAACGCCGAAAGTCATCAACGAAACGACTTTTTCCGCACGATGATGTCGCTATTTTTAACAACGCCAAACGGAGTTGATGCCGAATATACTTTTGTCGGCGAGCAAAATGTTGACGGCACAAATTGCGAAATTGTCCAAGTAAATTCGGGCGCAGCAAGCGTCAAACTTTTCATCAATAAATCAACGCATCTGCCTGTAATGATGAGCTACACGGACGCAAAACCGATGATTTTTACTTTTACTGCGAAACAAGATAATCCCAACGAAAATCAAGTTCAAAAAGTAACTGTCAATCGTGCTGAAATGCCAACAGGAGAATTTCAAGTAAAATTCTCAGATTATCGCACGGTCAACGGCGTTCAACTTCCCTACAAATGGACGCAAACCATTGACAATAAAGCAGATGAAACCATCGAAGTTTCAAGCTATGAATTAAATCCGGCAAATATCGCCGACAAATTCAATCAACAACCGCAAAAAACAGTTATGATTCGCACGGAAAAGCCGTAAATCAAAAAGTTCGGAGTTCCGCCGTTAGGCGGGCACCCCCACCGCAGCGCGGCGGGGAAGCCCCCCAAAGGCGGAACGCACAACATTTT
>JANNYB010000205.1:0-13554 GCA_031409875.1 Acidobacteriota bacterium | reverse complement strand
AGAAAATGAATTGCGAAAAACAATTAGCCGAAAAAAGTCCGACACGCTTTAGCTTGTCGAGATGCCGACACATTCAACAAGCTAAAGCGTGTTGGACTTTTTAATCAAATGTTTTCGCAAACCAATTCCTGTTTGGTATAGCTGATAACTGATAGATAGAAATGCCTGCGCTTCGATTATTCGTTGGCGATAAAATCAATTCCGCTCAAGTCTTCGTTGACCGAAATTACTCGCGGCGTAAATTGATAGCGTTTGTGCGAAACGATAATCGTGTAATTTTGCCCGACTTCGAGTTCATCAAAATAGTAATAACCGAAAGATGAAGTCCGAATCCGACGCGAAATGCCGTTTTGGTCAGTCAAAACAACCGTTGCGCCCGAAATGCCTCTGCCTAAAGAAGTTACGGCGCGACCTGAAATTGAAGCCTGTGCCGCAACCGCCGCAGTAATCGTAAAATTCACGTTGCTGATGTCGAAAAATATATTTCCGACAGCTTCGACTTTAATTCGCGCCGTTGTCGTCGGATTATTCGGAACGGTAATTTGCTGTGTTCCGTCGTTCGGCGTGTTGGCGAGAATCGTAATCGGAAACGTCAATCCGCCGTCGGTTGACAGCAAAATATTGACATTTGCCGCATTGACGGGCGCGGCGTTTGTGTTGGCAACGTCCCAAGTTACGGTTTGTGGCGTGTTTGCCATCCAATTCGGCGCAAATTCCTCAACTAAAGTATCTTGCGCCGTAACGCGAAACGGTCCTGCGCCGCCGGCAACGGTTACAGTCGTTCCAGCGTCAACAATTCCGCCGCGTCGGTCGCGCACCGAAACGCGGAAATTCATTGTTCGCGTTATCGTCGGCAGACGTTCGCCGACAACGCACGTTATTTCTGTTTGGCATACTGCTCCCGGCGCGTTCGTCGGATGCGTTCCCATATAAGTCAATTGCGGCTGATTGCTTCCCGCCGGATCGTTGTTTGCCGGATTTAAAATAAATGTCTGACTCGGAAACGTCCGCGAATTTCTCGGAATCGGCGAATAGGCACGAAACAGCGAACGCTGAACGCCGTCCGTGTCAACGTCATAAGTTCCCGCCGGCATTCCGCTCGTGCCGCTTCCCGAAGGTGAAAGGTCGTATTGCTCCCAAGAATAAAGCAAATTCGCCACATCGCCCGCGTCCGCGTCTGCTCCGGTTGCGGTCAAAGTGAACGGCGTAAGAGCCGGAATCGTGAAGCTCGCACCTGCATTGACCGTCGGCGCGTTGTTCGCTCCTGAAACTGCGCCGCAATTGTTCGCCGTCGGCGGTTGCCCGGCATCGGTCAGAAAAGTCGTCATTTGCGTCAAACTTCTGATGTGAAACGAAGAAAAGCCCGTGTCAACATATTGCTGTAAATTGCGGTCGCCGCAAATACCGACGTAAGACATAATCGTCGAACCGCTGGCAACTTCAAAGGCATTTGTCATCGAGCGCGTCGTGCAAGTTCCTGCCGGATCAACTTGATTATATGTGTGGCTTGCGCTGAATTGATGCCCGAGTTCGTGCGCCACATAATCAACCGTGAACGGATCGCCCGTGTTCGTGCCGCGAGCCGAATAGCCTTCCGCTTTTGATGCGTCGCACAACGAAGACCCAGTTGCCACGCCGCCGCCGCCCGTGCCGTAGAGATGTCCGATGTCATAATTCATTCCGCCGAGCCGGGCGTTGATCGTTTCGCGGTTGACGCGAAGCTGGTCAACATTGCCGTTCATATCGTCGGCTTGGTCGGTGTTGTTGTATGGATCGGTTGCCGGATCGTCGAAAATGATGTTCGTGGCGTTATTTTCAAAAGATGGATTGACAAGCACGAATTGCGAAGAAATTTCGCGCAGATAAATTCCGTTCAAGCGGTTGACCGACGTATTAATAACGCCGAGTGCCGCTACGCGAATTTGAGTCGGCGATTGTGTGCCGTTATATCCGGCGGCGTTTCGCGCCCATTCGCCCGTTGTGGCAATGGCAAAACGATATGTGCGAACGGTCGTGCCGAACGTAAATTCCGTCGGTTGCGGTGTTATCGAAGGATATTCGCCTTTGACGATTTCCGACATTTTATGATTCACATTGCAGTAAAATTCATCAGTCGGCGCACCGAATTCGTGTTTGTAAAAAACGAGATAATTTTCTTTATCATTTCGTTGAAACGGGTCAATCATTACCGTGCCTTTCGGCGTAAAAATGTAGCCGTGAAAACCGTTCGCGTTCCAATCGAAACGTCCCGTGATGCTTGAATTGCCGACGACTTCGCCCGCAAAATTTCGCCACGTCGGAAAATCAGCGGCGAGTTCGTCCGAAAAAACAGGCGCGTTTCGCATTCTGAATTGCTTCGTCGTGCCATCGGGAAAGGGAATTTCCATTAAAATTTCTTCATCCGCAATCCGCAAAAGTGCCTCTTGCAAATTTGTCTGATTAAGCCGAAAAACGAGATATTTTTCCGGTATAACCGTGCGTTCGCCGCGAAGTTGGACGCGGCTTTCAATCGTTTTTTTCCAAAGTTCTATATTTTTATTTTTTCCGCCATAAGCCGGCGAAATTAAAACCAGCAAAGCTATTGCAAACAACATTGGGGATGCAAAGGAAATTGCCAGCCGTTTGGTTTTATTCATTTCTAACTCCTTTATTCTAAATTGTTTTGGGAATCGAAGACTGTGTAATTAGTCTGTAAATTTACATTAAGCATAAAAGTAAATCTGAAAATTATCAATTTGATACGAGCCGTTTTGCAATCTTGGAAAATTCGGTAAATTTAACCTAAACATAATCCGCGTGAATGGAACAAATAGAACTCGTTTAACTGATTTTCTTCTTTTTCGTCTTCTGTATTTTGCTCAAGCCCGAACTCGCGTTAAAATCAAAGACATTTCAAGACTCGGAGAATCAATCAAATGAAAAAACTTCTTTCTGTTCTGTTCGTGTTTTTGCTTGCGGCAAATTCGATTTTTGCCGTTGATATGAGCAAGGAAATCAACGTGGCGACCGATAAAATTGCGCCGAAGCTCGTTGAGTGGCGACGGCATTTGCATCAATATCCTGAACTTTCAAATCGTGAGTTTAAGACATCGAAATATGTCGAAGAGCATCTTCGGAAATTGGGTTTAGAAGTTAAAACAGGCGTTGCAAAAACCGGCGTTATCGCAATTTTGAAAGGCGCGTTGCCCGGACCGACGCTTGCGCTTCGGGCGGATATGGACGCGCTACCGGTTACGGAAAGAAATTCTCTGCCGTTTATGTCAAAAGAAACGTCGGAATATAACGGGCAAAAAGTCGGCGTAATGCACGCTTGCGGACACGACACGCACGTTTCGATGTTGATGGGCGCGGCGGAAGTTTTGTCTGGAATGCGCGATAAAATCAAGGGAACAATCGTTTTCATTTTCCAACCTGCCGAAGAAGGCGCACCTGCCGGCGAAGAAGGCGGCGCGAAATTGATGGTCAAAGAAGGCGTGATGGACAATCCGAAAATTGACGCGATTTTCGGAATTCACATCAATTCGCAAACCGAAATCGGCACGATAAAATACAAAGAAGGCGCGGCAATGGCGGCGGCTGATTGGTTCACGATTAAGGTTAAAGGCAAGCAAACACACGGTTCGCAACCTTGGAGCGGCATTGATCCGATTGCGATTTCCGCGCAAATCATCAACGGTTTGCAGATGATTGTCTCGCGTCAATCCGAACTTACAAAAGCTCCGGTCGTGATCACCGTCGGCAAAATCAACGGCGGAGTTCGTGAAAATATTATTTCCGAAGAATTAACAATGGCTGGAACTATCAGAACGCTCGATTCGGGAATGCAAAAAGACGTTCACGAAAAATTCAAACGCACCGTCGAATTTATCGCCGCCGCGAACGGCGCAACCGCTGAAGTTTCGATTGAAACGAAAACTTTGGTAACTTTCAACACGCCGAATTTGGTCAAAAAAATGCTTCCGAGTTTGGAGAAATCGGTCGGAAAAGAAAATGTTATCGAAAACGAATGGACAACCGGCGCGGAAGATTTTTCGTATTTCGGCGAGAAAGCACCGTCGTTTTTCTTCTTCGTCGGCGGAATGCCCAAAGGCAAAAATCCGAAAGATGCCGCGCCGCACCACACGCCCGATTTTTTCATTGACGATTCGCGCCTAGATGTCGGCGTGAAAGCATTTTGCAATATTGTTTTTGATTATTGATTGTTTTGAGTCCACGCTTCAGCGTGCTGCAACCGACAGCAAAGCGCATCGGTTGCTTGTTGTTGATTAACTTGAATTTTAATCGAAGCGAAACCGCATTGCTTCGCTCGCGGTTGGCACGCTGAAGCGTGGACTCAAAACTATGTTCCCGTTCTTTGCTTCCAGCTTTGCGGATTGCTTCCGTCATCAAGCCGAACCATCGAAATCGCGCCCGGACTCGGACAAACCAACGCGCACAAATTACAGCCGACGCATTCGGGTTCATCAACGACCGGAAAACGATTTTCGTCGAAATCAAAACATTGATGTGCGCCGTCTTCACAAGCGACATAACACAAATTGCACTTGATACAATGCTCGTTATTAACTCGCGCCACGACTTTGTAATTCAAGTCTAAATGTCCCCAATCCGTAACGCGATTCACGCTCAAACCGACAATATCATTCACCGAAGCAAAACCTTTTTCGTCGAGATAATTGTTCAAACCGTCAATCATATCTTCGACGATTCGATAACCGTAGTGCATTACGGCAGTGCAAACTTGGACATTTCCCGCGCCGAGAAGCAAAAATTCCACCGCGTCGCGCCAAGTATTGATGCCGCCGATGCCTGAAATCGGAATGTTAAATTCGCCGTCCCGCGCCAGTTCCGAAACCATATTCAGCGCAATCGGTTTGACCGCCGTGCCGCAATAACCGCCGTGCGCCGCCATTCCGTTGACGTTCGGATACGGAATCATCGTGTCAATATCAACGCCGATGACCGAATTTATCGTATTTATCAACGAAACCGCGTCCGCGCCACCTTTTTGCGCCGCACGTCCGGGCGGAACGATGTGCGTTACGTTCGGCGTAAGTTTCACAATCACGGGAATGTCGGAAACTTCCTTCACCCATTCCGTAACCATGCATGTGTATTCAGGGACTTGTCCCATCGCCGCGCCCATTCCGCGCTCCGACATTCCGTGCGGACAGCCGAAATTAAGCTCGAAACCGTCGCAACCCGTGTCTTGCGTTCGCTTTGTAATTTCCTGCCACGCTTCTTTTTTAGATTCAACCATCAAAGACGCAATGACCGCGTGATTCGGATATTTCTTTTTGCACTCATACATTTCCTTGAGATTTACCTCAAGCGAACGATCCGTAATCAGTTCGATATTATTCAAACCGATCATCCTGAGCGCACCTTGATCAAGCGCGGCAAGACGCGAAGAAACATTGACAATCGGCTCGCCCAAAGTCTTCCAAACCGCGCCGCCCCAACCCGCATCAAACGCCCGCTCGATCATCGAACCCATATTCGTTGGCGGCGCACTCGCCAGCCAAAACGGATTCGGCGATTTGATTCCCGCAAAATTTGTAGTTAAATCTGCCATAGTTTTTTACAAATATAAATTGATAATGTGATGCCACACGCCCAAAATCTCTTTCAAATCGGTATAGATTTTGTTGTCAACGTAATAAATATCGTTTTCAAACTTCATAAACTGCCAATCTGTTCCAGTCGTTACACAGCCGAAAATAAACGGCACGGGTTTGTTTTTTTCGTCATTAAAATATTTTGCGCCGAGCATCTGTGCGGCACATTGCGCGATTCCCCAATCCATATCTTCATCTTTGGCTTCGGTGAGCGAGATAATCGGCGCATCAATATAAAGTTTCGGCGGCTGAAGCGCAAAAAAGAAATCACATTCGCCCGATAAATCGTCCTCCGGCTTGATGTTTATCTGTTCACCTGAAAAAAAGCTCACTTTTTCAGTATAAACTTTGGCAACTTCCGTCAGAATCGGGGAAATAACTCTTTCAGCCTTAGATTTTTCGTTGGTCAACGGCAAGATTGCCGAAACCGCAAGCGTTTCTAATAACCAATCGCTCGGATTAACCGGCTCAATGTCCCGAAAAAGTTTCTGCAAACGCATATCCAGATTAAATCTCTGAACCACGTCCTGAATTTTCCTAAATTTGCTGTAACCCATTTTTCTTACCTCTTAAATTATCTTAACAAAATACCAGATTCGGCGATTTTGATTCCCGCGAAATTTGTAGTTAAATCTGCCATAATTTTTATAAAAATAGATTGATAACGTAATGCCAAACGCCCAAGATTTCTCTCAAATCTGTGTAGATTTTGTTATCGACGTAATAAATATCGTTTTCGAGTTTCAAAAACTGCCAATCGGTTCCGGTGGTTACACAGCCGTAAATAAAAGGCATCGGTTTATTTTCCTGCTCATTAAATAATTTTGCTCCATACATTTGAGCAGCACATTGAGCAATTCCCCATTCCATATCTTCGTCTTTGGCTTCCGCCAGCGAAATAATCGGAGCATCAATATACATTTTCGGCGGATGCAAAGAAAAGAAAAAATCACATTCACCGGCTAAATTGTCTTTTGCACTAATGTTTATTGCCTCGCCCGAAAAAAAAGAAAGTCTATCCTTATAATTTTCATAAACCTCTGACAGAATTGGCGAAATAATCCGTTCGGCTTTGGCTTTTTCATTGGTCAACAAGGCAGTTTCGGCACGCTGTAAAGTTTCTTTCAACCAATCGCTCGGCTCAATTGCTCCAACATTGCTAAATAAACGAACTGAACTCATATCAAGATTGAATTTCTTGATAACATCCTTAATTTTCTTAAATTTGCTGTAACCCATTTTATTTACCTCTTCATTTATTATAACGCGCATAACGGATTCGGCGATTTGAGAGTTTATCAATTCAAAATAATCTCTCGGCGGTTTATTTCCAACTTTGATATTTATCTCAGATTGCATATAAACATAACTGATGTTACGCAAGATAGATTTTTCGGGCTATGCCCGCTGATGTGCGGAAAGGCTGTGCCTTTCCGGTCAAATCAACTTTCTCTGAGGCTACGCCTCAAATTTGAGGCGTAGCCTCAGAGAAAGTTGAATAAGTTTTTCGGAAAGGCACAGCCTTTCCGCACATCAGGCGGCACAGCCGCAAATTCAGATATTATGCGTAACATTGAGTAAACATAATTCGCAATTTGATTATATTTCCGTTCCAATCCCAATTTTCGTAAAACTATTTCTCGCCTTGTTTCAAAATTTCTTCGATTTTGGCGTTCAAAACGAATATGTCGTTTGGGTTGAAATCTTTGTCAATGTAAGCGATTTTGCCTTTTTGGTCAATGATTACGGAAACGCGGTTGTTGTAGCCTTTCGGGTTATAGCTGAAATATTTGGTTGAAATCGAATAATCTGCATCGTTTGCGTAGGTGATATTTTCCGTGTCGAGAAGCTGTTGCCATTTTGTAAGCAGAGATTTTGTCGAACTCGAAAGCACGATGCGTTTTGTTTTTTCAGAATACAAAGCGTTAAGATCCAAACCTTCAATTTGAAAAGCGCATTCTGCCGCGCTTGCTCCATCAATTTGAAATTCGCCTCCCGTCGGTGGCAAAGTTCCGCTAAACGCCGCCGGATAGAAAGAAACTAACACGACTTTGCCGAGCAAATTTGAAAGTTTAGTTTTTTCGTCAATTTGAAAATCAGGCGCGTTATCGCCGATTTTTAATGCTTTATTTGAAGGTTGGATTTTTACTTTTTGAGAAATTCCGTTTAGCTGTTTCAGTTTGCTTTCGAGCGGTTTCAGATGTTCGCCCTGTGCGCGATAATTTGAATCAATGAGCGCGATTTTATCTTTTGAATCAAGCAAAACAACTATCGAATCCGAGTTTTTATCCGAAGTTTTTTTCACGCCGAAAAAATCAAACAATTCGCCTTTTTCGTCATAAATCACATTCATTTTGCCGAAAATATTCTGCGTGCTTTTGCCCGCATTCGGTTTGTCTGCAACGACTAAAAATATTTCGGTCGAAGGCTTTTTCTTTAAACCTTCAAACGCCAAACCTTGCTCGAAATAATAATAAAAAGATTGTGTCAGCATACTCGCATATTCGCAATCGTAGGTCAGCGAAGGTATAAAAACGACAAGCGTGTTATCCGACAATTTTTTCTCTGCCGATAATTTCACAAGTGGAAATTTTGCCCCGATTGCCAATTTTTCCGCCCGAATTTCAACGGCTGAACAAAACACCAAAATTGCCAAAATTGTCAGATAAACTGATTTTTTCATAACTTAATTACTCCGCTTCTCAAACCGTTTCAAGTTTTTCCTTCAAAGCCCGCAAAAATTCGGTGTCGTCCAAGATGTTTTTATCGAGATTGACTTTGCCGTTTTTATCGTTTTCCATAATGCGGCGCAGTTCGTTGTTGATTTGCGTTTGATACGGCGCGGCGTTTGGCGGTTCGGCTCTTGAGCGGAAGTATTCTAAAATGTCGCTGTCAACGTAAAGCGAAATTTTAACTTTGCAGTTTTCAAGATTCGTCGCACCTTTTTTTGCCTTAAAACTTCCACGCGGCAATCTTTTCATTTTGTCGAGTTTTTCGTCCAATTCGTTTTCAACCGAAACTTCTTCTTCAATCATTGTCAGCATACATTTTCTCCATTTTTCGACTTGCTTTGCGAGCAGAAATAATTCGACAATTTTCGCCTCTGAATGTAAATGAAATAAAAACCAAGCCAATTTCACACATCCCGATTAAAGCATAACGAGTTTCATTTTCGTTGCTGTGTTCAGGGTCTTCAAACGGAATTGCTAAATCATCATCAAATGCTTTGACGGCTTTTTCAAAACTGATTCTGTCGTGATTTCTAATGTTTTCAAGATTTTTATCTTCGTCCCATTCAAATTTCATTTTTAATTATACCGACATATCTATACATATCAAGAAAATTATTGCGCTCCGGCAAATTTTACGCTTTCGCCGGTTAATGAAAAATGAATGCCTTGCGCGGCGAGTTTGCCCATTTGTGAAGCGTCAACGGCTTCTGCGCCGCCGTTGACGCAATCGCCGCCGGCGAATAATTTCGTGTTTGAAGTTTGCATTGATTCATTGACAACAACGCGACCTTTTTCGTCGGTTTCGATTCCCAAACTTTGAAAAAATCCTGTCTGTTTTTGCTGTCCGATGGCGAGAATCACCGTATCGCAAGCAATTTCAACTTCGCTTCCGTCTGACTTTCGGCATTTTAAGCCTGAAACTTTGCCGTTGCCTAAAATTTCAATCGGCGTGCTTTCCCACGCAAATTCGATAGCATCTGATTTTGCCAATTCGATTTCGTAATCGTAAGCCGGAGCGTCTTTTTCGGTGCGCCGATAAACCAAAATTGCTTTTTCCGCGCCCAATCTTTTCGCTTGCGTTACGGCATCAATCGCCGTGTTTCCCGCGCCGATAACCGCGACAATTTTGCCTAAACTTATTTCGCTCCAATCGCGTGTTTTGATTTGTTCGATAAAATGCAAAGCGTCAATCACGCCGTCTTTTTCTTCGCCTGCGATGTTTAATTTGTTAGTTTTGCCGAGTCCGACGGCGAGAAAAACCGCGTCGTGAAGGCTTAAAATATCTGTTCCGTCTTCAATTTTTACAAGTTGTGCGTTTTGTTCACCGCCAAGCGCGGGCGGCGATTGCATTACGGCGATTTCTGAATTTAATTCAAATTTTACGCCGATTTTTTCAACTTGCCGGACTTCGGCGAGCGAATCGCCGCGCATCATTTTATATTCCGCCATTCCGTAAGTGTCGAGTCCGCCCGCAAGTTCGCGCTTTTCATAAACCGTTACGTCATAACCCAAACGCGCTAAATAAGTTGCACACGACAAACCTGCCGGACCTGAACCGATTATGCCGACCGATTTGCCGTTTGATGCGCCGCGTTCAAACAAAGTTTTGTCCGCCAGCAAAGCATATTCAGTCGCATATCGCTGAAGCCGTCCAATTTCAATCGGCTTTTTGACCAAAGTTTTTTCGACACACGCACCTTCGCACAAATCTTCGACCGGACAAACCCGCGCACAGCTTGAGCCAATCGGATTCGCATCAAAAATCACTTTCGCCGAGCCGATCAGATTGCCCGAAGCGATTTTTTTGATAAACGACGGCACATCAATATGCGTCGGACAAGCGTGCGTGCAAGGCGCGTCGTAGCAATAAAGACAACGATTTGCTTCAAATAACGCTTCCGATTGCGACATCAACGGATGAATTTCCGCAAAGTTTTGTTCGATTTGTTCGATTGTAATCTCAGGCATAATTTATAGTTTCGCTTGCTTCAAATTTTTAATATATGTTGAAGTTGAACCGTCCCAATAACACTTCAAGCATCTTCCATTATCAAATTCGTGTTTGCAGACTTGATAGCCATACAAAGCGTTAGCACATTCTGAGCATAAAGAATTCATTTCAGAACTCGCTTGATAAAATTTGCTTTTACACTCATCACAAACAGATATTTCTAAATTCTCCATTTTGCTGCTTGATTTCTTTACATTTCCGCATCGGCTTCGATTTCGATTAACATTTCCGCATCAATCAATCTCGAAACTTCAACCATCGTTGTTGCAGGCATAATCTCACCAAAAAATTCGCCGTGCGCTCTGCCGAATTCTTCCCAACGCGAAATATCGGTTACAAACATTCTCGTCCGCACGACATTTTCTAATGTTGCGCCCAAAGCATTTAACGCCTTTTCGATATTTTTAATCGTCTGAACGGCTTGCGCGTAAGCGTCGCCAACACCGACAACTTCGCTGTTTTCATCGGTCGCCGTCGTTCCCGTAACATAAATCCGCGAACCAACTTTCACCGCCCGCGAATAGCTGACAATCTTTTCCCACTTCGCACCCGAAGAATATTTTTCGCGTTCCTGCATTTTTTTTATTAACCACATAGAAACATAGAAAACATAGGCTTATTCTTTACTATGTTTCTATGTTTCTATGTGGTTTAAATCATCAATCCGCCACAATCGCGCCGTAAGCATCAGGTCTTCTATCGCGGAAACATTGCCAAATGTTGTGTTTAGGCAACTTTCAATAGTTCGGATTTTTTTATAGCTTTTTTTGGGTTTGACACAATTCTTCGTCCGTCTTTGGCTTGTTTGCGCCGAATATCAGCGCAGATTGCGGAAATATCGTAACCAAACTTAGCCGCGTGTTCTTCACGCGCCTTTCGGACTTCTTCAACAATTTCATCCTTCCAAGTCATATTTTCCTCCAAGTAATTCTTCAGGCGTGCAAATTATCGGACATTTATAACCGTTTTCAGCGCAGACTTTTCCGATAATTTCTTGCATTTCGGCATTGGCAATATGCTTGCAATTCCAACTCAATAAATAGTTTATGCCGTGAACGGCAGCAACGGCAATATGCAAAGCATCGGTCGCGGCTTTGGTTGGCAAGGCTTTTTCCGAAATAAGACTTTTCGCCAAATTTTCGACTTCCAAATTTACATCCAGCAAAGGAATTTCTTCCAACGCCGCGAGCCGTTCCTCAGCCGCATCTTTGTCGCCCGAACCTGCTTCGTTTATCACGAATTCGGAAATAAAAATCTCAAAATCATTGCGGCGATTTTGCCACCATTCCTGCGTGATTTGCTGGTGCGCGGCGCGAATCAAATCACGACTGAGCCACGCCGTCAGATAGCTGATAACCGTCGTTTCGATATAAACTGATTCCTTCATTTTTCCTTAATCCGCCACAATCGCGCCATAAGCATCAGGTCGTCTATCGCGGAAAAATTGCCAAGTGTTGCGGACTTCTTTGATTTTGTCCATATCCAAATCCGCGACGATAAGCTCGTCTTGGTCGCGTGTGCCGACGGCGAGCATTTGCCCGCGTGGGTCGCAGAAATAGCTTTGACCGTAAAATTCGCCGATGTTCCAAGGCGCTTCCGTGCCGACGCGGTTGATTGCGCCGACAAAATAGCCGTTCGCAACGGCGTGTGCGGGTTGTTCGAGTTTCCAAAGATATTCCGATAAACCTGCCACGGTTGCCGAAGGATTAAAAATAATTTCCGCGCCGTTCAGACCCAAACATCTTGCGCCTTCGGGGAAATGACGGTCGTAGCAGATATAAACGCCGATTCGCGCAAACGCCGTGTCGAAACACGGATAACCGAGATTGCCCGGACGAAAATAAAATTTCTCCCAAAATCCGGGCGCAACGTGCGGAATATGCGTCTTGCGATATTTGCCCAAATATTTCCCGTCGGCATCAATGACAGCGGCGGTGTTGTAATAAACGCCTGACATTTCTTCCTCATAAATCGGCACGATCAAAACCATTCCATATTCTTTCGCCAACGACTGCATCATTTGCACAGTCGCGCCGTCGGGAACTTTTTCAACCGCTTCATACCAACGAGTCGTCTGTTCCGCACAAAAATAAGGCGTGTTAAAAATCTCTTGAAAACAAAGCATTTGCACACCTTGTTTCGCCGCCGTCTCAACCATTTTCAACTGAATTTCGTTGTTGATTTTCTTAATTTCCGCAATCGGCGCATCCGTCGGCGCGTGATTGTGCGCTTGGATAAGTCCGCATTTAATTATTCTCGACATAGTAATTTTTTTCCTCGCAAACTGTTTCTTCTAATAATTCGAGTTCATCGTATCCAACCAGTTTATAAGTAAAGGTTTGATAGAAAGGTTTGATGTCACACACTCTGGATATTTCTATTTCCTTTTTTTTCTTATTCAACTTAACTGCATTGTGATTGAAAAGAAGACTAAATGATTCGCTTTTTATAAAACTTCCATCACCATCATGGTATAGATAGCATTCATACGATTCTCCTCCACTTCCCAAATCTGTCCTAAATCTAAAATCATCGAAGCCGTCAAAATTTAAATCTTGAATAATAACGCTTCCATCTTCTTTTTCTTTAAAGTCAATCATAGTCATTCCGAAAATAAAATCTTTTTCTGGTAATTCTATTGTTTGAAAAGGGTTTGTAAGTCCGTTTACGTAAATTTCAATTTTATTCAGCACTACCAAAAGTTCAGAATTCTCCCTGCTAAAGAAAAATCGTAACAGGTATATTTTATTTTTCCCTTTAGATTTAGGGCGATAGTCTTTGATGAGAATACTCTTTCTTTTTATTTCCGAATCAATATCATTAATTTTTGTAATTTCCGGCAAATTTGTTTTACTATTTCGGGATTGAGTCAGAGAATTGGACGAACTTTCTGTATCTCCAAACCGAGGAATCCATAGAACGATTATTAATGCAAAAGTTCCTGCAAATATTATAAGATTTAATCCTTCTATTTCTTCTCCCTCTTTATTTATTATTGGATTCTTCTTAAAATAAAAATAAGCAATAGCACCTCCGATTAGAGATAGAAAAGTCTAGGGCTATTGCAAAGTCAGACAACAATTGGCTGAGTTATTAAATTTAGTCCCTTGGCGGTAAAAACCTCATAAAATCTCCGTGCTTTGGCAATATTTTCCCAGCCTGTTTTTCGTAATATTCCGATTGCCAAATTGTT
>JANNYB010000204.1:0-14164 GCA_031409875.1 Acidobacteriota bacterium | reverse complement strand
TATTTATTAAATATTTTTTCCGCCCCGCCTTTGGGCGGCTTTACCCCCGCGCTCCGCGGGGGGTGCCCCCAAAACGCCGGGACTCAAAACAAGAAAATATGGAAACAGCCAAACGCATTTTGATTGTTGACGACGAACCGCAGATTTTGCGGGCGTTGCGGCAGAGTTTGACGCTAAATCAGTTTGAAGTGCGGACGGCTTCGGACGGCGAATCTGCGCTCGATACGTTTCGTGATTGGTCGCCGAATTTGATTGTTACAGACCTTTCGATGCCTTTGATGAATGGCTTGGAATTGTGCCGCGAAATTCGCAAAGTGTCGGAAGTTCCGATAATCGTGCTGTCGGTCAAAGGCGAAGAAGAAATAAAAATCGAAGCTCTCGACACGGGCGCGGACGATTACATCACGAAACCGTTCAGCATTGACGAACTTTTGGCGCGAATCCGTGCCGCGTTGCGTCGCGCTCCAAACATTACGGAAGAAACAACGCGCATCGAAATCGGCGATTTTATGATTGATTTGCCAACCTACGAAGTCCGCGTGCGCGGCGCGGAAATCCATCTCACGCCGAAGGAATTGGAATTGCTGATTTTTCTGCTCAAAAATCACGGCAAAGTTCTCACGCACCGCACGATTTTAAGCGCGGTTTGGGGCGCAAATTCGACGGAACAACCTGAATATCTGCGCGTTTTTCTCGGAAATTTAAGAAAAAAAATCGAACTGAATCCGGCGAAACCTCAATATATCATCACCGAACCTTGGGTCGGCTACCGTTTTAATGTTTAGAAAGTGAGAAAGCGAGAAAGCGAGAAAGCGAGAAAGTTTGGTTGAATGAATTCAACTTGCTTTTTCCCTTTCTCGCTTTCTCCCCTTCTCACTTTCTGTCTTTACGAACTCTTTACGAACCTTTTAAACACACTTTATAAATTACTTCGTAATCTATTTTTGTCGGATGAAAACGCATGGTTTTCGGATGGGAAAAATGAGAGAAGTGATTTTACCGAAAATTTTAATTTTAAATAAAGCAGACGAATCGGAATTCAGCAAAAGCCGGAAGCGTTGGATGCACGCGCTTTTTGTGAGTTCGATTCTCGGAATCGTTTCGGGAATTACGGGATTTGTTATCAGCGCACTTTCTTTATTCGGTTTTTTGGCGGAAAAGCACAACGTCAGCCGGTTTGGAACGTGGCTGATTGTTGCGGTTTTTCCGTTGATGATTTTGGCGGCGAATTGCCTCGACAAAATTGGCGCGATAAATAAAGCCGAAAGAATCGAGCGTTGCAAACGACAAGGAATGAGCGGCGATGATTGCCGCTGAATTTACTCAAATGAAATATTTTACATTTTTATTTTTTACTTTTGCGGCGTTTCAAGCGAACGCGCAACAGACGGTTTTTAATGTCCCGACGGCGGACGTTTTGGATAAAGGCAAAGTCTATGTCGAACTCGACGCGGCTTTTAAGTTTAACAATCAAGAGAGTTTACGGAGATTTTCGAGTTTTGTCCCGCGCATCGTCGTCGGCACAGGCGGAAGCACGGAAATTGGTTTGAATGTTATCGGAAATGTTCAGCCGGGCGCGGATTCGACAATAATCGTGCCAACGGTTAAAACTAAATTTTTTCAAAATAAAAAGAAGGATTTTGCACTTTTCGGCGGCACGAATTTTTATATTCCGGTCAGAAATCGCAGTTATAAATTCGGAACTTATTCTTACGTTGCGGCGGCGAAAACATTTAACAAAACGCGCCTGACCGTCGGCGGATTCGTGGCAAGCAAAAATGTTTTTGCGCCAAAAGCGGTTCGCGCCGGCGGACAATTTGCGATTGAACAAACAATCAATTCCAAACTCGCGCTTGCCGCCGATTGGATCACCGGCAAACACGCCAGCGGCTATTTTACGCCCGGCGTGATTTACAAACCGCATCCGCAAGTAACGACTTATTTCAGTTATTCAATCGGCAACGCGGATTTTTCAAAGGGAAATCACTTTTTTCTATTTGAACTCGGCTACAACTTTTAAATATTATGTCTGATTTAATTTTTATCACAGCAATTATCGGATTTTTTATCTTGGCTTTGGGTTACATACGCTTTTGCGGAAACTTGAGCGGAGAAACAAAAAAATGACTACGGAAACAATTTTCGCATTAATCGGTGCGGCACTTTTAGGAATGTATCTAATTTACGCGCTTCTCAGACCTGAGAAATTTTAATTAGTGATGAGTGGTGAACGGTAAGTGGTGAGTGAAAAATCTGACCACTTACCACTCACCACTTACCACTTACCACTAAAACAATGACTACGAACGGGATTTTACAAATTTTACTTTTTTTCGGCGTGATACTTTTACTCACGAAACCGATGGGCGTTTATTTGACGCGCATTTATACGGGCGAAAAAACATTTTTGGATTTTATTTTCAAGCCGTGCGAACGGTTAATTTACGCAATTTGCCGCATTGAGGCAGAGCGCGAAATGAATTGGAAGCAATACGGCGCGGGCGTTTTGATTTTTAGTTTGATGTCGTCGCTTGCGCTTTATGCGGTTCAGCGTCTGCAAGGCGTTTTGCCGTTTAATCCGCAAAATTTTAACGCGCCGTCGGCTGAATCTTCTTTTAATACGGCAGTTTCTTTCGTTACAAACACGAATTGGCAAGGTTACGCAGGCGAAACGACGATGAGCTATTTTACGCAAATGGTTGGTCTTTCGGTGCAAAATTTTGCGTCTGCCGCCGTCGGAATGGCGATTGCCGTTGTTTTTATTCGCGGTATTTCGAGATTTGAAACTGACAAATTAGGAAATTTTTGGGTTGATTTAACTCGCGGAACGCTTTACGTTTTGCTTCCGCTTTCTTTTTTGGCGGCAATTTTCTTTGTTTCGCAAGGCGTTGTGCAAAATTTCAAGCCTTATGACACAGCGAATTTGACGGAAAGTTTTGTCGTGCAGGTTGATAAAAAAGACGCGGACGGAAATGTTTTGAAAGACGCGAACGGCGAAAACGTCAAAGAAGACAAAACGATTTCCGAACAAACAATCGCGCAAGGTCCGGTTGCTTCGCAGTTAGCAATTAAAATGCTCGGCACGAACGGCGGCGGTTTTTTTAATGCAAATTCGGCGCACCCGTTTGAAAACCCGACTCCGTTTTCAAATTTCGTGCAGATGATTTTGATTTTTCTGATTCCTGCCGGATTTACGTTTATGCTCGGCAGAATGACGAAATCGGCGGGACACGGTTGGGCGGTTTTTGCGGCAATGGCGATTTTGTTTTTTGCCGGAGTTTTTACGGCTTATTGGGCGGAAAGCAAAGGCAATCCGCTTTATCCCGCGAATGTTAATCAGCAAATTGTCGGCGGAAATTTTGAAGGCAAGGAAACTCGATTCGGCGTCGCAAATTCCGCGCTTTTTGCAACGATTACGACGGGCGCATCGTGCGGCGCAGTCAATGCAATGCACGATAGTTTTACGCCGCTCGGCGGACTTGTGCCGATTGTCAATATGCAGCTCGGCGAAGTGATTTTCGGCGGTGTCGGCGCAGGGCTTTACGGCATTTTGATAATGGTGATTCTGACGGTTTTCGTCGCCGGTTTGATGGTCGGCAGAACGCCCGAATATCTGGGCAAAAAAATCGAAGCCTACGATGTGCAGATGGCTATGCTTTACGCGCTGATTTTTCCGCTCGTGATTTTAATTTTCGCGGCAATTTCAGCGATTTCGCCCGATTTCGGGACGACTTCGCTGAACAATAACGCGGCGCACGGATTTTCGGAAATTCTCTACGCTTTTACGTCGGCGACATCGAACAACGGCTCGGCTTTTGCAGGTTTGAACGCCAATACGCTCTGGTATAATTCGACGCTCGGTGCGGCAATGCTCATCGGACGATTTTTGATGATAATTCCCGTTTTGGCAATCGCCGGAAATCTGGCGCGGAAAAAGCGTGTTCCGCCGACACTCGGAACTTTTCCCGTAAATACTGCGCTTTTTACGGTTTTGCTCGTCAGCATAATTTTAATTTTAGGCGCGTTGACGTTTTTTCCCGCGCTCAGTTTGTCGCCGATTCTGGAGCATTTTCAGATGACGGCAGGACAAAGTTTTTAAGAAATATTTATCCACAGATAAACACAGATGAACACAGATAAGAAAATGATTTTTCACATTAAATCGAGTAAATAAATTTTGGATTTATCTGTGTTCATCTGTGTTTATCTGTGGACAAAAAATAAAATGAAAAAAGAAATTTCGATTTGGGACGGAAAAATTATTTCGCAGGCTTTTGTTGATTCGTTTAAGAAATTGAATCCGAAAACGATGCTGAAAAATCCGGTGATGTTTGTCGTCGAAGTCGGCGCGGCGTTTTTGACGGTCAAATTATTTTTGAGTTTGATTGGCGGTGTTTCGGGCAGTTTCGGTTTTGAAATTCAGATAACTTTGTGGCTTTGGTTCACGGTTTTGTTTGCGAATTTTGCCGAAGCAATGGCGGAAGGTCGCGGCAAAGCGCAAGCCGACACTTTGAGGAAAGCGAAAACCGAAACAAACGCTAAACGATTGAAATCAAACGGCGAAACGGAAATCGTTGCCGCGCCTGATCTAAAAAAGGGCGACGTGATTTTTGTCGAAGCGGGCGAATTTATCGCGGGCGACGGCGAAGTTATCGAAGGCGTGGCATCGGTTGACGAATCGGCGATTACGGGCGAAAGTGCGCCGGTCATTCGTGAATCGGGCGGCGACAGATCGGCGGTTACGGGCGGCACAAAAGTTTTGTCCGATTGGATAAAAGTTAGGATTTCATCGAATCCGGGCGAGACGTTTATTGATCGAATGATTGCACTCGTTGAAGGCGCATCGCGTCAGAAAACGCCGAACGAAATCGCACTAAATATTTTGCTTGCGGGTTTGACGATTATTTTTTTGCTCGCGGTCGTAACGCTTCAGCCGTTTGCGATTTATTCGGGCGCGGCGCAGACGATTTTTGTTTTGATTTCGCTGCTCGTTTGCCTAATTCCGACGACAATCGGCGGACTTCTTTCGGCAATCGGCATTGCCGGAATGGATAGATTGATTCAGCATAATGTTCTCGCAATGAGCGGTCGCGCCGTTGAAGCGGCGGGCGATGTTAATACGCTTTTGCTCGATAAAACCGGAACAATAACTTTAGGAAATCGCCAAGCGTCGGAATTTATCGCGCTCAAAGGCGTTTCTGCCGAAACTTTGGCGGACGCGGCACAACTTTCTTCATTGGCAGACGAAACGCCCGAAGGTCGTTCGATTGTCGTGTTGGCGAAGGAAAAATACGGCGTGAACGGCAATAATAAACTTGCCGCAAATGCTGAATTTATTCCGTTCACGGCGCAAACTCGGATGTCGGGCGTAAATTTGAACGGGCGCGAAATCCGCAAAGGCGCGGTTGATGCAATTGAAAAATACGTTACCAAAAACGGACATCAAACGTCTGCCGAACTGCGCGAAGTCGTCGAAAAAATCGCCCGCGCCGGCGGAACTCCTTTGGTTGTTGCCGACAATCAAAAACCGCTCGGCGTGATTTATTTGAAAGATATTGTTAAAAGCGGAATGCGCGAACGCTTTTCGCAACTTCGGCAAATGGGCATTAAAACCGTAATGATTACGGGCGATAATCCGCTGACTGCCGCTTCAATCGCACACGAAGCGGGCGTTGACGATTTTCTCGCGGAAGCCACGCCCGAAGACAAAATGGCTTTGATAAAACGCGAACAAGCCGACGGCAAACTCGTGGCAATGACCGGCGACGGCACAAACGATGCGCCTGCACTCGCGCAAGCCGATGTCGGCGTGGCAATGAACACGGGAACGCAAGCCGCGAAAGAAGCCGGAAATATGGTTGATTTGGATTCAGACCCGACAAAACTAATCGAAATCGTCGAAATTGGCAAACAGCTTTTGATGACACGCGGCGCGTTGACGACATTTTCGATTGCGAACGATGTCGCCAAATATTTTGCGATTATTCCGGCAATGTTCGCGGCGGCGTTTCCGGTTTTGAACGCGCTGAATATTATGAATCTCGCCACGCCGCAATCGGCGATTCTTTCGGCGGTGATTTTTAACGCGCTCGTGATTATCGGTTTGATTCCGTTGGCATTAAAAGGCGTAAAATATCGCGCAATGTCAGCTTCGTCGCTGTTGCAGAGAAATTTGCTGATTTACGGTTTGGGCGGCTTAATCGCGCCGTTCGTCGGCATTAAAATTATTGATTTGATAATTACGGCTTTAGGCTTGGCTTAAAGTTCTGAGTCCCGCCTTTAGGCGGAATTTCCGCCGCGCTTCGCTAGCGGTTGCCGCCTGAAGGCGGGACTCAAAACAAAAATATGAAAGATTTAATAACATCGGCTTTAATGATTTTGGTTTTTACGATTTCGCTCGGAATTCTTTATCCGTTCGCGGTTTGGGGCGTTTCGCAAGTCATTTTTCCGCATCAGGCAAACGGTTCGCTGATTGAAAAAGACGGGAAAATCATCGGTTCTGAACTTATCGGACAAAATTTCACGGGCGAAAAATATTTTCATTCGCGGCTTTCGGTAAATAATTACGACGCGGCAAATTCAGGCGGAACGAATCTCGGTCCGACTTCGCAGAAATTGATTGACCGCATAAAATCGGACGCGGAAAAATTGCAAACTGAAAATCCGAATTCACAAATTCCGGCTGATTTGATAACAACCAGCGCAAGCGGTTTAGACCCGCACATTTCTCCGGCGGCGGCGGAATTTCAACTTTCGCGCATTTCCCGCGAACGCGGAATGAGCGAAACGGATTTACGCGCTTTTGTCGCAAAATTTACCGAAAATCGAACCTTCGGCATTTTCGGCGAATCGCGTGTGAATGTTTTGAAATTGAACTTGGCTTTAGATAGAAAATAATAATTATGCACGATAAACACAGATGATTAAATCTTAAAAAATCTGTGTTTATCTGTGTTCATCTATGGTTAAAAATTCTTAGAAAATGTTTGTTGATACACACATTACCGAATCTCCCGACCGCCACGGCAATCGTCCTTCGCCCGAATCTTTTTTGGCGATGGTTGAGGAATCGGAACGCGCCAAATTGCGGATTTATATCGGCGCGGCGGCTGGTGTCGGCAAAACTTTTCAAATGCTCGAAGACGCGAACGCTCTGAAAAAACAGGGAATTGATGTGGTTATCGGCGCGGTTGAAACTCACGGGCGCGAGGAAACGCAAGAACTAATAAAGGACTTGGAAATCGTGCCGCCCGATGTCATCGAATATCGCGGCACAGCGTTTGATGAAATGAATTTGGCGGCGATAATTGCCCGAAATCCGGCGGTCGTTATCGTTGATGAACTCGCGCACACGAACATCGAAGGCGCAAAAAATCGCAAAAGATTTGAAGATATTTTAGAACTTCTTGAAAACAACATTTCCGTTATAACTGCGGTAAATATTCAACATATCGAATCTTTAAACGATGTCGTTGCCCGCGCCACCGGCGTAAAAGTGCGCGAAACCGTGCCGGATTCGTTTTTCAAACGCGCCGATGAAATTATTGATGTTGACGTTTCGGTTGACACGCTCAGAACTCGTCTGCGGCAAGGCAAAATCTATTCAATCGAAAAAATCGAACAAGCCTTAAATAATTTTTTTCGCAAAGGAAATCTCGCCACTTTGCGCGAACTCGCTTTGCGCCAAGTCGCTCTGCATCAATCTGTCCAAGACCACGAATACCGCGAGCGCGAAGGCTTGGAACAAGCCGTAATTCCCGAAAAAGTAATGATTTGTATCGCTTCACGCGGTTCGGCAAAAAAACTTCTTCGCACGGGAGCGCGAATCGTCGGGCGACACGCTTACCGCGATTGGTTCGCCGTTTATGTTGAAACGCCCGACGAAGAATCAGGGCGAATTTCTCACGAAGCCTACGCGATGTTACAGGAGAATATCAAATTCGCCGAAAGTTTGGGCGCGACAGTTGTTAAACTAAAATCGGCAAGCGTTACGGACGCGCTTTTGAAATTTGCCCGCGAAAACGAAATCACGCACGTCATTTTCGGACAATCGGCGCGTTCGCGCTGGCAGATAATCTGGAAAGGTTCGATCATCAATCGATTCCTGCGCGAAGTAAAAGATGCCGCCGTTCACGTTATTCCGTTGGAAAAATAATAAAAAAATAGTCTGAAAGCCGAAAAAAAGTTTGACTGGAGCGCAAGCGTCCTCGCTTGCAATGAGCGTCCGCTTCGGGCGCGAAAAGGCGTTTGCACGGAAATCAACTCCGATTTAAGTTAGGATTTTACATCGTTACGTTTGCACATAATTCGAAATTGAATTTACGCGGAGGCTTTACACCGCTAAATAGGGTTTTCTCATAAAAATTGAAAGTTAAACAAAAACCGAAAATTAACAGGGATTGAAGGGATGAAAGGGATTTTTTTAGTTTTTTTTCAATTTCTATCCTTTGCATCCCATTTATCCCTGTCAATTTATTCTTGAGTGGCAAGTTACCGGAAAATTTATTTTTATGAGAAAGCCCTGCACCGCTAAAAAACAGCGGCGTTTGCAAGCGGGGACGCTTGCGCTCCAGTCGGGAATTATTTTTAACACATTTTCAAAAAAATGATGGCTTGAAAATTGGAAAAAGTTTATACTGTTAATCGTTTTTACTGTTTAAAAAACTATTTTCAATGAAAAATCTAACTAACCGCAAATTTTATATTTTTCCTGCAATTGTTTTTATTGCGGTTGCGATTTTTTTTATTTTGAATCAGTTTTTCGTTATGCCTTGGGAAAAGTTTGAAATGCCGAAACTCGAAAATCCGCGTCTGGTCGTCAAAAAAAGTGAGCGAAAATTGTATGTTTTTGATGGCGATAAATTAACCAAAACTTACGAAATCGTTTTAGGTTTTGCGCCCGAAGGCGATAAAGAAATCGAAGGCGACGGCAAAACGCCCGAAGGTGATTTTTATGTTTTTACGAAAAATGACCAAAGCAAATTTTACCTGTCGCTCGGCGTAAGTTATCCAAGCACGGAAGATGCGACGCGCGGTTTGCGCGAAAGTTTAATCTCGCGGGAAGAACACGACGCGATTTTACAAGCCATAAAAGATAAAAAAATGCCTCTGCAAAACACGAAACTCGGAGGCGAAGTTTATATTCACGGCGGCGGCGTTATCAAAGATTGGACTTGGGGTTGTGTGGCTTTGCGCGATGCGGAAATGAAAGAGATTTTTGATGCCGTTGAAATCGGCACGAGCGTTACGATTCAACCTTGATATTTATTAAAGATTACAAATTGTATGTCAAAACTTGACTTTGATTAGTCAAAAAAGATACTTTATAAAAAAGTCAAGTTTCTTAAAATTTGAAATTTGTAATATTTAATTTGTAATAAATAGGAGATTTTATGCCATATCCAGAAATAATGATTCAAGGAATGCGCCAAGAACTGGCGCAACTCGGAATCGAAGAAACAAAAACGCCGGAAGCGGTAAAGTCAGCGGTTGAAAGCACGGACGGAACTTTGATGGTGATTGTCAATTCGGTTTGCGGATGCGCGGCGGGCGGCGTTCGTCCCGGAATTGCGATGGCTTTGCAAAATTCGCCGAATGTGCCGGATAAATCAATCACGGTTTTTGCCGGCGCGGATATTGATGCAACCGATGTTGCGAGAGATTATTTTACGGGTTACACGCCGTCGTCGCCGGCAATCGGTATTTTGAAAAACGGCGAACTCGTTAAAATGTTTGAACGTCGCGATTTAGAAGGTCGTCATCCGTTGCAAATCGCACAGGAATTGGTCAATTCTTTTGAAGAAGTTTGCACCAAAACCAACGCTGCGAACAGCTAGAGAAAGTAAAAAGTAAAAAATAAGAGCGTCTTACTTGAATCAAAATTCAAGGCGGACGCTCTTTTACTTTTTACTTTTTACTTTTTACTTAAAAAAAGATTGCTTTTGTCGGTGAAAACTTTGTAGAATAAAGAAGCGGTTTTTATTATAAAAATTGCTAAAACCCTCGCCTTAAAAATTCCCTAATGTCCATAGAACACCGACAATTTATTAGATTTTCCCTCGATCTTCCGGCGATGCGCTTTACGCGATACGGCGAAGCGGTCGGCACAATTTTGCATCAAATCAGCATTGGCGGATGCTTTGCGGAATGGGATGAAAATGTGCTTGTCGGCGATGAATTTCGGCTTTTGGTTCGACTTCCGGGTCAGAATTTTCTGCCGCTCACGGGCAAGGTTTTATATCGTTTTACGGACAACGGAATCGGCGTGAAATTTTTGAACATCACGCAATTCGAGCAAGAACTTATCAGCCAAATAATCGCGCAAAACCTAGAAGAACAGGGCTTACCGATGCAAATTGACGTTTTCGGTCTGCCGCCGACTTACAAACCGCAAAAGCCGCAAATCACCGACACACGAAAACAAAACGACGACATTCTGGAAGATATTTTGAATTAAGAATTTAACCGCGAAAGACGCGAAAAAAAAGATTGATTTATTTTTCGCGTCTTTCGCGTCTTTCGCGGTTAAAAAATTGTTAAAGTTTCGTGGTTTTGGCGTTTTCTTTACGGCGATTCTCCATTATTTTCAGAAACGAAGCCGAATGCAATTCGTCCGCGCTCAAACTTGTTGATTGCGAGATTTCCGTTTCGCTCATCGCACCGCAATTCAGAGCGCGAACGAAAAAATTTAACAATCCGTTTGCCGAAGCCGCGTCGTCAAAAGTATTTCCAGTCATATTTGCTTGCGTCGCTTTTTCGATAAAACCTTTCAACCTCAGGCTTTGCACGTCTTTCGATTCCAAAAAAAACGCAAAAACAGCCGCGTAACGCGCCACGAGTTGCGCCGGATGCAAGTCCCAACTTTGATAAAAACCGTTGATTTGCGAATGCGTTACGTTGTTAAAATGCGTTCGCCAAGCCGTGTGAACTGCGCGTTTATTTTCGCGGATTTGTTTGTCTGAAAGATTTTCGCCTTTGTGAATCGGCACGGGCATTTCGATTGTTACCGAATCCGACAGACGAATATTCAAAGGCGCAAGCGCAACGAGCATCATCTGCCGCGCAAAATTACACGCATCGTGCCGAATGTGCTGATGAACTGCCGAAATTCCGAAACTCGAAGTATAATCAAACGCGCCGAAATGCGCCGAATTTATTCTGCCTTTGCCAGATTTAATGAATTTTGCAAGCGGATTTACGCCGTTTTCATCCAAAATCGCGGTTGGCGTTTCAATCATAATTTCGATTTTGATTGAATTTTCGGGCAGTTTGTTTTTTGCTTCAAATTTTTCAAGTCGTTTGCGTAAATCTTTTATTTCTTTGACGCTAGTGATTTTCGGTAAAGTTACGCAGAAATTTTCGGGCAATTTTCCGTCTGTTTTATTGAGCAGATTTTCGAGAAATAAATTCAAAGTTCTGACGGCGCGTTTTTTAGTTTCAGGCGCAAAAGATTTGATACGAAATCCGCAGAACGGAATGATGAATGATGAATGATGAATGATGAATGCTAATTGTTCCGAAGCCGAAATTGCGTGAGAATCTTCTTCTTCATCGGTGCGAAAACCGTAGCCGTCTTCAAAATCAATCCGAAAATCTTCAATCGGTTCGCGGTTTAATTTTTTAAGCGTTTTTTGATAAACCGTCCACGCAAACCACGCGGCGAAATTTTCCGTCTTCACTTTTTCCGCGTTTTTTTCTAATTGTTTTTCGAGAGATTCGATAACATCGGGAAAAGTCGGCAAAGTATCCGCGCCTGCAAGCCACATTGCATACGCGAATCCGACAAAATTCGGCGCGTAGTTTTCGATTGATTTCAGCGCGAGTTTGCCGAGTTTCGCGGGCGTTTCCGCCGTAAAAAGATTTGCGCCGCCATAAACAACGTGAATCGGTTCACGTTGTTTATGATTTGCTTGCGGCGCGAAAAGCAGAGATTCTTGAGCAAGTTCTTTCAAGACAATTTTTTTCATTTTCGTAATTTTCCGTAGCTTTATTTTGAATGCAACAGGTAGAAAATTACAAATTGCACAGACTTATTTTGTCGGTTTTTGCGGCGGCGGAAACGGCGTAAATTGCGCCGAATAAATTTTCCATGCGCCTTTTTCTTTTCGTAAAGCATAAAGAACCAACCCAACGGGCGTTGGCGGTTTGCTTAAATCATTTTTGAATCCGATAGAAAAACGCGAAATTATTATGGCGTATTTGCCGTAATTGCGAACCTTGAATTCGTCTAAAATGTATCGCGGCGTTCGTGATTTTGCTTTTTCAACGTCGTCAACTTTGTAAAAACCGATAGCTTTTTCGCGTTCGTCAATTTCACCTTTCGGCGAAATTTCAATGTAATCTGAAGCGTAAAGTTTGTCCAAAGTTATCGGATCATAATTTTCTTGCGCTTCGACAGCTTTTTTGATGACGGCGATAAGTTCTTCGTTTTTGGTGTTTTGCGAAAAAGCCGTGAACGAAAATGCTAAAAGAATGATTGCAGATATGATTATTTGTTTCATTTTAACTCCTAAATATTAAGATTCAAAATTAAAACGAAAGTGTAAATCCATTAGTTTCAATCTTTCCGAGAAAAATTATAAGCCAGCAAAAAGAAACCTGAAACCATAAACACAAAGCGAATTAGATTTAACAAAAGATGTAGATTTTCCGGCACAGTATAAACCAAAATGCCGATTGGAAGCAGGAAAAACCAAAGACTGTATTTGAGAAGTTTTTCGGTAAAAGTTTTGTTTGGCAAAAGAAACGCGAGCAAAAACAGCGAAAGATAACTAACGCAAAATTTTATCATCGAAAAAAGCATCTGCGAGGCAATTTGGCTTTGTTCGATTGGGATATTTTTTACTGCGCTGTCGAGCATCGTCAAGATGTGCAAATCTTCGTAAAAATCGAGCAATCCACACAAAATCATTGTGCCAATCGCAAAATTCGCAATCGCGTCTGCAACTTTTTCGCCCGTTTTCAAATATTGCGGCAAAATCACAAAAAGCGTCGTAAAAACACAAATAAAAATTAAATCAATCGTAAAATATAGCCGCAAAACGCCGTTCGCTTCAATCAAATTTCGCGTATAATTCTCAACCGTCTGCGTAACCTCAAACTTCTCCTGCGAAACGCCCGTTACGAGCGTTACGACAAACATTGAAAGAATCAAAATGCCCGCAACGCCCGATAAAATGCTGATAATTTTTCGTGAATTCATCTCAAAATACGTTCTCTAAATAATTTATGGCAGAAATACAAATCAAAATTTATTGGGATAACGAAGACAAAATTTTTTTGGTAAAAATGTCGGAAATTGCCGGATGTGCAGTGCAATAAAGGGCGAAAGATTTATTCGCCCTTTATTGCTTCGTATATTTTTTACTGCGCGACAAAATTTAATTCGGTAATTTCATCTGTTACCGCGACGACTTGCGGCGTGAACTGAAACCTTTTCGAGGTTATGGAAACGACGTAGGTTTGTCCGACTTCCACTTCATCAAAGTTAAAGTAACCGAATGTTGAAGTTCTGACGATTCTGGTTGCACCTTGCGGATCTGTCAGCGTAACAAAAGCATTATTCAAACCTCTGCCGTCGTTGGTCGAAACTCTGCCGGAAACCGAAACGCCGCTCGCTACAACCGCCGGGGCGAAGGTGTATGTTTGTCCGTTTGCCGGTTTGGTTGAAATGTTCAAAGTATCTACGGTTGAACTTGCGGTCGGCGACGTGCCGGAATTGTTTAATGACAGATATTGACCGCTTCCGGTGGCAATTCCCGCGATTCCGATTGACGCGCCGAAACCGGTTGCATCCATACCTATCGCGCCGGCTTCCTGACGATAAACAAACTGCACCCGATTAGATGTTTCGTAAAGTTTAACCTGAAAAGAAATTCCCGGAGTAGCCGCAATATAATCCCACCTTGTATTGAGCCACTGCATCGTGAAAACGCGATTCGGAGATGCGCCCGTGAGCAGATAAGACACCGAACCGCTACCCATATCGTGATCGTCAAATAACGGAGCCACAAACGGTCTGTTTGCTAGGGCTATTGCAAAGTCAGACAACAATTGGCTGAGTTATTAAATTTAGTCCCTTGGCGGTAA
The DNA here is from genome assembly GCA_031409875.1 of Acidobacteriota bacterium. Classification (GTDB taxonomy): domain Bacteria; phylum Acidobacteriota; class Blastocatellia; order Pyrinomonadales; family Pyrinomonadaceae; genus CALMEH01. The sequence goes on along the minus strand of JANNYB010000204.1, from coordinate 76 downwards.
AAACCTCATAAAATCTCCGTGCTTTGGCAATATTTTCCCAGCCTGTTTTTCGTAATATTCCGATTGCCAAATTGTT
>JANNYB010000203.1:0-42719 GCA_031409875.1 Acidobacteriota bacterium | reverse complement strand
ACAAGCATAAAATTGCAATAACCGGAAGCGCAGTAACTGGGAGCGCAGGCATCTTGCCTGCCCGTTCGAGGCTTTGCGAGAACAGGCGCGGAAACGCCGCACATTAAATAAACTTGATTTTCTCTGCGGCGTTTGCCGTTCTTGCTTCGCTCGAACGGGCAGGCAAGATGCCTGCGCTCCAATTAAAAACAAACTCCGGCAATTGTTATAAAATTATCGCTTTCGGAAAATCCGTAATCTTCGCCGTGCCAGAGTTTTAAGTCGTTTGTGATGTTTTCAAAATCTTGTTTCGATAAATCGGAAAAGCGTTCGCGCCACGTTTTGCAAGCCTTTTTTCGGAGTGTTCCGCGCACGGTCGAGCGTAAGAAAAATGATAATTTCGACGGATTTAAGGCTTCGTTGAAATGATTGGTCATAAACGGCTTGAGAATTTCGGTTGAATCGAGCGTCCAAAAACCGTCTTTCAAAACAAAAATTGGTGTTTTCACGTTTTCGCCTATTTTTATGGAATGCGTCAGATTTTCGTAAAACTTCATTCCGGCGTAATTTGCAACTAAATCGCCGTTTGAATAAACTCCCGAAACGAGCGTTCCGAAATATGTTTTTTCGGAAAATTCGCCCCAACGCACGACTTTTTTCCGCGCTTCGGTTTCCGATAAACCTTGCTTCAAACCGTTTTTATATTTTTTGTAATACGAAAAACCTTGCTGAAAAAAATGCGCGACTTTGTCTGTGCCGAAACTTGCGCCGTAAAGATTTACGGTTGCGCTGATTGTAAAATAATTCGACGGCACGAAACGATAAATCGAATCGCCGAAACCTGTTTTATACCGCGCCGGTTGCGCTTTGAATTTGTGCGAATTAAGCCAGTTCTGCGCTTTCGTAAAAGGAATTATTCCCGCGCCGAGTTCGTTAAAAACGGCTTTTGTAATTGCATCGTCAGAACGCAAATAAATCAATCTTTTTTCCGAAACGCCTTTTTTGGCAATTTCGGCGTTCAATTCGTTCATTGCCTCGCGCAGATTTTCCAGCGTGTATTCCGAAACTTCATCCCCAATATCGGCAAGCGGCACAGGCGGCAAATTATATTGATCGGTTTCAAACGCGGCAAGAGATTGCACGAGCAACGCCGCACACAAAAACATTCCGATAATTTTTCGCCAAATCATTTGTAATCCGCGTGTTTATTATAATCGAAGATGAAGAATTTTTTACCGCGAAACACGCTAAACACGCTAAAATTAAAACCAAAATTTATTTTCTCTCTCTTTTTTTCGCGTCTTTCGTGTGTTTCGCGGTTAAAAATTCTTTTACTTAAATTTCAACAATCTTAGGCTATTCAAAATCACCAAAACCGTAACGCCGACATCTGCAAAAATTGCCATTGCCAGATTGCTGATGCCGAAAATTGCCAAAATTACGAATACGATTTTCGTGGCAATTGCCGCCGTCGTATTGATTTTGATGGTTGAAAGAGCGCGTCTGCCGAGTCGAATCAGATATGGAATCAGTTCAAGACGGTCATTCAAAATCGCCACGTTTGCGGCTTCGATTGCGGTGTCCGAACCTGCCGCGCCCATGGCGATTCCGACCGATGAAAGAGCCAACGCGGGCGCATCGTTCACGCCGTCGCCGACCATTGCGGTTGCGCCGTATCTTTCTAAAAGCTCTTTAATCGCGTCGGCTTTTTGTTCGGGCAGCATTTCGGCTTTGACTTCTTTGATGCCGACTTCGCGGGCGACGGCGTTTGCGGGCGCGTGATTATCGCCGGTCAACATCACGGTTTCTACGCCTAATTTTCGTAATTCGGCAACCGTGTTTTTGCTTTCGGGTTTGATTTCGTCTGTCAGAGCGATAATGCCTTCAACGCCGCCGTGACTGCTAATGACGATTGAAGTTTTGCCCATCTGTTGCAACGATTCGACTTTTTTGATGATTTCGTCTCGAACATCGTGTTCTTCGGTGATGAACGGCAATTTTCCGATGCAGTGATGTGTGTCGTAGCAAACGACGCAATCGGCTTTTGCGCCTTTGCCTAAAACAGCTTGGAAATTTTTTACGCCGTGAATTTCGAGTTTTTCAAACCGCGCCGCGTCAACAATCGCTTGTGCCAGCGGATGTTCCGAATAACTTTCGATTCCGGCGGCACACGCGAGCAAGTGTTCGCGTGTAACGTCGCTGAACGGCAAAACGTCCGTAACTTTCGGTTTGCCGTAAGTTAGCGTGCGCGTTTTGTCCATTGCGACGGCTTTGATGCGTCCGATTTCTTCGATATATTTGCCGCCTTTGATTAAAACGCCTTTCGCCGAAGCGTTGCCGATTGCCGCATAAATCGAAATCGGCGTAGAAATTACCAGAGCGCACGGACAAGCAATAACCAAGATCGTAATTGCCTGTTCAAACCACGGATTAAATGCCGCACCGAAAAAAAACATCGGCACGAGAACGATTAAAACGGCGATAAAAATGATTGAAGGCGTGTAGAAACTCGCAAAAGTTTCAATGAATTTCTGCGTTTCGGCTTTGGTTTTTGTAGCTGAAAAAGTCGTTTCGATGATTTTTGCGAGCGTCGTGTCTTTCGCGGTTTTGATGACTTTTGCCTCTAAATAACCTTGCATATTGAGCGTTCCGGCAAAGATTTTATCGCCTGTGTGCTTGTCTTGCGGCAAAGGTTCGCCAGTGATGGTTGATTCGTCAACGCTCGACGCTCCTTCGATAACTTCGGCATCGAGCGCAATCATATCGGACGGTTTGATTATCAAAACGTCGCCGATTTTGATTTCTTCGAGCGGCAATTTTTCTTCCGTTTTTTCGCGCCGAATCAGAGCCGTTTTCGGCGTTCGGTCAACCAACGATTGAAGCGCGGATTTGCTTGTTTGAATGCCGAAACTTTCCAATCGTTCGCCGAGCGCGAAAAGCACGATAACGACTGCCGCTTCTTCATATTCGCCGAGATAAAACGCGCCGATAACGGCAATTGTCATCAACAAATTGATACTGCGAAAATTGAGTTTTGCAAGAGATTTGAAACCTTTCCAAAGCGTTTGCCAGCCGACAGCCAAAATTACTGCCGCGAAAAACGGAAAAGCGATGTAACGATTGAGTTTATAGCCTTCGCCCATCAGCGAAAGAAATTCAAAAACGCCGACGAGCGCAACGCTTGCCGTCAGCCAGAGAAACTTTCGATCTTGTCGCAAACCGGATTTTTTTGATTCGATTTTTACCAATTCGCTCATACAAATTCAGCAGTCTTTGGATTAAATTTCTTAATGTTCTGAGTTCCATCTTTAGATGGCAAAACCGCGAGCGAAGCAACGCGGTTTTAGCGTTAATAAACACTTCAGCTAATCAGCGAACGGGCAACTGCTTCGCTTCGCTGGCAGTTGCCGCCAACTAAAGTTGGAACTCAGAACATTTTTTTCAAACGCACGACCGTTTCGATATGATGTGTTTGCGGAAAAAGATCAATCGCGGTGATTGATTGGATTTCATAAAATTGAGCGCACAAAATACGCAAATCACGCGCCAGCGTCGAAGGTTCGCAGGAAACGTAAGAAATTTCATTCGGCGCGATTTTTAAGATATTTTCGATAACTTCTTTTTCTGTTCCCGAACGCGGCGGATCGAGCAAGATAAAATCAACGGCGTTTGAAGATTCAGTCGGAAGATTCGACTCCAAATTTTCGCTGACGTTTTCTTCAAAAATATTAATGTTTTCAAGCCGTGCGTGTTCGATATTTTTCCGTGCAAACTCAACCGCTTTTTCGCCGGATTCGATGCCGACGACTTTTTCAAACTTTCTCGCCAGCGGCAAAGTAAAAAGTCCGACTCCGCAATATAAATCGAGCGCAAATTTGCCCGAAACATCGCGCAAAGCCTCGTCAATCAAACTTTCGATAAGAAACGGATTGCCTTGAAAAAATGTGTTTGCGTCGTAAAAATATTTCTCGCCAAAGGCAGAAAACATCAATTCTTGCGTTGGTTCGATTAGTTCCGAAGAATAAATCGAAACATCTTCGCCGACGTTTGCGGCTTCGATTTCGATTTTTTCAGCCCAGAAACTTTCCCATTCGATTTCGCCGCGCAATTCGATCAGAGTTTTTTGCAATTCATCAGTTAAAATCGGACAATTTTCGACATCAATTATCGAATGCGATGCGCGTCGAAAATAGCCGACTTTTTTTTCTCGCGTGTCGGCGTGCCACGCGACGCGGGCGCGATAACCGAATTCTTTGGGGCTTGCGATAATTTTTATGTCTTGAAAGTCAATCTTGCCGATGCGCGATAAAGAATCTTTGATGATGCCGATTTTGGCGTTTAATTGCGCTTCGTAATTCAGATGTTGAAAATCGCAACCGCCGCAGCGTCCGAAATAAACGCACGGCGGCTCGATTCTGTCTTTTGAAGGTTCGAGGATTTCAACGATTTCGGCAAAAGCGGTTTTTCCTTTGATTTGACTAATGCGGACGCGCAATTCATCGCCCGCCGCCGCGAGAGAAACGAAAACGGTCAAATTTTCGGCAAAACCCAAACCTAAACCGTTTGGAACGATTTTAATTATTCGGACGGTTAATTCATCGCCGATTTTTTGTTTGGCGCGGCTCAATAGACGTTTTCAACCTCGATTTCCACGCCGCCGACCATTCCGGCAAAAATATTATAAATCAATGCGCCGATTGCTCCGCCGATAAAGCCGAAAACGGCATACATAATCGGTATGCCGATCATCACGAGCAAACCGATTAAGATACTTCCGCCGCCCGCTGCTATTCCCGCATCGCCGCCTTGTCCGAGCATTGCCGCGCCGAAAATCATAATTACCAAACCGTATGGAATGCTGATTATCAAACTAATAACCAACATCATTGCGGCATAAATTTTGGCTACCGATAGAATACCGATTTTTCTGATTCGTAATTTGTTCATAGTTATTTATCTTCTCGCAAACCTTTTTCGGACTTGTTTAATAACCCGGTTGATTGCCGAAATTCGGCGGCGGCGGCGGCGCATAATTGGATTGATTGCCGCCCAATTTACCGAAAACGCTCTGAAACGCGGTGAATATTGCCGCCATCATAACCGGCATTACGAAAAGAATTCCGACACCGCAAACCATAGCTCCGCCGATTCCCATCAATCCGAGCAAAAACATCATTAAGATTATCCCGCCGATGTTGCCGAAACCGCTCTTGATGCTCAAGGTCAGAGCTTCCATTCCCGACAGATTTCGTTCGCCGATTAAAGGATAAATAAACGTCGTCAAAGCTCCGATAATTATCGCAATTACAAAATAAATAGCGACGAGAACCAAAACAATTCCGATAATACCGCTCAACATTGCAAAATCGGGCTGTCCGTCTTTGCCCATCATCATTCCTGCGCCGACGGCGGAAACGCCGAAAGCCACGCCGACAAAAAGCATTACGACACTGATAACAAATTGGATAATTGACAAGACAACCGCCACAATCAAACACGGTTGAAATTTTTGAAGACCGCTGAATAAATCGCCGAAGTCAGCCGTTCCGGTGTTCACCTTGCGCGATAAACCTGCGTAAATGCCGCAGTAAAAACAGCCTGAAATCGTGGTTAAGATGATGCTCGTAAAAATGCTGATGACCATCGAAAGCAACTGCGGCGCGATGCTGGCTGAAACCTTTGTGATGTCAGTCGCGTCGGCTGTCGCCATCCCAAGCACCGTCATCAGCCCGAATGTGATGCCGTTGTTTATCAAATTCAGAATAACCGCCGCGACAATTAAAATAACAATCATCACCGTCGTCATTCCGAAAAAAAGCCAATAATCGTTTTTAATTAAATTCCAGCCGTTGCTGATACTTTCCACAGGACTAACTGCACCCGATTGATATTGCATAATTTTTTCTCCTTTTTTTAGTTTTCGCTATCTCCGTTTTTACCACACATCAGATATAAAATAAACTCAGACGCGGAATATTCCGCTCTTCGCGCAAGCGTTTCAGAATCATCAAATCGTAAGTTCTTTGAAAAACTTCCGCGTCCATTTTGCCGCGATACGAAGCGATTTGTTTTTCGACTTCCGGTTTAAATTTCTCCGTATCGCCGATTTTCAAAAGCGTTTCGTCAATCAAGTTATCTAATTTTTCCAACGAATCTTCCAATTTTTCAGCCGATTCGTAATTCGTTTGAAATTGCTCCAAACGGCTTAAAACGCGCTCTAAAGTTTCGCTCAAATCGCCGTCGGCTTTAGCTTTCGCCGCCGTCAAATCCGCCGAAACTTGTTTCAAATGTTCCTCAATCGCCGAATTTGAAAACAATTCGTGTTTTACGGTTTCCGTATCTGGAATTTCAGATTTGGAATTTGAAATTTCCGCGCCGACTTGCGATTCGAGCCATTCGGCATATTGCGCTTCGACTTCTTCTTTGCAATATAAAAGGCTTTTGACGGTGCGTTTGCGGTTGGGTTGTTTGTCAATCAAATCAAAAACTTTTTCAATGCCGCGCAAAATAATATGAAGCGGAATGCCGCGCTCCTGCCACGCTTCAATCAACGCCCAATCAAGCGGCGAAAGCATCAGATTCTTCCCGCGCCGACGGATAAATGTTTCTTCGATTTCGGTAAAATAGTTGTAATAATTCAAGGGATTTTCAATTTGCGATTTGCGATTGCTTTAACAAGATTAACCTAATTCTCCATCCATAACGCGCTTCGCGTTTGGGTGGAGATGAAAGGCGTTCCACAGCATCGGCATTTTTCAGTCGATGTTCTTAAGTTGTTGTAATTACATATATTTGCTACAATATATGTGTAAATATGAAAGCGTTCAAGTTCAAAATCAAACGTCCAAGTAAAGCCATTGTTCAAAGATTCGAGCAAACGATTTCCGTTTGTCGTGAACTTTACAATTCGGCTCTGCGTGAACGAATTGACGCTTACAAAATTAATCGAGTTTCGATTTCTTATCAAGATCAACAAAATCAACTGCCCGAAATAAAACTGCTTCGCTTTGATTTGAAAGATGTTTATTCTCAAGTTTTGCAGGACGCTTTGAAGCGACTCGACAAAACTTTTCAGGCGTTTTTCGGCAGAATCAAACGCAAAGAGATGGCAGGTTTTCCGCGTTTCAAAGGTCAAAACAGATACGATTCTTTTACGTTTCCGCAAGCTACGGGCGGTTTTCGGCTTGACGGAAACAATTTGTATCTCTCGAAAATCGGCAAGGTTAAAATCAGGCTTTCGCAAGCAATGATTGGAAAGGTCAAAACTCTGACAATCAAGCGCGAAGTTTCGGGTTGGTTTGCGATTTTCACGGTTGAAACCGAAAAACAACTTTTGCCGAAAACGGGTAAATCCATCGGAATTGACGCAGGCATTGAAAACTTTCTGACACTTTCGGACGGCACACAAATTGAAAATTTCAAGTATTTTGAAAGTTCCCAAAAGTGTTTGCGAGTTGCCCAAAGAAAAATTTCGCGCCGTAAAAAAGGCTCGAATCAAAGACGAAAAGCAGTTTTGCAACTTCGCAAAATTCACGAACAAATAAAGAATCAACGCAACGATTTTGCTCATAAAGTTTCGACGCAAATTGTCAAAAACTTTGATGTCATTGCGATTGAAGATTTGAACATTCTCGGAATGAGCAAAGGAATTTTGGCAAAGCAAATTCACGATGTCGCTTGGAATAGCTTTTTTCAAAAGTTGACTTACAAAGCTGAAAACGCTGGCAAGAAACTGATAAAAGTAAATCCGAACGGCACAAGTCAAACCTGCATTTGTGGCGAAAGAGTCGAAAAAACTCTTGCCCAAAGGCAACATACTTGTTTGAAATGCGGTTACTCTAATCATCGTGATATTGTTTCTGCAAAAGTAATTCTTAGTCGGGCAGGACTTACCCGTAAAGACATAAAGTTGGCGGTTGCGCCGTGCTTGCCTTTAGAATCTCCATCTATAACCGCTTCGGTTTAGATGGCAGAGCGTCAATTGTAACTTTAAAAGTGAAACTAAAAAAAATGGAAAGACGCGAAAAATTTCAGACATCTTCGGGCATCGAGCTTCCGAACGATTTTAATCCGGCGAATACAAACATTGATTTCGAAAACGACATCGGCGCGGCGGGCGAGTTTCCCTACACGCGAGGCGTTCGCAAGAATATGTATCGCGGCAGATTTTGGACGATGCGCCAATATGCCGGATTTGCGACGGCTGAAGATTCTAATCGGCGTTACAAATATTTGCTTTCACAAGGCACAACAGGTTTATCGGTCGCGTTTGATTTGCCGACGCAGATTGGGCTTGATTCGGATGATGAATTGGCGGCAGGCGAAGTCGGAAAAGTCGGCGTGGCGATTGATTCTTTGGACGATATGCTCACGCTTTTTGACGGAATTCCGCTCGACACGGTTTCGACTTCGATGACGATAAACGCCACGGCTTCAACGCTTTTGTGTCTTTATTTAGCCGTTGCACGCAAACAAAATGTTTCATTTGATAAAGTCAACGGCACAATTCAAAACGATATTTTGAAGGAATATATTGCTCGCGGAACTTACATTTTTCCGCCGAAACCTTCGATGCGTCTGATTACCGACACTTTCGCTTTTTGTGCGGACAATGTGCCGATGTGGAACACGATTTCGATTTCCGGCTATCACATCCGCGAAGCCGGTTCGACTGCCGCACAGGAAATTGCGTTCACTTTGGCTGATGGAATTGCGTATGTTGATGCGGCGATTTCAGTCGGTTTGAAAGTTGATGATTTCGCGCCGCGTCTTTCGTTTTTCTTTAATTCGCATTTGAATTTACTCGAAGAAGTTGCGAAATTTCGCGCCGCTCGAAGACTTTGGGCGAAAATAATGAAAGATCGTTTCGGCGCAAAAAATCCGAAATCTTTGATGTTGAGATTTCATACGCAAACTGCCGGTTCGACTTTGACGGCGCAACAGCCGGAAGTAAATATTGTGCGAACGACAATTCAAGCACTCGCCGCAGTTTTGGGCGGAACGCAATCTTTGCACACCAACGGAATGGACGAAGCGTTATCGTTGCCAACTGAAAAAGCGGCGCGAATTGCGCTTCGGACACAGCAAGTTATCGCGCACGAATCCGGCATTGCCGATATTGTTGATGCTTTGGCGGGAAGTTACGCGATTGAAAATTTGACGAATCAATTAGAACAAAAAGCCGTTGAATATATCGAAAAAATTGACGCGCAAGGCGGAATGTTGAAGGCAATCGAAAACGGTTTTCCGCAACGTGAAATTCAAGAAGCCGCGTTTCAATATCAAAAATCGGTTGAAAGAAACGAAGAAATTGTCGTTGGCGTGAACAAATTTCAAATCGAAGAAAACACGACGATTCCGATTATGAAAGTTGACGAAAAAATCGAACGCGCCCAAATCGAAAGACTTCGCGCCGTAAGAGAAAAACGCGATGCGGCAAAAGCCGAAAACGCTTTAATGAAATTAGAAGAAGCGGCAAAAGGCGACGAAAATATGCTGCCGCGCATTTTAGATGCGGTCGAAGCTCACGTTACAGTCGGCGAAATCTCGCACCGATTACGAAAAATTTGGGGCGAATACCGCGAAGCCGTTACGGTTTAATTTACAGGAGAAATAATTATGTCAGAAATTAAGAAACCGAATTCAATAGATCCTCGCCGCGCAGATGCCGGATACAAACCTTTTCCTTCATTTTCCGAATGGGTAAAAAAATGTGAGGTTGAAGATGTCAGATGGAATCGCTATTCGGATAAACTTGAGAAAACAAAGAAATCTTCAAAAACTAATATTGAAAGAGTTCGGGAAGCAATTGAGCTTGCAGCCGCAATTGACACCGGCGCAATTGAAGGCTTATATGAAACTGACCGCGGTTTTACTTATACAGTCGCTTTTGAGTCTGCTGTTTGGCAATCGGTTGTCGAAGAAAAAAAAGGAGAGAAGGTTCGGGCTTTAATTGAATCCCAATTAAGTGCTTTTGAATATGTTTTAGATTTCGCAACCAGAAATGTTCAAATCACAAGTGCTTGGATTAGAGAATTACATAAAGAAATCTGTAAAGAACAAGAAACTTATACAGCTATTACCGAAATCGGTTTGCAAAACTTACCTCTACCAAAAGGCGAATATAAAACTTTACCAAATCATGTTCGGAAACAAGACGAAACAATCCATTCTTATGCGCCTGTTGATTTTACTTCAAGCGAAATGATGCGTTTGTGCGATGAATTAAATAGTGATGAATTTCAAAATGCCCATCCTGTTTTACAATCGGCATATTCTCACTATTCTTTTGTTTGTATTCATCCTTTCGCTGACGGAAATGGTCGAGTTTCCAGAGCCTTAGCTTCCGTTTATATTTATCGCTCTCATTCTATTCCGCTTTTGATTTTTGCTGAAAATCGAAATGAATATATTGTTTCTCTGGAAGAAGCTGACAAAGGAAACTTTCAAGTTTTTGTTGATTTTATTTTGAGCATCGGGTTGTCTTCAATTCAATTGTTCACAGAAAGTTTGGAAACCAACGGCGAAACTGAAATAGAAGATTCAGTTGAGAAAATTAGTGGACTTTTTGTAACAAAAGGCGGCTACAGTCATGAACAGGTTGACGAAGCCGGCTATAATCTGGCAGATATTTTCCAGCAAGAAATTCGAATTCAACTTGAAAATATACAGCTACCTGAAAAAATTAAATACGAAGTTGGTAATAATCAGAATCATCAATCTCCTGCTTTAAAAGAGTATCGTCTGCCTATTTCTAAAGGTAATCGTCAAATTTCTCTCCGTATTTCTACTCAACCACCCGCTTCGGCAGAAATTGGTCGTATTTTTAATTTAGAAGTCCCAAAAGACTGCGGGAAAAATGATGACATTATTCTTAGGGAATTAAAAACCAATAATACTTTTGAAGCCCGCGCCTCAGAACTTATTCCAATGCCGACCGCAGCTTTGCAAATGAGAGTTAAATTAACGACTAATAAAGTTGTCAAAACTGCCTTAAAAGAACTTTATACAAAAGCGAACGAAAAATTGAGTCAATAGTAGAATAAGCACCCCTGCAATATTAAATTAAACCAAAGGCAGAAACGCGACTGCAAAAATCGCGCGATTGGCACGCTCGTTTGCAGTCGCGTTTCTGCCTTTGGTTTTCAAATAGCTCAATCTATTTCTGCTTGGGTGCTTAAATAATTTCGGCAAAATTAGTTAAGGTAATCTCGCACTCTCTACGAAAAGTTTGAGGCGAATACCATGAAGCGGTAACGGTTTAAAAGTTCTACGTTGGAACTTAGGAAATTTTCTTTCAAAATGATTGATTGAATCGGTCAGACTGACTGATTCAATCTTTTTTATTTTCATTCCTAAGTTTCACAAAATCTTTATTTTATCGGCATTTTCGACATTTTTAGAAGTTTGGCACGGGCATTGCGCTAGTCATCTCGCGTCTGCGTATGTAGATGAAAAGTTTGTTACGAAATATTTTGAGTAAACAACAGATTATGAAAAGCCCTAAACCAAAATTCTTTTTTGCCGCCGCGAGCCTTTTCGCGGTATGTCTGCAAGTTTTCGCCTTCTCCCTCTCAGCGCAAGATTTGCGGAGCGTAAAATCCGATAAAACGGAAGTCAATTTTGAAACGCCGATGATGGCGAAAAACAAAATTGCGCCCGATTTGGAAGAAAAATCAAATGATTTAATGCTCGGTTTGCGCGGCGATGAAGTGCAAAAAGTTATTATTCAACTGAAATCCGATTCACAAATCAACGAAATGTATGGCAACAATCTGAGCGAAGCCGAACAGAAAGATTTGCTTGCCCGCGAAGTAAGCAGTAACAAAGAAAAGAAAGCCTTTTTAATGCAAGATTTGACGGCAACGGGCGGCAGAATCAAAAAAGCGTTTAATAATCTCGGCTTAGTCAGCGCGGAATTGCCGCTTTCGCAAATCAAAGAATTGATTAAATCGGAAACAGTCGAATACATTTCGCCTGACCGCGAAGTCGAGTCTTTCGGGCATCTCGGAGATGCGACCGGCTATTTTCTGCCCGGAATCAGCGACAACGGCGACACCGATCCGAACACTTGGCTTGCGGGCGGTGTCGGACATATTGCGGTGATTGACAGCGGAATTGACCCGGCTCACAGTCTTTTAAATTGGCGAAATGCCGGAACTTCTTACTCAAAAATTAAATACAGCAAAGATTTTACCGGACAAAACATCACGGGCGATCCGTTTGGACACGGTTCGCACGTTGCTTCGATGTTTGTCGGCGACTCAAATCTTAACAATTCTGCGTATCAAGGCGTAGCACCTTCAAGTAATTTGATTAATTTGCGCGTTTTAAATAGCACCGGCACGGGAACGGTGAGCAATCTGATTGCCGCGCTCGATTGGACGGTGGCGAACAAAACAATTTGGGACATTCGCGTTATCAATATGAGTTTGGGAACAGCCGCCAAAGACAGTTATAAAAACGATCCGCTTTGTCTTGCGGCACGTCGCGCAGTCAATGCCGGAATCGTCGTCGTTGTTTCGGCAGGTAACACCGGCAAAAACGCCGTCGGACAAAAACAATACGGCACAATCGGTTCGCCCGGCATCGAGCCTTCGGTAATTACCGTCGGCGCGGCAAACACGATGGGAACTGACTGGCGCGGCGATGACCAAGTGGCGACTTTCAGCTCACGCGGTCCGACGCGAGGTTACGTTACTTTAGCCAATGGCGCGAGAAAATATGACAACTTGATGAAGCCGGATTTGATTGCGCCCGGCAATAAAATAATCGGTGCGCGTGGCTACTACAACGGCACGGAAAATTATCTGGCGCGAACCTTCACGACTTTGCGAACAGGCGCGGCGACATCGAACATCGAACAAGTAATGTATATGTCGGGAACTTCGATGTCTGCTCCGGTGGTTACGGGTGCAGTGAGTTTGATGATTCAAACCAATCCGAATCTGACACCGAATCTGGTAAAAGCGATTTTGATGTATTCGGCACAACCGCTTTCGGGTTATTCAACGCTCGAACAAGGCGCGGGATTGTTAAACATTGACGGCGCGGTGCGAATTGCCCGTCTGGTCAACCCGACAATGCCGACAACCAACGGAGCGGCTTTGCTGAAATCATCGCTTCCAACTTCGCAATCAAGCAATTTTTGGGGAACAACCGTTTATTGGGGCAAAGGCGTTATTACAAATCACGGCATTCTTTACGGCAATGATTTGATGGCTAAATGGCAAGGAATGTATGCCAACGGCGTATTGGTTTCGGATTCGACTCCGTTTTCGGGTAGTTCGATTTCGCGTTCGACAACGCTGACAAACGGAACATTAAGTTTGTATCAAGGCGCAATCAAAAATAACGGCGTGTTGGTTTCGGATGGAACGCTTTTCTTGAGTTCCAATTCAATGGGCGGTTCGCCGACTCCAATTTTGAATTCGCAAGGCGTTTTAGTCAGCGACGGCGTTATGGTTTCCGACGGCGTTCTGGTTTCGGACGGCGTGTTGGTTTCGGACGGCGGCGCGTATTCGACAACAATTCTCGGCGACAACACGACTTGTATGTTGCCCGCACCGTAAGATTTTTCGGACGACTGAATCTCACACTTTACTCGAAAAAATAAGGTCAGGCTTTGGGAAGGGCTTGACCTTTTTTTATTGGTTTCTAACTTTATTCAAATTGACTCTTTCAATCGGTCAATCTGACCGATTGATTTCTGATTGTAAAAAATCGTTCAATTCGTTTCGCCCTGTATTTATCGGCTTTTTACACAATTTCACCTTTTGGCACACGCATTGCTAATAAAGATTAACGACTGCCCCATACAGTTCATTAAATTGTTTTTGAGGAAACTAATATGTATCGCAGATTTAATTTCAAACAGACTTTCGCCACGCTGATTCTTTTCGCATTATCCGTGCAGATGTTTTCTTTGAGCATCTTCGGTCAATCGTTGAAAAGCGAAAAGAGCGAAGAAGTTTCGCAGGAAACGACGCAGACGGATTTCGCGCCACAAAGCAAAATCGCGCCTGATTTGCAGGAAAGCGTTGATGGCTTGGCTAATGGCTTTCGCGCCGATGAAACGCAACGAGTTATTATTCAACTGAAATCCGACACGCAATTGAACGAAATGCCCGGCAACGATTTGAATGATGCCGACCAACAAGCCCTGTTCAACGAAGAAGTTCGCGGTAATAAAGTTAAAGCAGAGATTTTGAAGCAGAATGTAGTCGGAATGGGCGGCAGAATGAAGAAATCATTCAACCGTTTGGGATTGGTGAGCGCGGAATTGCCGCTTTCGAGACTCCAAGAACTGACCTACGATGCAAATGTCGCCTATATTTCGCCTGACCGCGAAGTTGCCGGACTTGGTCACGTTGGTTTGACGGCAGGAGTTTATAATACAGGTATTTCCGACCGCGGCGACAGCGACCCTAATACTTGGCTGGTTGGTCAGGGCATCGGTGTTGCGGTTATTGACAGCGGCGTTTATGGCGCACACGACCTTTTCAAAAAGTGGGATGATAGCAGCAAAGTAACAAGCTATGATTTTACCGGAACAGCTAATACTGCCGACCAATACGGACACGGCTCGCACGTTGCTTCGGTATTGTCGGGTGATTATCGGCTTGGAAATGCCGCTTACGAAGGCACGTCAAGCGGCGTATCGGTGTATAGCTTAAAGGCTTTAGGCTCATTAGGCACCGGCACGACGACAAACGTGATTGCCGCGATTGATTGGGCGATTGCCAACAAAGCATCTAAAAACATCCGCGTTATCAATATGAGTCTCGGAACTCCGGCGAAAGACAGTTATGTCAATGACCCGCTTTGCCAAGCCGCCCGCCGTGCGGTTAATGCCGGAATCGTGGTCGTTGCGTCCGCCGGAAACTACGGAAAAAGTTTGCTTGGTGAGAAACGCTACGGCACAATCGGTTCGCCCGGCATCGAACCTTCAGTTATCACGGTTGGCGCGGCGAATACTATGGGAACTGACATTCGGAGCGATGATACGGTGGCTACTTTCAGTTCGAGAGGTCCGACGCGTGGTTATCGTGTCGTCAACGGTGCGAGAAAATACGACAATTTGATTAAGCCGGACATCATTGCATCGGGAAACAGAATCATTGCCGCCGCTAGTCCGAACAGCACACTCGTAACTTTGTTCCCAAGTTTGAAGACCGGAGCTTCAAGTGATTCTGACGAGCAAGTAATGTATATGAGCGGCACATCAATGGCGGCTCCGGTGGTTTCGGGAGCAGTAGCGATGTTGCTTGACACGAATCCGAATCTGACCCCGAATCTGGTTAAAGCGATTTTGATGTATTCGGCACAGCCCTTGAAAAACTTCAATACTTTGGAACAAGGCGCGGGCGAAGTCAATATTGACGGTGCGGTTCGCTTGGCACGTTTGGTTAAGACGACACTTCCGACCAGCAACGGTTCAGCTTTGCTCAAGTCTTCGTTGCCATCATCGCAAACCAGCACAATTAGCGGTCAAACCGTAACTTGGGGCAAAGGCGTGATCACCAACTTTGGTTTTATCTATGGCAATGACCTGATGAATAAATGGCAGGGAATGTATGCCAGCGGCGTTCTGATTTCCGATTCAACGCCTCTTGTAGGAACGAGTCTGACCAAATCAACCACGCTAACATCCGGCACTTTGAACCTTTATCAAGGCGCAATCAATATCAACAGCAACGGCGTATTGATTTCCGACGGCACGCTTTATATGAGCGCAAATTCAATGGGCGGCTCGCCGACTCCGGTTATTAATTCACAAGGCGTTTTAATCAGCGACGGCGTTCTCATCTCGGATGGTGTTTTAATCAGCGACGGCGTTCTCATCTCGGACGGATATACAATGTCACAGCAATCGCTTCTTGGCGATAACACGACTTGTATGCTTCCCGCACCGTAAGATTTTTCGGACGACTGAATCTCACAATTCACTCGAAAAAAAAAGGTCAGGCTTTGGGAAGGGCTTGACCTTTTTTTTGTTTCTCAGGGTTCGGTCAATTTGCCCTGTCAATCTGATTGATTCATTAGTCTGAGCAACTCGATATTTGCCTCCTAATTCGCTGAAAGCCTGTATTTATTGGTATTTTATGAAATTCCAATCTTTGGCACAAGCATTGCTAATTAAGAGAGGTGATTCAATCGCAGTAAATTTGAACACCGGAATTATTTATTTTGAAGATAAAAAAGTTATGAAAAAAGATACGCTAAGAAAAATCTTTCAATTATCAGTCATATTGCTAATCGCACTATTTAGCATCACGGTTTTTGGTCAAACAAAAGAGAAGAAATCCAAAGACTTGAAAGATAAGGAAGCCAACACTCCCGGCAACACTCGTGTTGACATCATCGTGCGTTCATCGGTTGATTGGTCGGCAACGCAAACTACTGCCGTTACGGGCAATAGCGGGCAAATCAAGAAATCTTTTACCAATTTCAAAAGACTTCGGGTAATCAACATTCCGCTCAACGCGCTCAATGGATTGGCGAATCGTTCTGATTTTGAATATTTTACGCTTGACCGTGACCTGCAAAAAACCGGACATCTAACTTCAACGACCGGCACAGACATCGCTATGGCGACCGGCGGAGCAGTAACCTACGACGGCACGGGAATCGGAATTGCTGTGGTTGATTCGGGCGTTGACCAACTTCACGTTGCCCCATCACAAAACTCAGCGGCGACGAGAGTTGTCGCCAGTGTTGATTTTACGGGCGAAGGCAGAACCGACGACCCGTTTGGACACGGCACCCACGTTGCCTCGACTGCGGCAGGCAACGGAAAAGTTTCCAACGATGCTTACCGAGGGATTGCTTCAAACGCCAACATCATCAATTTGCGTGTTTTGAATTCGTTAGGTTTCGGTTCATCCTCAAGTTTGCTGGCGGCACTTGATTGGATTATGACCAACAAAGCAACTCACAATATCAAAGTTGTCAATCTGAGTCTTGGAACTTTTGCGATTGATTCTTATCAAGACGACCCGCTTTGTTTGGCGGTTCGGCAATTGGTTAATAGCGGAGTTGTCGTAGTCGTTGCGGCAGGCAACGCCGGAAAAAATTCCAGCGGTGAAAAACTTTACGGATTGATTCATTCGCCCGGCATCGAACCTTCGGCGATTACGGTTGGCGCAACCAATACTTTCGGCACCGATTCGAGAAGCGATGACGCTGTGGCGAGTTACAGTTCACGCGGTCCGACGCGCGGCGGTTGGGTTGATACGAGCGGCATCAAACATTATGACAATCTCGTCAAACCTGACCTCGTGGCACCGGGAAACAAAATTATCTCGGCGCAAGCTCGCCACAATTTGCTTGCTCTGCTTCATCCGGCGATGGACGTAAATGTCAGCGGCGGGCTTGATAAAGACCAAATGTGGATGAGCGGTTCATCGGTTTCAACGCCGGTTGTTTCGGGTGCGGTGGCAATGATGTTGCAGGCAAATCCGAAACTTACGCCGATGATGGTCAAAATGATTTTGATGTATTCAGCACAACAGCTTCCGGGCTACAACACTTTTGAGCAAGGCGCGGGACAATTAAATGTCGAAGGCGCAGTGCGGCTCGCCAAACTCGTCCGTCAGGACTTGAATGCAAATCCAGCCCTCGGCTCAAACCTTTTGACACAAACTACCGTTCCTAATTCTTTCAGCACTATTTCCGGCTACACCTTTGCTTGGGGCGGCGGAGTCGTTGCCGACCATACATTTGTTTATGGCACGGATTTGATAATGAAATATCAGAAACCTTACGCTTTGGGCAAAGTTCTCGGCGATGGAACACTCGAAACAAACGGCGTGTTGGTTTCCGATACGACAATGTTTTCCAATGGCGTTCTCGTCAGCGACAACATCTTGACGAGCAACGGCGTATTGGTTTCCGATGGATATTACTTTATGTCGTGCGGAGTCTTGGTTTCCGACGGCGTGCTGGTTTCCGATGGCGTGCTTTTCGGCGATGGTGTGTTGGTTTCCGATGGTGTGTTGGTTTCCGATTGGATTTTTGGTCAGGCAATTTGGGCAATGAATTATCAAGCCATGACAAACGGTGATTCGGGAGCGACAATGCCGGTAGTGATTGATGTTCCGCCGCCAAATGCTCCGACAGCATTGACTTTATCGGTTGTCAGCAATACCCAAATCAATCTGACTTGGACGGATAATTCTGCCGATGAAAATGGCTTTTATGTTGAACGCTCAACCAACGGAACAACTTTCACGCAGATTGCCACCGTTGGCGCAAACGTAAAAACCTATTCAAGCACCGGCTTGGGCAAAAATACGAAATACTATTATCGTGTTCGGGCTTATAAAGGAACAGCTAATTCGAGCTATTCAAACGTGCCATCGGCAACGACTTTGAGATAACCGGAGCGGTTACGGAGTCAGAACGGGAAGCGGTCGCTACTGCTTACCGACACTTTACCAGACAAAATAAGGTCAGGCTTTAGGAAAGGCTTGACCTTATTTTTTTGAAGTTGTCTGAACCGTCTGCGGTAGCAAACGAGTTGATGTTTTATTATGCCGAAACACTCACGGAGTAAATGTGAGATGTTTTAATTATTGGCATATTTACTTCGTGCGTGTTTCTACATTTTTATTAATGAGCAAATCAATTTGAACTAAAGCCAAATTAATTTCGGTCAAATTGACGCAAACATTGGTTGTTAATAATTTCCTGAACTTGCGTTTCGCCCTTATTTTATCGGCATTTAATAAATTTTTAAGATTTTGGCACAGCCGTTGCAATAGCAATTCTCGCCTGCGTGAGCAGTCTTCCGACTTTTAGATTGAGGTAAATATAAAATGAACAAACTTAAATTTGAAAATTTTTCAAATGGATTGAAACAACTGAGTGTCGGATTTTTGCTCTGTGCCTTTTGTTTGCAAATGTTTGCTTTTACGGCGAAAGCGCAATTTGTAAAAAACGACCAAGCGGATAAAGCGTTTGAAAATCAAACCGCGCCGCAAAGCAAAATCGCTCCCGATTTACAGGAAAAAACTGACGAACTAGCTTTTTACGGCGGCGCAGATTCCGTGCAGAAAGTTATTATTCAAATGAAACCGGCAACGCAACTTAACGAAATGTCGAGCGGAAATTTAACCGACGAACAAAGCAAAGCGATGTTTGCCGGAGAAGTTCGCGCCAATAAACAAACCGCCGAAGTTTTGAAAAGCGATTTAGCCGGATTGAACGGCAGCTTCAAAAAATCTTTTAACAATCTCGGACTCGTCAGCGCAGAACTGCCGCTCTCAAAAATAAACGAACTCGCGCAGAGCGAAAACGTCGCATACATCTCGCCTGACCGCGTAACCGAAGCCACGGGACACGTTGAAACGACAACCGGCGCATCAAACGTGCGGGCAATGATTCCCACCACGACTATCGGCGGCAACGGCATCGGCATTGCGATTCTCGACAGCGGAGTCGAAGGAAATCACGCTGCTTTCAAGCCGATGATTGTTTCAAGAGTTGTTTATCATAAATCGTTCTTGACCGGAAATACCGACACATCCGATAAATTCGGACACGGCACGCACGTCGCCGGACTTGCGGGCGGCACGAATATTTTCAACAACGGCTATTCCGGTTATTACAACGGCGTGGGAGCGAGCGCGAATATTCTAAATCTGCGCGTTTTGGATAACAACGGCAAAGGCACTATCAGCAACGTCATCGCGGCGATTGATTGGGCGATTGCCAATAAAACGACTTACAACATCCGCGTAATGAATCTCAGCCTCGGCACGGGCGCGAAGGATTCTTACACGACTGATCCGCTTTGTCTGGCGGCGCGGCGGGCGTTTAACGCCGGAATTGTCGTTGTCGCATCAGCCGGAAATTACGGCAAAGATTCCAGCGGTAATAAAATCTATGGTTCAATCGGTTCGCCGGGAATCGAGCCGTCGGTCATCACGGTCGGCGCAACCAACACTTACGGCACAGACATTCGTTCCGATGACACGATGGCGAGTTTTAGCTCTCGCGGTCCGACACGCGGTTACAAAGTTTTAGCCAATGGTGCGCGAAAATATGACAATTTAATCAAACCCGATTTGGTTGCACCGGGCAATAAACTGATTGCGGCATCTTCTTTCGGATCGCCTTATACCGATCCGGCGACGGGCTGGATTTATTACAAAAATAAACTTGTTGCGGATTATCCTTCGCTCAAGGTTACGGAATATATTGATTCCGGCAACGGCTTAACTTTTGTGGGAGGTTATCAATATCTTTCGGGAACTTCGATGGCTGCCCCGACGGTTTCGGGCGCGGTGGCGATGATGTTGCAAATTCGTCCGAATCTCACGCCGAGCCTTGTCAAAGCGATTTTGATGTATTCGGCGCAACCGATGAAAAATTACAATATGCTTGAACAAGGCGCAGGACAACTCAATGTTGATGGCGCGTGTCGAATCGCCAATTTGGTCAAACCGACGCTTCCGACAACCAATGGAACAACGATGCTTTCTGCGGTTCTGCCGGCTTCGCAAACCAGCACGATTGCGGGTGAAACTTTTTATTGGGGCAAAGGCGTTATCACCAATTTCGGCTTTCTCTACGGCGACGACTTGATGGTGAAATATCAAAAAATGTATGCCAACGGCGTGTTGGTTTCAGACGGAACGCCTTTTTCGGGAACGACAATTGCTAAATCAACGACTTTGACGAGCGGCACTTTAAATCTCTATCAAGGCGCAATTAAAATCAACAGCAACGGCGTTTTGGTCAGCGATGGAATCCTTTATTTGAGTGCCAATGCAATGGCAAGCAGCCCGACTCCGTTCGTCAATTCGCAAGGCGTTTTGGTTAGCGATGGCGTTATGGTTTCGGATGGCGTGTTGGTTTCGGACGGCGTTCTCGTCGGCGACGGTGGCGCAAATGCTTTCAATGCTTGGTTGGGCGACAACACCGTTTCAATGTTGCCTGTGCCGTGATTTTTTTTCGGACGACTGAATCCCACACTTCACTCAAAAAAAAATCAAGCTCGAAAGGGCTTGATTTTTTTTGTCAGAACCGCGAGCGGTAGCGACCGGCTTAAATTCCAACCTAACGAAAACGCTCGACAGCATCAATAAAATTCCATTTCAGACGGTTGTGATTTTCGTCTTTCCGAATCAATTTTCCGCCGACAAAAGTGCCGAAAATCTGCGAAACATCCGCCGTATAAATTATCGTTGAAGCCAGATTTTCAAGTTTCGTGTTTGATAATAAAGGCTCGTCCGCTTTGATTATGCAAGCGTCGAAAGATGCGCCGACAGCGAAAAATTCCGTCTGGAAATTGTTCATTGCTTTGCGTCCGGCGGCAGTTGTTTGATTTATGGCGAAAAGTCCGCCGGTTTCGCCGAAAGTATTCCGTTTGTGCGAAGTCAGACGTTGACCGTAATCCAAAAGCCGCAGTTCTTCAAAAGGATTTAGCCCGATATGGCTGTCCGTGCCGATACTCCACGCGCCACCCGATTTTTGAAAGTTGCGAAGCGGAAAAATGCCGTCGCCAAGGTTTCCTTCCGTGCTTGGGCAAAGCACGACATTCGCTTTCGATGTTGCAAGTTTTTCGGTTTCCGCATCGGTCAAATGCGTCGCGTGGACGAGATGAAATCTGTCATTAAGCGCAACATTTTCGAGTAGCCATTCGACCGGACGTTTTCCGAGAAAATTCACGCAATCTTCGACCTCTTTCAACTGTTCCGAAATATGCAGATGAAACGGGACATTATTCGGTAAATCGTTGACGGCGCGTAAAATATCCGACGTTTCAACGCCGCGCAAAGAATGAATTCCGACCGCGATATTAGCGTTTTCATAACGCTTGCAAACTTCCGCCGAAGCCGAAAAAAGCCGCGCATAATCATCAAAAGTTTTCGAGATAAATCTGCGCTGACGCTCGTTCGGTTCAACACCAAAACCGCCTTTTTGATAGAAAATCGGAATGAGCGTGATTTTTATTCCGGCTTCGTTTGCGGCTTCGATTAAAGCCTCGCCCATTTCCGCTAAATTATTGTAAGCATTACCATTTTTGTCGTGATGAACGTAATGAAATTCGGCAACATTTGAATAACCGTTTCGCACTAATTCGGTATAAAGCATCGCCGCAATCCGTTTCATTTCGTCGGGATTTAAATTCAACGCAACTTCATACATCGCCTCGCGCCACGACCAAAAATCATCGTCGCCCGAATGATTTTCCGCAAGCCCGGACATCGCAAACTGAAAAGCGTGCGAATGTGCGTTTTGAAATGCCGGAAGCGCAAAGCCGTTGATAAATTCGACATCGGTTTCATCGTGCGAAATCGAAACGATTTTGCCGTTTTCATCAATCGAAACCGTCGGATTTTCGAGCCAACCGTCATTTTGTAACAATGCTCTGAAGCGATAAGATTTCATAAAAGTTTTGAGTTCCAACTTTAGTTGGCGCAACTGCCAGCGAAGCGAAGCAGTTGCTTGGCGTTGATTGAATTGAAATTTAATCGAAGTGAAAACCGCTTTGCTTCGCTTGCGGTTTTGCCGCCTGAAGGCGGGACTCAAAACTTAAAATCAAATTCTCGAAAACCGGACGCAAAACGCTTCGGACTTCATTCGCCCGCGATTCGTTAAAAGTCAGTTCGTCGTCGTTCATATAATTTGTTTTCGACATTTCCAACTGCAAAGCGTGAATGTTTTTTTCCGGCTTGCCGAAAAACCGCGTAATATATCCGCCTTTGAACGGTGAATTATGGTTTACGCCGAATTTTCCTTGTCCTAAACCTTTCAAAGCAATTTCGATAATCTCTTTGTTTGCAGAAATTTCATCGTTGTCGCCCAAAATCAAATCGGGAAAAGGTTCGTCTTGAATCGTCGGCACAAAACGCCGAATCGAATGCGCGTCCCAGAGCAAAACTTGCCCGAATTCCGCAATTCTTTCCGCCAGAAGACTTTCGATTTTCTGATAATACGGACGATAATATTTCTCTTTTCGCCGCGAAATTTCTGCGTCGTCGGGAATAAATTTTTCGTCCAAGTAAAGCGAATTCCCTATAAAATCAGTCTTCGGCACAAGTTCCGTGATAATTCTGCCGTCCGTATAAAGCGGCTGACTTTCCGGCGTGCGGTTCAAATCAATCACCCAGCGACTGTATTTCGCGTGAATCATCGTAATGCCTAAATCGGTAACAAAATTATACAATTCGTGAATAAACCAATCTGTATCATCAGGCTGTGCGGCGAGTTCGGCGCGAAAATGCGCTTTCAATTCATCGGGAAATTCAATGCCGGAATGCGGCGAACTCAAAATCACCGGAACTTTCGCCGTTTTCGGCTCAATCAAAAAAAAGGGAACACTCATCGCTTAAATTTTAACCGAACTCGCAAATTTTAAGAAATTTTTAATGAACAAATTGGAATATAATCGCTCGTTGGCGGCATTTAAGTTTTAGAATCAGAGTCAGGAGAAAAAACTATGTATCAAATAAATTCCGAAGTCATTGCGCCTTTGCCGTTTTTTTTACCAACGGCGAGACGCAAAAAAAATACCGATTTTCTTGATTCGATAATCGTTCCCGATTCGCAATACACGGTCAGCGTGGCGCGTGAACAACGACAAATAACCGAACTTTTACGCCTTCGTTATCAAGTTTTCAATGTTGAACTCGGCGGCGCAAACGCCAATTTTTTTGCTTTGGAAACAGACGAATTCGACGCAACTTCGCATCATCTGATCGTAACCGAAAATAAAACCGGCAAAATCATCGGCGGCTATCGCTTGCGGACAGCGGAAATGCGCGAATTTTATTCGGCGCAAGAGTTTAATTTAAACGACTTGCCGCAAAAAGTTTTGGATAAATCGGTTGAAATCGGACGCGCCTGCATCGCCATCGAACATCGCAACGGCAAGGTTTTGTCTTTACTTTGGAAAGGCTTGGCGCAATATCTGCGAAAGACGAATAAGCGTTATTTTTTCGGCTGTTGCTCAATTTTTTCGACCGATTACGCCGACGGCATCCGCGCTTTTCAACAACTCGAAAAAGGCGGATTTATGCACGAAGAATTTAAAGTTTCCGCACTCGAAAAAATTGTTTTCAGAAATTGTCGTCCGAACAGAGAAGAAATCGAATTGCCGAAACTTTTCAAAACTTATTTAAAAATCGGCGCGAAAGTTTGCTCTGCGCCTGTTCTCGATGCCGAATTTGGCACGCTTGATTTTTTCGTGATTTGCGATTCGCAAAAAATTAACCAAAAATATCGAAAAATATTTTTTTAGTCAGAACCGCCTGCGGTAGCGGGTGGTTTAGCGTTGGCAGAAAGACTTCGTTATTTAACGGAAAACCAGCCCGCAATTGCAGGCGGTTCTAACTAAAATCAAACAAAAACTCTTTCTTCAAAATCAAAATTAAACTCATTATCAAACTTCAAAACGCTCGAACAGCGCGTTCCGTAAATCGGCGTTTCGATAAAAATCGCCGACAATAATTTCTCGCGTTCGTAACCGATTCCCGTGTCGGGCAAATCTTTGTCATCAGCTAAATTTTTATCTCTAAGTAACTGCAAACACGCATCTTTTGAAAATGCTTCACTCAAATTTTCGCGCAAAAAATGCTTACCTTTTTCAACTTTTCGCCAAGGCGTATCAAGCAAATGATTGCTCAAACCGTAAATTCCGCGTGTCAATTTTTTAATTCCTTCGCCGCGATTTGAAAAATAAAAAAGTTCATTTTTGTGTTCGTTTATTTCACCGACAAGCAAATTAAAACCTGAAAACTCATCTTTTTGCGCTTCAATTTTTTTCAAATAATCTTCGGCTGATTCGTCCGTTTTCAAAAAATCCGCCGTCAAATTTCCGCGCGATTTTTTGCCTTTCGGCGCATTCGGTTGGCGATAATTCGTTACGGCGGCAAATTTTCCCGCTTGATTTACGCCGAGCCAAGTTCCGCCGCCGACCAAATCACGCCCGGCAAAAATTTCGGGAAAATCCGCCCAATTTTGCGCCTTTTCAGTCGGACGATTATAAAATTCGTCGCGGTTGGCGAGCAAAATCAAAGGAAATTTCGGATGAATTTTATATGCAAAAAATATGACACACACAAGTTTTAATAATTTATCAGCGGAAAATTATCAGCTATCAGCTATCAGCTATCAGTTATTCCGAAGGACATCTTCACAGGTTCATTGGATTTAATATTTCTTCCGAAAATTAATTTTAACAAATCTGAAATTTTTGTCGCTTTTGCGCCACGACGAAAATTTTCTGCGCCGATTTCAAAGGCGATGCGCCATTGACGGAAAAGAATTTTATAAGCCTCGAAAAGCGAAAACTTTTTGTCGTAAATGTTTGTTGACTCTGAAGTTACGCCGTTGAGTTCGATGATTTTGAAATTTCCAGCACGGCTGAAATCTTCAAACGAACGGGCGCGAATGTCGAATCTGCCGAAATAAAAACCTTCAAATCCGCGACATATTTCGTCAATTTTCGCTTCGAGTTTTTTTGTTCTTAAATGCTCACCGTCTGAAAAAATTGCGCCGCGTGAATGTGTTCCGATATTGATAATGTTCACTTTTTCGTCTGCCTCTGGAATAACATTTAAGCGTTCGGCGTTTTGTTCGAGATATTTTTTCGCCAAACAAACAGCGCGTTTATCTCGCAAAATCAGCGTTTCTAAATTTGCTTTTCCATCGCCCGTAACGCACGGAAAAGTTTTTTCGGTAATCGAAAAAATCTCGCCTTTTTCGCAATTCGGATAACGAAAATAAAAAACACTTGTTTCGAGTCCGTCAAAAAATTCCTGCAAAATAAAATCGCTTTCGAGTTTTGAAATATTCGTTTCAAGTTCGTCAAAATTATTCAAAATCTCTACATTTTTGCCGCGTTCTCCGGCATCGGGTTTTAAGGCGAGCGGAAATTGTAAATCGTTTTCGGCAATAAAATTTCTCGCTTGGTTTAGATTTTCGGCTAACGAATTTTCGGCACAGAGTTTCGTGTAATTCAATAAATACGACGCGTTTGCCGCAGATTTTCGCAAACCTTCGTAAATTTCCGCTTTCGATTCGCCGACAAAACCGCTTGCCAAAATCGCCGGATTCGCGCAGGTGAAAACCGTCAAACTGCGATGCCGAATCGCTAAAAATAAAACATAAATGACGACCGGAAAATAAAAAACTTTTAGCGACCAAAACTCCCAATTCGTCAGACGTTTTAATCTGCCGACGAAAAAACGACGATTTTTCCAACTCGAAAAATGCAGAATTATTTTCAGCAAAACAAACGCTAAAACCACTACGAGAAGCAAACTTTTTGAAAAGAAAAATTGTCCCGCAAAAGCCGTCGAACCGACAAGAATCGGTGTCCAAATTGCTGTTGCCAGAAGAAAATAAAACGCAAATTTCAAAAAATCCGTTTTCAAAAAACCTGCCGCCAAATAAGTCGGAAGTCGAAAACCTGTAATAAAACGGCTGAGAAAAATTGCTGTTGCGCCGTTTTTATTCAGCCAAACAGAAGCCGTTTCGATTGATTTTTCCGACACCAAACGTGAAAAAAGTTTTGTTTCGACAATCTTGTTTCCAAAAATTCTGCCTGTCCAATAAAGCAAAATATCACCGACAAAAATTCCTGCAAAACAGGCAAAAAGTGCAAGCGCAAAAGAAATTTTGCCCTGCCCTGCGAGTGCGCCCGCGGTCAGACACGCAAGGTCTTCGCTGATAAAAGTGGCGAAGAAAAACGCGAAAAAAACGACAATCGGCGAATATCCACCGATTGTGCCTGCGTCCAAAATTTGGAAAAAATCAGACATTTTTTCTTTGCAAAATATTTTCCAAAATTGGCACATTGCCGCGATAAATAAACAATATTATCGCACTCAAAACAAAGACGACAATCGCCAAAATAAACAACAAACCGCCATCGTCTTTA
Source organism: Acidobacteriota bacterium (assembly GCA_031409875.1). Taxonomy (GTDB): domain Bacteria; phylum Acidobacteriota; class Blastocatellia; order Pyrinomonadales; family Pyrinomonadaceae; genus CALMEH01. The sequence continues at coordinate 15,847 of JANNYB010000203.1, read as the reverse complement.
ACAACGATTCCGAGCTTTGTCAGATGCGAAAAAATCGCGCCCGAAATCGTGCCGAACGCAAGCAACGCGCCGAGCCAAATCGTCGAAGGAATGAAAAGCAAAATAACCGCAAAAAGTTCGACCACGCCCGAACCGATGCGCCCGAATGCTTCATTTTCCGCGCCCATCAGCGTCGAAAAAATATATTTCGATTCTTCTGCGCCGGTGAACTTAAAAAACAAAGTCTGCAATAAAATTAATGCCACAATGACGCGGCAGATCCAACTGATAATCGTTAATTTTGATGACATAATTTTTTCTTACACTTGTTTTGAGTCCCGCCTTTAGGCGGCTTTTTCCGCCAGCGAAGCGCGGCGGAAAGCACGCTGAAGCGTGGACTCAGAACTTTCCCAAAATTTCAAAGTTGAAGGCGCAACGCCGAAATCGGCAGAAACTTTTACGCCGAAATTGCTTATTTTTTCTGCGACAAGCGCGTGATGATGAACCGTGTGGCTGTGCAAAAATTCGAGTTCGCGCATTACGCTCGATTTGTGCCAAATTACTGCATCAACTTCCGAACGCACTAAAATATCTTTTTCCAAATCTTTTTTCGTCAGGGCTTGAAAACGCTGAATAAGAATGATGATTTGTTCGATTGCATAATGTCGATTTTGCTCGATTTTTTCGTTACGGTCGCGTTTTTCGTAATCAATTTTTCCTGCTGCCAAGCCGTTCAAAAACGCATTTGCAAAATCCAGATTATGCCGAAAATGTGCGCCGATTTTTTGAAATTGCGCGTCGGTCAAATCTTCAATCAAACTCATTGCACGGACAAATTCTTTGACCGTGCCGATGATTAAATTATTTTGATTTTTTGTGCCGAACGATTCGTAATTCATTGAAAACCTTTTTCTTTCGTCATATAAATCACCGTTTCAACGTAATTTATTCCAAAGGTGATTTTTTTCTTCCGAAACTCTGTGGCAGAATAAAAAAATGCCTACACCTTCGGTTCACGCATTTGCGGAAAAAGTCGCGCTTATTACAAACGGCACAAGCCCGATTGGTCGCGCCGTTGCTTTGCAATTAGCTTTGCAGGGTGCGTATGTAATTTGTTCTTACACAAAGGCTTCCGCCGGCGATAAAGCAGTTTTGGACGAATTGAAATCTCTCGGAACTTTGGCAAATTCGTTTGAATTTTCGGACGCGAAAACGCTGATTGACGATGTTGACAACCTTTTCGGAAGAATTGATTTGCTGGTAAATTGTTTGCGCGAAGATGAAGATTCGGCTTTAAAAATCGAAACAATGACGCAGGAAAGTTTGCGTTTGATGAAATCGCGCCCGAAAGGTTTGGTTGTTCACGTCGTTTCGGAAAATCAAACTGTGCATTTCGCCGAAAATCTGCCCGCGAATTTTCGTCAAAATTCCGTCGTAACCAAAGTCAAACAAGAAGTTATCGAACACGAACTCTTTAAATCAAACAACTCCGACGACATCGCCCGCGTTGTTTTATTTTTTCTTTCAAACGAATCAAAAGCATTGAATCATCAAGTTTTATTTACGGATTAAGCGAAATCGTTATTGATAAAATAATAATTCGTGATAAAATTTTGTCAGATGAAATTCGACGTTCTCATAATTAGAATCGGCTTTGTGCTAATTTTGGCATTGATGGGATTTTTGCTCAATCCGATGGGCGAATCAAGCCATTTGGAAGAATGGAGTTTTACGGCGCGGCGCGTTTTTTCTGCGTTTCTCGGCGTGATTATTGCGCTTTTGGTCATCGGTTTCGAGATGCGTGCGCGGCAGGCGAGCATTAAAACTTTGATCGGTGCGGCAATCGGTTCGATTTTGGGAATCGTCGGCGCGTATCTTATCGGAATGCTTATCAGTTCGCAGGAAACAAAGGCTGTTCCGGCGGAAATGAAGACTTTTTTGACCGTTGCGCTGGCGTTTTTTATGGGCTATATCGGTTTGATGGTTGGCGCGGCGAAAGGCGAATTTATTGATTTATCGGTGCTTGGCGGAGTTTTTTCGGATAAAACCGCCAAACAAGATTACAAAGTTTTAGATACGTCCGTGATTATTGACGGGCGCATTGCCGATGTTGCCGAAACAGGTTTTCTTGGCGGCACTCTGATTATTCCGCAATTTATTTTGACTGAATTACAGCAAGTTGCCGATTCGCCCGATTCGTCAAAACGCCAACGCGGACGGCGCGGACTCGATATGTTGCAACGGCTTCGCAATAATTCGCAGATTGATCTGCAAATTGTCGAAACCGATTATCCGGCGGTTAAAGAAGTTGATTTGAAACTCATCGAAATCGGCAAAGAACTTGATGCTGTGATTGTTACGAATGATTTTAATTTGAACAAAGTTTCGCAACTTCGCGGCGTTTCGGTTTTGAATATTAACGAACTCGCAAACGCCTTAAAACCTGTCGTTTTGCCCGGCGAAGCGATGCGCGTTTTCGTGTTGAAAGAAGGCAAAGAATATAATCAAGGCGTGGCATATTTGGACGACGGCACAATGGTCGTAATTGATGATGCGCGGCGTTTAATTGGCAAAACCGCCGATATTGCCGTAACTTCCGTGTTGCAAACAACTGCCGGAAAAATGATTTTCGGACGACTTTGGGAAGACCGCGACGAAAACACCGACAATTCGATGGGCATTCACGATTCGCGCTCGGTAAGTTTCCGCAAAGGCACACGCGAATTGCGCCAAACAACGATTATCGAAGAAATGGAATAAGAAGTTGGCAGTTGGCAGAAGCAGTCGGTAGAAATAGCAAATTTTAACTGCCAACTGCTTCTGCCAACTGCCTATTTTTATGAATTTAGCAATCATAGTAGCAGCCGGAAGCGGAACAAGATTCGGTGCGGAAATGCCGAAACAATTTTTGGACATTTGCGGCAAACCTCTTTTAATTCATACTTTAGAACGATTTGAGCAATGTCCGCAGATTGATGAAATCGTGCTTGTGTTAGCTTCCGAAGAAATCGAAAATTTTCAGAAAACTCTCGAAAAATTTAATCTCAAAAAACTTGTAAAAATTATCGCCGGCGGAAAAACTCGCGCTGAATCGGTGCGAAACGCGCTCAATTCGCTGAATAATAATGTTGAAATTGTCGCGGTTCACGACGGCGCACGTCCGCTTGTTTCATCGAAAGAAATCGCGCAAACTATTGAAAAAGCACGGGAAACAGGCGCGGCGTGTTTGGTCGGGAAAATTACTGACACAATAAAACGAATCGAAAACGGGAAAATTATCGAAACAATTGACCGCGAAAATTTGCGCCGCGCCCAAACTCCGCAAACATTTCGGTTTGAAATTTTGCGAAAAGCATTTGCGCCAAAAAACTTTGAAGCAACGGCAACCGACGAATGTTTTTTGGTCGAAAAAGCGGGATTTGAAATCGCTTTCACGGAAGGAAGCGCGAAAAATATTAAAATTACGACACGCGAAGATTTGGCGTTTGCGGAAATTTTCTTAAAATAAATTGCAATGTTTAGAATTGGTTTTGGCAACGACATTCATCGGCTCGAAGCGGGCAAACCTTTGATTTTGGGCGGCGTAAAAGTCGAATCCGAATTCGGGGCAGTCGGGCATTCGGACGCGGATTGTTTGACTCACGCGGTAACGGACGCGATTTTGGGCGCGTTGGCTTTGGGCGATATTGGTTCACATTTTTCGGATAAAGACGAACGCTGGAAAAATGCCGACAGCTTTGTTTTTTTGCGCCACGCCGTCAAGTTGATTAAAGAAAAAGGCTTTTCGGTGGTTAATCTCGATTCGACAATTAATCTGGAAACTCCGAAACTTCGCCCGTTTATTGCGGCGATGCGCGAAAATTTGGCAAACGCGCTCGAAGTCGAAATCGAATCGGTTTCGGTCAAAGCCAAAACCGGCGAAAAAGTTGATTCGGTCGGTGAAAGCCGCGCCATCAAAGCTGAAGCCGTTGTTTTACTCGAAAAAAACACTTTGCCGCAAACGCTGAAACAAAGATTGCGGCTTGTTTCTTAAAATCTTTTGTTGGCTAACTTTGCGTCTTTGCGGGAGAAGAAATATTTCCCGCAAAGGCGCAAAATTCGCCAAGAAAAATACAGATTATTGAAGTAGTTTTTGATAATCTTCTGCCGTGTCAATATCAATTTCAGCTTGCGGCACAGAGATTTTTTCGACTGATGCGAGATGTTTTTTGATGATTTTTCTCGCGCCTTCGTCAGCCGAAAGATTTAATAATTCATCAAACATTGAACGCGAAAAAAGCGCTGGAACTCCAACCGTTGCGGCATATTCGGAGGCGACAATCGGCGCGTTTGTTTTCTCGAAAGTTGTAATTAAATTATTGAAAACGCTTGAATTAATAAACGGTTGATCGCAAAGCGAAATGATTACGGCGGAAAGATTTGGCGCGATTTCGAGGATTTTTTTCAAACCTGTTTTCAGCGACGAACTCATTCCGCTTTGCCAATTTTCATTAAAGCAAATTTCGATTTCCAAATCTTCGATTTCCGCGTTTATCAGTTCAAAATTCGCGCCTAAAACGACAACGGTTTTGTAATTTGTTTCAATCGCCGTTTCAACTGCACGGCGAATAAGTGTTTTGTTTTGAAATTGCAAAAGCTGTTTCGGCGTTCCCAAACGCGAAGATGCGCCCGCCGCGAGAATAATGATGCCGATTTCATATTTCATATTTCAAATTCCAGATTTCAGATTCCAGATTCCAAATTAAACGATAAAGCCAATTTGGAATCTGGAATCTGAAATTTGAAATCTCAATGTCGTTCATAAATCGAACCTTGTCTTTCGCGCAAAAATCCGCCGTTGCGTTTCGATAAAACCGCGTTAATTTCTGCGATAATTGAAAGCGCAATCGCTTCGGGCGAATTTGCGCCGATGTCCAAACCGATTGGCGCGTAAAGCCGCGCAAGTTGTTCATCTGTAAAAGTTTCGCCTGATTCCTCCAAAATCTTTTCAGCGCGTGTTTTCGGACCTAACGCGCCGACATAAAGAAATTTTGAACACAAAAGGCGCGGCAAAATCTCAAGGTCGCGGTCGTAGTTATGCGTCATCACGACGGCGACAGAATTTTCGTCCGTGAAAAAATCTGCCGATAAATCTTCAGCGCGAGAAACAATTATTTCATCAACTTCGGGCAATCTTTCGGCATTTGCAAAAGCGGCGCGATGGTCAATAACCGACACGCGCCAACCGAGTTCTTTCGCAAATTTTATCAACGGAAGCGCGTCATAACCCGCGCCGAAAAGCTGTAAATTTATCGGCGGTTTGATAATTTCAAAAAACAATTCAAAGTCATTTTCCCCAATTATATACTTGCGTATTTCAGAGGGTTTTTCTTGCGAGTAATATTTCAGACAATCATTGAATAATTCTTTAGACTCAATCAAAATATTCGGTAAATTTTTGTAATAAAATTGTTCTACCTCGTCATAATAAATCCGTCCGCCAAGTGCGGAATCGTTTTTAGATGAAATTAGTGTGGCAAGGAATTGATGTTCACGATTTTCAAAACTGATTTCCAAAGCTCTGGTAAAAAAATTTTCTTTCTCAATTGTTTCGAGCAAAATTCTAACAATGCCGCGACAGCCCATCCCAAGCCCGAAAACCGAATTTTCGTCTTTCGTCGTATCGTAAGTTATGACACAAGATTCGCCTGTTTCCAAAACTTTTTTGGCGCGTTCCAAAACATCAGCTTCCAAACATCCGCCCGAAACCGTGCCGATTGAAAAACCGTTTTTATCAATCAACATTCTCGCGCCCGCACGACGATAGCCCGAACCTTGCACGTCAACCACAGTCGCCAAAATCGCCTTTTCATCAGGCGCGAAGTTTGAGATTTTTTTGAGAATTTCTTGTAATTCTTTCATTTTGCAGAAGACAAAAGACAGAAGACAGAAGACAGTAGTCAACGCAAAATGCTGACTTCTGACTTCTATCTTCTGTCTTCTAAATGAGTTTGTCCGGTGAAATCGGCAAATCTCGAACGCGCTTGCCGGTAGCGTGGAAAATGGCGTTGGCGATTGCCGCCGGAATGCCGACTTGACAGAGTTCGCCCATTCCTTTTACGCCCAAAGGATTGACGATTTTGTCTTCTTCTTCGACAAACGCGGTTTCAACCGAGTAAATATCGGCATTTACGGGAACGTGATAACTCGCCAAATCGGTGGTCATCATTCGTCCGTAACGATGGTCAATGGAAGTTTCTTCCTGCAAAGCCATTCCGATTCCCCAAACAACGCCGCCCATTTCTTGGCTGTGCGATGTTTTCGGATTCATAATTTTGCCGACTGCCGTAGCTTCGACAACCCGCGTAACCTTAATAATTCCGAGGTCTTCGTCAACTTTGACTTCGACAAACTGCGCTCCGTGCGCTTGTGTCGTGTATTTATTGCGCTCTGCCGAAGGGCGCGAAGAAAATGTTTCGACGATTTCGGTTAAAGAATGTTTCTTCATTAAATCGGCAATCGAAACTTTTTTCGATGCGTCCGTTTTCAACATCAAAAAGCCGTCCGACATCTCAATTTCTTCGACTTTAACGCCCGAAAACGCGCCGTCTTTTATTGCTAAATCAAACAGTTTTTGCTTAATCGCCAACGCCGCGCCGTGCGCCGCCGTGCCGACCGAAGCGGTTGTAAATGAACCGCCTTGCACGGGAGCTTGCGGCAAATTTGAATCGCCGAGTTCAAATTTTACATTTTTCGGCGCAATGCCTAAATATTCGGCGGCAATCATCGTGATAACCGTGTAAGTTCCGGGTCCGATGTCGGCGGTTGCGCTGGCGACATTCGCCGTGCCGTCCGCTTTCAGAGTTATTTTTACGGAAGCCGGAACTTGAAACGCGCCCCAGATTCCGGTTGCCACGCCCCAACCGACAAGCCATTTTCCGTCGCGCATCGAACGCGGTTCGAGCTTGCGGTTTGCCCAACCGAATTTCGCCGCACCTTGTTTGTAAGCGTCGCGCAAAGCCTTGCTCGAAAAAGGTTTGCCCGTTTCGGGGTCTTTTTCGGCATAGTTAATCAGACGCATTTCGAGCGGGTCAATTTTCAGTTCAAACGCGAGTTCGTCAATCGCCGATTCAAGCGCAAACGCGCCCGAAACCATTCCCGGCGCACGCATCCAAGTCGGTGTCGGCAAATCCAATTTCGCAATTTTGTAAGGCGTGTCATAATTTGGACATTCATACAAAGTGCGCCCGAAACCGTTCGGATTTTCGCCGAAATCTTCAAAACTCGAAGTGTTTCCGATGGCTTCGTGAATAATCGCCTGCAATTTACCGTTTTTATCCGCGCCGATTTGCACTTTTTGCCAAGTATATGGACGATAACCGTGTCCGGTGAACATCTGCCGCCGCGTGTAATTTACTTTCACCGGACGCTTCAATTCACGCGCCGCCATCGCGGTTAAAAACGGATAGTAATTCGGATTCAAAGCGCATCCGAACGCGCCGCCGACAAACGGCGAAACGACTTGAATATTTTCCGGCTTCATCCCAAAACTTTGCGCGAGATGTCCGCGAACGCCCATCACGCCTTGAGTTTTATCAAAAAGCGTCAACTTTTCGCCTTCCCAAACGGCAATCGCCGCGTGTGGCTCCATCGGATTATGATGCTCAATTGGAATCGTATATTCGGCAGTAATTTTGACAGCCGAATTCTTAAAAACTTCCGCCGGATTGCCACGCACAGCCGGAGAACGCATCGGTTTCGTTACACCTTTCATCGTCTCGGTCTGTGCTTTTTCTTCCGCGTAAGTTGTTTTTATTAAACGAGATGCAAACCGCGCTTGCTCAAAAGTTTCGGCGACAACAAGCGCAATCGGCTGACCGCTAAAAACTATTTTATCGGACTGCAAAGCCGCAAACGCCGCGCCTTTCGACTGCGTTTTCACGGCGTTCAAATGTGTAAAAATCTTTATCACGCCCGACTGTTTTTCGGCTTCGGAAACGTCAATCGTTTTTATCGCACCTTTCGCAATCGTGCCTTGCACAATAAAGCCGTAAGCGACATTTTTCACCTGAAATTCCGCCGCATATTTTGCCGCGCCCGTAACCTTTGCCACACCGTCAACTCGGCTCATTTCTTTTCCGATATATTTCATATTTGCACCTTTTTCAGTCTTGCAACTGCCTGACAATAATCTGTTGTAATTCTTCCCGATTCGGCAAATAAAGCTGATATTTGCTGATAAATAATTGCGACGAAACATTGTGCATCGCATATTTTACGAGCAAATCATTTTTCTCTTTTGCCAAAACAATTCCGATTGGCGGATTATCGCCCGTCGTATTTTCTTCGTGTTCAAAATATCCCAAATACATATTCATCTGCCCGACTGCTTCATATCCGACCTTTTCTTTTTTGAGGTCAATCAACACAAAACATTTCAAAATCCGATGATAAAAAACAAGGTCAACGTAGTAATGCGTGTTGTCCAAAGTAATCCGATATTGTCTGCCAATAAAAGCAAATCCTTTGCCGAGTTCGAGCAGAAAATTTTGCAAATCATCAATTAAACGCGCTTCCAAATCAGTTTCGCTCAAATTATACGGCGCAGGAATTTTCAAAAATTCAAGAATATAAGGCTCTCTAAACAAATCCGTCGGCTTTTCGATTATTTGACCTTCTCGCGCAAGTTTGAGAATTCCTTCTTTGTCTTTTGAAGCCGCAATTCGCAAAAATAACGATGATTTTTTTTGACGTTTTAGTTCTCTGACCTTCCAATTTTCAAGCGAACTTTGAACTTCATAAAATTGTCTTTCCAAATCGTCATCAATCGAAATAAGTTCGCAAAAATGCGACCACGAAAGACGTTTGAATTTTCCAGACGCTGTCTGGAATTTTGGATATTTGATGAAAAACAACCGCATCAAATAAATATTGCTCAAACTAAAACCTTTTCCAAGCGTCAAAGATAAATCCTGCGACAAGTTTTTCAAAAGAACTTTTCCATATTCAGCCTTTGCTTTCCCGTCTTGCTCAAATTCGACAATATATTTGCCGATTTGCCAATAAGTTTCGACCAAAAAAGTATTAACCGCCGCGACAGCGTTTGTTTGACCTTTTACAAAAGCATCTGAAATTTGGTTAATCAGACTTTGATAATTTGTAGCGGTTTTATCAAGTTTCATACTCACTTGCCTAAACTCATTTCCTTTTCGATGTATCTCATAATTTTACCTTTTAGATAATTCTACAATGTCTTCGACTTCGAGAACTTTTTCGACCGTCTCACTTTGCAAACACTCGTGCAAAACACCTTCGCCAACCATTCCCGTCGCGCCCGTAATTATTGCTTTAACTAACATTTTTTCTTATTTCTTATTTTTCACAATAATCAAATACCGTATGACATTTTTTGCAAATTTTACCCGGACGTTTTAAGCCTGAATCTATACCTTTATCACCGCAAATAACACAAGTTTTTTCAATGTCCGGCTCTTCGACAAAATACTCCAAATAAACCTCTACTTTAAAATGTTCGGAAAGTTCTTTTCTGATTTTCTGTCCTTCGACATTCAGTTTTCCGTTTTTATAATTTTTCAGTTGTTTCAACGCCGATGCTTCTAAAATTCCGCTATCAAGCCAATTTCGATAGATTCTTTGATAATGCTTTTGCCATTGCTCAATTTTAATTTCCAAAGGAACTTTAGAATAAGAAATATTTCCTGAACAATTACTGCAATTCAATTCATTTGAAAATCCGTATCTGCGACCATACAGAAGTAGAAAATCAAGCGTTTCACAACTGCAATTAAAAATATCTTCAACCTTTATAATTACATCATTTTCTTGTAATGTTAGCGGCTTTTCAATTAAATATTTATCAAAAATTTTCTCCCAATATTCAATTACGCACGAATGTGTGAGCCAATTTTCAAAGGATTTTTTATCCAGAAAAATAACGATAAGTTCTAATTTACCGTTATTCTTTCTTAATTCTCTGGGTTCGCCAAAAATTAATCTTTGCTGATAAAGAGTGCCGGATAAACCAATAAAAATTTCTCCGTTATTTAATTTGTCAGCCAAATTCAAAATAATTTTCGCCGGAATTGGAGTGTCTTTCATCACAGTTATTAAACTAATTTATCAGGCGTAATCGGCAAATTCCGAACGCGCTTGCCGGTTGCGTTAAAAATTGCGTTTGCCACAGCCGCTGCGACTCCGACGATGCCGACTTCGCCGATTCCTTTGACACCTAATTTGTTGACGATTTTGTCTTCTTCGTCAATAAAAATCGTTTCAATTTCGCCGATGTCGAGGTTTGAAGGAACGTGATAATCGCCGAATGAGCGCGTGATAAAATTTCCGTAACGCGGATCAATTAACGATTCTTCCGTCAAAGCCATTCCAACGCCCCAAATTACGCCTCCGATAATTTGCGAGCGCGAAGTTTTCGGATTCAAGATTTTTCCGGCGGCTGTAACGGCGACAAAGCGCGGAATTTTGACCATTCCGGTTGATTCATTGACCCAAACTTCGGCAAAATTCGCGTTAAAACTGTGCGCCGAATAATCGTTCACATTCGCGGGCGGTTTTGCGTCAACTCGCGTTTGAAATTCGGTTAAATTTGACGCTTCCATCAATTGTTCGACCGTCGGCGCAACAAACCATTCTCGATTTGATTTCGCTTGCAATTCGCTCAACGCCTGCAAACAAGCATCGTTGACGGCATTTGCAAAACTCGCCGCGCCAACCGAACCGACTGAACCGGCGGCTGGCGGCAAACTTGAATCGCCGATTTTTACGCCGATTTTATTTAACGGCAAACCTAAAACTTCCGCCGCAGTTTGCGCCAAAATCGTGTGCGTTCCCGTTCCCAAATCGGAAGCCGCAAGTTCAACGCTTGCCGAAACGTCTTTGCCGTTGCGCGTTAATTTGACAATCGCCGAAGTGTCGCGCTGACGTGCCGGATAAGTTCCGCAACCAACGCCGTAACCGATTAAATAATTGCCGTTACGGTTTTGCGCCGGTTCTAATTTGCGTTTATTCCAACCGAAAATTTCCGCGCCACGTTTCAAACAATCAACAACTTTGCGCGACGACCAAGGTTTGCCGTTTGACGGATCTTTGGCAGGTTCATTTTTCAGACGAAACTCAATCGGATCAATTTTTAATTTATACGCCAGCTCATCAATCGCCGATTCGAGCGCGAAACTTCCCGTAGATTTTCCCGGACCGCGCGTAAATGTCGGGACAATCACGTTCATCGGCGTAATTCGATACGAAATCAGCGAATTCGGCGCGTCATACATTACTTTGGTGCAATCGCCGCAAGGCTCGATAAATTCGGCACTAATCGCGCCGTGCGTCGTTGTTTCGTGCGAAATTGCCGTGATTTTTCCGTCTTTCGTTGCCGAAACGCGAAATTTTTGATGATTTCGTTGGCGCAAACCGACCGAATTAAACATCTGATTGCGCGTCAAAGCGAGTTTGACCGGACGTTTGACGACTTTTGCGGCAACTGCTGAAAGTATCAGATTCGACCACATTCCGCCTTTTGCGCCGAAACCGCCGCCGATGTGCGGCGTAATAATTCGCACATTTTCCGGCTTCAAACCGAGCGTTGTCGCCGCCGCATTTTGTGCGCCGTTGACGATTTGCGAACCGTTGTAAAGCGTTAATTTTTCGTCCGTTTCCCAAACGGCAATCGTCGCGTGCGGCTCCATCGGTTGATGATGTTCGATGGGCGTTTCGTAAATTTCTTCAACCTTAAATTCGGCAGACGCAAACGCCGTTTCGACATTTCCGCGAATCGCGTCTTTGAGATTTTCGTCTTTCGGTTTCGCGGCTGAATCTTTCAACTTATCAAAATCGGTTTTTGCCTCAGTTTTTTCGTAAGTTACTTTAATCAAACGAGTTGCCAGACGCGCTTGCTCAAAAGTTTCCGCCACGATTACGCCGATTGTCTGCCCGAAATATTCGACATTCGGATTCTGCAACAAACCGCCGCCACGAATTCCGCCGCGTTCATTCAATTTCGGCGCGTTTTTGTGCGTAACAACCGCCAAAACGCCGCTCGCTTTTTCCGCCGCGCTCGTATCAATTTCGGTAATTTTTCCCGCCGCGATTTCAGATTTAAAAATCACCGCAAAAGCCGTATTTGCAATTTTATAATCCGTCGCATATTCCGCCGCGCCCGTAACTTTCAGCAAACCGTCAATCCGATTCGTTGGTGTGCCGATAATTTTTGATTTGTTTTCCATAAACCCACCTTGAAATTTATTTTAATTTTTCTGTTTCGCTTCCAAATTAAATTTTTGAAGTAACCAATTCAAAACCGCTTGTTAGTCGTTTATTGTCGCCCGACGAATTTGAGCCAGCAAATAAATTTGGTCAGGCTTTGGCAACGCCGTATTTTGCAAACCTTCGTTACATTCATCGCATAACATCCAATTTTGCATAACATCACCATTGCGCGGACTTAATTTTAATTGACAAGGACGAAACGGCTCGGTTTGCCAAAAATCGCCGTCTATTGCGCCACACATCGAACAAAATTTGTTGCCGGATTGCTCCAAACCATTTTTCATCAATTTGATTTTTTATTTAACGCTTGCTTTTTTACAACTCGGAAACGGAAATTTCAATTCCACTTCGATTCTGTCGCTAACGGCTTCGATTTGAATTGCCGGAGTTTTAGTCTTCGACGATGTTTCGCCTTTTTCTTTTATCAATTTTTGGAATTGCGGACATTTTTCATCTTTTCTGGAGGATAAATACATCGAACCGAACAAAATGCCTTTTTGTCCTTTGAGAATTCGGATTGTAAAACGTCCGTTTTCGTCAGTTTCCGCTCTCGAATCGGCGTATCCGTATCCTTTTATTTGATTTATATCTTCAATATTTTTGTAAAATTCGACAATTTCGCCAGCGATGGGCTTTCCGTCCGCAAACAGCAAAATTCCGCTGATTGTAATCGTTTCTGCCGTAGTCGGCGCAGTAATTATCAAATCAGTAAAGCGACTTCCGGGAACGACTGTTATTTCAATGGCATCTGCACGATTGATTTTGTTCGGATAATAAAAGGTTCCGAAAGGCTGTCTTGCGCTTATTTCGTTTCCTTCATTGACGACTATAACGTAAGTTCCGATAGGAATTTTACTGAACTCGAAAACTCCATTCTCATCTGTGGCATCACCTTTATAGAAATACGGAGGTTTTTTTCCTCTTGCAGGAAGTAAGTCAAGATAAATACCTTTTAGCGGATTGCCGTTTGAATCCTTGATTATTCCTTTGATTAAATTATCAATGGTAAATTTAAAATCTTGCTCGGTCAGACTTTCGGCTTCAATTTCGACTTCAACTGAATTTATATTTTCACCGTCAAACTTATATCCGCTGATTTTTTCAGGCGTTACTTTATATTTTCCGACGGGCAAATCGTAGATTTCATAAATGCCGTTTTCGTCGGTTTTCAGTTCGATTTTCTTGCCGTTTCCGCTGATTGTTATCGTCATTCCCGCCAGACGTTTATACGAACCTGTTTCGCCTTCGAGTGCCGGTTCGTCTTCTTGCGCGACTGTTCCCGAAAGACGGGTTTTGCCTTTGACTTTGGACATTTTTTCCAAATACATCAAATCTTCTGCCGCGCCTTTTACGGAATTTGAACGCGAACAAATATATCCTTCCCACAAAGCATTTTTGCTCGGTTGTTTGCCTAAGAAAAATAAATATTCCGTTCCAACTCTTGCTTCAAAAAAAGTCCAAACGCAATCTGTGCCGCCGCCTTGAGTAAAAATCAGTTCTTGCCCGACTTTCAGATTTCCTTTAAAAACTTTTTCAACCGTAAGTTTCGATTGTTTGATTCCGTCAACCCCGTAACCTTTTTCCCTTTCTTGATATTTTTCGACCGCTTGCAATTTGAGCATTACAATATTTGCCGAATCTTCAATCGCCGAATCAAGCGACGGAGAAACGCAAGAACACGCTTTGGCAAAATTTGCCGAAAACAGAAAAGCAAATGCAATCAATAAAACAATCGAAATCTGTTTGAAAGAGAAAAGATTTTTCATAAAACTTACCTCAAAAAATTACTTTCCGCCGTTCATCGCCATTGATAACGCTCGAACAATTGCGCGTTTGCCGAGTTCAACCTTAAATTTATTATGTTCAAGCGGTTTGGCGTTTTTCATTTCGGCTTCGGCTGCTAATTTGAAATTCGCTTCGGTGGCTTCTTTGCCGACGAGCATTTTTTCGGTTTCGTTTGCCCGCCAAGGTTTGTGTGCGACTCCGCCCATGGCGACGCGGACGGATTTGATTTTATTGCCGTCCATTTCGAGCGCGGCGGCAACTGAAATCAGCGCAAAAGCGTAACTGGCGCGATCACGAACTTTTAAATAATAAGATTTGTTGGCGAAATTATTTTTCGGGATTTCGATTGACGTGATAAGTTCGCCGTTCATCAAATTCGTGTCTTTTTCGGGCGAATTTTCGGGCAAACGGTGAAAATCTCCAAAGTTAATTGCGCGTTCTTTTCCGCTTGCGTCTTGAACTTTCACAACGGCATCGAGCGCAGACAAAGCAACCGCCATATCAGACGGATAAACCGCGACGCACTTGTCAGACCAACCGAAAATCGCGTGCATTCGGTTGATTCCTTCCATCGCGTCGCAACCCGAATTCGGTTCGCGCTTGTTGCAGCGCATCGCCGTATCGTAAAAATATGAACAGCGCGTTCGTTGCAAAAGATTTCCGCCGTTGGTCGCCATATTGCGGATTTGTCCGCTTGCGCCCGCGAGAATCGCCATCGAAAGAAGCGGGAAATTTTGACGAACAAGCGGATGATTTGCGGTTTCGGTATTTTTCGCCAAAGCACCTAAACTGATTCCGCCGTTTGTGTTGCGAATTTGCGAAAGCGAAAGGCGCGTAATATCAACGAGCGCAGTCGGGCGTTCAACGTCTTCCTTCATCAAATCGAGAATATTCGTTCCGCCGGCTAAATATTTCGCCGAATTATTGGCGGAAACTGCTTTGGTTGCGGTCGCGGCATCGTTGGCGCGTTCGTATTTAAATGGTCGCATTATTTGTTTCCTCCGTGTTTTCGGCTAAAGTTTCTTCGGGTTTGTAAAAATTCCAAGTTTGCGCTTGTTCTTTTCCGCTGTGAACTTCCTGAATCGCTTTCACGATGTTCGGATACGCGCCGCAACGACAGATATTTCCCGACATTCTTTCGCGGATTTCGTCGTCGGAAAGTTTGATATTTTTCGCGTTCGTGCGAATGTTGGTCGAAACGTAACTCGCTTCGCCGTTTTTCGCTTCGGTCATCAACGCGACTGCCGAACAAATCTGTCCGGGCGTGCAGTAACCGCATTGAAAAGCGTCGTGTTTGATAAAGGATTCCTGAAGGGGATGAAGTTCGTCGCCATTGGCAATGCCTTCGATGGTGGTAATGCGCTGTCCATCGGTTTGTGCGGCGAGCGTCAGACACGACAAAACGCGTTTTCCGTCAATGATTACCGTGCAGGCTCCGCATTGTCCGTGATCGCAGCCTTTTTTTGTTCCGGTCATTTGCAGACGTTCGCGGAGCGCGTCGAGCAACGTTACGTTCGGTTCGATGAGGACACTTTTTTCCGCGCCGTTGATCGTCATTTTGACGGTCATCGCAAGTTCGCTGACCTTGTTATTTGTAACAGGCGCATCGCTCATAAATTTTAATGCAAAGGCTTGGTCATGTAGCAGAAGTTGCGCGGCAACCGCCGCCAAAGCGGCTTTGCCAAAAAAATCACGTCGTGATTTGCCGAGCTTTGATAAATCATCTTCGCTCAGCAATGCGGCTTCGTCTTCGGTCAGCGGGTTTTGAAATTCTTCTGTGATATAGGTCGGAAAATTCTCACAC
>JANNYB010000202.1:0-132681 GCA_031409875.1 Acidobacteriota bacterium | reverse complement strand
ACAGCACATTCTCGCCAAACCGACCGTTTCGGCTTGGCGGACATTTTCTTCAACGGAATTTATGCCGTCCGAAAAAGTCGAATGAATGTGCATATCTTCCAAAAGATTTAAGTTCATAAAAATTATCCTCAAGGCGTGAACGCCGAAATTTTTTATGCAAATTTCAAACCATTCCGAAAGTCTCACAAATTCGGGATTTTTTTGTGATTAAGCCGAAAATTCTGTTCCATTATGAAATATCGTGAAACAACCAAAATGATAAACGCCGCCGCGCAAAGTCGTTTTTCAGCCTGTTTCGGCGCAAATTTTATGTGGCATAAAAGTTGTTTGAAGGTTTCGGTGGGATTTCCGGTTTTAATATTAATTTTATTTGTTATGAGCAATTTGAAAATAAAAATTTTGCTGATAGAAGACGACATACAGCACGCTACTCTGATTTTACGTTGGCTGGGTTCAAAGCCCGAATATTTTATGACTCACGCCGCCGATGGCAGAGACGGTGCGAACGCGGCTTTGCACGGCGATTGGGATTTGATTATCAGCGACATTGATTTGCCTTATATGAACGGACTCGATTTGTCTCTGCAAAGCAAAATGTGCAATCCTCTGATTCCGTTTATTCTGATTACGGCGCACGAAGAAATAAATTATCCGCTTCAGGCAATTCAAAACAAGGTTGACGATTTTCTGATAAAACCTTTCGAGAAAAATATTCTGCTCGAAAAAGTGGAAAATATTTTGGCGTGTTCAAGCAAGGAACGCCGTTTTAATCAAAAGCGCGTTTTGGCAATCGGCGCACATCCCGACGATGTGGAAATCGGTTGCGGCGGTTCGCTTTTGCGGCACGTCGGGCGCAACGATAAAATTTGTCTTTTAATTACAAGCAACGGCGAACAAGGCGGCGAAGCCGAAAAGCGCGTGCAGGAAATTTATAATGTCGGCAAGATTTTGAATGCTCAAATCGTTATCGGCGATTTGCCGGACACCAAAATTTCCGAAGGTCCGGAAACAATTTCTTTGATAAAAAACGTCATTGACGATTTTAATCCGAATGTTATCTACACGCATTCAATCAACGAAGCGCATCAAGATCATCGAAATGTGCATCGCGCCTCGATGGTTGCATCGCGCGGCGTTCCTACCGTCTATTGCTATCAATCGCCATCAACCACGATTCAGTTTCAGCCGTCGCTTTTTGTGGATATTTCTAATCATATAAGCGGCAAAATACATATGATTTCGATGTATGAAACGCAAGCCCAAAGAGCTTATCTGCAAGAAAACATTATTCGCTCGACCGCGAGATATTGGGGAAGATTTTCAAATTTCAAAGACATCGAACCTCTCGAAGTTATGCGAACAGGCGAATAAACGCAACTTTTTTTCTGCAAATTCCTAATATTGGTAAAACAAGTATTGACTGTTGTAAAACATTGGTAAAATAAGTATTGACTTTTGTAAAAAATAGATTACAATTACGTTGGTTTATGCTTTGCTTTGTTGTATTTGAAAACCAATGTTATTAAAAAGCATCTTTTTCAATTTGCAAAGACGGCGTATCCAAAATTAAAAGTTCGCAAATAAACTCCTATAATTTAGTTTTTTTATTCGATTTATACTAATCGAATTTTGTTATTGATATGTAAAATTTCGATTTTGATTTTCAATTATTTCGAGCAGGGGTGGGGAATTTACAAGGTATTAGCTAAAATGAGTTTATTTTTGCTGCTTTGCGATTAACTTTGTTGCAGAGGTAAAAATGAAACCCCTAAATTATCTTTCTTTCACAAAGATACTAATTGTTGACGACGATTCGAGTTTGTCGAAATTGGTTAAAAGATGGCTCGAACTTGCCGATTATAAAGTTTTCACAGTTGTTTCCGGCGAAGAATGTCTTCAGTCATTAAGTGAAATTTTACCCTCTGTTGTTTTACTCGATTTTGGTTTGCCCGGTTTTGACGGCATTTCAATTCTTCAAAAAATCAAAAATGATAATTTAAATCTGCCCGTAATAATGATGACCGCAGATGTTTCCGTCGGAACAATCGTTTCGGCAATGCAGTCCGGCGCAGACGATTATTTGGGAAAACCTTTAGATCGGATGCGGCTTCTGACAACCGTCCGCAACGCCGTCGAAAAAAACAAATTATCTTTGCGCGTGCGCGAACGCGCAAATTCGAATCAAAGTTATGAAACACTCATTGGCGAATCAAAGCCGATGAAAATGCTTTTTAAACAACTGGACAATCTTTCGAGCAGTAATATTACGGTTTCGATTATCGGCGCAAGCGGCACGGGAAAAGAACTCGTCGCCCGCGCCATACATAACACGAGCAACAGAAAAAACGCGCCCTTCATTGCCTTGAATTGTGCCGCAATTCCCGAATCGCTTCACGAATCCGAACTTTTAGGTTTTGAAAAAGGAACTTTTACCGGCGCAAGTTCGCGCAAACAGGGAAAGCTCGAACTTGCCGACGGCGGCACGCTTTTTCTCGATGAAGTTGCTGAAATGAGTTTGTCTTTGCAGGCAAAACTTTTGCGCGTTCTTCAGGAAAAAACATTTCAGAGACTTGGCGGAACAAGCGATATTCATTCGGATTTTCGTTTGATAACCGCAACGCATAGCGATTTGGCGAACCTTGTCAAACAAGGAAAATTCCGCGAAGATTTATATTTCAGAATTGCCGTTTTTGAACTCGAACTTCCGTCTTTGTGCGAACGAAAAGACGATATTCCGATTTTGGCGCAAAAATTTCTCAACGATTTTGCCGAAAACGGGAAATCGCTCGTTTTATCGGAAGAAGCTCTGACCGCGCTGAAAAATTATTCTTTTCCGGGCAATGTCCGCGAATTGCAAAATGTTCTTCACCGCGCGACGGTCGTTTCCCAAAAGGGAATTATCGGCGCGGAAGATTTGCCGGATAGAGTTTTTACCGCAAACTGCCCGGATTCCGAAGAAGTTTTCCAAACGGGATCTTTTTCAAATTCTCGAAATATGGAAGAAATTGAAAAACAAGCCATCGAAGAAAGCATCCACCGCGCAAACGGTAATTTTTCCGAAGCCATTCGCCGGCTCGGAATCGGACGCGCAACCTTCTACCGCAAAATAAAAAAATATGACATCAAAATCTAACATCGGGTTCTCTTTTTGAGAAACGCTGTTTCAAAATGAACCTGGTTTTGTTCGCATTATTCCGAAAATACTTCAAATTAACCGCATAACCGCGATTTAAGCATAAAAAATAAAAGGCACGAAATTTGCATTTATCGTTTTCGGACAACATCTGTCCAAACCAAACTCAAAATCATTTAAAGCTCTCTGGAGAAAATTTATGTCATTAAAAGTTATGATTACAGGCGGCGGCGGACCTTCGGCAGTTTCGTTTATAAAAGCATTTTGCAACGGAAACGATTTTTCACAAACCGGCGAAATAGATTTTTTCGTCGGCGATATGGACTCGAATGCCGCCGGACTTTATTTCGTTCCGGCAAATCGCCGCGTCATTTTACCTTCCGCCAAAAGTTTCGAATTTGTCGAATTTATCCATTCTTACTGTTACCGAAACAAGATTGACGTTCTCGTTCCGACCGTTGACTTCGAGCTTCTGAAAATTGCCGAAACGCGCGAAGAATTCAATAAAATCGGCACGCGAATTTTGCTCACGTCGAAAGAGTCTCTCGAAATTTGTCTCGATAAATACAAACTTTTAAAGGCTTGCGAAAACATCGTTCCCGTTCCCGCTTTTGCTGTTTTCGATGAAAAATTCAAGGCTTACAAAGAAGATTTTCCGCTTTTTATAAAGCCGCGTGAAGGCGCAGGTTCGAGAGGGATTTTGAAAGTTGAAAATGAAGCCGAATTATCTAAATTACAGCGCAATTCGTCGCTTTTGATTCAAGAATATTTACCCGGCGAAGAGTTTTCGGTTGATGTTCTGGCAACCGCAACGAGCGAAATTATCGCCGCAATTCCGCGTGAACGAATGAAGGTTGATTCGGGCATTGCCGTTACGGGCAGAACTGTATTTCACAAAGAATTAGAAACTTATGCGCGAAGAATCGCTTCGCACATCGGTCTTTCATACACGGCAAATATTCAATTTCGACGCAACCGGCGCGGGCAATTTTGCCTTTTGGAAGTCAATCCGCGTTTTCCCGGAACCATGCCGCTGACGGTTGCCAGCGGAGTCAATATGCCGAAACTTTCATTAGAACATCTTCTCGGCGCAAAACTTACGCCCGATATGGGAATATTTTCCGAAATTGCGATGGTGCGTTATTGGGAAGAAAAATTTATTCCCTTAGATGAATTTGAAAAAAACGAATCTTATCTCGAACAAGAATTTATATACAGCAATAGCCGCGAACCTGTTTTCGCTTAAATTTCTTTTGCGGAGTTTTTACTTTTATGCCCGTTCCCGAACCAGATATTTTGCTGACACAACTTACCGAAGCCTTTCCGGTTCATCTGATTTTTGACGCAAATTTTCAAATCATCGAAATCGGATTGGCGGTGCTTCGGCTTTTTCCCGATTTGGCGGTTGGCAGTGAAATGCCGAAGATTTTTGAACTCGGAAATTTTTCAGATTCCTCGATAGGTTTTGAAAACATCGGAAACGAACCCGACAAAGATTATTTTCTCACACATCGAAGCCAGCCTTTTTGTCTCAAAGGGAAAATTTTAACTTTTTCAAAAACCGGATTATTTATCTTTTTCGGAATATTTTCATTCGATAATCGCGCCGGATTTGCCGAATCCGCGAACGATGCGGAAGATTTTCGGGAATTTTCTGATTCGCACATTGCTTTCGACTCAAATCCCGAATTAAAAAAAAGCATAAATAAATTTCTGTCGCCCGCAAAAAACGAATCTGCCGAATGGAAAGAACTCATCAGCCGCGTCGTCGGCGATTTGTGCGTCGAGTTCGGCTGGGATTTGAGCGTTTTATGGATTTTTAATCATCATCAAAAAACGCTCGTTTGCCGCCACGTTTGGGGACGGAGAAAAAAACAAACGGCAGAGTTTGAAAAGGAAACACAAAAAATCGTCTTTGCATCGGGTATCGGGCTTCCGGGAAAAGTTTTCGCACAATCGAAACCGGTTTGGATAAAAGATATGATTAACGGAGAAACTTTTTTCCCGCCGGTTTTCGCCGTTAAAAGAAAACTTTTCGGGGCGGCGTGTTTTCCAATTTTTAATAATCGAAAAATAATCGGCGTTTTGGAAGTTTTCAGCGGCAAACCGCAGCCTTACAATCCGAAATGCGTAACGCTTTTTTCGGACATTTGTCAAAATATCGGCAGTTTTATCGAAAGCAAAGTTCTTGAAGAAATGATTTTTGAAAATCTTCAAAAACGCGAACGCGAGCTTCAGGAACTCGGACACGCCAAAGCCGCCAGTTATCAAAAAAGCATTTTTCTCGCCAATTTGAGCCACGAAATCCGCACGCCGCTCAACGCTGTTATCGGTCTGACGGAACTGCTTCTGGAAACTCGTCTGTCGCGCGAACAATCCGAATTTTTGGGAAGCATTCAGGCAAATTCGGAGAATTTGCTCGGTTTAATCAATGAAACTCTGGATTTTTCAAAAATCGAAGCCGGAGAAATGAAAATCGAAGAATTCGAATTCGATCTGTATGATGTCGTCGAAAACGTCGTCGAATCTTTATATTTCAAAGCCGAAAAAAAAGGTGTTTCACTTTACTGCGACATCGAACCCGGATTGCCGTCGAAACTTCGTGGCGACGCGAACAAAGTTCGGCAAATTTTACTCAATTTAGTCGGAAACGCCGTAAAATTCACCGATAAAGGCGAAATTGCCGTTAAAGGTTCGTTTATAAATTCGCACATAGATGACCGAATTTTGCTGAAATTCTCGGTAAAAGATACCGGAATCGGAATTCCCGAAGAATTTCACGAACGAATTTTCGATAAATTCACGCGAGTTCCCGAATCCGTTCAAGAGAAAAGCGGAACCGGACTCGGACTCAGCATTTGCAAATCGCTCATCGAATCAATGAGCGGAAACATCAAAGTCGAAAGCGAACCGGGCAAAGGCAGTAATTTTTTGTTTAATTTACGAATGTTGGCAGTCAAAGATTTGCCCCATATTTCGGAAAATATTTTCGGCGGACAAAAAATTTTGCTTTTCGGAAACGGCTCGAAAAGACTTTCGAGTTTAGCGGGAAATTTGGCTTTTTCAGGTTTGGAAGTTCACGAATGCGAAACTTTAGACGAATTAAACGATAAATTTTCGCTGACGGGATTTGATGTAATCATTTGCGAAAATTTGTCGAAAGATAAAGAGCGAATTTTGCAAGAAATAACAAACAATCCGGCGTTTTGCGCTACTGAATTTTTGCTTTTCGTGCCGCATTCCGAAGCTGATTCTTCAACAAACGGATTTCCGCAAAATGTTCATTTTTTGTATAAACCTGTGCGTTTGAAGCATTTGCTCGCAAAATTGTGTGATATTTTCCAGCTTGAAAATGATTTCAACATCAAGATTTTGCCGCAAGCCGAACAAACCCGAAAGATTGTTGACGATTACCGGATTTTACTCGTCGAAGACAATGCGGACAATCAAAAAGTCGCTCTGAAAATTTTGCAAAAAGCCGGATATATTGCGGATTTGGCGGAAAACGGTTTGATTGCGTTTGAAAAATTTAAATTGAATAAATACGACGCAGTTTTGCTCGATTTGGAAATGCCCGTGATGAGCGGTTTTAAGGCGGCAAGTGAAATACGGAAATTCGAGCAGGAAAACCGGCAAGCGCAAACTCCGCTAATTGCGCTTTCGGCGCACGCTGTCAAAGGCGTGCGCGAAAAATGTCTGAATGCCGGAATGGACGAATATCTGACCAAACCGATTAAGAAAAATCTGCTTTTGCAAACCATCGAAAATCATATCAATTTGCGCCCACTGATTTTCGTTGTTGACGACAGCCACGAAATAAGAAATCTTTTGGAAAACTATTTGCGAAAGGAAAATTATCGTTTAATTTTTGCCGAAAATGGTCGTGATGCACTGCGCGAATTTGATAAAAATGCGGTTTCGATGGTTTTGTTGGATATGCAAATGCCGGTTTTCGACGGCTACGAAACCGCCGCCGAACTGCGAAAAATCGGATTTGAAAAACCGATTATCGCGCTGACCGGCTCTGACAGTTCCAGCGAATACGAAAAATGTTTGGCAAGCGGTTGTTCGGATTTTTTGCTGAAACCGTTCAAAAAACAAGACGTTTTGCAAATACTCGAACAGAATTTATCAAAACCCGAATCAATCGAACAATTGCCGGATTGCGCTAAACAGACGGTTTTTATTGATTCGGAAATTCTCGATTTAGTGCCGGATTATCTACAGACGAGATACGAAGACGTAAGTAAATTGAGGCATTTTATAAAAGTCGGAAATACCGAAGCGATTCACACGATAAGCCATCAAATGAAAGGTTCGGGCGCAGGTTACGGATTTTACGAAATAACCGCGCTCGGTAAAGAAATCGAAACCGCCGTGAAAACGACCGATTTCCCCCAAATTTTGAAATTGACTGACGATTTGGAAAATTACCTGAATCAAATAACCTATCACGCGCAGATTAATGAACCCGATTTGCCGGTTACAAGGTTTTAAGAAAGATTTTGCCTGCGAAACACACGAAAAAAAGAAAACTTTATTTTAATTTTCGTATGTTTTGTATGTTTCGCAGGCAAAAAAAATCTCTCATAACCGACAAATCTGGTTCATTAGATTCTATATTTCGATTATTTCTAAATATTCACCACCGGACGAACGAACAATCATTGCGCGTTTTTCTTCGTGAAAAGGACGGTTGAAAATTTTCGGCGCGACAATTATTTCCGCGCCAATTTTTTGACAGTTATCTGCAACCGCTTCTAAATCGTTCGTCAAAAAAGTTAAAAAAGTATAGCCGGTGTGCGAAAAATCGGCGCATTCGTTTGTGTTTATCGGGGTTTCGCCTGTTTTTAATTCGAGAAGTTCGACTTTTCCCGTCCAATTTCCGTTTGCGGTGAGCGTAGCAAAATCTAATTTGTCCAATTTCTGAACGCCCAAAAGCGTGTCAAACGGCGAACCGTTTGCTTGAAACGAGATGGAAACGGTAAGTCCAAGCGCGTTTTCGTAAAAGTTTTTCGCCTCAGCCATCGAAGGCACGACCATTCCGGCAGTCGCAATCGCTTCGTTAAAAAACGGTTCGTCGTCCGTCGCGTCGCCGATTTGGATAATTGTCAAACGCTCGCCGCTTGGCAAAATCATCATTTTTTCGCGCATCGGTTTGCCGACGTTGTAATCGAGAATTTCGGAAACTGAATCTGCGCCGATTGATTCGAGTTTGGCAACGGCTTTTTCGATGTTGTTCGTCCGATAATTAAGCGTCAAAATGCCGTAATCAAAAGGCTTTCGCGCATCACGAATCGGTTTTTCGGCTTTCGGATTTTCGACCAAATCAACGCAACCGAAATCTTCACCTTCACGCGCAAAACGCGCCACACGAAATTCTCCGCTAGAAACGCTCCAAATTTCGCCAATTTCTTTATGCGAAGTTTGACTTTCGCCGACACATTTTAAGCCCAAACCGTCTTCAAAAATACGGCGCGATTCGTCCAAATTTCGGACACACAAAACGACTGTTTTTATTGTTGAAACTAAACTCATAAATTAATCTGAAATAGTGATTTTGCTTTCTGCGATAGCATCATTTTTGATAAACGGGCGCAAGATAAAGCACAGCAAAAGCAAGATAATGTTTAAAATTGCGACCAAGACAAACGGCGCGTTCGGCGACCATTTATCGAACATAAAACCACCAATGTATGCCAAGATGATTTGCGCCAACGCGCCGCATACGCCGAAAAATCCGATGACCGAGCCGCGAATTTCTTCGCGGGCTTGTTGCGTGATAAAAACTTGGCTGGCGATGATCCCGAAAATCTGCGCGATTGCCAACAAAATCATTGCCAACATCATATTATTTCCGAGCGGATCGGCGATGAAAAACATTGTGCCGTAAGCAATTACGCCGATAACTGCGGCGACTGCCAGCGAATCAACACGGCTTCGTTTTTTGCCGATTAAATCGACCAGATAGCCGATTAAAAACCCGAAAAATAGTTGCGCGATTGCGCCGATGCCCAAAATTGCGCCGACTTTTGCCGTTGCGTCCGCCGCGTTCATTCCGCTGGCGATTGCCGATTTGTTTATCCAAAGCGTCAGAAAAACACCCACGACAACCAAATCGCCACGCGAAATAAATCCGGCAAAATACGCCAAAGCTACGCCCGGTTTTCGCGCTTCCAAAATACCTTCGCTCAAAATTGTCAGAAAGCCTTGTTTTTCAGCGGTTTGCAAAGATTTTCCTTTGTAAAGTCCAAACCATAAAACGACCGCGACAACCACGCAAATTCCGGCGACAATGTAGTAAGTAATTTTTCCGGCTTCGGAGATTTCCATTCCCGAATCGGCGAAAAATTTCGGCAGACGCTTTACGCCGAACAAAATAAACAATGCGCCGAAGGTGTTCAAAACCGCTTGCAATCCGGTAAATTTTCCGCGTGATTCCGGCAAAATGTAATCTGCCAAAACCGTCGTCAACATTCCCGTAATAAACGCCGCGCCGATGCCTGAAATTCCGTAATAAATCGTTAATTGTGTCGGATTTACGGCAAACGGAAAAAGAAAAAAGCCGATTGAAATCAACAAAAATCCGGTCGCAAAAATGATTCTGCGCCCGAATTTATCAGCTAAAACGCCGCCCAAAACAATCGAAAAAAGCACGACGATTTCGCGGACAGATTGCAAACCGCCGCCGACTACGCCTTGTTCATTGAGCGGAATTTTCAAAAAAACCGTCAAAACAAATTCCTGCCCGAAACTCACGAAAAGCATCAGCGCAGACGCAAACGCAGCAAACAAAAGCGTTGCCAAATTAACGGAAGAAATATTCGGTTGCAGAATTGATTTTTTAGCGTTTTCGGACATAGACTTTTTTTATGCGAAACGGAACTTACAAATATTTTTTGAACGGCAAACCAACCGGAATTGTCGAAACTTTCAGCATTGAAAATTTGCCCGACGGCGGAAAATTTACGCGCTCGGTGCGCGATGCAAAAATTTTCGGGACAGAATTTTCAGTCGAAACGCACGAAAAAAACGGGCATTTTCAAAAATGCAAAATCGAGTTCAAAACGGATGAAAACGAAATTCGTGCAAACTACGATTTTTCAGAAAAATCTTTTCACGTTTTGCGCGAAATAAACGGCGAAAACGTGCAGAATGAAACTTTTGATACACCCGAAAACTGCATTTTTTTCCCGCTGATGCGCTGTTTTCAAGGTGCAACGATTTTGCGCGTTGCGGACGGTTTTTCAACCGTTCTCGTGCCTGACATTCAAAATCCGAAAGACATCGAAAATCTGCTCAAACCAACTTTTGACGAACGAACCGCCGAAAAAATCGGTCGGCAAACAATCGGGCTTCATCAAAAAAAATCTGTTGCCGTCGAAGCCGATATTTATCGCTATTTCAGCAAACATTACGACGAAAATTCGTGTTTTTTGATTGACGAAAACGACTTTCTTGTCGGCTACGTTTTCACTCAATCGGCGAACAAAATTTGGGAAATAAGTTTAGAGTAACCGTTCAGAGTTCACGCTTTAGCGTGTCAAATCGCCAGCGAAGCGCGGCGATTTGCGGCAAACTGAAGTTTGAACTCTGAACGCGATTACAAACCGCCCCAAAGTCCTTTGACCAAACCGTCAACCAAGTCTTTTCCGTAAATTTTTTCAACTACAATATTCGCCGGATCAAGTTCCGCTGTGTTGCGCCGAATTGCCAAATCGCGGAAGGCAATTTCGGCGCGTTTTTCGCTCGGAACTTCGTCTGATTCTTTCGACCACGCCAGCCAACGGTCAAAATGTGCGTTCGCAAGTTCTTCAAATTTTTCGATAGTTCCGGGCGTTTCGGGCGGTGAAATAAAATTTAATCCGACTGCGGAAACTGCAAAACGGACAAACGCACTTTGCGAAATAAACGGCATAAATCGTTTGTCTTCCATCATTTGCAGATAAGTTGCGTTTGCCGGCTCGAGATATTTTTGCAAGTATTCGGGATAAACACACGGCTCGACTCGCGGAATGTAATCGAGAAGCGAAAAGAAAACCGGAAACGTCCCGCAAGCAAACGCGAGATGCGGCAGATATGTGTGTTCCTTCATCCAAATCGTAATGTGCATATTGCAAAAAGATAGCTTTGGATTGCCGACCCAACTGCAAACTGCCCATTCGATTTCGTCGCTCGTGTAACCTGCAAGTTCGCCTTTCGCGCTGTTATCAAGCGATTGATACGGCTGAAATTGGCGCGTTGCGTCGCTCATTTTCAAATCGGGAAAACGGTTTGTAATTTTCGTCCAAAGTTTGGTTTGAATCGCCCGAAGTTTTTCAAAAGTTTTAGTGTTATCAATCGCCGGACTTTCTGCAATTAATTCGACGACTGATTTTAAATTATCGGTTTTGGTTGCGGTTTCGGTCATAAGTTTGTCCTAAGTTTATAACCAATTTTACACGGAAAATTTTTGAAAGCAAATTATTCGGATAATAATTTGGCAACAAGTTCGGCGTGCGACAAAATGCAGTCGTGCGGCGCATCAATTAATTCATATTCGATTTGTTCAACATCGAACCTTTTGCGCGTAAAATTTGAAGGGAAAAACGGCGGCGTTTTCGTGCAAAAAATGTATCTGTGCGGAATGTTTGCTGATTTTTTGATGCGAATTTTATCAAAACTCGGATTCGTCGGAACGGCGGTTAATCTTTCATTAATCCACGCAGTTTCTTCGGCGGAAAAATCTTCGTTTTCCTGCATCGGAATCGGCGCAATTAAAGCATTTCGCGCCGGTTCGCCGAATTTTTCGCGCACGTCTTTGGTTAAAATATCTAACGCACATTCGCCATCGCGCAAAACGGGCGCATCAATGAAAATCATCTTTGAAATGCGTTCGGAAATCGCTTCGGCGACGGCTTGAATAACAATTCCGCCTTGGCTGTGTCCAACTAAAATCACATCGTGCAAATCTTCCGATTCGATAAGATTTTTGATGTCGTTCGTCCAAGTTTCGAGCGTAATTTCCGCGCTGTTCAAATTCGATTTTTCGCCCGCGCCCGTTAAATCAGGCGCGAAAACTAAACAATCTTTCGACTGCAAAATTGCTTTAACTTTTTGCCACGCCCAACCGCCGCGAAATGCGCCGTGTATCAGCACGATTGCGGATTGCGGATTGCGGATTGCGGATTGTTTGGAACTAGATTTCATCTTCCAAAATTACTTCCATATATTCTTTCGGATTGATTGTGTAAGGCTTTAGATGTTCACCCAATTTCATAATGTGGTCGCCGTAGCCTTCAAATTTTATCAATTCTTCATAATCTTGCACCGAATCGAAAAAACGCAGATTCGTAAAATGTGTTTTGTCTTCCGCGCCGCGAAGCAATTTTCGCCCGCGAAAACCTTTGTGTTGCAGGTGAAAATCCAAAAAAACCGTGTAAAGCCGAATGTATTCTTCGGCGTGAAATTCAGCGTCCAACGTCCAAGCCTGTGATACGACAACAATCATAAATTTTATTGTTCAGAGTAACGCATTTATGCGTGAAGTTTTCGCCTCGCTTCGATGGCGAAAACTAATCCCTTGAAGACGATACTCTTAACCTTTAAATGTTATAGTTTAATAACAAATTTATTGTATGCCGATTCGTGAAAAATATAAACTTACCGCGATAAAAACCGAAATCGAAAATTTCGAGGCGTTGATTGATGCCGAACTTTTTGATGAAGCGTTAAAATATTTCCGCGCACATTTGGAAATACCGACGCTTTTCGGGCTTGAGACATCGCTTGTTCGCGCACGGCTTTTGCAGAAAATCAAAGTTGAAAACTTGTCCGACACATCGAGTAAAACTTTTGTTTTGTATGCGCTGGCTTTAACTTTAAATCTTACGGGCGGTTATCCGAATCAATCAATTCCGCTTTATGAAAGACACGATGAAATTGCAGGAAAAGTTAATGATTTCAATAGTTTAAGCCAATCGCTCGGACATCACGCAAAGGCTTTGCGGCAAGTCGGACGGTTTTTTGAATCGGAAAAACTTGCACAAAAAGGTTTGCAAATTATCCGTGAACAAAGAGATTTTTTGCGCGAAGCCGTAAATTTATATTGGCTCGGAATGGGCTTGGCGCATCGCGGCGAAGTTTCGCTTTCAGAAATTGCTTTGCAGAGAAGTTTGCGGATTTTCCGCGCAAAATTTGCTGTGCAAGCCGAAGGCGTGGTTAATGCTTTTTTGGCGCAACGTGCGCTTTGGCTGGAAGATTTTGATGAAGCATTTTCGTGTTCAAATCGCGCTCTGGAAATTGGCGAAAGTTTAGAAAAAGACGCAAATCACGCCGATTTACACGGCGCAGTTAAAATTTTAACGGCGGCAACGCGGATGAAAGGCGAAGCGTTAATCAACTTGTCAGAAGCGTCTGCGGTAGCGGGCGGTTTATGTTGGAATTCTAAGATTTCTGAAAACGCCTCAGTCGCCAAACTTCAACCGCCCGCTACCGCAGACGCTTCTGACACGGAAGGGAAAAATCTTTTGCTTTACGCATTGAAAC
Organism: Acidobacteriota bacterium; assembly: GCA_031409875.1. Classification (GTDB taxonomy): domain Bacteria; phylum Acidobacteriota; class Blastocatellia; order Pyrinomonadales; family Pyrinomonadaceae; genus CALMEH01. The sequence goes on along the minus strand of JANNYB010000202.1, from coordinate 119,021 downwards.
GCGCCCGTGAGATTGAATTTACGGAAGAGGAATTGCCTGCGCTTCGGGCATTGGCTTTGCTTGAAATGCGGCGCGGAAATTTTGAGACAGCGCGAGATTATTTAAATCAATCTTGGGAGTTGGCGGAGCGCGGCGAGTTTTTGCTTTATAATGCCGATTCTTACAACATTTTGGCAAAGATTGAAATTGCCGAAAACCGACGAAAAAAAGCAATCGAGGCGGCAAAAAAAGCGTTTGATTTAAGCCTTTGCGATGGCGTTCCGTTTGCTTATATGCGCGGGCTTGAAGACGCAAAAAAAATGTTGGAAACTTTAGGCGCAAGCGTTCCCGAAATTAAAATTTGCGATGAAAGCAAGTGCGAAAAAATATCCGCAATCGAGATAAATCCTAATGATGAATTCGCAAATTAGAAATTGAAACGACAACGCCGCTTATGAAAGCATCTAAAATACGGAAAGATTATAATGTTTATTATAACTCTTGACTTTTTAGCACAAAAAGAGAAAATTGTTATAAGTTTATTACAAATTTTTAGATGCAAAATATATGAAATTTAAGTTTTTGGTTTTCTGTTTATTTGCGCTTGCTTTAAGCGTTTCGGCGCAATCGCCGTCGAAGGTTTTGAGTCAGGCGAACAAGGCTCTGGGCGGCGAAAAGGTTTTAAAATCTATTCGTTCGTGGGAAGCGACGGGCAAAATTACGCGCAAATCCGACAATGCAACGGGCGCGTATCAAGCGTTTGCGTCGAATCCGAATTATTACGGCGGAAAATTTGATTTGAACGGTTTTGAATATGCAATCGGATATAACGGAAAATCCGGTTGGATACGCGATTCGCGCAACGGTTTGCGGACTTTGACGGGTGATTCGGCAAAGGATTTTCAAGCGGAAACTGTTTATCGAAACAGTCGTTGGCTGAATGCAAAAGCCGATAAATCGAAAATTACGGCGGGCGGCGGAATGATGGTGAACGGCAAACAGGCGAATGTCGTGAACATTACAACGGCAAAAGGCGTGCAAATAAAACTATTTTTTGATGCCGCAACCGGCTTGCTCGTGCGCGAAGAAATTCCGCAAGGCGCGATTGTTAAATCGTTTGATTACAGCGATTATCGAAAAGTCGGCAATGTGATGGAAGCATTTTCGATAACCTCGAAAGTCGGTGATGAAACTTACGAAATCAAGCTCGATGAAATCAAACACAACGGGCAAATCGCCAAAACTACATTTGATTTTCCGCAGATTTCCAATGAGTCTTTGCCTGATATTAAAACGCTTTTGGACGAAATCCGCGCCAATGCTGAAAAGGTTGACACGATTTTGGAAAATTACAGCTACACCGAATTGCGAATTGACCGCGAAGTTGACAAAGCTGGAAATTTGATTGAAAAAACTTCGGAGAAAAAACTTCTGACATTCTTTAAAGGCTATCGAATCAGTCGTTTAATCGAAAAAAATGGCAAGCCGCTTTCGGCTTCCGATCAAGCGAAAGAAGACAAAGATGTTGAAAAACAAGTCAACGAAATCGAAAAACGCATTGCCGAAAAAGAGAAAAAACAGCTTACGCAACGCGACACGGATTCGGGAACAGGCGGACAGCCGAGCGGCGAAGGTCAGCGAATTACGATTGCCGATGCGCTCAAAGGTTCGCTTTTAGTAAATCCGCGCCGCGAAAAATTTAAGGGAATTGACGTAATTGTTTTCGATTACGAACCGAATCCGGCATACAAGCCGAAAACGCGCAACGAAAAACTTTTCGCGCTCTGCAACGGCGCGGTTTGGGTTGACAGTAAGACGAAACAGGTCGTTCGTCTGGACGCGGTTTTGACGCAATCGGCGGGAAATTTTCTGGCAAAAGCAAAACGCGGCGCATCGTTTAGTTTGGAAAACGAACTGATAAATAACGAAATCTGGCTGCCGTCGCAAGCGGACGTAAATCTTTCGATAAAAATTCTGTTTGCGGGCATTAACATCAACAATCTCATCAAATACGGCGAATACAGCAAAGCGCGTGTCGAAGTTCAGGATTCAAAAGTTGATGACGTGAAAAAGCCATAAAAGTTCTGAGTTCCAACTTCAGTTGGCGCAAACGCGAGCGAAGCGAGGCGTTTGCTATGCGTTGATTTACTTGAATTTTAATCGAAGGTAAAACCGCATCGCTTCGCTGGCGGTTTGCACGCTGAAGCGTGGACTCAAAACAGTTTATGAAACTAACAGGTGAAATTTTGGTCGAGCAGATGACCGACGACGAACGCGAACGAGCGGAAAAGGTCGAATCGGTTTTGCCTTTACTCAAAGAACACGCGGCGGAAGCCGATTTGAAATGCGAATTTTATCGTCCGCACGTTAAAACTTTGAGCGATGCGGGACTTTTAGGATTGATTGTGCCTAAAGAATTTGGCGGACTCGGCGGCGGTTTGCGTGATTTGGCGGCGGCGACTTTTGCGCTCGGCACGGCTTGTCCTTCGACGGCGTTGGCTTATTTTTTTCATTGCAGTTCGGCTTCGCGCGGGCTTTTGGGTTTGGAAGCGATTGATGCGGGACTTTTTAATGAAGATGAAACTCCGATTGTGCGAACATTTGCCGAAAAAGTTTTGACGAAAATGGGACAAAAAGGGAAGTGGTTGGCAAACTTCGCGTCCGAATCAAATAAGACGAGCAAAGCGCGTGTTACGATTTCGACCGAAGCAAAAAAAGTTGATAACGGTTGGACTTTAAACGGCGTAAAATCTTTCGGTTGCGCGACGGGCGTTGCCGATGAATATTTGGTTACGGCAAAACTCGCGGGAACGGAAACGGTTGAAGGAATGGCGTTATTTTTCGTTCAAAGAGATGCGGACGGCGTTTCCGAAAGGCAAAAATGGGACGCAATCGGAATGCGTGGAACGGCGACGCACGGTATTATTTTGAAAGATGTTTTCGTTGCAGATGACGACGCGCTGGCGATTGAAGGCGCGTTTTTGCGAATGATGCAGATGTCGCGCGGCACGTTTGTCGGTAATCAACTTGCCGCAACCGCAATTTATCTCGGCGCGGCGCAAGCGGTTTATGATCACGCGCTAAATTATTTGAAATCTACGAAATTCGGCGACACGGGCGAACCGATTGCAACCAGCCCGATGCACCAAATTTTAATCGGCGAGATGACCAACGATTTGGAAACCGCGTATCTTTGGATGCGTCGGCAAATCGAACTCGAAACATCGCAACCGCCTTTGCTTCCAAAAGATAGAGTTGTGCGTCAATGGCGAATGTCGAAAGGCTCGATGTCGGAAGCCGCTTTCCGCGTCGCGGTCAATGCGTTCAAGGCTTGCGGCACATCAAATACCGGAAATTCGGGCGTGGTCGCCAGAGGTTTGAGAGATTTGTCAATGGGTTTGGTGCAAGCATTTCCCGCCGAACGCGGCAGATTGGAAGCCGCCGAAATGGTTACGAAAGAAAAGCCTTCCGCCGATTTTGCAGTTGGAAAGAAAAATTAATCAGCGTAAAATCGTTTTGAGGTAATAATTATGGCATACAGCGATTTTACGGCGTTAGATTTGACTCAAAAATTCGGCATCAAATTTCGTGCAGAGAATCTTTTTGAAAATGTGGCGGAATTTGCGCCGACCGAATGGCTGATTGAAGCCCTCGAACGTGGCAGAGAACTTGGTTTTGCCAGCGAAAAATCGCGTTCGGAAAGACTTGTAACGCCGATTTTGCTCGAACTCAGCGACCGCAACGAGCATAATTTTTCAATTTATTCGGGCGTAAATCTCGATGTTGACGAAGTTGCCGGATTAAAAGGCGAATGTGATTTTATTTTTTCGTTTAGCCGCATTCAAGATTTTGTAACCGCGCCGATTTTTTGTATCACCGAAGCCAAAAAACAAGATTTGGAACAAGGCACGGTGCAATGTGCGGCACAACTTCTCGGCGCAAAAAGATTTAACGAAGCCGAAGGAAATGACTTTAAAGTTTTATACGGCTGTTCGACAACGGGAATTGAATGGCGGTTTTTAAAGCTCGAAAATAACGAAATTGTGATTGACGAACAGCGTTATTTGATTACGGATTTAGCGAAACTTGTAGGTATAATGCAGTTTATTGTTGACGTTTCAAGATGAATTTTCCAATCGGCTCGGTCGGCTACAATTTATGTTTGATGCGCGGTGTTTGGCACGACAAACTCGAAATGTTTGAAATTGACGGAACGCCGCGTTTTGATGACACGCAAGGCGGACAGCCGGGCGCGTCGCCGTTTGAAAATTTGGTTTATATTGATTTTGACGGCGAAAATTATCGCCAAACAAATGTAACTTTTCGCGGTCGTCCGGTTCACGTTCGTTCATTTGAAGCAAAATTGATTGACGGCATTTTGCAGTTTAATAAACTCGGCGACGGCGACGGCGGACACATCGGCGTTTCGGGCGGCGTTGGAATTTTGATTTTTTCGCCGCGAAGCATTGACGAAAGTTGGATGCGTTACAGCGAACCGGATTTTATTCTAATTAACGGCAATACGCGGACGCGCCACACGATGCTTTACCGCGACGGCGTTTTGGTCAGAACTTTGCGCGTTGAAGGTTTTCGTCTCGCGCCCGTTGCCGATAAACGAATGCCGTTTGACCCGCGCGGCGCGGACGGCGAAGTTCACGACGTTCAAAGTATTACGAAGGTATTTAAAGAAAAATTATCCACAGATGAACACAGATAAACACAGATATTTTTTGATTTTATCTGTGTTTATCTTATTCATCTGTGGATAAAAAAAATATGATTCAAACAGTAAAACCGTTACAAGATTATATTGACGGCGAATTTTCCGCGCCGTCGGTGAATCGCGGTATTTGGCTCGAAAATCCGAACACGCGGGAAAAATTGCAAGAGCAGATGGCAACCGATGACGCGAATATTGAAAAAGCACTTGCGGCGGCGCAAAATGTTCACGAATCGGGAAGTTGGGCAGAAATGCCGTCTGACGAAAGATGCGCGTATTTGGCGGAGTTTTCGGCACAAATCGAAAAGCGCAAAGACGAAATTTCGCGGCTCGAATCGCTGACAACAGGCGTTCCGATTTCGCTCACGACGATGTTTCAAATCATCTTAACAGGCGCGTGGCATCTCGCCAATGAACAGTTAAAATCGGGCTGGACGCATCAGACGCACGAAGGTTTTACGGGCAGAACGGTTGAAGTTTATCGAAAACCGCTCGGCGTTGCGCTGTGCCTTGTGCCTTGGAATGCGCCCGCGCCGATGGCGGTTCACAAAGCCGCAAACGCGCTTGCCGCAGGTTGTCCGACGATTCTTAAACCGACGGAATGGTCGCCGAACGGTTGCGATATTTTGGCGGAAGCGGCACACGAAGCGAAACTTCCGAAAGGCGTTTTTCAGATTGTTCACGGCGGTCCAGAAGTCGGCGGAAAATTAGTCAAAGATTCGCGGATTCGCGCTGTTTCGTTCACCGGCGGCTTGACGGGCGGACGCGCAATCGCCCGCGAATGCGCGATGGAAATGAAGCCCGCGCAACTCGAACTCGGCGGAAATAATAATGTTATCGTTCTCGAAGATGCCGATTTGGACAAAGCCGCAGACGGAATTATCAATTTGATGACATTGCTCAACGGTCAATGGTGTCGCGCTCTTGGGCGTTTATTGGTTCACGAATCAATTGCCGAAAGTCTTTTGGAAATTACGCTCGAAAAGATGAAAAAAATTAAAATCGGCGATTCGTTATCATTTGAAACGCAAATGGGACCGATGGTTCATTCGCTTCATCTCGAAAAAATCAAAGGTCAATTAAACGAATTGATTTCAAAAGGCGGAACGGCGCATTCGTCGGCAAATCTGCCTGCATCGGACGGAAATTTTATCGCACCGACTTTAGTTGCAAACGTCAAAAACGAAGACGCGCAACACGAAATTTTCGGTCCTATCGGCACCGTTCACACATTTAAATCAGATGACGAAGCCGCAATTTTGGCAAACTCAACGCCTTACGGTTTGGAAGGTTATGTTTTCTGCACGGACGAAACTCGCGGATTAAATTTAGCCAGAAAAATTCGCGCCGGCGGTATTAAAGTCAACGGTTCAACAGTTTTGAGTTTGAGTTTGTTTGCGCCGCGCGGCGCGTGGGGACTTTCCGGTTTGACGGACGAAGGAACAATCGAAACTTTCCAATTTTTCTGCGGCACACAAGTCGTCGGCGTGGAGGGAAATTAGTTCCAGATTCCAGATTCCAAATTCCAAATTCCAAATTTCGGGTTTCGGAATTCGGATGCCGGATTTCAAGTTCCGAATTAAATTTGGTTTTGGCTTCAATTTGGAATTTGGAATTTGGAATTTGGAATTTATGAAAGACGAAATAAATTTAACGCTTGCTTTGCAAGATTTAATGCCCGTTGCTTTTTTTGCGATTGGGTTATTTTTTGTGGCGAAAATGATTTCGCGTGAGAATAAATCGGCAGGAAATTTGGCTTATTTCGGTGGCATTTTAGTAACGCTCGGTGGTGTTTTGAAATCGGCTTGGAAAATAATTCAAGGAGTCGGCGGCGCGGATTTTCCGATTCTCAATAATAGTCTTTTTGTGTTGATGTCGGCAGGTTTTATTTGTTTGGCGTGGGCTTTATGGAAAAGCCGCGAGAGCGAAACCGATGCCGTAAAACTTTGGGCTTTGCCTTTAATTTTGATTGCTGTGTTTTGGTCAATCGCCGCATATTGCGGCTTTTTTATGGAAAGCCGTGCGTGGTTTTTCATACTTCTCGGCGCAACGACTCTGGCAAATCTCGCAATGCTTTTTCAACTGATTTTTCGTGCTTCCAAAAACAAATTATGGCTTGCCGTCGGACTTTTTTTAATCAATTTTGCAGTAATTTTCGTTCTGGCACGAGCCTCTGACCAAACCGTTACTTTTCAATGGATAAAACAGCTAATCAATACGGTTTCGCAAGCCTCGTTTGCGGTTGCTTCGTATATTTTGCTATCAAAATCCAAATTGTCTTGAATTTTAAGGATAGCGATTGAACGCGGCAAATTCAATGATGGATTTTATGAACATCTTTGCCGTGCTTTGCGTTCATTGAGTTTGTTACGGTAAAGACAGCAAAGAAACAGACGCATCTTCATAAAAAAGTTTGACAACTTCAAAATCGCGGCGCAACAATTCTTCTACCTGTTTGGTTGAACAGTTTCCGAGTCGTAGCCAAACAACTTTCGGCGGATTACCAAATATCAAACTCAAATCGTGCATATCCACGTCTTTGGAAACGATCATCAAATCATTTTCCTTCGCATAATCCCAAACAACCGGATCATCAGTCGCTTTCATTCCGACATCGCGGACGTGAACCGAATCAGGGAAAACATCGGCGAGTCGGCGCACGAGCGCAGGCGATAAATTTTCGTCAAACAATAATTTCACGCCGCCACCGGAGCCGTCATCAAACGACGTTCGCGGTCAGCCGCGTAAGCCAAACAAGCCTTTAAGTCTTGATGAGTTAAATCGGGAAAGTCTTCGAGAATCTCGGCTTCGGTCATTTCGGAGGCAAGATATTCGAGAACCTCATAAACCGTAATTCGCAAACCGCGCACACAAGGTTTGCCGCCGCGCTTGTTGGGTTCGATAGTAATAAAATCTCGATAGTTCATAACAAAAATTATCGTTCACCGAAGAACCAAAAGCAAGCAGAAAGTTTTTGCCAAAATTTCATAATATTCGGACGAACGGCTGAAATGACGTAGGGCGAAACTGCCACCAAGCCCGTTAAAGTTTGACGGACAACGCGATAAAAAGGTCGCTGTTTCGCCCCTACGTTATCTCAGCCGTTATGAGCCGCCGATAATTTCATTCAAGCCTTCGATAATTGTTTCTAATTCTTCATCCGACGCTGTGCCGATTTTTCTTCCGAGTCGCTGAGTCGAAAGCGTCCGAATCTGGCTGATTTTTACCCAAGACTTTTTCGGCAAAATTGGGTCGGAAAGTTCAAACGTCAAGGGAAAACTCGCGCTCGGCTGTTGGCTGGACAAGACAACGGCGATAACTGTTCCCGAATGGTCATTAAAAATATCTTCGCTCAAAACCAGCACGGGACGCGAATCTGCTTGCTCGTGTCCGAGCGTCGGGTCAAGACTCGCCCAAATAACGTCGCCTCTCAATATTCGAGCCATTCTTCCACCTCGCTTGCCAAGCCCAAATCAGCTAAAGATTGTTCTTCGGTTTTGTTTAGTTTGGCACATTCCCGCGCCAGACGATTATTATCAAGGCGCGAAACTTTTTCTTCGACGGCAGACTGAACCGCTTGACTGCGATTTGAGAAAACACGCTCTTTGACAAGGCGGTCAAGTTTCTTCAGAAGATTTGATTCGATGGAAATTGTAACTTTTGCAACACTCATATTAAAGTAATACTATTAGTCATACCAAAAGTCAATTTCGATTTCAAAAGGGGCATAACGCTTGAGATGACGTGGGGCGAAACCGCCCTCACACAAGTTTAGGGAAAACAGACAACGCGATAACAAAGTCGCTGTTTCGCCCTCACGTCCATTGAATTGTTGGGCATTGCGTTTATAGTTAAAAGACTTTTGACAAAAGGTTCTGTTTGGTATATATCATACATACATAGAATATATGAAAAAGTATAATCTTTATTTATCCGAACAACAAATCAGCGCATTAGCTTTACTTAGTGAGGAAAGGGGATTATCCGTGTCTGAGATAATACGCCGGGCGTTGGATGAATATATTGAAAAAGAATCAAACAAAAATCAATTGATTTCTGCAAATCAGAAAAACAAAAAACAATAGCTATGCTTTCAGAATTAAAAAACCAAATCTCGAATGCAAACTCAATGTCTTTTATGAATGAATTGCCAAAAGACAGTTTCGACTTAATAATCTGTGACGGTCCTTACGGCGTGACAACACACGATTGGGATAAAGTTGAAAACATCCAACAGTATAATTTAAATCTGCTGCAAAAATTCTCTCTGATACTAAAACAAGGCGGCGCGGTTTATTTATTCGGCAAGCAGGATGCAATTGATTTTATTGATTACAGACCTTATCTCGAACTTCAATCAAGGATAATTTGGTATCAACCAAGCAGATTATCGCAAGGTCGAAAATCTTACACGAATAATTACGACACGATATTTTATTTTTCCAAAGGAAAGCCTAAAACTTTCAATCTCGATGACATTCGAGTTCCGCAGTTGGTAGAACTTGAACATCGAAAAAGATGCGAAAATGTTCCGTCAGTTAAAAACGGTCAATATGGTAAAACCGTCTTTAATGAAAACGGTAAAAATCCCGGAGACGTTTGGGGCGATATAAAGCAACTAACGTATAAATCCAAAGAACTGATAAGCAGAGAGCTTTTACACACGATACAAAAACCGGAAAAACTGATAGAACGAATTATTAAAGCCAGCTCGAATCAAGGTGAATTTATCTTTGACCCGTTCGTCGGTAGCGGAACTGTTCCCGTCGTTTGCGAACGGCTTGAACGATTTTATGTCGGATGTGAAATAAATCCTCAATATGTTGAAATAGCCAATAAACGCTTAGAACAGGCAAGAGAAACAAACGCGCTTAAAGAGTATCTTCCACTTTTTTCGGATAAAAATAACGGTTCTAAAATGATTATTCAAGAATCTTTTTTATAAACGACTTCACCATTTCTCTCAGCCCATTTTATTGTGAAGCCGACGTGAGAAATATCATTGCTGCTTGCATCTAACTGTCTTTCAGTTTCCTGCAAAATAATTTCAACCGGAAGTTTGTAGATTACTTTCACCATTAGCGGATGTTCTGCATCAAAAACAGCGCAAAAAATAGTAGAATTACGACTAATTCTTTTCAGAGATTTGGCGCGTTTTTCGACAGGAGCTTTAAACATTCGGTCAAGCTGAAATGTTCCGCCTTCAACACAACTTAAATATTCATATTTTATTTCGGGGTTATCCGGCTCCCAAGCATCCGGTTCGTGTTTAGTTCTATGAACTTCGTGTCCGAGAATATCTCCGATAATTAACTCTTTAACCATACCGGGCTGTAAAAGATTTTTATAGCCGTAAAGAGTGGCAATTTCTTGCGCCTTCAAAATGTATTCGACAATCTGGTGAATATAATTCATTCAAATTTTGTAACATCTAAAATCATTCGTTTCAACCCAAGAGAAGATGCCCAACGGCTGAGATGACGTGGGGCGAAACCGCCACGCACAAGCTAAGGGAAACCAGACAACGCGATAACAAAGTCGCTGTTTCGCCCTCACGTCCATTGAATTGTTCGATGCCGCCGTCATCTTTAGCTCGCTTCCTTTGCCTGCGTCAACATTGCCTTTACTTCGTCAACCGAAAGCGGCGGTCTGCGGCTGTGAATGACTGCGTGACAGTTTGGGCAAACCGGACGCAAATCTTCTATCGGGTCAACTTTATACTCACCGTCAATCTCGGAAAGTGGTCGCAAATGGTGAACGTGAATATAACCTTCGAGCATTTCACCATACGACGCGCCAAAATCAAAATTGCAAACAAAGCAATAAGTTCCGTAGTGCGCGATACAACGACTTCGGGCTTCTGGGCTTCGCTCGTAAGCGTTGACCGTAACTTGACGAGCCGCACCTTCGACGAAAACTTCTGCAACATCTATTTCTTCGGGCAAACGACTTTCGACATTTTTAACTATGCCAAGTTCTTCAAGTGCGGTTGCTAATTCAGGGCGCATCGTCCACAAGAAACCACTTTTGCTAGGTTCTCCCGAAGATAGAACCCGAAACCAACGCAATTTTCCGCTATATGGAGAGCGTTCAGGCAATTTTCCAAGTTCATCCGAAAGCAGTCGCCCAAGTTTGCCGTATTGTAAATTTACGGGACTGAAAGACAGATAACCGATTGCCTTTGCAAGTTGTGGCGCGGTAACAGTTCGATTCGGTGCGGCGTATTGAGCTTGAAGCATCTCGAAATGCTTCGGGTTCATTCGCCGACGAATCAAGTGCAAGCCAAGTTTATAATCTGCCACTGAGAACATAGGCGATATTTACCACGAGGCATCGAACTATTGATTGACCGGAATCATTCCTGCCAATCATCAATTTTGGATACTTATGCGGAATGAATCCGCATAAGTAGCAGATTTCGTGTATTATGAAGAACGATTCCGCATAAGTATCTTAATATGCGGATTCATTATACAACAGAATTCAACAATTTCAATAAAAATTTTTACGCTATGACACCAAAAGTTAAATTTCTCGACCAAGTTCGTGCTGTTGCCAGAGCAAAGCATTTGAGCAACCGCACGGAAGATACTTATCACAATTTTATCAAACGATTTATTTTGTTTCACAACAAACGCCATCCGAACAAAATGGGGGCAGCCGAAATAACCGAGTTTTTGACGGACTTGGCGGTTAATGGAAAGGTTTCCGCTTCGACGCAAAATCAGGCGTTTTTTTCTTTGCTATTTCTTTATCGGGATGTCTTGCAAATTAACTTGCCGAATATTGAAGGCGTGATTCGTGCGAAACGCCCCGAACATTTGCCGGTTGTTTTTACAGTAAGTGAAGCAAAGACAATTTTAGCGAATCTGAAAGGCGTTCCTTTTCTCGTCGCAAGTTTGTTATACGGCGCAGGTTTGCGCTTGACGGAAGCCTTACATTTGCGCGTCAAAGATATTGATTTTGAGATGAATCAGATTACGGTGCGTGACGGCAAAGGCGCGAAAGACCGCACAACGCTTTTACCGGAATCTTTGCGCGAATCACTTAATGAACAATTGACGAAGGTAAAATTTATTCACACCGAAGATTTACGGCGCGGTTTCGGCGAAACTTGGATGCCTTATGCTCTATCGAGAAAATACCCGAACGCCGCCAAAGAATGGAAATGGCAATACATTTTTCCGTCCGCCAAACTTTCACCGACACGCGAGGACGGCGTTGTGCGTCGGCATTACACTTCCGATTCGACCATTCAAAAAGCAGTCAGAGATTCTATGAAACGCGCCGAAATTACAAAACACGGAAATTGTCATACCTTCCGCCACAGTTTTGCGACACACTTGCTCGAAAATCAATACGACATTCGCACCGTGCAAGAACTTCTCGGACACAAAGATGTTCGGACAACTCAAATTTACACGCACGTTTTGAAAAATAAATCTTTCGTAAAAAGTCCGCTCGATGTTTAGAGCAAACCGCGTTCTTTAACTCGCAAATAAGTTTTCAATAAGGCGCGGGTGAATTATTTTACTTTTTCGAGATGTTCCGCAAGCCAGAGATTTATTAGAGTTTCCGGTAGAACGCCTTGAATACGGGCTTGGATTTTCAATTTTTCATAGATGTCGGGCGAAAGCGTTACGCGCCTGCGGCGGTTGGCGCGAATTTCAAATTCGACTTCTTCGGTTTGTTCCCAAAAATCATCTAAACTGTGCGTGTCCCAAAAATCGGCTATTTCTTCGATAGTCTGCGCCTTTGAAATTTCGGTTGTTTTATTTTCGCTCATATCGTTTTCGTTCCTTTTTGTCCATATCTCGCGCACTCAAAATTAACGCAATGTTGTTTGATTTGTAAATAAAAAATACGATTAAATATCTTCCGCCGTCTGTTTGTCCGCCTGCCGAATAAACGTCTTCGCCTTTTGTATAACCCGACTCGACAAAGCGAAATCGTGGATTATTAAAAAAAAGTTCCTCAACTTCATCTTGCTCTACCTGATGCTTCCAAGCAAGTTTATCCAAAATATCAGGAAGCCAAATGAAATCGTCAATCATCATACGTTTTCATTCTACATCAAAAACGCTTTATGCTGAAAATTAAAGCAAGCCTCTTTCCTTAACTCGCAAATAAGTTTCTAAAAGTTTTGGTGCGAGGGAATTTGTTGTAACATCTAACGCTAAACCGCCGATTGTTTCGACTAATTTTAGTGCGGATTCGCGTTGGTGGATGATTTCTTCGGCGGCGGATTGCGTGAAAACTTCTTTGATTTCTTTGGGAATTTCGCTAACTGTGGCGTTTAAATCGCGGTCGCCGATGGTTACGACGAGCGGCAGATGTCGCGGGCGCAGGAGTTTGAGCGATGAAATTAATTCTTTCGACGATTCTTTGTCAACCAAGTCGGTCAAAATTACAATGAACGAACGCTTTTTTGAGTTTGAAGCGATAAATTGAAACGCTCTCGCATAACTCGGCTCGATCAATTCCGGCTCCATATCGTGCAAAGTTTCGAGAACCGCATCAAGTTGTCCGATGCCTTTTTGTGGCGGCAAATATTTTCGCACTTTTCTGCCGAAAACGACTAAACCGCAATTATCTCCGGCACGCGCCGCCGCGCTCATTAACGCTAAACTTGCGTGAATTGCTGTGTCAAATTTCGTTTCGTCGTTGATTCTGCCGGTCATTAAACGTCCGGCATCGAGCGCGATAATGATATTTTGGTCGCGTTCGATTTGATATTGGCGTGTGGTTAATTTGTTTCTTCGCGCCGTTGCCGTCCAAGAAATATGTCGCAATTCATCGCCGCGAACGTAATCGCGCATTGATTCAAATTCGCGTCCTTCGCCGCGCCGCAAAGATTTGCGCTGAATCGCCAAAAACGATTGTGCGCCGAGTGCTTTGAGTTCCATTTCGCGGGCGCGGCGCATATTCGGATAAACTTTCGCGTTCTGCGCTTCGCCCAAATCCGTCTGACACCAAATCAAACCGAGACGCGACAAAAATCTGACGGCGGTTTTTCCGAATTTGTAATTTCCGCGTTTCGGCGGCTTTAAAAAGTAGAAAAATTCGGCGGCAGTTTGCGCTTTGACGGTAAATTCGGCTTCGCGGCTTTCGTCCAAAATCATTTCGGGCGGAAATTCGTCTTTGATTTTTAGATGAAAGCCACGCGAAGTTTGATTTTCGATGTGCAAACTGATTTTCGTTTTATCGCCAATCGCAAAACGCTTTTCAAATTCGCGGCGCACAGTTAAATCTTCAGGCAGTTTGTGGCTGATGAAATAATCAATTACAGCTAACAAAATCAACAAAATATCGTAACCCAAAACCGCCGAACGCAACGCGGGAAACGTCCACGAAAGCGACAGCGGCACGAGCGCAAGCGCGAACAAAACATAAAATCTTCGTGAGAAAACAAAGCGCATAATTTGCGTCTGATTATACAAAATAAATCGGCGACGCGAAAGTCTTTCAAGAGGCACGAACTCAATTATTTAAAGCCTTTGTATAATTAAATATCTTTTGTTGCAACATTTATCACATTCGGAATAGGTGATAAGTGATAGCTGATAGCTGATAGTTTAAGAAACGTCGCAGACTCTACGCGCAAAATTATCACCTATCACTTATCACCTATCACTTATTCCGAAGATATTTTTCTCAAATTAAACACGGACTTCAATTACTTACCGCTCGAAAGAAGTTTCAGCAAACCGTCGCCGAGTGTGAAAATAAATTTTACGCCGCCGTTGCCGCTTTTGGCTGAGATCAATTTTTCGGTAAATTTCGTGCGGTCGCGCGGTTTTAGTGTGGTCAAAGTGTTTTCGATTTTGCCTGTGCGAAGAACATTTGCGTCCAATTCGGCGTTGAAATTGAGCGGCAAAATCACGTTCAAATTTCCGGCGGCAAGTTGTATGTCTGCGCCTTGTCCGCGCCAACTTCGCGTGAGCATTTCAACCGTAACGTCGCCTTTGCCGAAGGTTGCCATAATCATTCCGCCCGATAATTTCAAGTTGGCGTTCGTTTCCGCGAAACTTATTTTCATTGCGCCTTCAACGTTTGATAAATTAAAATCGCCGCGATTGCCGGTGATTTCAAGGTCGGAAAAAATCGGAACTTTTATTTTGTAATCAATCCGAAACGGCATCGCTAATAATCTTTTCGGAAACTTTTTCGCGTTGCGTTTCATAAATTCCTTGTCGTGCGTGCCGACTGAAACAACGCTGACTCGTCCCATTGTCGCTTCGCCGAGAACGAATGTAGTAACGGCGGCAAGCTGTGATAAATCGGCTTCATTTTCGCCTTCAACTTCGATTTCCGCCGTGATTTCAACTTCGCTTTTTTGCCAGCCTTCAACGGAAATCGAGCCAATCGGCGCACCGACAATCGAAATCGTTCCGCCTTGTCCGAATTCGACGGTTTCGGTTTTATAAGTCGTGCGTTTGACGAGTATTTTCGTCTGCGCGAAGGCAAAAGCGGAAAAAAGCAGGATTGAAATTATTGAAAAGAAAAGATAGATTTTTTTCATTTTTTTGAAGTGAACTTAAATTAAGACGGAAGAAAATTATCCACAGATGAACATAGATAAACACAGATGTTTTTTTGATTTTATCTGTGTTTATCTATGTTCATCTGTGGATAATTTAAAAACATTTTATCTGCTGAAAAGCGAAATACTGCCGCGTTGATTTGTAATTGTTACACTCGCGCTGCCGTCGCCGACTTTGCCATAGACGCGGCGCATATCAGAAAAATTGAGATTCATATTCGGAAATTTGCCGACGGTAATATCGCGCGACGAAGGCGCAGTTGCGATGAGATTGAATGATGCGTTTGCGGGAATTCGCACGTTAATATTGCCGCGTGTCGAAGAAAAACGATAAATTCCGTTTTCCGTTATTTCGCCGTCATAGAAAATATCGCCGATGACGTTTTCCGCCGAAACATTTGCCGCGCCGATGTTGGTTAAACTTATGTCGCCTTCGCTCGAAATATGTGCGCGGACGAGAACGCCGCCGACGTTGCTGACGTTCAAATTTCCGATCATCGTTTCAATATTTATTGACGATGAATAGGGAACTTTGATAAGAAAATTGACATAGCCGACATCGTCTCTGCCTTGATTGTCTTTGACGACGTTGATAAGAATCGTGCCGCTTTGGTTTTGCGGTTGAAGATTGGTCGAAGGCGTTTCCATATCCGCCAAGATTTTGACTTCTTCTTTATTCCAACCTTCGATAGTGATTGAGCCGGTGCGGTTTATGAGTTTGACGTTGACGTTTTTGGTTGCCGGATAGCTTTTTGAATATCTTTTTTGCGCGGTAATTTCAGATGCGGACGCAAAGAAAAAAACTACGCCCAAAAGGATAATCGTAGTTTTGATACGCGCTGAAAGGTTTAATAAATTCATTGCAAACATTATAATTCGGAAAATTCGCGCAACAAATCAACTTGTTCAATCAAAGCCGAATCGAGCATTTCGCTCGAAATATCGTCTTGCGGATTTTCCTCTAAGATGCGGTCGTATTCGGCGATAACTTGGTTAATTTCGTTATAGTTTCGGTCAAATGTATCGCGCACTCGCGGATTCCAATTTGCGCGACGAACTTCGACTCTTTGCCGCCAATAATCAACTGTCTGTTGTTGTTGCCGACTGCGGCGTTCGCGCAATTGTTGCGGCGTTTCGATCAATCCTAATTTACCCAAAGCGCGGTCAAAAATGCTCGGCTGTGTCGAAACCTTCGCCGTTTCCGACGCAGAATAATTTTTAATTCCGACAACCGTCAACAAAGAACTGACCAGCGCAATTCCAAAAAGTGCCGCCGCGACTTGCGAAAAAGAAAATTCCCAAACTCTTGAAAACCAAGTTTTCGGCGTTTCTTGCGGTTTGTTTTGTTCGACAATATCCGCCGGAATGTCGGTTTCGATTAAATTATTGATGCGACACCACAGGGCTTTTGAATTTGGCGGTGCGAGTTCAGCGGTTTCTTCAAGCCCGCAAAAATCCAAAATCATCGCAAAATCTTCGCAAATCTTCGCGCACGGAGCGCAAACAGCGAGATGCGTTCGGACATTTGCCGCGTTGGTTTCATCCAACTCGTTGTCCATAAACGCACTTATTGATTCTTGACAATGTTCGCAGTTCATCTGATTTTCCGTTTATAAAATTATTGTAACTTTTCCGCCGTTCTCCGAGATTCAAACCATATAGATTGTTTGAAAATCGTTCAGGTTGCCTTAAGTAATTTTCGATTTTTGATTTTCGATTTTTGATTGGTTGTTTCAATAATCAAAATCAAAAATTACGCTTCGTTCACTTTAATCAGCAATCCGCGCAGTTTGAGACGCGCTTTGTGGAGTTGCGATTTTGATGTGCCGACGGAAATTCCCATCAAACGCGCAACTTCTTCGTGTTCGTAGCCTCGAACATCGTGCAAAATAAAGACGTTTCGATAACCGTTCGGCAATTGTGCAACGGCATTTTTCAAAGCGATTTTATCAATCACCGGCATTTTGCGCGGATTTTCCGTCCCTGAAACGGTTTGCTCCGGCATATCGCCTGTTTCCGAAGTTTTTTCGCTTTTCACACTTCGCCGCCGAAAGTGCATCAAAACCTGATTAACGGTCATTCGATGCAACCACGTCGAAAACGCCGAATCGCCGCGAAAACTGCCAACCTTTTTGAAAAGCTGGATAAAAACTTCCTGCGTTAAATCTTCGGCTTCGGTTTGCGAACCCATCATCCGCAAACACAGCGAATAAACGCGCCGATGATGGCGTTCGTAAATCATCTCAAACGCAGAAATATTGCCTTTTGCCGCCTTTTGCGTCAAATCGAAATCGGACGCGCTCGTCTCAATAACTTCATTTTCGACTGCGACAGGAGTTGGGAAAAAAGACGCGGGCGCACTTTCCTCATACGAAATGGGAAGCGCGTCTTGCTCAAGCACCGAGGCTAAGTCCATATTTGCTCCTAAAAAATTGCTTTCGGAATTTAGTAATTTGTCCTTGGTTATGATGAGTTACCTCCAAAAATTAGTTGCTTTGGCTAAATGATTTTATGCCAACTTTTAAAAAAGGTAAATACAAATTCGACAAATTCGACAAATTCGACGATTTTCTTGAAAAAACGTCTGACTTTTTGTGAAATTTCTGATATAAAGTTGAATATCCTTGTAGAAAATTATTTTAAGAGTTTATTGAAAATATTTAAGTCGCTGAAAGCGACAAACATTGTAGCCTAGTGAGAATCGCTAGGTTGCTTGTGCCATAAGTTCCGCTCGCTGAAAGTGAGCAACAATCGCCGTGCTTTTTGTTTGTCGCCTTCAGCGACGATTTTCAAATGAATCTTCAATCAAAAAATTATGCTTTTCCTTACAAAATCCGCCGCCGTTTATGGCATTGATGCGCTGATTGTTGACATCGAAGTCAATCTGCAACCTATCAAAGGCGAAACCGAAACTACGCCGACGGTTTTGATTGTCGGTTTGCCCGATACGGCGATTCGTGAATCACGCGAGCGAATTCGCGCGGCGATTACAAACAGTTCGTTCTTTTTTCCGTTTCACAAAACGACGATAAATCTTGCACCCGCAGATGTTAGAAAAGAAGGCGCGAGTTTTGATTTGCCGATTGCTTTGGCGATTCTCGGCGCAAACGGCGACATCGGCAACGAAGATACTTTAAAAGATACTTTAAGCATCGGCGAATTGTCCTTAGACGGCAGAATTCGTCCCGTTCGCGGTGCGCTTTCGATTGCGCTCAGATGTCGTGAAAACGGAATTTCAAATTTAATGTTGCCCGAAGAAAACGCAACCGAAGCTGCCGTCGTTTCCGGTGTAAATGTCTTTCCTGTCAGAGATTTACGCGAAGCTGTCGAGATTGCGCGAGATTTGCAAAGCGGTCGAAATAATTACGCGCCTTTAACGCTCGACATCAGCGAAATACAAAATAATAAAACAAAATATCGCGTAGATTTTGCGGAAGTTCGTGGACAACAATCGGCAAAACGTGCGCTCGAAATTGCGAGTGCCGGCGGACATAATATTTTGATGATCGGTTCGCCCGGTTCGGGAAAAACGATGTTAGCGAAACGCTTGCCGACAATTTTGCCGCCGATTGAATTTGAAGAAGCTCTCGAAATTACAAAAATCCATTCGGTTGCGGGACTTACGGGAAAATCGGGTTTGATAACCGAAAGACCTTTCAAAAATCCGCATCACACCGTTTCGCAAGCCGGTTTAATCGGCGGCGGTTCGATACCGAAACCGGGCGAAGTTTCGCTCGCACATCTTGGAGTTTTGTTTCTTGATGAATTGCCCGAATTTGACCGAAGCACTTTGGAAGTTTTGCGCCAACCAATGGAAGATAAAGAAGTTACGATTTCACGCGCCGCAACATCTTTGACGTTTCCGGCAAATTTTATGCTCGTTGCTTCGATGAATCCTTGCCCGTGTGGATATTTCGGTTCAAAGCGCGAATGCAAATGTTCGCCGCCGCAAATTCAGCGTTACGTCGGCAAAATTTCGGGACCTTTGATGGACAGAATTGACATTCACATTGACGTTCCGGCAGTTCAATTTAAAGAATTGCGCGGCAAAGGCGAATCGGGCGGCGATAGTTCCGAAAAAATTCGCGCACGAGTCATCAAAGCGCGTGAAATCCAACTTAAACGACTTGCAAGCGAAGGCGTTTTTTCAAATTCGGCAATGAGTTCGGCGCAAATTCGCAAATTTTGCGCTCTTGACACAGAAAGCGAAAATTTATTGGAAAAAGCAATGCTCAAACAAGGCTTATCAGCTCGCGCCCACGATAGAATTCTAAAAGTTTCGCGGACAATCGCCGATTTAGCCGACAGCGAAAATATTCAACCGCAACACATTTCCGAAGCGATAAATTATCGTTCGCTTGATAGAAATTATTGGACTTAAAAAAGTGAATTGGGCGGTTATAATTTAGTTTTCTAAAATCCGATGATGTATTTGAATTTCAAAAAAGAAAATTGGTCATTCGGAGCGTTGTATTGCTCGTGTCGGAAAAATGAAATGCCAATTGTTTGATTCTTTTTTAATAAACGATTTACGCCGAATTCGTATTCCAACTTTTGCGTCGGATTCGTGTCGAATTGTCCGAGATTTTCGTAACGATGAACAGAAAGTTGCGTGTTCCAATTCTTTACAAAACGATATTCGAGCATCGCTGAACCATCAACAAAAACTCGTCCGCCCGAAAGTTTTTTTTCTAAAAGTCCGGTTGCCGTCAACGTAACTTTTTTGCCCAATTGTTCGGTATAAACTATTCCGCCCAAAGCCCAAAAGTATTTGTCAGGAAACTTAAAATTGTAGTGATAAAGAATCCCGACCGTGGCGGCAAATCGTTTGTTTAGTGGGCGCGTGTAATTCAATTGCGCTTCAAATTTCGGCTCATTGATATTGTTGATTAACTGTCCGGGCGCGTCTGCGTTGTATGAACCGTCAACATAATACTCAAAACGCGAATCAAATGAACCGCCGAATGTTGGCGCGTAAGACAGGCTTAGTTTGTGTCCGAGCGAAGGTTTCGGCTTGCCCAAAACCGAAACATTCAAAGTTGCCTGATAGTTTCCCGACCAGCGTTTGACTTTTTCGGGCGTTGGTGTCGGAGTCGGTTGCGTTTGTCCAAAAATTATACTTGAAAAACAGCAAATCCAAATTGTAATGATGATTACCTTCAAGCCGTTTTTCCTCTTTAGTAAAAACTTCTTCGCAAAAAATAAACGCCAAATCGGTAATGATAAAGCAATCAGAGACAAAATTATTAACAGAATTTTTTCGGGTTCTTCAATCTCAAAAATCTCGCCGTCTTTGAATTCGCCGGAAATCAAAAGTCCGTGAATTAAGCCGAGAAAAATTACGACATAAGTTCCGTAATGCAAGGCTCGCCACAAATCGCGTTTCATATATTTGATGAAAATTGAACTTATCGCCACGACCAGCAAAACATAAAACGCAATGATGCCAAAGCTGATTGTTACCGATTGTTTGGGCGCAAGAAACGGAATGAGCGTGTGATAAATGTTCATTCCGCCGGTCGTGTTTGGCGCGAAAAGCATCGGAATCGGATGAAGTAGAAACAGACTCGTGCCAATCAGCGACAGAAGCCGATGATACTTAAACATTTTTCCGCGAAGCCATTTGACATTGATTTTTTGCACCGTCCGCGAAGCCATCAAAACTCCGCCAACTCCGCTCAAAATAAACAAAATCAAGCCCGCAATGCCGATAAAACGCGCTATTTCCAGTAAAATTTCTTCTTCAAACATAAATCTTATCTTCGCACAGATGCTTTTATAATCAAGTTAAAAATCGTTTTCTTAAAGTTCCCGACAAATAACATCTGGAAATCGGCAAAGATTCGTTCTGTATAAAAGCAAAATTGGAATATATGCGTTTAATTTTACTGACATTTCTTTTTTGCTTCGTTTTTCTGCCGTTTGACACTTTCGCGCAAACGAAAGATAAACCTATGGCTGACAACACTTATCGGATTCAGAAAGGCGATAAGTTGAGTGTGAAATTCTTTTCGCATCCCGATTTGAACGAGCCTTCGGTCGTTGTGCGCCCTGATGGTTTTATCAGTTTGCAGATAATTGACGACATTCGGGCGGAAGGTCGGACGGCGGCGGAACTGAAGTCGGAACTCGAAAAAGTTTATAACGAAACGCTTTTGAATCCGATAATTTCAGTCGCGGTTATCGAATTTGTTGCGCCGCGTGTTTTTATCGGCGGACAAGTTAAAACCGCCGGACGCTATGAATTGCGCGATGCAAGAACTGTTGTGCAGGTGATTTTTTTGGCGGGCGGATTTACGGAAGACGCGAATCGGCGAATGGTGATTTTGGCGCGTCCCGACGGCAAAGGCGATTGGCAGACGCAAGCGATTAACGTGAGAAAAATTTTAGAACCGAAAAGCACGGAAAAAGATGTTGAATTGCGCGACGGCGATTATATTTTCATTCCCGATTCAAAAATTTCGCAATTTAACAAAGCAGTCGAAACTTTTCGCGGACTTTTGCCGCGTTTCTTTTAATTTAAATGAAACTCTCCAGTGATAAAAATTTAGTCAGACAGATTTTGCAAACGATTTGGAAGCGCAAATTTCTGATTGCGGCGGTCATTTTGTTGGTCGTTGTTTCGGGAATGTTGGCGACAATTATGATAACGCCGAAATTTGAAGCCTCAATGAGCCTTCTTGTTTCGCGTGATCGCGTTGACCCGCAAATAAATCCGTCCGATAAAAATTCAGAAACTACGCAGACGGCGATTAGCGACGAAGAATTTAATTCGGAATTGGAATTGATAAAAAGCAGCGAAGTTATCGCCGGCGTGGTCAAAGATTTAGATTTAATTAACAATCAAAAACCGAAACCCGACACACGATTTGCCGGTTTGCGCGGACGAATCAAAAACGCAATTTACAAATTTATCGGGCGCGATTCGTCGGAAGAAAGCACTAATCAACCCGAAGATATTTTTACGATAGAAAAAACAGTCAATCGCGTGGCGGGGAATTTGGACGTAACTTCAAACAAAAAATCCCGCGTGATAAAAGTCAGTTACACCGACACAGACCCGATTCGGGCAAAGCAAACGCTCGAAAAACTTTACGAAAGATTCGTCGAACTGCACGTCCAGATGAGCGATAAACCGCAAGCCGGACAAGTTTTTACTGAGCAAACCGACAAATTTAATCAAAAATTGAGCCAATCAACCAACGCGCTCAAACAGTTTGACACGCAAAATGGCGTTACCGGCGCGGAAATCGGAATGCAACGCGAACTTCTGCTCAAACAACTTTACGACGCGCAAGCGCAAGGAACTTCGGCACGGACGGAAATCAACGAAACCGAGAAAAAGATTACTGATTTAAAGGAAAAAATCGCCTCGCAACCCGAACAGATTCAAACCGGTTCAGTTTCAAAATACGTCGGCGCGTTAGACCAAATGAAAGGAGAATTGGTCAGACTCGAACAGGAACGCACG
Source organism: Acidobacteriota bacterium (assembly GCA_031409875.1). GTDB lineage: Bacteria > Acidobacteriota > Blastocatellia > Pyrinomonadales > Pyrinomonadaceae > CALMEH01. The sequence goes on along the minus strand of JANNYB010000202.1, from coordinate 96,308 downwards.
CAACTTTTACAAAAATATCAGGCAAACAGCCGCTTTGTCCGCGACAATCAAGAGAAAATTAACCAATTACGCAAATCCATTAAGGAAGAAACCGACAATCCGCCGCAAGAACGCTCGTTTGCGTTGAACGATTTGCGCCGCCGACTCGTCAGCGATCTTTATAATGCTCAAACAAGTCTGGCGACATTGCGCGAACGCGAGACGAATATGAACAATTCAGCCGAAAAATTGCGCGTCCAAGTCGAATTTCTAAATCGCAAAAGTATCGAACGAACAAATCTTGAGCGCAATCGAACGGTCAACGAAGAAGCCTATTTGCTTTATCAAAAAAAGGCGCGTGAAACCGAAATTTCGCAGGTTTTGAACAAAGAACAAGTGATGAATTTCGGAATTGTTGATCCGCCGCGCACCGACGGCGAACCGAAAAATCCGAAGCCGCTCTTGAATTTGCTGGTTTTGATGACAATCGGCGTAACAGCCGGATTTGCCGGAGCGATTGTTTTGGATAAATTTGCCGAGCCGAGCGACGATTTTATTTTTACGGCACACGAACTCGAACGGCGTTTTGACTTGCCGCTTTTGGCATCTATTTCGGTGATTGAGCCGGCGAGAACCGTTCGGATAATTACAAAATCCAAACGCCTCGCGTTGCCGCCGGCGAGAAGCGAAGATGCCGATTGGTAGAAAACAAAATTGAAATTTACGCTTCATTCCAATTTTATAAAGCAAACAATTAAGTAACAGGACAGAATTAAATTAAAAATATTTGACTTCGTTCGGAGTTCCAACTTTAGTTGGCATTTCGCTAGCGAAGCGCAGCGAAATAAAAAGCCGACTAAAGTCGGAACTCCGAACATCTCAAAAATTATTTTGCCCAATTATTTATAAAGGATTTAGATATGAAAGAAAGAATCAGACATTCCCTGATTTTCGGATATAAAATTCTTGACTTAGGCGCATTGAGTTTTGCGCTTTTGTTAGCGTTTTATTACGGCGGACCGGAAGGCGTGAGTTATATGTTCAGAGCGGTTTTTGCGCCGACTTTTGACAGCTCGCTTTTTTTAATCGGCGTTTTGAGCAGTTGGGCGTTTATTTTGTCGTCCGCATGGCTTTATCGTTCAAAGCGTTTGGCAAGCTGGCAAGACGAATTAACCGATGTTTTGCGGGCAGTCGTGTTTTGTTCGTTAATTTTAGCGACAATGATTTTGCTTGCGGAATGGCAGATTTTCCCGAAAAGATTTTTGCTGATTTTCGCGTTTGCCTCGTTTGTTCTGCTTTTTGTGCTTCGATTGCTTAAACGAAATTTGTTGAAACAATTTCGGCTTCACGGGCGAAATCTGCGCTCGGTCGTCATCATCGGCGCGGGCAGACGCGGACAAGAACTTTTCGGCTTAATTAAAGAAACTCCCGAAATCGGCTATAAATTTATCGGCTTTGTTGACGATTTGGAAACGCCGCAAACCATCGGCAAACTTTCGGAAATCTCAAAAGTTTTAGCCGAAAATGTGATTGACGAAGTGATTATTTGTCTGCCCGTAAAAAGTTTTTACGACCAAATGGAAACGATTGCAAAAGCGGCGGAAGAACAAGGAATTATCGTGCGGATTTATTCGGATTTGTTTAATCTCAAACTCGCCCACGCCGTCGCCGGAGAAATTGGTAACGCGCCGATTTTGTCGCTTTACACGACATCTTTTTCAAACTGGCAGATGTTTTTGAAAAATACATTCGATTTTGTTTGCGGCTTGCTTTTGCTAATTTTAGTCGCGCCAACGATGCTTATTATCGCTTTGCTTATCAAATTGAGTTCGCCGGGACCGATTTTCTTTATTCAAGAGCGCGTCGGTTATAACAAACGGCTTTTCCGAATGTTCAAATTTCGCACGATGGTTGTTGATGCCGTCGAACAACAGAAAAAACTCGAAGCCTTAAACGAAGCCGACGGACCTGTTTTCAAAATCAAAAATGATCCGCGCATTACGCCAATCGGAAAATTTCTCCGCAAAACGAGTCTCGACGAATTGCCGCAACTTATCAATGTTTTGCTCGGCGATTTGTCTTTAGTCGGACCGCGCCCTTTGCCCGAACGCGATTTTCAAAAATTCAATCAAATGTGGTTTAACCGCCGTTTCAGCGTCAAACCCGGAATCACTTGCATCTGGCAAATTTCGGGCAGAAGCGAAACGAGTTTTGATAAATGGATTATGCAAGACCTCGAATATATTGATAAATGGTCGCTCTTGCTCGATTTCAAGATTTTATTCAGAACAATTCCGATTGTCATTCGCGGAACAGGCGCGATGTAAAACGATTTCAAATTTCAAATTTCAAATTTCAAATTAAACTGTGCGCGAAATAGAAAAAAACTCCAATTTTACGGAAACGGCAAAACAGTTTGCGCTCATCGGCGGACTGTTTTTTGCCGCGTGTTTGCTTGGCGCGGCGATTATCGGAGTTGGCGGCGGCGCACATTCGCAAACTTTGATGCTCGGTGCGCTCGTCTTTTTTGCGCTCGGCGCGGCAGTCTGTTTTGCGCTCGAATTACCTGTGATGGCGGCGGCGCGATTTGTTTTTATCTTCTCGTTTTTCTTCAAAGCCGAAGTGAATTTCTACAAAATTGATGAAGTTGAAGATCCGTCGGGTTTTAATCTTTCGCTGACTTTGTTGATGGCGTTGATTTTGCTCGTTCACGACCAATTTGCCGATAAATCGAGAGAGAAAATTTTCCCGACATCGTTTTCAATTTTGTTGTTGGCGTTGTTCGGTTGCGCGGTTATTTCAGTTCTTTTCAATGGCTCGAATTTGCTCGGATGGTTTTCTGTTTGGTCATTTTTAACCTCGGTTTTGGTGGCTTTTGCGATTGCTTCACACTTTAGCCAACGCGAAAGATTGATTGAATTAATAACAGGTTTAGCAGTCGGACTTTTGTTCACCGGAATTATTTCTTCAACGCAATATGCGCTTGATTTCCCGACGAATTTAGCTTTTTTCGGCACCGGCACGGAAGAAGAATTGCTCGGCACACAAGCCCAAATTTTATCGCGTGTGCAGGCATTTTTGCGAACGCCGACCGAAATGGCTTGGGTAATTTCGACTTTGATTCCGTTGGTTATCGCGCCGATTGTCTGCCGCGTGAAAAACTTTGAAACGTGGCAAAAAATTCTTTTGCCAGCGGCGATGTTTTTAGGAATTATCGCGGTTATTTTGTCTCTGGCGCGTGGCAGTTGGATTTCGCTTGTTGTCGGAATTGCGATACTCGTTTTGTTTGGCTGGTGGCGGATTTCAAAAAGCGAAAGAACGAATTATTTTGTTTCGGTCGGCGGCGCAGGTTTGCTTGTTTGCGTGCTTCTGCTTCCGTTTTCGGCTCGAATTTATGAGCGTTTAACGGCTGATGATGACGGTTCGGCATTGATTCGTTTGCCGCTGATGGAAACTGCGGTGCGGATTATTGAAGACAACGCACTCGTTGGTGTCGGCTTAAATAATTATCGAACGGCGATGCCGAAATATGACGAAACTTCGATTTTTGTAACGAAAGTTTTCCCGAATCCGGTTCACAATGTTTTCGCGCATATCACGGCGGAAATCGGTATTCCGGGCGGAATTATTTTTTGTTTGCTGATTATTGTCGCGTTGTTTGAATGTTTCAAAGCGATGACAAATCACGACCGTTTGCTGTTTGCGGTTGCGCTCGGAACAGCCGCCGGACTGCTTGCGTTTATTATTTCTGCAATCAAAGAACCCGGCTCGCTCGGCTCCGGCAGACCGCCTTTGCGAACTTTGTTTTTTATGTTCGGCACGATTTTGGCAATTAGCCGAATGCGCCGACAGTTATTTTTGTAATGAAAGATATACCCAAAAGAAAATGAATTGCGAAAAACAGTTAGCCGGAAAAAGTCCAACATGCTTTAGCTTGTTGAACTGCCGGCACATTCAACAAGCTAAAGCATGTTGGACTTTTAATTAAATATTTTTGCAAACCAATTTCTGTTTGGTATATTCGGCAATTGAAATACAGATTACAGATTAAAAATTACAAAAAATCTGAAATCTGAAATCCAAAATCTGTAATTTGTAATTTGTAATTTGTAATCATCGAAGATGAATTTATCCGCTTCAAAAAATGAAAATCTCACCCGCAATTTGATGTGGATGGTTTGGTCGGGCGCGGTCAGCATTGCCAACAGCGTTTTGCTTTGGATTTTCATTGCGCGTCTGCGCGACGTAGAAGAACTCGGCAGATTTACAATCGTGATGGGACTTTACGCGCTGTTTTTTGCGGTTTGTTCGATGGGTTTGATGCCGTTTTTAGTCAGCGAAATCAGCCGTCGGAGCGCAGAAAAAACAGTTTCGGATTTTATCGGCACTGCGGCTGCATTTCTTTCAATTTCGGGAATAATCTGCGTGATTTTGATGACGGCAAGCGGTTTTTTCGTCAGCGAATCTTCGTCCGTCAGACTTTCGACGGCGATTTTGAGTCTGGCAATGATTCCGACAAGTTTGATTTGTTTGTCGGAAGCAACCGCGATTTCTTACGGACGCACGCGCTTAATCGCTGTCGTTACAACATTTGAAAATATTTTGAGAACGATTATTCCGCTGGCGTTGTTGTGGAAAGGTTTTGATATTTCGATAATCTGCGTTTCATTTGTCGCGGTCAGATTTGTTGCGCTGGCAATTTATTTTCTCGCGGCGCGTGAATTTTTTTCAAAATTTTCTTTCAGCAAAATCGAGTTCGCCAAAATCCTCAAAGTTACGCCGACTTTTGCGGGAACGATAATTCTTTCGGCAATAAATTGGCAAGTTGCAATCATTCTTTTAGGGCGCATTTCGACCGAAACCGAATCGGCAAAATTTGGCGTGGCTTCGCGTTTTCTGATTCCCGTAACGATTTTGATGGCAAGTTATGCCAGCATAATTCAGCCGACAATTGCGCGATTTTCAAACGAAAAATCCGGCGCATATTTGGCAAAAATGGCGCGTTATCCGTTGGCGTTGGCAACTTTGGCGGCAATCGTTTCGCCGTTTTTGTCGCGTTTTGTGTTGACCGTTTTTTTCGGCGAAAAATACGCCGATGTCGCGCCGACTTTGGATATTTTAGCCGTTAGCGTCGTGCCGTTTTGTTTGGTGATGGTCATTTCACGCGGTTTGGTTTCGGCGAATTTGCAACACATAGATTTGCTTGCCAACGCGCTCGGTGTCGGTGCATTTTTTGCCGCCGGTTTGTTTTTAATTCCGATTTACGGCGCAAAAGGCGCGGCAATCGCGCAGTTAATTTCGTTTCTCTTGATGGCGGCGGTCGAAGTTTTTTATCTGTCGAAAAACAAACACAATTTCAAAATTTGGCGCACCGCGTCGCTGTCATCGGTTTTTTTGCTCATAACTTACATAATTATCTGGAAATATTAGCCTTTTACGGCTTTTTGTAATTTACAAAATTTAATGAACGAAAGTAACTTCCAATCAAATTTCGTTGAATCAAAGATTCCCGATATATTTCCCGAAACGACGCAAAAAGCGACGCAGACGGTAGAAAAACCGCGTATTTTGATGGTCGGAATGCACTTGACGAAAACACGCGGCGGCATTACGACTTTGATTTCGGAGATTCTAAATTCTTCGCTCAAAAATGATTTCGAGTTTATTTATATCGAATCGCAAGCCGAAGATTTCGGCAAATTCGGTAAAGCATTTTTGGCTTTGACGGCAATTTTCAGTTTTATTTGGAAATGTATTTTTCTGCGTCCGCGCCTTGTTTATGTGCATCTCGGAAGCAACGCGAGCTTGTATCGTGAGGCGATTTTTATTTTTCTTGCAAAGATTTTACGGAAAAAAATTGTCGGACATTTTCACGCGGGCGACATTGAAAATTATTATCCGTTTCAGAAAAAAATCGGTCAAAAAATCATTCGCACCGCGTTAAATTTGTGCAGTAATTTGATTGCCGTTTCAAACGAATCGGCACGACAACTGCGCGAAATTGTGCCGACTGCGAAAATTTCGATTATTCCAAACGCGATTGAGACTTCGGCATTTAATTTTGCCAACGATAAGAAAAATGACGGTTTTATTCGATTATTGTTTGTCGGCGCAATCGGGAAATTAAAAGGCGAGCGCGATTTAATCAAGGCTTTGGCGATTTTGCGTGATAAAAATTTGAAAGTTTCAATTCTTGGTTACGGCGCGGAAAATTTGAAAAGTTATTGCGATGAATTGAAAATTTCGCATTTTATCGAATTCTTAGGCGCGGTTTCGCTCGAAGAAAGAATTAAATTTTTTCAAACTGCCGATATTTTCGTGCTTCCGACTTACGCCGAAGCGATGCCGATGTCAATTATCGAAGCAATGTCCGCAAGTTTGCCCGTTATTTCAACCAATGTCGGCGGAATTCCTGAACTTATTACCGACAAATGCGAAGGCTTTTTGTTTGCGCCGGGCAATGTTTCGGCTTTATCGGAAAACATTTTATTGCTTGCCGAAGATAAAAATTTGCGAATTGAATTCGGCAAAAAAGCGCGTGAAAAAGCGCGGAAAGAATTTGATTTTGGTCAATATACAAAAAAACTTCGAGATTTTTTGTCTGAAGAAATCATTACTGAGCGGCATAGAAATTGATATGGCACACCGATCACTCAAATTATCAGTATTTTTCCGTGTTTTCCGTGTATTTCGTGAACAGAAAATAAATTCTATCCACGGAAAACACGGAAAACACGGAAAAATACCAAACATCAGTCGAGCGCGTTGCTCAATCAATTTCCGTGCCGCTCAGTAATGTGAAGAAATATGAATACTGCAAATTTAATTTTCAAACGCGCCATTAAATCGGCAGCTTCGATTGTCAAAAAGCGAGTCGGTTTTCCGTCAATTGCTTCGGGTTCGGTCAATATTTTTGCATATCATCGCGTCGCGGCTGAAATTGCGAAAGCCGAAAACGAGGCGTTTTACGGAATCATCGTTTCGAGCAAAACTTTTCGACAACATTGCGAATTATTGCGAAAGGCTTACGACGTTGTTTCGCTCGAAACGGCAATATATTTTTTGAGCAACGAACGCCGCGTCAATCGTCCGCTTGCCGTGATTACTTTCGATGACGGCTATCTCGATTTTTACGAAGAAGCCTTTCCCATTCTCAATGAATTCGGGCTTCCGGCGACAAATTTTTTGCCGACGGATTGCATCGGACAAGACAAACCTTTGGCGCACGACCGCATTTTTTGGCTTTTGAAACAAGCGTTTGAAAGACAAATTTCGATTGAAAATGTGCTGAAAACCGCTGGAATTGCGCCTACCAAAAATCGTCTGAAATTGACCGAAGCGTTTGTTTATTTGCCGAATGATTTGCGCGAAAAAGTTATTGCGGAACTCGAAAAAGAACTCGGCGAATTTACCGAATATCCGCGTGAATATCGGCTTTTGAATTGGGAACAAGTCCGCGAAATGGCGCGAAAAGGCATCAGTTTCGGCGGTCATACGGCGAATCACGTTGTTTTGACTTTGGAAGATGAAACAACAACGAAAAAAGAAATTTTTGCCGGCAAAAAAGAATTGGAAAAACAATTAAACCGTGAAATAAACACATTTGCTTATCCGAACGGCGAATATAACGCGAAAATCAGACAAGTCATCGCCGATGCAGGCTACAAAATTGCGGTAACAACCGAAAAAAGAATCAACAATCAAGGCGCAGATTTGCTTGCTTTGGGCAGAATCAGTCTTTGCGAAGAATCAACACGCGGAATCGCCGGCGTTTATTCACCAAAAATCGCCGCGCTTCGATTAAGCGTTTAATTATAAAAATATGCAAGAGCAAATATCGCTAAACTTCACCAATCAATCAACTTATTCACGCGCTGATGTGCTGACTTATTATCAGAGTCTTGAAACACTTTTTGAAACCGAAAAAGTTTTGTTTGAGAAACTTTTTCCGACAATTAAAGATTCAAAAATTCTCGACATTGGAGTCGGCGGCGGCAGAACGACCAAGTTTCTTTTGCAAGTCAGCAATGATTATATTGGCGTGGATTATGTCGCCCAATTTGCCAAAGAAACGGGCGAAAAATATCCAAACGCCAAGATTTTATGCGGCGATGCGCGAAATTTGATTGAATTTGAAGACGAAACTTTTGATTTTGTTCTTTTTTCCTACAACGGCATTGATGCGATTTCAAACGCGGACAGAGTAAAAGCCTTGAAAGAAATCTATCGAGTCTTAAAAAAAGACGGAATTTTTATGTTCTCGTCGCACAATCGGGATTACAAATATTTCAAAAAACTGCCGTGGCATCAAAATATCAAATTTGATGCCAAGTATTTCATATTTGTTCTGCATTGTCTCTATCATCTGCCGAAACATTTCAAGATGAAAAAGCACGAAATTAACGCCGAAAATTATGCTGTTGTAAATGACGGCGATCACCGATTTTCTCTTCTGACTTATTACATCAGCATCGAAAAGCAAATAAAACAACTGACGGAAATCGGATTTTTCGGCATTGAGGCTTACGACATCGAAGGAAAATTGGTTGAAAACGACAGCGCATCGCATTGGATTTATTATTTGGCAAAAAAAAGTTAAAAAAGCTCAATATTTCTGCCTCAAAACGTGGAAAATTATGACTTTTGAAACTTTACTAAGTGTAAGTAAATAAAAAGAATTATGAGTGTAGCAATTATAACAGGCAGTTCCGGTTTAATCGGAAGCGAGGCGGCGAAATTTTTTCACGAATTAGGCTTTAAAGTTGTCGGAATTGACAACAATATGCGCGAATATTTTTTCGGTAAAGACGGTTCGGTTGACTGGAATACGCAGAATTTGAAGAAAACTTTGCGAAATTTTATGCACTATTCGTCCGACATTCGCAACGAAGCGGCGATTAAGGAAATTTTCAGCAAATACGGCAAAGATATTTCAGTCGTTATTCATACGGCGGCGCAACCTTCGCACGATTGGGCGGCGAAAGAACCGCTGACGGATTTTAGCGTCAATGCGACGGGAACGCTCGTTTTGCTCGATGCGACGCGCAAATTTTGTCCCGATGCGCCGTTTATTTTTACTTCGACTAACAAAGTTTATGGCGACACGCCGAATTTTTTGCCTTTGACGGAAAAAGCGACGCGCTGGGAAGTTGACGAATATCACCCGTATTTTGAGCGCGGAATTGACGAATCAATGAGCGTTGATAATTCAAAACACAGCGTTTTCGGCGCATCGAAAGTTGCGGCAGACGTGATGGCGCAGGAATACGGGCGTTATTTCGGCATCAAAACCGGAATTTTTCGCGGCGGATGTTTGACCGGACCGGCGCATTCGGGCGCGATGCTGCACGGATTTTTGGCGTATCTAATCAAATGTCTGATTTACGAAAAGCATTACACGATTTTCGGCTACAAAGGCAAACAAGTCCGCGACAATATCCATTCAAACGATTTAGTCCGAGCCTTCTGGCAGTTTGTTCAAAACCCGAAAGCCGGCGCAGTTTATAACATCGGCGGCAGTCGCCACAGCAATTGTTCCGTGCTTGAAGCCATCGAAATTGCTCAGGAAAAAGCCGGAAAGCGTTTGTTTTACAACATTTCAGACGAAGCCCGCGAAGGCGACCATATTTGGTGGGTGAGCGATGTCAGCCGTTTTCAAAACGATTATCCCGAATGGAAATACGAATACGATTTGGAAACGATTATCGAAGAAATTGTCGAAGCGACGGAAGAAAAATTCCGCAAAGAATTACAGTATTATTCGGTTGCCGCTTAAGTTTTGAGTCCACGCTTCAGCGTGCTAAAACCGCTAGCGAAGCGCGGCGGTTTTGCCGTCTAAAGACGGGACTCAGAACATTTATCAAAAAATGCTCGATTTCGGAAAACATAACATTTTAGGTGTCGGAATAAATGCCGTTGATTATGAATCGGCGGTTGAAAAAATTATTTCGGCGGCGCGGAAAAAACGTCCGTTTGCGGTGAGCGCGTTGGCAGTTCACGGCGTGATGACGGGCGCGTTGGACGCGATTCATCGTTATCGTTTGAACAATTTGGATTTGGTTGTGCCGGACGGTCAGCCTGTTCGGTGGGCTTTAAAATGGCTTTATAAAGTTAAATTGCCCGACCGCGTTTATGGTCCGAATTTGACTTTGAAAGTTTGCGAAAAAGCCGCAAGCGAAGGTTTGAGCATTTATCTTTACGGCAGTCAGACGGAGGTTTTGGAGAAATTTGAAGCGAATTTAAAGGCGAAGTTTCCAAAATTAGAAATTGCGGGCAAACAACCTTCGCGTTTTCGACAAGTTACGGCGGAAGAGCAATTGGAAATTGCCGAAACAATCAAAAAAAGCGGCGCATCAATTGTGCTTGTTGGTTTGGGTTGTCCGCGTCAGGAAACTTGGGTTTTTGAAAATCGTGAGATGATTGGATTGCCGCTTTTGGCGGTCGGCGCGGCGTTTGATTTTCACGCGGGAACGGTTTCGCAAGCTCCTGAATGGGCGCAAAAACGCGGGCTTGAATGGTTTTACAGATTCGTTCAAGAACCGCGAAGACTTTGGAAACGCTACGTTTATCTCAATCCGCTTTATTTATTGTTGGTTGCGTTGCAGTTTTCAAAATTAAAAAAATTAGAACTCGAAGAGAATGTTGCGCCGATAAATCAGATGCGTTTCGGATAAAGTTTTGAGTCCACGCTTCAGCGTGAAACCGTCGCGCTTCGCTGACGGTTTTGCCGCATAAATGCGGAACTCAGAGCGCGAAGCAAAATAAGATGAGAGACATTTTTCCAAAAGACAGCTATCAGCTATCAGCTATCAGCTATCAGCTATTCCGAAGCTGTTTTTTGCTTTTTCTGTGCGCCGTTTCTGCTTGTAGCTCAACCACCGCCAAAATTAATCAAGACAAAAACAAAGCGGCACTTTTGCAAGCCGAACACAACATCGAAAAATTCCGCAAAGGCGATGCGAACATCAAAATTGTCGGCGCAGAAGGCAAATCTGCAAAATTAAAAATTAAGCAAATTTCGCATTCGTTTAAGTTTGGTTGTTATTTGAAAATTGACGATCTTGCGCCCGAAAAACTCAGCGATTACGAAAAGCATTTTGCGAAACTTTTTAACTTTGCAGTCGTCGGAAATTATTGGGATTTTGTCGAAACGAAACGCGGCGCGGAAAATTGGAATTGGTTTGAGCGTGAAATTGCTTCGGCACAAAAAATGAATTTGAAAATCGAAGCCGCGCCGGTGCTTTGGGGAACGAATGAAGCCGGAACTCCGAAATGGCTTCCTGCAAAAAAAGACGAACTTTTGCCGATTTTGGAAAAGCGAATCGAAACGGTTTTGGCGAAATCCGAAAACGTCGAAGATTTGGAAATCGTCAACGAACCACTTGCGCCGAAAACTGATTTTTTTACGCGAAATATCGGCGAGGAATATATCGAAGATGCTTTCCGAAAAGCGCGTGAGATTGCACCGACAAAACGCTTGATGCTCAATGAATACGGCGTTTTCGGTGCAATTGAAAAACATAATTATAACCGCGAAAAATATTTTAATTTACTCGAAAATTTAATCAAAAAAGATGTGCCGATTGACGTTATCGGCATTCAAGCACACGCCAACGGCGAATGGTTTGAGCCGTCAAATGTCGCTGAACAATTGGAGCGTTACGTTTCGCTTGGCAAGCCGCTTCAAATTACCGAGTTCAGCGCACAAACGCTTGATTATCACGACCGAAAAACGCCGCTGGCGATTTCGGGAAACTATCAAAACGGAGTTTGGAACTCGGAAAAACAAGCCGAATTTTATCGTGAATTTTATACGGTTGCGTTTGGAAATCCGCACGTTGAAGCAATTGTAACTTGGGGCATTGACGACGAAAGAGCGTGGCTTCCCGGCATCGGTTTGATTGACGAAAATAATCAGCCGAAAGCAAATTACGAAACGCTTAATCGGTTGATAAACATTGATTGGCGAACAAATTTGCAGATAGATTTAGCTGCTAAAAATGACGCAAAGTTTCGCGGTTTTTATGGGATTTACGAAGTCGAAATTTTAGTCAACGGCAAACTGATAAAGAAGATTTTCGAGCTAAAAAAAGACGGCGCAAACGAATGGATTATTAAAGTTTGAAAGAAAAAAATATGTCTTCAACTACTACTTTTTTAGAAAATAACCAAGACTTTTTGATTGAAAAATCATCTGTCAATGAAACTCGCGCAAAATCCGATTTTCAGACTGAAATTTTAATCGGCGGTGTTGAAATTATCGAAAAACTTTCTGCCGAATGGATAATTTTGTGCGAAGAAGGCGCGAGCAACGAACCGTTTTTTCGCCCGGAATGGTTTGCCGCATTTGTCAAAAATTTTGAAACGGAAGTCAAACTTTTAGTCGTCAGACGCGGCGAAAAATTACGCGCTGTTTTGCCGATTGTCGAGAAAAAAGAAACGCTTCACGGTATTCCGGTTAGTAAACTGCAAGCCGTTTTTAATCTGCAAACGCAACGCTTTGATTTAATTCACGGCGCGGATGAAACCGAACGAAAGGAAATTGTTGCAGCACTTTGGGAAGAAATAAAAAAGCAGAAAAATTGGCAGGTTTTAGAATTTCGTTTGGTCAAAAAAGAAAGTTGGTTGGCTGATTTAATTACGCTTGCCGAAAGCGAAAATTACAAAACCGGCGTTTGGCAGATGGATTCTGCGCCGTTTATCGCGTTGCCGCAAGGCGTTGATAAAGAAAAATTAACGGAAGAATTTTCCAAAAGTTTGAAACGTCATTTTCGCCAAGAACTCAAGCGAAGATTGAAGCGTTTGAAAGAAATCGGCACGGTCAAATTTGTCAAAACGCGCGAATATTCGCCCGAATTGATGCAAAAATATTTTGATTTAGAAGCGCAAAGTTGGAAAGGTCGCGGCGGAACAGCCGCAAGTTGCGATGCCCGTTCAGAAAAATTGCACAAAGATTTTGCCCGCGCCGTTGCTGCGAAAAACGCGCTTTCGATTTACGAATTAAAGCTCGACGGCAAGACGATTGCGATGAGTATCAACATCAAATACGCGCAAAAAACCATCTTTTGGAAAACGTCTTTTGATGAAAATTATTCGCGCTATTCGCCCGGAAATCTCGTGATTAAGGAATTTTTAACCGACTGCATTCGCAACGGTTCAAACGAACTCGATATGCTTTCTCCGGCGACCGATTACAAAAAAGTTTGGGCGACGGGCGAGCGCGAGCATGTTGCTTTTTATATTTTTCGGCGCGGAATTGTCGGCGCGATGCTTTGGAAGTGGAAATTTTCCGTTATTAGTCGTTTGCGTAAATTTAAGAACAGAAACTCGTAAGAAATAAGATGCTGAATTCAAAATTATTATTAAACTCCGCCTCCATTGTCCGCACATTGGCAATAATGGCTTCTGTGCTGATTTTGCTAAGCCTCGCCTCGGTTGTGGCAGACGATTTGACCGGACATAATTTTATGATTCTTCATAAATTAGACAAACTTTTTTATGTTGACTTCGAGATGAATGTGCCGTCTTTTTTCTCTGCGCTGATACTGCTCTTTGCTTCGGTTATTCTGACGATCATTACCGTTCTCAAAAGAAGACAGAAAGATTTATATTCGATTTATTGGACGGTTCTTTCTATCGGTTTTCTTTTTATGACGTTTGATGAACTCGTCTCCGTTCACGAGCGAATGATTGAGCCGATGCGCGAGATTTTGGGCGGCGGACAACTCGGTATTTTCTACTTCGCCTGGGTGATTCCGATGGGCGTGCTGGTTTTTTTGTTGGCGATTTTCTTTTTCAGATTTTGGTGGGATTTGCCGCTAAAAACAAAAATTTATTTTGCCGTTGCTGCGACAATTTATCTCGGCGGTGCAGTTGGTTTTGAGCTTATCGAAAGCAAACATTGTGAGATTTACGGCAAGGAAAATCCTTTTTACATCTTTCTGACAACGACCGAAGAAACTTTCGAAATGTTTGGCGTGATAATTTTTATCAAAGCCTTGCTTGAATATGCCACCGCGCAATTCGGAGAAGTTCAACTACAACTTTATAACTTTCCGCACGAAACCGATTTATTTGATTTTGGAAGATATAAAAGTCCGAATCTGCCGCAAAAACCGCGTAAAATATGAGCCGAATCATAGTTGAAATAATCATCGAACCGGACGCTTTTGCTGCCCTGCGCGGCGATTGGAAGCGTTTGTTTGTCGTGTCCGAATGCGCTCCGTTTCTTTCTTGGGAATGGCAAACGGCTTGGTTTAAAAATTTCGGCGCAGACCGAAGTCCTTTTATTCTGACAGTTAAGCGCGAAACTGAACTGATCGGAATTTTACCGCTTTGTTTGCAGGAGAAAAAAGTTTTGGGAATGAATCTCAAACGGCTTGCTTTTATCGGCGAAGCAAACGGCGGCGCGGATTATTTGGATTTGATTGCAAAACGCGAAGACAAAGCTGAAATTCTAGCGGCAATTTTTGAATTTTTGAAGGCGGAGAATTCATTTGATGTGATTGATTTAGAAAATCTGGCAAGCGATTCGGAAACAGTTTGGTTTTGTCAGAACAGCCTGCGTGAGCGGGCTGTTGATTCGATTGCCAACCAAAAACAGCCCGTTTACACAGGCTGTTCTGACATTTCCGTTTGCCCGCAGATAGATTTATCAAACGGTTGGGAAACGGTTTTGAAGCAAAGCAAACGCGCCGATAATTTCAAACGCCGACTGAAAAAACTCGAAAAAACGGAAGGTTTCGAGTTTCGTTCGATAACTTCGCCGGCGGAAATTCCCGAAGCCTTTGAGCGATTTTATTATTTGCACGAAAAGCGTTGGGCAACAGACGGCGGTTCGGAACTCAGTGGACATCCGCGACTCGTTTCGTTTCAGCGCGAGGTTGTTAAAAATCTGAATTTAATACGTTTTGACGAACTTTGGGCGGAAGGCGAATGTCGCGCTTCGGTTTATGGTTTGGACAACGGAAAAACTTTTTATTATTACAATGCCGGTTACGATTTGGATTGGGCAAACCGAAGTGTCGGACTTGTTTTAATCGGTCTTTCGGTTAAAAATGCGATTGAACGCGGCAATGTTTTATACGATTTTTTGCGCGGCGACGAAACTTATAAATTCGATTGGGCGAATCAAAAAAATGATTTGTTGACGGTAAATTTAAGCCGCCAAACAATTCCCGCAATCGCCTACGGCGCGATTAATCGAGCATCGCGGCGCATTCGCAATTTTTCAAAAACTGCTTTACCGAAAGATTTGGCGGAGAAATTAAAAACTTGGAAACGCACGCGGCAAAGAAATCAGCAACTAAAACCGCAGGCGGAAGTGTTATGAATAAACGAGTTTCAATCGTTATCATCGGGCGCAACGAAGAAAAAGCTATCGGCGAATGTATCGGCGCGGCACAAATCGCGGCTGAACAAATCGGCGGTGCGGAGATTATTTTTGTTGATTCGGCTTCGACTGACAACACGGTTTCAATCGCCAAATCGCTTGGCGTGCGCGTTGTTTCGCTCAAACCGACGATGAAACTTTCGCCTTCTGCGGGGCGATTTGTCGGTTCAAAATATGCAAACGGCGAATTTATTTTGTTTCTCGATGCCGACACTCTGGTTTATAAAGATTTTTTGCCGACAGCAATTGAACATTTTGAAAAAAACGAAAATGTTGGCGGAATCAACGGTTATTTAGACGATTTGAACGAAAAAGGCGAACTTTTAACCGATGTCGAAGAAAGATTTGAAGATGTTGCAAACGTCGAATGGCTGCGCGGTCCGTGTTGTTTTTATCGGCGCGAAGCACTCGAAAAAGTCGGTTCGTTTAATCCGTATTTAGCGGTCGAAGAAGAAGCCGAACTCGGTTTGCGCCTTGTCAAAAATGGCTGGACGCTCAATATAATTCCGATTTCGATGGCGTGTCATACGCGCTGTTTTCATCTGCAAACAACGCGCAGTTTGTTTTCAGCTTTTAAACGCGACATCATCGTCGGACGGCTTGGCGAAATCACAAAAACCGCCGCATATACTTTCAAAGAAGGCTACGGTTTGGCTTTTTGCCGTCTGCGTCTGAAAACCACGATTCTGTTTATCGCGTGGCTTTTGTTTGGGCTGATTTGTCTTTTTTTGCCGTCGTTTCTTTATCCGCAAATCGTTTTTTTGTTGATAACGATTATCGGTTTGACGGCGATTTTTCTCAAAAAACGCGATTTGCGCCAAACTTTCGTTTTTATTCCGTCAAAATTTCTCTGCTTTGTGGACATTCTCGCCGGTTTGCATAAAATCAATCTAGAAAATCCCCGAAAATATTTTTTGGATGTCGTCGAATATAAATAAATTTTTGCGAACTTTGCGTCTTTGCCGGAAATAATTTCTCGCACGCAAAGGCGCAAAATTCTCAAAGATAATCTAAAAATTTCTTACAAATAATAAACTTTAAAACTCACCATAAAGCGTAATTTCATAAAAAATGGTATCATCAAACCTTTGCGAAATTTACTGATAATTTACTAAAATTTACTGCATAATGATTAACGCTAATTTAATTGGTTTTGAAGATATTCCGCAGACGATTCCGCATTTTTGCCTCGAATCGTTTCGTTTAAACAATAAACCGGACGCTCTCTCGTATAAAATTGATGATGTTTGGAAACATCTTTCGGGTGCGGAAGTCATTGAAAAAATTAAAAATATTGCGCTCGGTTTGGCAGATTTGGGCGTAAAAGCAGGCGATAAAATTGCGATTATTTCCGAAAATCGTCCTGAATGGTCGTTCACGGATTTGGCAATTCTCTCGCTTCGTGCCGTCAATGTGCCGATTTATACGACGCAAGCTGTTGAGCAAATTCGTTACATTTTGGAAGATTCCGGCGCGAAAATGCTTTTTATTTCGGGCAAAAAACTTTGGAAACACGCCGAAAATGCGATTCAAAGTGTTGAAAGATTAGAGAAATTGGTTTTCTTTGACGATGACGCAAAACCTGCGGACGACAATCGCGCAATGCTGCTTTCCGACATCGAAAAACGCGGCATTGAAGCCGATAAAATTGATTCGCAGTCGTTTGAAAATTATCTCAAACAAATCGAAGAAACGGATTTGGCGACAGTTATTTACACTTCCGGCACGACCGGCGAACCGAAAGGCGTGATGCTTTCGCACGAAAATTTTGTGACGAACGTCATCGCGGTTTCAAAAAGTTTGCCGATTCTCAATACTGATCGTTCGCTGGCGGTTTTGCCGCTTTCACATATTTTTGAGCGCACGGTTTTTTACGTTCTTTGCGCGAACGGCGTGGCGATTCATTATTGCGCCGCGTTCGATCAAATTGCATCGCATCTGCAAGAAGTAAAACCGACGATTATGACCGCCGTGCCGCGTCTGTTCGAACAGGTTTATCATAAAATCGTCAAAAAAGGCAAAGCCGCCGGCGGTTGGAAAACTTCGCTTTTCGATTGGGCTTTGGATGTCGGGCAAGAATATTGGGAAGCGAAAGATTCGCGCAAAAGCGTTTCGCCGATTCTTGCGGGAAAACACGCGATTGCCAGCCGTCTTGTTTTTTCAAAATGGCGCGAAGGCGTTGGCGGAGGTTTGCGGTTTTTCGTTTCGGGCGGCGCACCGCTTTCAAAAAAACTTACTTACGCATTTTGGGCGGCGGGAATTCCGATTTTGCAAGGCTACGGAATGACCGAAGCCTGCGTAACTTCCGCGAATCGTGCCGATGATAACAAAGTCGGTTCGATTGGAAAGCCGTTTGAAGGAGTTGAAATGAAAATCGCCGAAAAAGACTCGGAAGTCTTGGTTCGCGGACCAAACGTAATGCAAGGTTATTACAACAAACCCGAAGAAACCGCGAAAGTCATTGACGAAGAAGGCTGGTATCACACGGGCGATGTCGGCTACGAAGACGAAGACGGGCATTTTTTCATTACCGACCGCATTAAAGATTTATTCAAACTCTCGAACGGCAAATATGTTGCGCCGCTTCAAGTTGAAAGTCTGCTCAAACAATCTTCTCTGATTGCTCAAGCCGTCGTCGTCGGTTCGGGGCGCAAACAAGTCGGCGCACTCATCGTGCCGGATTGGGATACTTTGAAACAAATTCTAGAAGAAGAAGGCATCACCGCCAAAGGAACACGCGAAGAACTCTGCGAAAATCCGTTTGTCATCAAGCGTGTCCAAAAAGATGCCGTTGATTTAACCCGCGAATTAAACGACTACGAAAGAGTCAAAAGAGTCTATTTATTGCCGCGCGAATTCTCGATTGATAAAGGCGAAATGACTCCGACACTCAAAATAAAACGCGGCGTGATTGACGAAAAATATGAAGAAGCCGTTGACGAAATCTGCGGTTCGTAAAGTGTAAAAGTTTAAAAGTGAAAAGGTGAAAAAGTTTAGTTGAACAACACAACTTACTTTTTCACCTTTTCACTTTTAAACTTTTACACCTTCCGGTTCACATAAAAGTTGATTGAGCCGGAAAAAGTCTTTGTGATGATTGCTCAGGAGCGCGTGGGCGAGTTCGTAGAGCGGCATTGGGATTTCCGTGCGTTCGATGCTTTCTTCCGATTGCGGGTAATGCGCGTAGAATTCGATTTCGGCGGCGCAAAATTCGCAGGCTTCGAGGTGTCGGCGGACGACAGGCGCGTCTGTTTCTGCCGCTTCGCCGTTTTGAAACGTCAGAAGTTTTTGCGATGAAGGGCAAATTGCGTTTTTACGAAAAGTAATCATTTTTATCGAAAACATAGCTTTATGCGTTTCTTTAGCGCAAATTCGCGCGTTTCGCCTTACGGAACGGGCGACTTGTCGTTTTTGCGTTACAAGAAAAATAAATCCGTAATGCCCCAAACCTTCCAAAAGTTATCCGATAATTTTCAAAAAAAGTTTTTGATAAAATTCGAGTGATTTACCTAATCTGTTGCGAAACTTGAGTTTAACCTATAAATTAAACATTGTTTATGTAAGTAAAAAATAGTTGCTCAAATGTGAAATAACTGTTAATATCTAAATTGTGGGTTGATAAGACGTAAAAATCCTATCAATCTCTCGCCAAATTAACTGCTTTGCTCGGCGGTTAATTAGTAGAAAATTTTTTCTATACAATCTCTAAAAAAGCGGAAGATTCGTTGGGAAATGAAAGCCGGTTCGTGAAGAAATTTCAATCGGGAGGAAATTTTTTCGCAAAAAGCGGAGCGGTTTTCGTGTTCTCAAAACACAGAAGCAAAAAAAATCACAAACAAACAAATCGGACAGGTCAATTTATGAGCGAAAATAAACAGCAGGGACGTTTGCCGAAAAGCATCCAAAACCGCCAGATACGGGTCGGAAAATGGACGGCAAGCCTCAAGATTTCGGATGTCAATCAAATTTGGACGGAGCTTCATCGCATCGTTTCGTCGCATCCGTTGGTTCGCGCTTCAAAACGCGCCGGATTTCTGGTCGAAGAAGGTAAGGCTAATGCTTACACGGATATGACACAGGAACTTTTCGTCGCTTTACTTAGCAAAGAACGCTTTCAGCATTATCTCGATACGGAAATGACGGACTCGGAAATCGAAGCGGAAATCTCGCAAATCGAACTCACGAATTTGCTCACCGCCGAACTTCGCAAACGCTATCCTGAAAGTTATCGTCTGGCGCGGCGGGTTTCGACATTAATTCAGACGAGCAAAAATTTCAAGCGTTTCGACAACATCGGGAATTTGGAAATTCACCGACGGCTGGCAGACCGACAATACGGTTTGGCAGATTGGGGAGACAGTAAAACGCGCCGCAATGTGCCGGAAATGGAAGAGCGCGTGAAGGTTGTTTCGTTTCACAGCCGCGATACGCGAATGGTCGGTTGCACGGGCGACGCGCAAATCGTGATCAGCAATGTTGACCTTGAAAAGTTGATAATTAAAGTTTTTAAAGCAGTTGATTCGCCTGTTGATGTTCGTTCGTTGCGTTCGTTCGTGATGTCGCGTTTGCCGGTGATGGATATTTATCTCGTGCCGATTGGCTCAGGTTCGGACGACGACGAAAATAATAAATACGAATACGATCCGGCGGACACCCGCGAAACGCCCGAAGCTAATGTTTTACGGCGCGAAGCGGAAGTTACGGCAGTCGGGTTTGTTGACGATTTTCTGATAAATTTAAATAAATCGGTGCGCGGAAAAGAAAAGCAATACAATCGAATGATTAATGTTTTGTGGTATTGTTATTTGATTTCCGACAGCGGAACGCAACTCGAAGTTGCAGATATGCTCGGCGTTTCGGATTCGCTCGTTTCCGATTACCGCAAACGCATCGAATCGAATTTGCAATCGCTTTCGTTTAACGGCGTAAATGAAGCCCGCCAATTTGAAAAAGCTCTGCGCCATAAAGTGCGCGATTTGATTGCAGTCGAAGTTGCCGCCTAACGGAAGTAAAAAGTAAAAAGTAAAAAGTAAAAAATAATTGCATCTCACGATTGCAAATTTACAATAACGCCTCTTTAGCTTTACAATAAACTCATTTCCCCGACATTTCTTTACTTTTTACTTTTTACTTTTTACTTTTTACTTTTTACTTTTCCAATGTCTGCAAACAGCAACACAAGTTCCGATTATCAAACGCTTCGCAAAAAAACGAACGGCGCGAACGGCGGCGGGCAAGAAACATTAAAACCGTCAACGCCGAATGCAGAAATTGCGGTTCTCGAAAGTTTAGTAAATCCTTACAATAAAATAGAAAAACTTCCGTCCGAAGCTGTTGCGGTGCAAACCGAAACGGCTGAGACGGATTTTTTTGTGCCGCAAATTCAGACGGAAAAGCCTGAAATCAAAACGGAAATTCCTGCAAAAGAAGAACTCACGTTTGCCGAAGAATCGAAACGGAAAAAGGAAGAAAAATCCACCGAACGCGACAGCAAACTTTTAGACGGTGAGCGTTGGCTCAAACGAAACGGACATTTTTTGACATATTGCGGGCTTTATCTTTTTTCGATTTTGGTGCTTTTTCGTCCTTACGAATTGATTCCCGAACTCGGATTTCTTTCGACATCGGCGTTTATCGTGGCGATGGCGACTTTGATAATTTATATTCCGACGCAATTTACGACCGAAGGCACCTTTACGGTTTTTCCGACCGAAGTAAAATGTATTTTCGCAATGGCTCTGATTGCTTTGGTAACGATGCCGATTGCCAAAAGTCCGCCGACGGCTTGGGAAACTTTTAACGATACGTTTATCAAAGCCGTTTTGATGTTCGTCGTCATGGTCAATGTTTTGCGGACTCGGCGGCGGTTAATGGGCTTGATGTGGCTTTCGCTTTCGGTCGGTGTTTATCTGAGTTATATCGCAATCAGTATGTTTATGCGCGGCGAACTCAACGCCGAAGGTTATCGCGTAGATGTCGGCGTAAAAGGACTTTTCGGCAACCCGAACGATCTTGCATTGCATCTCGTAACGATGATTCCGCTTGCCGTCTGTTTAGGGCTTGCGAGCAAAAGCCGCGTCATGCGTGTTGTTTATTTTGCGGCGGCGATTCTTTTTGTTTCGGCAAATACGGTAACATATTCACGCGGCGGATTTTTAGGATTAGTTGCGGCATCTGTCGTGATGGTTTGGAAACTCGGTCGCCGCCAGCGTTTGGGCGTGAGCATTGTTTCAATCGTCGTCGGCACTATATTTATCTTGGTTGCGCCGGGCAATTACGGTGTGCGGATTCTTTCGATTTTCGGGCTTGCGGCTGATCCGGTCGGTTCGTCTGATCAACGCAGAGAATTGCTCGAACGCTCGATACTCGTAACTTTGAGAAATCCCTGGGGCATCGGCATCGGCAATTTTCCGATTGTCGGCATTCGCAATCTGGTAACGCATAATTCATTTACGCAAGTTTCGGCGGAACTCGGAATTTTAGGTTTGATTGCATATTTGATATTTATGATTAGTCCGTTTCGCAAACTCGGCGCAATCGAACGGACGCTTTTTAAGAAAGATGAAGCTGATTGGTTCTATTATGTTTCTATCGGTTTGCAGGCGAGCATCGTCGGTTATATGGTTTCGAGCTTTTTCGTGTCGGTGGCTTATCTCTGGTTTATCTATTATCTGGTTGCTTATGCCGTTGCCTTAAGAAGGATTTACCAAATCGAAAAAGGTTTGCCCGAAGGCATAAAACCCGAACCGCTTTGGGATTGGAGTAAAAATTAAAAATTGATTCCGTTGATTGCACAAATTATTTTTTGGACAAGCGTTACCGCGCTTTTCTATGTTTATGTCGGCTATCCGTTTTTGGTTTGGCTGGTCGCCGTTCTGCGTCCGATTTCCGTTAAAAAAGATGATTTTGCGCCGACGGTTACGATTTTAATTACGGCTTACAACGAAGAAAAAGCGATTCGCGCTAAAATCGAAAATACTCTGCAACTCGTCTATCCAAAAGGGAAATTAGAAATTCTCGTCGCTTCCGACGGTTCGACCGATAAAACCGACGAAATCGTCAAAGAATTTGCCGCAAACGGCGTAAAACTCTTTCGGCAAGAAGGCAGAATGGGCAAAACTTTTACGCAAAACAAAGCCGTTGAACAAGCAAACGGCGAGATAATTTTGTTTTCCGATGCCACGACAAATTACAAAACCGATGTCTTAACAACGATTTTGCCGAATTTTGCAGATGAAACAATCGGATGCGTCGCGGGCAAATTGGTTTATGTTGACGAAACCGATTCGGGCGTTGGCAAAGGCGCGAAAAGCTATTGGAATTACGAAACTTTTATTAAAGAATCCGAAAGTCGCGCGTGTTCGCTGATCGGTGCGTCGGGTTGTTTGTATGCCGTTCGCAAATCCGCATATCAACCGATGTATCCCGAAGCGTGTTCCGATTTTTTGATTTGCACAGTCGTTTATCGGCAAAATTTGCGCTCGGTTTATGAACCGAATGCCGTCTGCACGGAAGAAACGAACCGTCAAACCGGAAAAGAATTTCAGATGCGCGTGCGAGTTATCAGTCAGACATTTACAGACCTCTGGCGCAACCGCGAGATGATGAATCCGTTGCGAAGCGGTTTTTATGCAATCGAATTAATTTCGCACAAAGTCTTGCGTTATGCCGTGCCGCTTTTTTTGGCTTTAATTTTTATTTCGTCGGGGATTTTGGATTTTTATTCAAATATTTTTATCGGATTTTTCGTCGTCCAAATTTTATTTTATCTGGCGGCATTCGCGGCTTGGCTTTTTGAACGAAAAGGCAAAAAGTTGGGCGTTTTTGCAATTCCGCTTTATTTCGTGTTGGCAAATCTCGCGTCGCTCATCGGTTTTTACAAATTCCTGAGCGGCGAACGCTATGCCAAATGGGAGCCGATTCGTGAAACAAATGAAACAGGTGTTAATGTCTGAACTTTAAAATGAAATCAACTCCAAAACACAAAAATCTCATTTACGATGTCGGCTTGCATCACGGGCAGGACACGGATTTTTATCTCAAAAAAGGCTTCAACGTGGTTGCTTTTGAAGCGAATCCGGCAAATGTTGATTTTTGCAAAAAACGCTTTTCATCCCAAATAGCCGAAGGCAAATTAATCATCGTCGAAGGCGGCATCGTCGAACTCGAAAATTGGAACGGCGGCGGACATTTTATCGAATTTTACTGCAATGAGCAGACATCTTTTTGGGGAACGACCGACAAAGAGTTTGCCTTTCGCAACGAGGTGATGGGAACGTCAAACGAAAAAATCGAAATTCCGGCAGTAAATTTCACTTCCGCGCTCGAAAAATACGGCATTCCGCATTATTTGAAAGCCGATATTGTCGGTTCTGAAAAAATTTGTTTGCGTGCGTTGCTCGAATTTGAAAACAAGCCGGATTATATTTCGATTCGTTCGGAAAAAGTTATCTGGAACAATTTAATCGAAGAATTCGATTTGTTCGAGCGACTGGGCTACGACCGTTTCAAAGCCGTTCAACAAGACGTAACCGATTTTACGATTGAGCTTAACGGCGAAAAATACGTTTTTGATGAAGGCGCGTCAGGCGTTTTCGGCGAAGAAACGAGCGGGAATTGGCGTAATAAAGAGCAAGTTTTAAAAGATTATCACCGCATTTTCACGCTTTATTGGCTGTTCGGCGATTATTCTTATATGCTGCAAAAAGAACGCGGCAAAAAATTCATCGCGCAACTCGAACGAGTCGCTCGCCGTTCGCTTCCGGGCTGGTATGACACACACGCGAAATTAAGGGATGAGGGATGAGGGATGAGGGATGAATTTAAGACAATAAATAATGGGGAAAATATTGGAAATAACGCGCCGAAAATTAGCGTGATTATTCCGGCTTATAATATTGCGCCTTACATTGCGGAAACTTTGGAATCGGTTTTCGCACAAACTTTCACGGATTACGAAATTATTGTTGTTAATGATGGCTCGAAAGATACGAAGGCTTTGGAAAAAGTCTTAGAACCATTTTTCGACAAAATAATCTATGCCGAACAAACGAACGCCGGTGCGTCTGTCGCACGAAATTCGGCGATTTCGTTGGCTCGCGGCGAAATTCTTGCGTTTTTGGACGGCGATGATATTTGGCTTCCGCGCTTTTTGGACTCGCAGATAAATTTTCTCGAAAAAGAAAATCTCGAAATGGTTTATGCGGACGCGGAAATCTTCGGCGACGCGCATTTTGAAGGCGAAAATTTTATGAAAAATTCGCCGTCCGTCGGCGCGGTTACGACGGAAAGTTTGATAACCGGCGAATGTAACGTGATAACTTCCGGCACGATTTTAAGAAAAGATTTGATTGAAAAATTCGGCAATTTCGACGCAAATATTCCGCGTTCGCAAGATTTCGATTTATGGTTTCGGCTTGCGAAATGCGGCGCACGAATCGGCTATCAATCTGAAATCTTACTGAAATATCGCGTCCGCCCCGACAATCTTTCCGGCGGCAACGTCAAACGCTCCGAACGCAACATCATCGCGCTCGAAATGATAAAAAAGAAATACGATTTCAACGAACGCGAAACCGAAATCTGGCAAAAACAGATGGCGCAATGCGAAGCCGAACTCGAACTCGAAAAAGGCAAACTTTGTTTAGTCAACGGCGAATTTTCCGAAGCCCAAAAACACATCGCCGAAGCCAATAAATATTTCCGCAAACCGAAATTATCAATGATAAATTGGCTCGTCCGATTTTCGCCACAACTCGCGCTGAAATTATTCAAAAAATCGCGCCCGGCAGAATTTTCGTTTATTTTGCAGAAATAATGTCAGAACCGTCTGCGGTAGCGGGCGGTTTATCGTTTGTTATTGAAAATTTTGATATTACGCATTAACCGCCCGCTACCGCAGACGGTTCTGACATGTTTTGGATTATTTAATCTTTTACGACTTTTCTAATTTTGAGTATAATTCAAAAATATGAACAGTAATCAGGTTCGTCGGAAAGAAGTAAAAAAATCGGGATGGAACAAGCGTCTGATTTTTTCGGTGTCGGCGATTTTAGTTGTTTTGAGCGCGATTGCCGTTTTCACGTTTGCTAATTTCGGCGAAAAATTTAATCTTTTTGCCGCGCCGCTCGAAATTGTTTCGGTCAATAATCAACGGATAATCCGCGTGCCGAAAGGCGGCGATTTGCAAGCCGCAATCAACAAAGCACAAGGTGGCGACATCATCGAACTGCAAGCCGGCGCGACTTATTACGAAGCGAAATTACCGAAAAAAAACATTAACGATTTCATTACGATTCAAAGTTCCGCCGTCGCACAACTTCTTGTTGATAAACGGGTTAATCCTTCAAACGCAAATTTGATGGCAAAAATTCTGACACGCGGTAAGGGAAATTCGGCGGTTTCGACCGACAACGGCGCACATCATTTTCGTTTTATCGGTATCGAGTTTGCGCCCGAAAATGGCGATTACATTTACAATCTGATTTATCTGAACACCGACAGCCCGAAGGTTGCCGACGTGCCGCGTTTCTTCGAGTTTGACCGATGTTATCTGCATTCGCACAAATCCGGCATCACACGGCGCGGCATTGCGGTAAATTCGGCAGACACGATTGTCAAAAACAGTTATCTCGCCGGATTTGCCGGAAATCAAGAAGAAACGCAAGCGATTGCCGGTTGGTCTGGCACGAAAAACGTCAAAATTATCAACAATTATCTCGAAGGTGGCGCGGAAACCGTTCTGCTCGGCGGCGCAGATCCGGCTTCCGCCGAATTAATTCCGACGGACATCGAAATTCGCGGAAATTATTTTTTCAAACCGCTCGAATGGTATGGAAAATTTACGGTCAAAAACGCTTTTGAGATAAAAAATGCCAAGCGTTTGCAATTCATCGGCAACGTCATTGACAGCAATCAAACTTCGAGCGCAATGTGGATTACGGTTCGCAATCAGGACGGCAAAGCTCCGTTCAGCACGATTGAAGACGTTTTGATAAAAGACAATCTCATCATCAGCGCATCAACCGGAATCGGCATTTTGGGCAAAGACGACGGACATCCGAGCCAAACTTTGAAACGTCTGACGATTGTTAATAATCTTTTTCTCGACATCACCAACAAACCCGAAGGCTACGGCGGATATTTCATCCAAGTTTCAAACGGCGAAGATATTTTGATTGCCAATAATACGAGTTTTAACGTCGGAAACCTAACAACTTTTTTCGGCGAAATGCCAAAGAATTTTATCTTCCGTGACAACATCGTCGCGCACGACAGCTACGGCATTAACGGTCATCCGAATATCAAATCAGCCGACGCGCAGAAACTTTTTCAAAACAACATAATTTTTAACAGCAAGAAAATAAACAAATCCGATTCGGTATTTCCCGCCGGAAATATTTGGATTGAAGATTACAAAAGTATCGGTTTTATGAATCCGGCACAGAAGGATTTTCGCCTCGCCGCCAACAGCCGTTTCAAAGGCAAAGGCAAAAACGGCGCAGACATCGGAAGCAGTTTGAATATTGCCGATTTTCAAAAAATTATGGGGAAATAAATTGATTCGTATGTAAAATTAGATGTTAAAGAAAGAATTTGCGGGAATTAGAATCGAAAATATGGAGCAACAAAATTATGTTGACACATAATCGCTCCAATGTTAGAGTAAAGTTATTAAAGTCAGTAAAATCATTTTTTAGTTAGTTTTACTGGTTTTTTAATGATATTTCTCTCGCTTTGTTTTCCGTTGTAAAATGGAAAAATTTTCGAGCGTCTGAAGTATTGGAAAACTATTTTTAACCCGAAGAGGTTTCCAATGTTACAAGACAATAACAAATTTAATAAGAATATTTCTTTGCCACGCAGACTATATTTCGTGGCAAAAGCTAAATTAAAAAACCTGAATATTTCTGTGCGTAGAAATATTCAGGTTTTTTTGTAAAAGTTTTGAGCTGATAAAAAATCGGAGTCGCAACGGCACTTGCAACTCCGACTGTATCGGCTCAACTTTAGAACGAATGGTGCTAAAGATAAAGCGTCTAACTATCTGAATCTTAAGCCATTTTGTTCTAAAAACTCAAGTAAATAAAGGTAAAAACGAAGAAATTTGATTTGGTAAATGCTTTGGACCTGATTTTTTCCGATAGCGTTCACGTATTTTTTATTCAAATTTCTTTGTAAGTATCTCTACTTACTGTCAGTAAAACCAAAATAAGAAGGAGAAAATATGAAAAACGAAAAATTTGCGGGTTTGATTAAAATGCTTTTATTACTGTTGCTTATGAATTCTTTTTATACAGTCATAAAGGCTCAGACGGTTGTGAAACTTTTTCCAACTTCATCAATTAGATTAGATGTTGGCAAGACAAAGACATTAATGGCACCTGTTTATGTAAATGGACAACCTAATCCGAATCTTATTCCAACATTTAGTATTGTTGGAAACAGTTCAATCGTAGCTTTGGAAATTAATGAGCAAAGTCCTTTAGGGGTAAGAATAAAAGGTCTTAATGCAGGAACAACCAGCATTAAAGCTACATATAACGGTATTGAAAGCAATTTGACAACCATTACGGTTAATAACCCTTCGCAAACTCCAACAGCAATAGCAAGTGGAGATTGGAATTCTAATGGAATTTCGGTCAAGGCAGGCGAACCGATTGAAGTAGATGCTTCAGGTTCTCAGGGAGTTAGTAAAATTATTTGGAATTGGGGGGATGGCGACACGAGTAATGATGTTTTGTCGGCAACTCACTCTTATCTCTCGCCCGGCACTTACAATCTAATGCTAACCATTAAAAATTCGAGCGGAAGTGCGGCACCTGTGCTTTCAACTACGGTAACTGTTACATCGCATTCGGCACAATCTTCGGCAACAGTAACCTCAATGGCGCAACTCAGACAAGAATATTTAAATTGCAAGGAAGAAATAATCATTCCTGCTGGAACTACGTTAATAGCAACAAATGAAACTGATGCGACATTACCAATAAGAAGTTGCAGTAATTATGTAACTATTCGTTCAAGTGGGACAATGCCTAATATTCAGAATCGCATCAATCCAACCACAAATGCCTCAAGTTTAGCAACGATAAAAGGGCGTTTGTATTATATTCCCGCGCTACTTATTGGAAATGGTGCTTCAAAAATAAGATTTGTCGGCATAAAATTTGAATCTTCCGATGACCAAACGATAAGTGAAAATCAAACTACGATAGTGGAAATAGGTAGAGACCAAACTTCGCCATCCGATAATCCATCAAAAATAATTTTTGAACATTGTGTCATTAATCCGCCGGATTCAAGAAATGTCAGGCACGGAATTTTAAACGATGGCTACAAAGTGGCGATGATTTCTTCGTGGTTCGGCAATATTAAAATGCCTGTAAATACAACCGATAGTCAGGCTGTTTATACCGTCAATGGTCGAGGAGCGCACGTTTATAACAATACATTTCTTGAAGCCTCATCGGAAAATGTCATTTATGGCGGAGGTCATTCGCTTGATGATTTGGTTACTCGAAATATTGAGTTTCGGCGATGCTTTTTCGACAAAAGACTTAGTTGGAACACCACTCCGGCAACTTACACAGTCAAGAATATCTTTGAAATAAAAAATGCCCGACAAATGTATATTGAAGGTTGCGTTTTTGAACATCATTGGGTAAGCGGACAAAGTTTTGCTATAGTTTTTAGTTCAACTGTTTTGTCTTCTCCAAGCGAACCACCGGGATTTTGGGTGATTTGTGAAGATATTGTAATGGAAAATAGCAGAGTTAGTCATGTTCAAGGCGGACTAAGTTTCGTTTTGATGAATGGTCAACAAGGTGGCGGAGACCCTCGATTTGTTGGACTAAAACCTAACAATATTATAATCAGAAATGTGCTTTTTGAAGACATTACAGACCTAATTATTAACAATAATCCAACAGGAAACGGAATTTTTGCTCAAGCTGGCGCAGTTGATGATATTCAATTAGACCATGTTACAGCTTTTTCAGCCTTTAATTCACTCAGTTTTACTGGCGCACATCAGACCTTTCGATTTTCCTTAAAAAACTCCATTATTGGATTGAATGGATATGGTATTGTAGCTTCCGTGCCGAGTAGCATATTTGGGGAGAATGCCCTAAAAGAGGCAACTAGCTATCCTGAAACTCCAACACAGGGAACGTGGACTCTCTCAAAAAATGTTTTTCCGGTTATTGACAGTCTTCAACAAATTAATCCTTCTATATATCCGAATGGCGGAAATTCCTGCAATACATTGCCAAATCCGTTTACCAATTGTTATCCGGTTGACAGACCCAATTTTCCTAGCGTCGGTTTTACTAATTATGCGGGAGGAAATTATCAGTTATTGCCTTCAAGTATTTATACAAACCAAGCATCAGATGCAACTAATCCAGGAGCAAATTATCCTGTTATTTCTGCAAGAACTTCTTGCACAGTTTCCGGTAATTGCGGAACAACACCAACTCAAACGCCATATCCGGGACCGAATACGCCAAGTATTTTAGGCACGATTATTGAAGTTGAGAATTTTGACAACGGCGGACAAGGCATTGCCTATAATGAAATTGAATTAAGCGGCGAAACAGGCAGTAGCATTTACCGCTCAAATCCTGTTGAAACTGTTGATATTATTTCTAACTCAAATGCGAGCAACGGATTTGCCGTTAATACTGCACGGGCG
Source organism: Acidobacteriota bacterium (assembly GCA_031409875.1). Lineage (GTDB taxonomy): Bacteria > Acidobacteriota > Blastocatellia > Pyrinomonadales > Pyrinomonadaceae > CALMEH01. The sequence continues at coordinate 66,243 of JANNYB010000202.1, read as the reverse complement.
GGTGAATGGCTTGAATATACGGTTAATGTTCCGTCAGCCGGATTGTATAATTTTGCGGTTAAATATTCTTCGGGTTACGCTCAATCATTTGCTCAAGGGAAATTCCGCCTTGAAGTTTGTGAACCGACGACTGCTGGCGGTGTAACTAATTGTGTTATTTCAACCGATGTTACAGTCCATTCAACGGGCGGTTGGAGCAATTTCAACATTGTCAAAGCACCGCTTTATTTGCCTGTTTCGGGAACACGGATTTTGCGGTTGGTGATGGTTAGCAATGCGCCGGGCGATACGAATTGTAATTGCGTGGTGGCAAATTTCGATTCAATCACGGCTTCAAATCAGCGGACTTTGTTTGATTATGATAATGACCGCAAAGCCGATGTTTCTGTTTTTCGTCCATCGAATTTGAATTGGTATTTGCAGCAAAGCACGAATGGATTCTTCCAACTCCAATTCGGATCATCGGGCGATACGATGGCTCCGGCGGATTATGACGGCGACGGTAAAACGGATATTGCTATTTACCGTCCGTCTTCGGGGCAATGGTGGATTCGCAAAAGCAGTGATTCGAGTGTGATTGCTTATCAATTCGGTGCGGCTTCAGATTTGACTGTGCAAGGCGATTACACGGGCGACGGCAAAGCTGACGTGGCATTTTGGCGACCTTCGACCGGCGAGTGGTTTATTCTCAGAAGCGAAGACCTTTCGTTTTATGCCGCACCGTTCGGAACTTCGGGCGATATTCCCGCGCCCGGTGATTATGACGGCGACGGTAAATTTGATTTAGCCGTTTTTCGTCCTTCAACTGCGACTTGGTATATCCAACAAAGCACAGCCGGAACTTTAATCACACAATTCGGCGCAACTGGTGATAAAGTAACGCCTGCCGATTATGACGGCGACGGCAAAACCGATATTGCGGTTTGGCGACCTTCTACCGGAGTTTGGTATATTCGCAACAGTTCGGGCGGACCTCTGACTGTTCTGGGATATGGACAAACTAACGATGTTCCCGTTCCGGCTGACTACGACGGCGACGGCAAAGCGAGCATTGCCGTTTGGCGACCTTCAAACGGCAGATGGTATATAAACAATGCCGGAGAAATATTATTCGGTTCGAGCGGTGATATTCCTACTCCTTCCACTTATGTTCGTTAGATTCTAACCTAAAGCGGATGTCCAAATTCCATTTGGACATCCGCTTTTTTTCATTACAAAATGCAAAAACCGAATTGCCAAATCATCAGTTTTTCCGATTTCCAGCATCTTCAGCAAATTTATACAGGTTTTTTTCTGCTTTATAAACAAGGCAGAATTAATCTTTCGCAACAAATCAAACAGATTCCTTTGCGAAAATTTGAGGAACTTCATATAAAGGTCATCATAAACAATGAGATAACGCTTTATTACGATATGCACGATTGCGGCAATATTGAGCCGGCGTTTTTGGAAGGTGTTGATTTTTATTTTAAGCGGAGCTATTCGCCGAAACTTATTGAGAATCTCGAAGGACGCGAAAAAGTTTTTCCGTTTGGGTTGAATTATGAAAATTACGCTGGTAATTTTGACCGTTTTTTGTTGGCGAGAAGCAAATTTTATCAAGGAAAAGAAAAGTTGAAAATCGTTTTGAAAGCCTTCGGCGGCGCGTCCGGCTTTAATATTTTTGAAGATTTGCCACGCCCACAAATCGAGCCGAAAGTCATTTTTATGGCGCGGGCTTGGAATCCCGAAAAGATAGAAGATAAAAAGCAAAAAACTCAAACCGAAGCGATTAACGAAACACGCGCCGAATGTGTGAGGCTTTTACGAAAAGAATTCGGCGCAAGATTTTTCGGCGGTTTAGCGGTTGACGATTATTCGCAAACGAAATTTAAAGATTGTCTTCTGCCGAACGCGGGCGTTTCCAAACAGAGCGAATATCTCAAAATCTTAAAGACGTTTCCGATTTGCATTGCGACAACCGGACTTTGCGGCTCAAACGGTTGGAAAATCGCCGAATACGTTGCGCTTGCAAAAGCAATCGTTTCGGAGAAATTGCATTACGAAGTTACGGGCGATTTTGAAGAAAACAAAAACTATCTGAACTTTGAAACGCCCGCACAATGCGTTGAAAAAGTTGTAAGATTGTTTGAAGATAACGAGTTACGCCGTCAAATTATGGAAAATAACCGCCATTATTATCTAAATTTTATGCGTCCCGATAAAATAATTTTGAACACCTTGCAAATTGCCGCAATCAATGGTTTGGGAAATGAAAAAATTATCTCCAAACATTCAGAAAATCTTCCACATTTTTAAGCAATTCGGAGCGCGGAAAAACAGTAAAAAAAATCTGTTTGAGATTGCTTCTTTTTTGCTGTAAAATCAAGCCATTATGGAAGTTAAATATGTCAATCCTTTTACAGACTTCGGCTTTAAGAAGATTTTTGGCGAAGAAACGGATAAGGATGTATTAATTGATTTTCTCAATCAGGTTTTGCCCCAAAAACATCAAATCAAGGAATTGACTTATCTCAATACTGAACATCTCGGCATTTCCGAACTCGATAGAAACGTAATGTTCGACCTTTATTGTAAAAGTCTGAGCGGTGAAAAATTTATCGTGAAAATGCAAAAGGCGAGCCAGAATTTCTTCAAAGACAGAAGCGTTTATTACGCCACCTTTCCGAATCAACAAGCAAAAAAAGGCGAAGTTTGGAATTATGAACTTTCGGCAGTCTATTTTGTCGGGATTTTGGACTTTGTGTTTGCCGAAAACATCAACAATGATGAAGTTTTGCACGAAGTAAAATTAAGAAACAACTTCGGCAACGTATTTTACGACAAATTGACTTTCATTTATTTGGAAATGCCGAAATTTACGAAGACTTTAGAAGAATTAGAAACGAGTTTTGATAAATGGCTGTATGTGTTGAAACATTTACCAAGATTGCAGGAAAGACCGTCGAAACTGCAAGAAAGAGTTTTCAGCAAGTTGTTTGAATTAGCCCAAATCGGCAAATTCAATCAGGAAGAGATGCAAAAATACGAAGAAAGTCTGAAGGTGTATTGGGATATGCACGCCGTCATTGAAACGGCACGAGATGGGGCTTTTGACGAAGGAAAAGTTGAAGGTGAAAGAATTAAAGCGATTGAGGTTGCGAAAAACTTAATTCGATTGAATTTGGATAGTGAAAATATTGCGACGGCGACAGGCTTGAAAGTTGAAGAAATAGAAAGATTAAGAAACGACTAAATACTTTGCAAATTGCACAGGCGCAAATGATACCGGCGAAATAATTGGAAATTTCCGGTAATTACTTCTGTATAATTGTGATTTATTTTTAGCAAAGTTATGAATGCAGTAGAAAATATAAAAACCGTTCCGCCGGTTAACGGCATATCACCGAAAGTTTGTTTGGCAATTTCAAAATTGTTTTTGGGCAAAGGACCTTTGAAGCGTTTCGGGTTTCGCAAAGACGAAATCACGCGGTTCGATTCGATGGAAAATTATGTTGCCGACCGCGTCGAGCAAATCGAAGAATATCAGGAACTCTTTAAACCGTTTGCGACTTTTGAAGGCAAAACCGTTTTGGAACTCGGATGCAATCGCGGATATTTGCTCGACAGTTTTTTACAGCACGAAAATTTTAAAGCCATCGGCGCAGAAATCAATCCCGAAGCCTTGCAAATTGCCCGCGAAAATTACGGCGACCAAATCGAATTCGTCCAAACTACGCCGAATAAAATTCCTCTGCCTGATGAAAGCGTTGACATAATTTATTCGATTGATACTTTTGAGCATTTGAGTCAACCGAGCGAAATTTTATTGGAATGTCAGCGCGTTTTGCGCCCCGACGGAATTTTGCTGCTTCATTTCAGCACTTGGCTTACGCCTTACGGTTCGCATCTCGAAGACATTATCCCGATGCCTTGGGCAAATTCGGTTTTTTCGATGGACACGCTTCTGCAAGTCGCCGCGCATCTCTACGATTCGCCCGATTATGATGTTGCCTGTTATTATTTGGACGAAAAAACCGGCAAGCGCAAACCGAATCCGTTTCTCGACAAAGAAAAATGGGACGAATATCTCAACCACATCACAATTCGCCGTTTTCGCGGACTAATCAAAAAACTGCCTTTTGATATTCAACATCTCGAAAACATCGGCTTCGGCGGCAAAAAATTCAAAATCGGAAAGCATCTCGAAAGACTTTCCAGACTTCCCGTAACCGAAGAATTTTTCACGAAAGCCACCTTTGCCGTTTTGAAGAAAAAAGATTAAATAATATAATCGGCAACTTCGGTTATTTAATTAAAAATAATTGATTTTTGGTATTATTTTATTCGATGCAAAGCCAAATTATGAGGGACGACAGGCAGATATTAATTGCGACAAAAAATGTCGGGAAAGTTAGGGAATTAGAGAAATTACTTGAAAATTCGTCGTTTAATTTGCGGAGTTTGAACGAATTTCCCGATGTTGCGGACGTTGAAGAAACGGGCGCGACGTTTGCGGAAAATGCGGTTTTGAAGGCGCGGGAATATTCTCAAAAAACGAATCTTTGGGCTTTGGCGGATGATTCTGGCTTGGAAGTTGATGTTTTGGGCGGTGTGCCGGGAGTTTTTTCGGCGCGTTATGCGGGCGAAAATGCGTCGGACTCTGAAAAAATCGGGAAATTGTTGAATGAATTGGAAGAAAAAGATAATCGAAGCGCGAGATTTGTTTGCGTGATGGCTTTGGCGAATGAATCTGGCGAAATAATTCATCTGGCGGAAGGCATCTGCGACGGAGAAATTGCGCTAAGTGTAAGCGGAACAAATGGTTTCGGTTATGATCCGGTTTTTATTCCCGAAGGTTTCGGGCAGACTTTCGGCGAACTTTCGGCAGATATAAAACACGAAATCAGTCATCGGGCGCGGGCAATTCGGGAAATAATTCGATTTTTACGGGTTTTTTAGATTATCGGACTTGACCAACGCATTTTTCGCCTGTAAAATTCGGCATTTGATAGTGTTTCTTATATGAAACGATTTCAAAATTCGGGGCGTGGCTCAGCCTGGTAGAGCGCTCGGTTTGGGACCGAGAGGTCGGATGTTCGAATCATCTCGCCCCGACCAATCAAATATTAAGGATTGGTTATTAAAAATCCCTCGGAACGGTTTGCAATTATGCAGACAAAAATGTTAAATCAATTAATATTTTTAATCACAACTAACTTTGGAGGTTACACAATAAATTATGGCAAAAATGACACAAACGGATATTATTAACGAATTGGCGGATAAAACAGGCTTGAAAAAAGCTCAAGCGAAAGAGTTCTTCAGCGCATTGTCAGCAATGGCAGCGTCGGAAGTCAAACAAAACGGAGAATTTACTCTTCCGGGCTTCGGAAAATTGGTAAAAGCTACTCGCAAAGCGCGTGAAGGACGCAATCCGGCGACCGGCGCAGTTATCAATATTCCTGAGAAAACGACCGTTAAATTTCGTCTCGGTAAAGCTATGAAAGATGCAGTAGATTAAACATAGTTTTTTCATTTTAGATTAAAAAAGACTGCTTGAATTGAAAGATTCGGCAGTCTTTTTTTTGTTCGGAGTTGTGTCTTAATTCGTGAAATGTTTGCCTTCAAAGCGGGGCAAAACATTGCCAGAAGGCGATACTCTGAACAAAGTTACAAAACTGTAAAAAAAAAATGATGACAAACCGAAATTTTTCTGATAAGATACTTTCATACGTTGGGGAATTTACCGATAGATATAAATTATCAGCAACTTTTCAGTTGAAAATTTCTTCTAAATAAAGAAAAAGAAAACAAGTCTTTTTCGGTGATTTTAGTTGCTTTGCAACAAATTTCACAATATAAACGTATGGCTTTATTAACTAAAAAGAAGAAAGGAGAATATAACGTGGTAGCAGCAGCAAAACAAATGACATTGCAGGACAGAATCCTGCAAATTGACCATATTCAAGCGCGTCGTTTCGCAAAATTGGGCGGCACGGCGGTGGAAATCGCAACGGAAGGAATCATCAGACATCTGAAGGCGTGTGCCAAAATGGATGTCAATCCCGATGCTTCAGCCGTGCGCGAAATCATTGACGATGCTCTTAATGGCAGAAGAGTTTTCGCGGAAACTTCTAACGATCTTCTTGCCGCATAATTTTGGTTTTTTAAAATTTTTTACAGCAATACATATTTTGACCGCCTTCATCCTTGGCGGTCATTTTTTTGTTAGTTACTCACCTTCCGCGATGAGGGATTTTTTCGGGCTATGCCCGCTGATGTGCGGAAAGGCTGTGCCTTTCCGAAAGTTACCTCCAAAAAGTTGAGGCTATGCCTCACTTTTTGCGCCGAAATTCGAGGCGCAGCCTCAAATTTCTTGAGAATGCGAACGGAAAGGCATAGCCTTTCCGCACATCGGGCGGCAAAGCCGCAAAATCAAACCAAATGCGTAGGATGAGTTGGTCAGTTGTCCGTTGCAAAGAAAAAACAACGGATAACTGACCACGGATAACTAACTATTTTAATTTTACACGATAAAGCAGATAATCACCGTGAGTTTCGGCTTCGGCGCGTTCATACCATTTATCGAGATTTGTGAAATTAACTTGCCAATCTTTCGGCACGACGACGTAGGAAAGAATCGTTTCGGGCGATGAACGCGGGTTGAAATTTTTGAGATACGCGCCCATATTTCGGGCTTCTTCGTCAATTTCACCGTAGCTCAGAGGTTTAAATTCCGAATTCAGACGGTCAGTGTGTCTGCCCCAACCGAAAAGCGCAATCATCGAAACGTAATCGCCGCGTTTGATTGATTCGGCAAGTTGTTTATCGTCAACATTTTGAAAATAGAGATATTGATAATAACGCTCTTTGTTTTCTTGCCACGTTACGCCCGCGAAAACGTGCTGATGACGCGCCCAGAGAACGGCTTGCGGCGCAACCGTCGGCATATCGTCGCCTTGCGTCATCGAAAGCGGAAAAACTACGGATTTATGCGGATTCTGTTCCAATTTTCCGAGTTCCGTCAAACGCTTTGCAACGGGCATTGATTTATCGCGTTCGACGTTTGCATCGTCCAAAATCCGCACGGTGTAATGACATTCGACAAAGCCCCAAACCGCCGCCAGAATAGCGATAATCGAAAAAACGATTTTCGGCATTAAAGTTTTAGACCAATCCGATTTTTTTAAGATAATTCCGATTGCCGCAACTAATGCTAATCCTGCGACATAATTTCCGATAAATACCTGATAATGAATCGGTTGAAGCGAACGTCCGGTAATGATTTGCTGATTGAAAACGATTATCGGAACGAGCGCAAATGAAATTACAAAAAGCGTTTCGCGTTCTTTTATCGAAATCTTTTTGAGCAAAAGCCCGATTGCTAAAATTACCAAAACGACAACGCTGATGTATTCGGGAACACGCGCCCAATCAAGCGCACGAGTATGCACAAGAAGTTGAACGTCATCCATCGTGTGCGAACGCTTTGAGAGCAAAATTGCGTAGGGAATTAAGGCAAACAAACAACCTGCGCCGAGTGCGAGAAACGCTTTGAAATCGCGCCGAAAGCCTTCTGGACGCGCAATCAGCCACAAGATAAAAACTGTTCCAAGCCACGCGGCGGCAGTCGTCCAAGTGTAAAAATAGGAAAAAACCGTGAAGGCAAAACAGAACGAAGCAAGAACGCAATAAATTATTCTTTTGCGTTCATTTTCGCTGTTAATTAAAAGCCAAACCAACGCCATCATTGAAAAAAACGCGGCAAACGGCATCGCTGGAATGTAGCGGCGAAACGCTGGAAAATATGGATAAGCATAACTCCAGCCGGTAATTTCGCCAATCGCGCCTTCGCCCGCAAAAATCGCGCCGCCGGCTAAAATTACGAGCGTTCCCGCCATTGCAAACAGCGAATCGTCGGTCAATTTTCCGACCAACCAAAAACACGCCAGCGCGGCAAAAAATCCGGCAAATGCGCCGCCGACTGTCATTGCCCAAGGCGCGTTTATGCCGAAAATACGCGCCGGAATCGCAATCGTGTAAGGCGCGGCAAATTGTATCGAAAACAAAGATTCTTCTTGCGGTTTTTCAGGCGCGTCATCGCGTCCCGTGTAAGGATCGTTTTTGCGCGGTCTGCCGTCAATCAAAGCCTTAACGTAAGAAGCATACGCCACTTCGTCAATGTCGTTGTAGGCGTAATGACCTTGCCAATCGTCGCCGCGCAAGTAAAGCATCTTAAATTGCGGATAAAGCGTAAAGGCTACCAAAAAAATTCCGGCGATTATGCCGAATTGCCATCGTAGTTTCATTGAAGATTTATCATTTATCATTTATCATTTACCATTCATCATTTAGCATTATCTGACGAATAAACGAATACTTTAATCAAACGATAAATGATAAATGATAAATGGTAAATGGTAAATGTTATGAATTTGAAAGAAAAAATTGTCGCCGATATGACGCAAGCGATGAAAGCGAAAGATGCAAATCGGCTTTCGACTCTGCGAATGGCGAAAGCCGCCGTGATGAATGAAGAAAACAAACGCGGTATCGGCGCGGTGTTGTCTGATGACGAAGTTACAAAGATTTTGACAACGCTCGTCAAACAGCGCAAAGATTCCATCGCGCAATTTACCGCCAACGGACGCGCCGAACTTGCCGAAAAAGAGCAAGCCGAATTGTCTGTTTTGGAAGAATATTTGCCGCAAGCCGCTTCACAAGAAGAAGTTACGGCGGCGGTCGAAGCGGCAATTGCCGAAACCGGCGCATCTTCGATAAAGGAAATGGGCGCGGTTATGAAAGCCGCGATTGCCAAATTGCAAGGCAAAAATCCCGACGGCAAAATGGTCAGCGAAACCGTCAAATCAAAATTACAGTAGTTTCGGATGACGGCTTTTTATGTCGAAAAATTGGTTTGAGAAATTTAAAGTAGAAGAATGGCTTTTTATTGCATTTGTTATCACGCTTTCGTTTTCTTCATTGCTTCAATTTAGATTTCTCGGTCAAAAACTGCAATTATCGGACTTGATATTTGTAGTTGCGCTGATTGCTTGGTTTTTGGCGTTGATTTTAAAGATTAAAAAGGTTCGTTGGAGTTATTTCTATCTGTTTCTGGCTGGTTATGCCATTGCGGTTACGCTTTCAACCATTTCATCGGTTAATCCTTCGCAAAGCGCGGCTAAACTTTTAGGTAAGTTTTACTTAATTCTTATCGCGTTCCTGACATTCAACATTTTAAGTTCGGCGGACATTTTCAAAAAAGTTTTGAAAGCGTGGATTTTCGGCACGGGCTTAAGTTTATTTTGCAGTCTTGCGGGCATCGTCTTATTTTATGCCGGACTCAAAAATCCCAAACAAAATTTGGTTGTTCATCCAATTTTCGGGAGTTTGCCCGTCGGCGATTATCCGCGTATCGAAGGTTTTTTTGATTATCCGTCAATGTTTTGTAATTTTTTGGGTTTAAGTTGGATGCTTGTAATTTTGATGGTTTCGGTCGGTTGGCTCAAGCATAATAAATTCAGACTGTTCGCTTTTGCTTTTTGGATAGTCTTGTTTTTTACCTTAACACCCGGAATCGGCGGCGTTTTATTAAGCACGAGTTGTTTTTTACAAAAAAGATTTGAGAATAGTAAAAATCGCTTTTTAAGCCGTTTAATTTTATTCGCGGGCGTATCTGCTGCCGTTGTTTCTTTATTTGTCGCTTCGATAACTTTATTCGCCTATTCGCCCGACGGAAGCAAAATTCCATTGACCGACGGTAACTTTTCTCCTTCGCATCGCGCGGAGGCTTGGAAAACCGGATTTCAAACTTTTCTGCAAAATCCGATTCTTGGGCGCGGAATAGGAATGCCCGTAGCAGAATCGAGATTTACAGATCCTTCGGGAAGAAACCAACTTCTCACGGATGCTCATAATACTTACATCAGCGTTTTAGGAGAAACCGGATTAGTCGGGTTTATTACTTTTTTTGCGATTGTTTGGTTCGTCGTTTTTAAGCTAAAACGCCAGCCTTCGGAGAATGAATTTTACAAAACGGCTAAATTTTGTTTATTGCTGGCGTTTGCGGATATGTTTTTCTATCAGAGTTTAACCGGCTCTTACGAAGATGCGCGGCATTTATGGATTCTTTTCGGTTTCGGAACAGCGGTAGCCGCACAGTTTGATTTTCAAAAATCAGAAGGCGAGAATTTGGAAATCGCCAAACTTTTACCCTAAGCCCGTGCGTTACCGCTTCAGGGTTTTGATTAATTGGACATCTTTCCAAAATAATTTTTACCACATAGAAACAGAGAAAACATAGAAATTAAATCTTTTTTGAAGTCGTTTCCATCAATTTCAGCCAAATAAATTATCAACCAAAGAAAAAATCTATGTGTTCTATGTTTCTATTTGGTAAATTCCTTCTGTTTTTTATTTTGGAAAGTTGTCTATTTAAATAAATCTCAATTTCGGACAATAAAAAAGACGGCACAATGACCGTCTTTTTTATTTGCTTTTTAGCCCGAATTACAAAGGAGTTCCCGTGAAATCCAGATTCGATATATTATCGTTAATCGTTGTCGTTACAGGCGTAAAACTGTAGCGTTTTGAAACCGGAGCAATCGTGTATGAAATTCCCGTCGTGATATTTGTAAATTGATAATATCCAAACGCATTTGTCGTTGCGCTGATACGACCGCCGCTGCTGGCATCGGTCAGCGAAACGCGAACACCGTTAATTCCTTGTCCGCCGGTATTGGTTACACGACCGGAAACCGAAACCGACGTTATCGCCGCGCTCGGAACTTGAACTTGGACATTAAATGGTGTGCCTGATTTGAAGAATCCGACGGTCGCGTTTGCCGTTGTCGGCGGACGATTTGAATCGAAGCGGAAATTATACATCGTTGACCAGCGAATTGCGTTTGCATTCGGGTTTTGTGCTAATGATTCCGAACTCCACGTTAATGCGCCCGAACCTTGCACGGGAGACCACGGCGTATTGCTGAATCCGGTGCTTCCCATTGTTCCGTCGGCGGTCGAGGCTGCCTGTTGCGGCGGAGCATAGAATCCGACGTTACTCAAAGTTACGCCTGTTCCGACGGGAACGCCGAACGATTGAATGGCGCGGTCAAGATTTTGGTTATAAACCGCGTATTCGTAATGCCAAACATTTGCTGAAGTTTGCGTTACTTTGTAAGCAATGTAAGCCGCGCCGTCTTGTCCGGGAAACGGTCTGAATTCGCTGATTGACGCGCCTGTCCAAGCAAAAATCGCCGGTTTTTGGCGTTGCGTCGTGCCGGCAGCCGAGAAACTGAATGTGCCGGTTGTTCCGCTGACGTTGTATTGGCGATATGAAACATTGTTATACATATTGCACTGCGTCGGGTTTGTTTGACACCAAGTATATTCGTGCGGCGTAACATATTGCGCTTCGGCAAAATAGGTTGCGCCCGGATTGAGCGTGGTGTTCAAATTGCTCTGTTCGGTCAGAATTCTGTGCGTCGGTCCGGCGTGCGTATGTCCGGTGTGATTATTATTCGGTGTTGCCGAATCGTTTCGCGGATATTCGCCGGTGAACGGATTAATCCACGCTTTTGAGCCGAGACTCGGACCTGAATTCAAACTTGCCGAATACGGATCGGAACAACCCGAACCGAGTCGTGTGCCGCCGACACCGTTACAGCCCAAGCCGCAAAGATTTTGCGTTAAAGCGGTAAAAGCGTGTTTGACTTGTCCTTGACCGATTTGCTCGAAGCGTTCGTTATTTGTTGTGCCGCCGCTCTGACGATAGAGAGCTTGCGGAATAACCGGATGATCGTTGACAGGATTGGCGAACCAATTCAAATCAACTACGCCGTAGTTGCACGAGTCTGTGCCGACTGCCAAACCGACTTGCGTTCCGACTGCGCCACCGAATTGTGCGAGTCCGACAACATCGCCGACAACGACATCAGGACCCGGAATCGTTCCGGCGTTTGCGCCGCATTGCGAATTCGAATTAAACAAACGGGTAAAAGCATCGGTTCCCGACAAAATTTCGCCGCTGTTTTCGACGAGATAATCCGTTTCCGATTTGCCGTCAATCAGCGAATCAATTGTTTTCATCGTTGTCGAAGAAGAAAATTCACCGACGATTGCGCCCGCATCAGCCGACCGACCGAGGTCATTGGCATATTCGCTCGACAAAATCAGTCTGCCTTCACTGATCGTGAATTGACGGCTGTCAGCGTTATAATCATATTGATGACCTTCGATGTTAAAGAAGGTGTATCCCGTTTTTTGATCACGAATGGCGAGTTCGTAATGGTTTCCGAACGGCATTACCTCGACCACTAAATCGTTTGCCGAAGCATTCATTTTCATCGGCAATGCAAACGGACTTTGCGTTACGATTCGCATTGAACTCGGCAAAGGTCCGCGCAGTTGGTTATCGGTAACAATAACCGTCAGCGGAGAATCTTGCGCCGCGTCAAAACGTAATACGCTCGTGTTTCTTCCTCCGTTAAGGCGATCCATATTGACGTTCATAGCGATGTTTCCACCAGCCACAATCATCTTTTCTATGGTTACGCCGTTTGATTTAGTCGTGCTTTGATTGCGTTCGACTGCCAAAACCGCTGTGCCATTGCTAAATGACACAGTAAACAATAGCAATGCTACAAGAATTGTTTTTAACATAATTTTTCAGATTTCAGCCGCTCAGACTGTTTAAAAAAGATACTTCTAATTTTTAGGGGGAATTAGATGCTATAACCCCAACATTGTTTAAATTACAAAGATTATAACCTTTATTTTATACACTACTTTTGTCAGTTGAATCAAGCCGAAGTATAATAATTTCTTGCAGAATTGCATTTTTGTCAGAACAGCGAGCGGTAGCGACCTGCCCGAAATTACTTTTACGCCGATTTACGCCGATTTCTGTTCCGACTTATCTTAATATTTATGAAAGACGGTTGCACAAGCCAAAAAGAAAAAAAACAACGGGCAAAACTCCCGGTTTTAAAAACTTCCAATACGCAAGAAAATCCCGAAAAAGACGGAATCCGCGCTTCACGCTCGGCACGTTGGCGGGCTTTTGCGCTGATTACGCTGAATGTTTTGATGATTATTCACGTTGTTCAATGGTGGATAATGGGCAAAACCGTTTCGCCGATTGAACCTTCGGAATCAATGTTCACGCTTCAAAACGGCGCGATAAATGCGGGATTTATTTTCTTCACGCTGGCGATTTTGGCGACGCTGATTTTCGGGCGATTTGTTTGCGGTTGGGGTTGTCATATTCTCGCGCTTCAAGATTTGTGCGCTTGGATTCTGAAAAAAATCGGATTGAAGCCGAAAGCATTTCGTTCGCGTCTGCTGATTTTCGTGCCACTTGTCGTGGCGTTTTATATGTTCATCTATCCGAGTTTGGTGCGTTTTTTTACAAAACCGGCGAATGAACCGATGATTTCGCAATGGACGAATCATATTGTTACCACCGAATTTTGGGCGACGTTTCCGACGATTGCGGTGGCGATTCCGTTTCTTTTTATTTGCGGATTTATGACCGTCTATTTTCTCGGACAGAAAGGTTTTTGCACTTACGCTTGTCCTTACGGCGGTTTTTTCAGCTTGGCGGATAAAGTTGCGCCGGGCAAGATTCGCGTAACCGATGCGTGCGAAGGTTGCGGACATTGCACGGCGGTTTGCACGTCAAATGTTTTAGTTCACAAAGAAGTTGCAGAATACGGAATGGTCGTTGATCAAGGTTGTATGAAATGTATGGATTGCGTCAGCGTCTGCCCGAATGATGCGCTTTATTTCGGTTTCGGCAAACCCGCAATCGGCGTAAAACAGACGATTAAGAAAAATTATTCGCTGACGTGGACGGAAGAAATTGTCGGCGTTTTGACGTTTGCGGCAAGTTATTTCGCCGTCTGGAATGTTTATCAACTCGTCCCGATGCTGATGGCTCTCGGCATCGCCATCGTTACGACATATCTTGCGCTCAGAACATTAAAATTACTGACTGCAAAAGATTTATCGTTCTACAAATTTAATCTAAAATCGGCAGGGAAGTTGCAAAAGTCGGGCTGGATTTTTATATTTTTATCGGTTATTTGGATTGGCTTAAACGTCCACAGCGGTTACGTCCGCTATTACGAACGCGCCGCCGCCCAATCATATGAAGCGATTCAACTTCCAGACGAACTCGCGCTTGCCCAATCAAATCCGTCCGAATGGTTGAGCGATGCCGACCGCAAAAATCTTGAACAAGGAAAGAAATATTTCCAAGCCGCTGAAAACGCTTCGCTTTTTACAAATAAAGAAGCCTTGTCAAAAATTGCGTGGATCGAGTTTCTCTCCGGCAACACGGACGAAGCCTTAACTTTGCTGAACAAATCCGCCGAATATCAAACCGGACAGGGAAAAGCCTTGAGCCTTTATTATCGCGGCGCAATTCTTAATCGTTCGGGAAAATATGACGAAGCATTAAAAAATCTCGAAACCGCCTTAAAGGAACGCCCCGATTTAGTTCTCGCACTCGAAGAAAAAGGTGAAGTTTTATGGAAACTCGGACGCAGACAAGAAGCCGTCGCCGCGTGGATTGAAGCCTTGAGAAAAAATCCGCGTCTGCCGCTAACAAGCAGTTTTCTCGCGGGCGCAACCGCTTCGGTCGGTCAAGCCGAAACATCGCAACAATACGAAAAACTAGCCGAAAAACTAACGCCGCCCGACGCGCTTTTTGAATATATGCTCGGCTTGCGTCTGCAAAATGCCGAAATGAATCAACTTGCCGCAAAGCATTTTGAAAGGGCAATCAAACTTAATCCGTCGGTTATGCCTAGGCGTTGAATAGAAATTGGAGCGCGGACGGCTCGTCCGCGCTCCAATTTCCTAACCGAAAATATTTCGCACTTTGTCCATAAAGCTCGCGTCTTGAAAATCCATATCTTCGATTTCGGCGAGTTGTTCTAATAATTTTCGTTGTTCTTTTGTCAGACTTTTCGGTGTAATCAGCGTTACGGCGACAAACATATCGCCGCGTCCGCGTCCGCCGAGTGCGGGCATTCCTTGAGATTTGACGCGGAAAACTGTTCCGGTTTGAGTTCCGGCGGGAATTTTTAATTCATCTTCGCCGTCGAGCGTCGGGATTTTTATTTCTGCGCCGAGCGCGGCTTGGGCGAAGGTTATCGGCGCAGCGGAATAGAGATTTGCGCCTTGGCGTTCAAAAAATTCGTGTTCGGCAACGTGAATGACGACGTATAAATCGCCGGTCTGTCCGCCGTTCACTCCTGATTCACCTTCGCTCAACACGCGCAGACGCGAGCCGGTTTCAACTCCGGCAGGAATTTTTATTTCGATGTTTCTTTCTTTTTCCGTGCGCCCGGCACCGCGACATTTTTTGCACGGCGATTTGATGATTTGTCCGCGTCCGCCGCAATTTCCGCAGGTTCGCATTACGGCGAAAAAGCCTTGCTGATAGCGCGTTTGTCCGCTTCCGGCGCAAGTGATACAGGTTTCCGGTTGTGTGCCTGTTTCCGCGCCATTGCCTTTGCATTCTTCGCAGGTTTCAAGACGCGGAATTTTCAACTTCATATCCTTTCCGGTCGCTGCTTCTTCCAGACTGATTTCCAGATCGTAACGCAAATCTGCGCCGCGCGTTGCCGAACTTCGGCTTGATGGTCGGCTTTGTCCGCCAAACATTTCGCCCAAATCGAACATATCGAAAATACTCTGAAAATCGGTAAAACCGGCACCACCGCCGAAACCTGCGCCGCCTGCACCTGCGCCTGCCGCCGCGTGTCCGAAACGGTCGTAAGCCGCACGTTTTTGCGCGTCCGAAATAACCGAATACGCTTCAGCCGCTTCTTTGAATTTTTCTTCAGCCGCCGCATTATCGGGATTTTTGTCGGGATGATGTTCAATCGCCAATTTGCGATACGCTTTTTTTATCTCGATTTCGTCCGCCGTGCGCGAAACACCTAAAACTTCGTAATAATCTCTTTTACTCATAAACTTCGTGATTACAAATTTGAAATTACAAATTACAAATTACAAATCCGCAAACAACAACGTCAGTCCAATTCGATTGAACTGACGTTAAGTTTTATATTTTGCGATAAACCAAAACTTATTTCAAGGACAAAGGATAAAGGATGAAAGATGAACTCAAATTCTTATTCATCCCTCATCCCTCATCCCTTAATTTACGCCGCAACCATTAGGGCTTCGGTTAATTTATTCGCCGCATCTTCGGTTTTGGCGAGTGCATCTTGCAAAACCGCTTCATCGTTTGAGGTAAGCGCAGTTTCAGCTTCGCCCAGAACGCCGTTGATTTGCTGTTGTTGTTCGAGCGACAAAGATTTGCCGAATTCGTGCATTGCTTTGCGCGTGTTTTTGACGAGCGAATCGAGCCGATTGCGGTGCATAATCAATCCCTTCGTAGCGCGGTCTGATTCGACCGATGTTTCGGATTCCATAATCAGACGGTCAATTTCGTCCGGCGCAAGCCCCGATGAAGGCGTGATTTGCATCGCTTGTTCGAGTCCGGTCATTTTGTCTTTTGCCGAAACATTGACGATGCCGTTTGCGTCAACTTCAAACGCGACATCAATTTGCGGAACTCCGCGAGGGCTGGGCGGAATGCCGACGAGTTCAAACTTCGCCAGACTTCTGTTTCCACTGCAAACTTCGCGTTCGCCTTGTAAAATATGGATTTCAACCGATTGCTGATTATCAACAACAGTCGTAAAAGTCATATTATTTTTGAGCGGAATCGTCGAATTTCGTGAAATCAATTTAACGAATAACCCGCCGCGCGTTTCGAGTCCGAGCGACAAAGGCAGAACGTCGAGCAGCACAATATCTTTCACATCGCCCGTCAAAACGCCGCCTTGAATCGCCGCGCCCATTGCCACGACTTCATCGGGATTTATTTCCGACGAAGGCGGTTTGCCGAAAACTTCCTCGACGGTGCGGGCAATAATCGGCGAGCGCGTCTGTCCGCCAACGAGGATAACTTTGTCAACATCTGCGGGTTGCAATTTTGCGTCCCACAGAGCTTTTTGGCAAGGTTCGACCGAAGATTCGACTAAATCCTGCACTAATTCTTCAAATTTTGTGCGCGTCAAAACCGTGTTGATGTGTTTCGGTCCGCTTGCTCCGGCGGCGATAAACGGCAGATTTATCGTCGTTTCCGAAACCGATGAAAGTTCGCATTTGGCGCGTTCCGCCGCTTCCTTCAAACGCTGTAAGGCAAGCCGGTCTTCGCGCAGACTGATGTTATTTTCCGCCAGAAAATCTCCAACAAGCCAATCAATTATGCGTTGATCGAAATCTTCGCCGCCGAGAAATGTGTTGCCCGATGTTGAAAGAACTTCAAAAACGCCTTCATTAATTTCGAGAATCGTAATATCAAAAGTTCCGCCGCCGAGATCATAGACGGCGACTCGTTCGTTTTTCTGTTTGTCAAAACCGTAAGCAAGCGCGGCGGCTGTCGGTTCGTTGATGATGCGTTCGACTTCCAAACCGGCGATTTTTCCTGCGTCGCGGGTTGCTTGCCGCTGCATATCGTCAAAATAAGCGGGAACGGTAATGATTGCTTCGGTGATTTTATCGCCTAAAAATTCTTCCGCCGCGAGCTTCAGTCGTTGTAAAACGATTGCTGAAATTTCCGGCGGCGAATAGGTGCGTTCAAACACACGAATATGCGCGTCGCCGTTCGGAGCTTCAGTAATTTCAAAAGGCACGTTCTCGCGCATTTTTTCAACTTCCGGCGAATCGAACTTACGCCCGATCAGACGTTTGACAGCATAAAGTGTGTTTGCCGCGTTGGTTACAGCTTGACGTTTGGCAATTTGCCCGACGAGTTTTTCGCCTTTTTCCGTAAAACCGACAACCGACGGTGTAGTTCTGCCGCCTTCTTTATTTGAAATAATCTGCACCGTGCCGCCTTCGAGAACCGAAACGCAACAGTTAGTCGTGCCTAAATCTATACCGATTACTTTGCTCATAATTTTTTCGATAAACACTACTTTGCAATAGTGAATTAAGAATTCGCTTTGCGGAATTACAGGTTACAAATTAAATATTACAGATGTTTCTCACAGATATTTTGTAATTTTTAATCTGTAATTTGTAATTCTGCAAAGCGGATTGATGTGAAATATCCAGCGTTCATTCAGCTTCAAAAAGTTTGTCCATAATGTCTAAATCATCGTCGGAAAACATTTTTTCAGCGTCGGGTTTTGGAGCGACGGCAACTTTAACCATTGCCGCACGAATGAGACGGTTGCCGATTTTGTAGCCGCGCAAAAATTCGCTCATCACCGTTTTGGGCGGATAAATGTCGGTTTCTTCGGTTGCCGCCGCTTCGTGCAAATGCGGATCAAACGGTTCGCCCACGGCAATCACCGGAGAAACTCCCATTTCAGCCAAAACTTCGTTTAATTGCTGATTGACAAGGACAATGCCTTGAAAAAATTCGTGAAAATCCTCACTGCCCGCTTCGTTACGGCGTTCGGCAAATTCGAGAGCGCGATTCATATTATCGAGAACAGGCAACATCTGTGTTGCCAAATTGCCGATTTGATTCGTAAAAGTTTCGCTTCGTTCGCGTTCGACGCGGTTTTTGAAATTATCGAAATCCGTTTGACGGCGGCGCAAACTGTCTGTCAGTTGGGCGCAGTCGGCTTCGAGTTTTGAAACTTGTTCGCGCAATTTTATCTTTTCGCCGTCAACCGTATTAAATTGATTGGCGTATGAATTTGCAGGCGGAACAGAATTGTGCAGTTCCGCCGCGTTTTGCGGTTTCGGAATCTGCGGCGGTTTTTCGGTGATTGTAAAATTCGGATTCGTGTCGTCAAAATCGGCTTCGTCAATTTCGATGACCATTTCGGAAGAAATATGCAAATCGCGCTCTTTGGCTTCGAGTTGCTTGATAAAATCATCAACTGAAGTCGAATCGTCTGCGCTGATTTTGTGCATAAAATCTTCCATATTTTCCGTTTCGTTATTGGGATTCATTGTTTTCGTGATCAAAGATTTGAGTATTCTTTCGTCAGATGTTTTTCGAGGATTTTGGCAACATATCCGACAATCGAGATGATTCGGGCATATTCGAGCCGTGTCGGACCCAAAACGCTCAAACTTCCAATTGCCGCCGCCGTATTGCCGATGTGGTAAGGAGCAGTTATCAAAGTGCAATTTTGCAAAGGTGATGCTGAATTTTCCGCGCCGATAACGACTTGGACATTGCCTTTTGCCGTGCCGACTTGCGAAACGCATTCGTTGAGAATTTGCATCAAACGCGATTTTTCTTCAAAAGTTCTGAGCAATTCGCTCAAACTTTTCAAATCGGTAAAATCACGCTTTGTCAAAATATTCGATGCGCCGTCAACATAAACTTCGCCCAAGTTATCTTGTTCGCTTTCAATGCTTTGCGAACAAAGAATAATCGCCGTTTGCAGCATTTTATCGAAAAGTGTGCGTTCTTCGTGCATCAATTTTAAAATCTCCGCGCGAATTTCCGCCAAACTTTTGCCCGCAAATTCGTGATTCAAATATCGCGCCGTGCGGTCTAAATCTTCGGTCGAAAAAGTTTCTTTGACGCGAATAATTTTGTTGTGAACAATATTCGGCGCGGAAACCAAAACGACTAAAACTCGTCTGTCCGAAAGATTTACGAATTCGATATGTTGCAAGCGGTCATTTGCCAGCGAAGGCGAAACGACAATGCCGACATTATTTGAAAGAGCCGAGAGCAGTTGTGAAGTGCGTTCCATCAAGCGGTCGGGCGAGTCTTGAAATTCGCTTTCCAAAAAACCGAATTCATCGCCGATAAAGCGCAAATCTTCGTTGGAAAGCGACAGAACACCGAGCAGATTATCAACATAAAACCGATAACCTTTATCGGTCGGAACTCGTCCGGCAGAAGTGTGCGGCTGTTCGAGAAGCCCACTTTCTTCGAGGTCGCCCATCACGTTGCGAATCGTTGCCGAACTCATTCCCGAACCGGAAGCAAATTTTTCCGCCAGAGTTTTTGAGCCGACAGGTTCGCTCGTTACGAGATGTTCGCCGATTATCGCCGAAAGGATTATTTGCCCGCGAATATCGGGAAAATTCAGGTTTTTCTCCGGTTTGAAATTTGAATCGCGGACAGTCATTTCGAGTTTCGTGAGTGAAAAGTGAAAGTTTCGGATACTTTCGCCTTTAAAATAAATAGCATTTTTGCAACGGAGATGTCAAGATTTATTCGTTAAACTAAGATTAACACTAATATTTAAAGTTATGCCTTCAGAACAAGTCAGAACAGCGAGCGGTAGCGACCTGCTAAAAAAAGCGTTTAAGCAGGTCGCTACCGCTCGCTGTTCTGACCTGCTGTAACAAATTTTTTGTGATAAAATTCATCAGCAAGGCAAAAATTATGGGACAAGTAGTTTTAGAAATACCGCAAAATATAAACCGGACTTTTCGCATTGACACCGAAGAACGCGCCGCCGAAATTATCGAACAACTCGAAAACGACCGCGAAGCCAAAGTAAAACGTGCCATCGCTTCCGGCGCAATCGAACTGCCGAAACGCAAAAAATTGCGTGAAGATAGCGAAGCAGTTCTTGGCATTTGGGCTGACCGACCGGAATCAGGACAAGAAATCGCTCGCCAAATTCGTGAGAAAAATCGGAAGGTAACATAATGTTTGATGAATTAGTGGACACGAATGTTTTTTCAGAAGTTTTTAAAGGCAATAAGCCCGTTGAACAATACGTTTTGACTCTGAATGTCGGGGTTGATTCGACAATTTATGTTGAGTGTTTGCAAGGACAAAAATCAAATGCCGAAAAACAAAAAATCAAAAAGTATCTTGCTAATTTTCCGATACTGCATTTCACGCGGGAGATCTCAAAGCGGACTATTGATTTAATTGACCGATACTCGAATACGCACGGCTTGGAACTTCCCGACGCGCAAATTGCTGCCACCTGTCTTGAATACGATTTGACGCTTATCAGTTATAATTTGAAAGATTTTCGTTTTATAATCGGCTTAAAAATTGCTGTTCCGCCGTTTCCGACAATCTAATTTTTATCAATGCCCGAAAATCTTGAACAAATAAAAACTTTCTACGAAGAAGCATTTACCGTGTTTGATTCAAACCGCAAAATGCCCGAAATAATTGTCAGTTTTTACAATTACATCGGCATTAATCACACGATTCGCGTGCGCGACGGCAAAGTTTTTGTGCGTCTGGCGGAGATTTGCCGCGAAATGCCTTTGAATTCGCATAAAGGTTTGGCGTTTATTTTAGTCGCTAAACTTTTGCGAAAACGAATTCCGCCGCAAGCGCGTGAGGTTTATTCAAACTTTGTAAAAAGTGCGGAAATTCAAACTCAAGCGAAAGAAAACAAACGCACGAGAGGCAAAAAAATCATTACTTCGGCGAAAGGCGAAATTTATGATTTGGAAGGAATGTTTGAAAAAATCAATCAAATTTATTTTCAAAATGCAATTCCGAAACCTGTGCTAAGTTGGTCATCGCGCAAGACTTACAGAATTCTCGGACATCACGATTCGGCGCACGAAACAATTATTATCAGCAAATCTTTGGACGATAAAAACGTCCCGAAATATGTTGTCGAATATGTCGTTTTTCACGAAATGCTCCACATTTTTCACCCGACGCAAACGCGCAACGGCAGACGCTTCAGCCACACGCCCGCATTTCGCCGCGACGAACGCAAATTTCTATATTTTACCGAAGCCGAAAATTGGATTGAACGAAACGTGAAAAATCTGAAAAGAAAAGCAAAAAGAAAATAACTGAAATTAGTGCGTAATTCAAAAAAAGCGAAATATCTTCGGAATAACTGATAACTGATAACTGATAGCTGATAATTTTGCGTGTGTGCGTGGCGGCGTTTCTTTAACTATCACCTATCACTTATCAGCTATCACCTATTCCGAAAGTAATAAATGTTGCAATTAAAGATGTTTAGCTATTCATTAAATCGTTCGATAATATCGCCGATTAATCCGAAATCGGAAACAGTTTTGCGCTCGAAACCTTTGTCGTTATATTTGGTTTCGGTGAGAAAATGCGTCGTGATTCGTGCGTTTTCGTCTTTTAATTCCGATAAAACTTCGACGATTTTTTCCGCCGAATTAGTTTCGCTGCCCGCCGTTACAGCGACCGTTTTGCTTTCGTTGAAATATTTGAACGACGGATTTTTTGTGAAATTTTGACCGTTTTGTTTTGCTTGCAAGCAAAGCAAAACGCTTTCCGCATTGCCTAAAATTAATTTGTTTTCGACAAATGCCGCTACGAGTTGTTTATCTTCCGTGCGCCAGATTTCGGCGTTAAAGTTCATTTCGGCTTTCGTCTTAAAATTCATTTCGGCGATTGATTTTTTAAGTTTTTCAGCGTCTTTTAAGCTGACAATGACGATTGATTTTTCGCCTTCTGCGTCAAAATTTACGGTTAAAATTTCCGAATCAACCGCGCTTAGAAAAGTTTCCGCGTCTTTTATTCCGTAAGATTCGAGCAGACTGTTTGAATTTTGAATCAAAATTTTCGCGTTCAATTCGTCGGTGTTTTTTGACGCGACAAGAAGCAAACTGCGCCAAGAAATCAGAGGATTTTGCAGATTGTAGCGCGTAATGCTGAAAACTTCCGGCGGCACGAATTCGGCGGAAACGGCTTGCGTATTTTGCGTTGTTACCATTGTTTGACTCAAAATCGAAGACGTTTCAGGCTTGAGCGCAACAGTGAATTTGTCCTCGATTCCTTGTTCGGTTTTCGTTGCTGTCCAAAAGATTTCTTTCACGGAATTTTTTAAGATTTGCGATAAAACTCCGGCAATAAAACCTCTGCCTTCTTCGTTTTCGGTCGTTTCAATCGCGGTGGAAACGCCCGCAACATTTGAGATTTGCGCGATTCCTTCGCTCGAAACATAGCCGAAAGCGAGCGTGTTTTCGTTGCGTTCAAAAGTCTTTCCGGTTTTCGCAAAACTGTCTGATTCGCCGCGTGAAACTGCCAGACATTTTTCGATTGCGGTCGCGTCGTTGCCGAAATAAATTTTGCTGTCTTGCACAAAAGCAAAGAGTTTTCGCTCGTCTTGCGCCGTCCAAGTGAAAAGCGTTCCGCCCGATTTATTAATTTTCGTCAGTGAAACTTCGCTGTTCAAAATGTCGGCGACAAATTGCCCGATTTTCGATTCGGTAAAACTCAAAGTTTGCCAATTCCAAGCGTGCGTGTCGGCGATTGCGACAAATCGCGGCTTGAAATTCAAGACGGAATTTTCTTCTGTAACTTGATTTTCCGAAGCCTCGAAACCCGTAACAACAACCGCGACTTGAATGTTTTTAAGCGCGGAAAAATCAGGTTTGTTTTTGGCTAATTGTTGAAATGCTTTACCTTGCGTGAGATTTTCGAGAGTCTTTCCCAAATCATTCGTTTCCAAATAAACCAAACTTTCGGCAGGCGCGAGCGAGCGTAAATCGGTTGGCTGAGATTGGCAAGCGGCGAAGAAGAAAATTAACGCAAAGGCGCAAAGGCGCAAAGTTTTTGAAGTAAAAAGTAAAAAGTAAAAAGGCAAAATCTTGGATAAGTTCTTACTTTTGCCTTTTAACTTTTGCCTTTTTACTTCAAGACTTTGCGTCTTTGCGTCTTTGCGTTTAAATTTTAATAATAGCATTTCTAAAAATTATGGATAAAATATTTGCAGATAACATTTTACAAGGTAAAGTTGCGTTTGTAACAGGCGGCGCGACTGGAATTACGGGCGGCGTGGCTCGGGCGTTTGTCGAAGCGGGCGCGAAGATTGCGATAACTTCGCGGAAAATCGAGAATCTCGAAGCGATGAAACAAAGCATCGAAGCCATCGGCGGCGAATGTTTTGCGGTTGTCGCGGACGTTCGAGATTTTGAAGCGGTCGAAAACGCGATTGCGAAAACCGTCGAACATTACGGCAAAATTGATATTGTCGTCAACGGCGCGGCGGGAAATTTTTTGTGCAAAGCCGAAGAACTTTCGCCAAACGGTTTCGGAACAGTCGTTGATATTGACACAAAAGGAACTTTTAACGTCTGTCGTGCCGCGTTTGAAGAATTGAAAAAATCGAAAGGTCAGATTTTGAATATTTCGGCGACTTTGCATTATTTGGCAACGCCGATGCAAATTCACGTTTCGGCGGCAAAAGCCGGAGTTGACGCAATTACGCGAAATCTTTCGGTCGAATGGGGCAGACACGGAATTCGCGTCAACGGCATCGCGCCCGGACCGATTGAAGACACCGAAGGAATGAAACGGCTTTTGCCACCTGAATTAAAAGAGAAATTAACGCGCAAAATTCCTTTGCAAAGATTCGGACGCATTGCCGACATCGAAAACGCCGCGCTTTTTCTCACATCAGACGGCGCAAGTTATATCAACGGCGTTACGCTAGTCGTTGATGGCGGACAATGGCTTTTAGGCACAAGTTTCGGCTAAAAAATTAGGACCCGGATTTTACGGAGATAATGGATTTTCAATTATTTCCGTAAAATCCGTGTCTTATTTTTCAATTTTTTATCCAATCAACGGCACTCTTAATTGAGTGAGTAATTGATTGAAAAGATTTCGTGACATATTTCTCGGCACGACTGCACGAAAACCGCCGGATTCGATTCCTATTTCAGCCGGAAGCAAAAAAGCTGAAAGAATACGGGCAAAAAGATTCGATCTAATCCATATTTCCAGCACTAATTCTTGATTTTCCGGTATAATTCTTAACATCGTCGGCGCAACTAAAAAACCGATTCCGCGTTGATAAGTTCTTTCATTTCCCGAAGATGATTTCAAAATAAAATTATTAGCATTTGCCCAACCTTCAACAGTTTGCAAAGTATTAATATTAAGCCTAACTGTTGTCCGGCTTAAACTTACAGGTTGTGTCGGTTGCATTACAGGATTTGCAACGGCAACGCCTTGATACATTGTCGCTAAAGGTTGCCATTGCTGTTCGCCGTGCCGAATCGCCATATCGTTTGACGAAAGTTCGCCTTTTGCCAGCATTTCCAAAACCTTCGCTTCTTCAAAAGGTCCTAATTGTTGTCCGTTTTTGTTGATATAAATTTGCATAATTATATTCCTCTAAAAATTTACTTGATTTTCAAGTTTATTAGATTATCTCATTACTGAGCAGCACGGTAATTGCCGGATACCAAAAAGGTTATTTTAAGATTTTTTGCCCGCGAATTAACGCGAATAAAAACCAATTCGTGCAGATTTTTCGGCGACAACTTTAAGAAATAAAAAATATTCGCGCCGATTCGCGTAAATTCGCGGGCAAATTTTTCGTTCTTTTGGGTTAAGCAATTTTCATACTGCTCACTAATGAATTCATTTAATTTTCGGCTGAATCATCAGACGATTTTGCGGCGATGAATAACTAACGACGGCTTGCGTTACTGCGCCGTTGGCGTTGCGAACAAAGGCGATATTGATGCCGACTGTGCTGTCGGCGTAAAAAATATTTTCGCTTTCGGGCGTGAGTTCGATTTTTTCGCCTTCGGGAAATTTGAAGTAAAGCACATCACCTTCGCGCAAAACGGTCAGCGTTAACGCCGGTATTTCGCCTTCATAAACGCCGATAAAAGCGTCGAGTTTTGCTCCGTCAAGTTTGACAGGTTTGAATTCGCGTTCAATAAAAGTGAACTGAAAAGCAGCAATTCGCCATTCGCTTTTGACGCGCTTGAAAACGTAGCCGATGCGCTGAACTGTCGTTATATCAACATTTTGCTGTGGATTTTTGTTGTGCCGACTGCGACGCACACTCAGCAAAACCGTGTCGCCGAAATCTTCCATCCGAGCTTCGCTGAATTGGTCTTCAGACGTAGAATCGGCGGGCAAATTTGGCGGAGATTGTGCAAGTGAAGCAAAAAAATCGGCGGTTGACCAAATAAAACCGGACTGACCGATTAAAAATCCGCGATCAAGATAAATGCGTTTGAGGCTCTCGACCGTAGTGTCCGAACGGTTATCCAGCGCGACGATTTTCATTAAATCGTCTTTGAGTTTTTGCGCTTTTATCTCGCTATTTGTTGCCTTGCGAAGTTCCAAAGGCTTGATAAAATATTTGCCTTTCTCAAAATTCGGACTGTAACTTTTTATCTCAAAACGATAGTTTCCGCCGTTGAGCGAAACAAATTTTATCGCTTCATCGCCGTCATCACCGTTCGGACTGTCCACGCGGTCATAAAATTTTCCGTCTGCCGTAAAAGCCTGCAAAACAATATCCGCGCCGCGTTGGTGCGCGACAAAATTGATTATTTGCCCTTTCGTCAGACTAACTTCGTAAATATGTTTTTCCGTGCCAAAAATTTCGCGCTCAACCGTAAATCCGCTCTGAACCGTCTGCGCGTGAACGGACATCGCCAAAAACATCAAACAAAATATCGGGAACATTTCTAATTTAATTTTTTTCATCTTTTTCTCCATTTTAAGTCAGAACCGTCTGCGGTAGCGGATGGTTTAACTTCAATCACTAAACCGTTTAACTTCAACTGCCCGCTACCGCAGACGGTTCTGACTTGTTTATTTATTCTCCGTAATCGGAACAAAGTTCAAATCTTCCAACTGTTCATTCACCGCAACAACTTGCGGCGCAAATTGATAGCGTTTTGAACGAACGCCAATAATAACCGTCTGCCCGACTTCGATTTCTTCAAATGTGAAATAGCCAAACGAAGTTGTGCGAGTCGTGCGAGTTTGTCCGTTGGAGTCGGTTAGCGTAACAATCGCGTTTCGCAAACCTTGATTATTTTCTGCAAAAACTCTGCCTGAAATTGAGACATTGGCGGCACTTGGAGCGAGTTTTTCATACGCTCCAACGTCAACAAATAAAGCAAATTGTTGAGTAAATCCGTCAATTAAACGATTTTCGCCGCGTTGATCGGTCGTTAAATTGGCAGGTGCGTTGAAGGTTGCACAAGTTGCATCAACGACGCAATTTTGTCCCGCGTTTAATGCCGAAGAAACTGTGGGAACGGCGTGCGTGTCGGTTTGTCCGCCGTTGTTTGCTAATGCTCCGAGATTTGCCGTTAAATTATTGAGTAAATCTGATCCGATCCAACCTGTGCTTGATGAATCGTTTCCGATAAGGTTTGTGCCGCCGGAAACTACGGTCATTGTTCCGTTTGGTGAAAGCGAAAAATCAGGTCCGGCTGTTGTCGCTTGATTTCCGGCGACAATCGTATTTCGCAAACGAGTTGTAACTAATGCTTGTGCAGCAATTCCGCCGCCTCGTCCGCCGGTTCCGATTGCCGTGTTTCCGATAATTGTGCAGTTTGTGATGTTGGCGGTTGAAGTCAATCCGGCGACATTAAATCTGCCGACAAACAAACCGCCGCCGGTTCCGCCATTTGTCGCGGTGTTTATTGCATTGCCGGAAATTGTCGTATTTGTCAGATTGAGAGTTGCCGAAGCCGTTTCGGTTTGTGAAAAAAACATTCCGCCGCCAAAATCCGACGATGAAAAAGCAACGTTTCCGGCAATCAATGAATTTGTGATGTTGGTATTTGTATCGCTCGAAATTCCACCGCCGTTATCTTCCGCCGCATTATCAAGAAACGCACAATTATTGATATTCAAACCACCGCCTGAACTTAAAGCCGCTCGATACAAAACTCCGCCACCATCGTTTACTGATCCGACAAAATTTCGTCTTCCGTTTCTAAAAGTCAAATTATTCAGGCTCAAAATAACTGCACCGCTATTGAAAATACCGATAACGCGGTCAATGCCGTCGCCGTCTGTGGCGTTCGTGCTTTTTATCGTTCCGGCTTGGATAATTGTCGTGCGAGCGTTGTCGCCGTTGATGGTCAGATTTGAAGAATTGCGAATATTCAAATCGCCGGAAGCATTCAAAAATTCGCTTCCGCCCGTAATTGTCAACGTATAAATTCCGGCGGGAAGCGTAATCGTGTTGATTCTCGTGGCAACAACTGTCGCAAGCTGATTAGTTTCGCCAATCGCCGCCCGCAGCGAACAATTTCCCGTCGAATCCGCACAAATATTATTTCCCGGCACGGCATCAATCGTGTCGAGCGTCGTGTTGACCGTAAAAGTTGCCGCGTTTGAGATTGAAACGAATATAAGACTTAACACAATCAAACCTATGTATTTACCGATTGATTTTTTCGCAATGATATTTTTGAACATTTTGTTTCTCCTAATATTTTAACCTGAGTTCGAGATAAGATTTTTGCCCGCGAAACACGCGAAATACGCTAAAATTAAAACTATATTTCACATTTTTCCTATCTTTTTTTCGCGTATTTCGCGTGTTTCGCGGGCAACTTTTCCGTTTTTCCGATTCGATTTGCTTATCTCGAATTCATATTCTTTTATGGTAAATAAGCCGTCTGCACGGGTGTATCGGTTGATAATCCGAATTGTGAAACGCTGATTGCGCCACTTGAACTTCGTTGAATCCACCAATTTCCGTCGCGGTAAATCGCAATGTCGGCGCGGGAATCGCCGTCGTAATCTGCGGGAACGGGTTTGTCGTTTGCCACGCCGAAATTGACGGTGCGAACTTGATTGTTTGAAGATTGCAAAATCCACCAAACGCCGTTGCGATAAATTGCGAAATCGGTTTTCGCGTCGCCGTCGTAATCTGCCGCGACGGGTTTATCGGTTGCCAAACCGAAATTGATGACGCGGATTTGATTGTCGGAAGATTGCTGAATCCACCAATTTCCGTCGCGGTAAATGGCGAAATCTTGTTTGTTATCAGCATCAAAATCGCCGACGATTGGTTTGTCGGTTGCGAGTCCGAATGATTGCGTCCGAAGTTGATTATTCGAGCTTTGGCGAATGCGCCACACGCCGCCGCTGAAAACCGCAACATCTGCCAAACCGTCGCCGTCGTAATCGCCGGGAACAATTGCGCCGCCCGCGTCGCCGACTGCATAAATCTGCGCCGTGTTGTTTGAAGATTGCAGAACATACCAAGTTCCGTTTCGATAAATTGCTAAATCACTTTTTCTGTCGCCGTCATAATCGGCAGGCGCGATTTTATCGGTCGAAATTCCCCAATTTGCGCCGGCTAACGAATTATTGTTTGAATTGAGCCGATACCAAATGCCGTCCGAAGGTCGAAAAACGGAAAGGTCGGCGCGGGAATCGCC
The DNA here is from genome assembly GCA_031409875.1 of Acidobacteriota bacterium. Classification (GTDB taxonomy): domain Bacteria; phylum Acidobacteriota; class Blastocatellia; order Pyrinomonadales; family Pyrinomonadaceae; genus CALMEH01. The sequence continues at coordinate 37,122 of JANNYB010000202.1, read as the reverse complement.
ATCGAAATCGAAAAATGGCGGCGCAGAAGGCGCATCGAGTAAAAATCGGGCTAAACCGACATCGTAAAGTGCTGTCGAACTGCTACTGACTACGCCGAGTGCGACGAGTTTGCCATCGGGTTGAAGCACGGTTTCATAAACAAAATTATTGAGGCTCAATGCCGTCGAAACTACGCCGTTCGTGCCGAAGGTCGTGTCGCGTGTCCCGTTCGGGTTCAAACGGAGAAGCGCGAACATAGGTATTTGGTTCACTATCAAGCCGCCCAAGACAATCTTGCCGCTTGGCTGAAGAAGGACGCTGGCTCCGAAATTTTCTCTAATGCCGGGAGTGCTGATCGGAATAAAAATCGCGCCGTTTGTTCCGAAAGTTGTGTCGGCGGTGCCGTCCGGGTTGTAACGCACAGTCGTCGAACCTAGAAAAGATTGACTGGCAAGATTAAAATTAAAAGAGGTGAAAATAATCTTGCCGTCGGGCTGAATCGCCAAATCGGAAGTATTGTTGCGAAGCGAGTTAAAGTTGCTGAAACGAATGCCGTTCGTGCCGAAAGTGTTGTCGAAAGTTCCGTTGGCATTTAGACGGATGAGGAATGTTTGGGTATCAATAACACCGCCCACAAAATTGTAGCCAAGTATCAAAATTTTGCCGTCCGCTTGGAGTTCAACTTTGGTGACGATTGATTGGGTAAGGACACTTAAAACTTGAATTACCAATTTTCCGTTAGTTCCAAAAGAGTTATCGAGCGTTCCATCGGCATTAAACCGCGCCGCAGCGACATCATAAATAGAAGTTGAGCCGCTGCGGATGGAAAGTCCGGCAAGAATAAATTTGCCGTCGGGTTGCACAACCACGCCGCCGCTGGCTTCGTCGCTGCCTGCACCGAGCGAAACGGTAACTAACCCGTTAATGCCAAAGGTCGTGTCGCGTGTTCCGTTCGCGTTCAAACGATAAGCGGCGAAATCGTAAGTATTTAGCGTTGCGTCAAATTTATCGGCGGCGAGCAATAATTTTCCGTCAGGCAAAGCTACTGCGCCGTAGATTACTGAATCATTTGGGTTATTTAGACGAAACACGCCGTTATCGGCAAATCCCGTATCAACTGTGCCGTTGGAGTTGTGGCGGATAACGTAAGAACTTGCAAAATTTCCGCCGCTGTCGAAAGCAATGCCGGACGCGACGAGTTTGCCATCGGGCTGAATCGCTATCGTGCGCGGGTCGTCGTCGTCCGGCAAAACAGTCGTTACTTTGCCGCCGATTCCGAAAGTTACATCAAGATTGCCGAGCGATTCAGGCACAATATTTTCGATAACCTTTCTAAATTCCGCCGTATCAGACAACTGAGCGCGGCGTTCGAGCCGTTCAAAATTATTCACCGAAAGTCTGCCGCGCTGTTGGGCAAACGTCGAGCCAACGGTTGCCGTCAGCATTAATATAAATGTTGCAATCATTAAGTTTTTCATTATTTTCTCCTTTAGTCATTAACGTCTGACACGCTTTAGCATTGGTTTCTACACAATTTGGAAACACCTGAAATCTTCGAGTTTTGTCGCTGAAAGCGACTGACATTATAGCCTAGCGAGAATCGCTAGGAAATTTCCGGTAATATGCACGCTCGCTGAAGGCGAGCAACAATCACCGCGCTTTTTGTTCGTCGCCTTCAGCGACGGAAAATGTAATCAAACTTACCTAGCGATTCTCGCTAGGCTATAATGTTGGTCGCTTTCAGCGACAAAAGCGCAAGCATTCAAGTCAATTTGGACTTGTGTAGATACTAATGCTTTAGCTTGTCGCCTAAACATTCGACAAACTGAAGTTCATCGCACAAAATCAAGTCGAAAAAGCGGACGAAAGGAGACAGCCTGTTCGTCCGCTTCGGTTTTCCGTTTAGCGGATTGATTTGACAGGTAAATCTGTCGGCAATCCGAATTGGCGCACGGAAAAGTTTCCGTTTGAATAGAGTTGATACCAAGTTCCGGCGCGATAGATGGCTTGTTCAAATCTGCCGTCGCCGTTGTAATCTGCGGGAACCGGAATATCGTTTGAAATGCCGAAATTGACGGCGTGAAATTCGCGGTCGGCGTTGTCGAGCCAATACCAAGTTCCGTTTGACGGACGATAAACTGCCGTATCTTGTTTGCCGTCGCCGTCGAAATCTGCCGCCATTGGCGCATCGCCGTCCGAGCCGAATTGTTCGACTGATGTTTGTCCGTTTGAACTATTTTGGCGATACCAAGTTCCGTTTCTGAAAACCGTTAAATCCGCTTTGCCGTCCGAATCGAAATCGGCGGGAACGGGTTTGTCGGTGGAAATTCCCCATTGCACGGACGAATAATTTCCGTTTGACGAATCGAGCCGATGCCACACGCCGTTTGACGGACGATAAACGGCGATGTCGGTTTTGCCGTCGCCGTCATAATCTGCGGGAACAGGTTTGTCTTCCGCGAGTCCGAATTTGACTGCCGAAAACGCGCCGTTTGAACTGTTGAGCCGATACCAATTTCCATCAGACGGACGATAAACCGCAATGTCAGCGCGATTGTCGCCGTCGAAATCTTCTGCCAACGGAACATCGCCGTTCACGCCGAAATTAACGACTTTGAGCGCGTTGTTTTGCGATTGCAAAATATACCAATTTCCTTCTGCGGGACGAAAAACCGCCAAATCGGATTTGCCGTCGCCGTCAAAATCCTGCACAGGGCGCGGACTGTTGGGCGAAGCGGTGAAATCAACATCCAAATTTTGATCGAGAAATGTAACTTGAGCGGCGGCAGGCGAGAAATTGTAGCCGTCGCGTTCGGCAAAAACGATGTAGAACGAACCTGTGCGGACGTTGTTAAATCTATAATTGCCCTGAGCATCGGTAGTTGCCGTGCGGATGTCGCCGAATGTATCAATAAGCGTCAAGTTCGTGTTGGGCAGACCGATATTTCCGGCAGTTGATTGAACATCACCGCCAAGATTGGAAAACGCAACCGTCGGACCCGAAGTTGTCGGGCGACCGACAAAGGTGATTTGTTTGTTGCGATTAGTAACAACTTGAAAATTCGGCGGATTGAAATTATACAAAATCTGTGTCGCCGAAACGAGATTTGTGCCGCTCAGAATCGTATCGCCGAAATAAAACCGACCTTCCGCGTCGGACAACATAAAATCGGTGTTATCGCCGCTCATCGCCACCGCCGTATTCGCCAACGGCAACCCGGAAGTATCAAGCGTTCTGCCCGAAATCGAAAAATCTCCCAATTTGGTAACAAAAACATCGCCATTACCATTGTTTTGCGGCTGAAAAACCTCTTGGGTTGTCGGGTATTCGGTTGTCCCGTCAAGTGCGATTCCGGTAACAAAAACATTCCCTGCAGAATCTATTGCTATTCCATTCCCTTCTTCGTTACCACTTCCGCCAATAAATGTTGAATATATTAATGACAATCCTGTCGAGTTGAGTTTACATACAAAAACATCATTGTTGCCGTTATGAGTTGTATCAAAGGCTCCCGTAGTAGTCGGATAATCGGTTGTGCTATCGCCTGTATAACCCGTAACAAAAGCATTGCCGGATGAATCTATCACAATTCCATTTCCGTAATCGGATCCACTTCCAACAATAAAAGTTGAATAGACCAACCCTGAACCTGTGGGGTTTAATTTAGTAACAAATACATCACTAAACGGTCCGTTACGAGTTGTATCAAATGCTCCGAAAGTGGTTGGATAATCGGGGACACCAACGGAAGTCTGCCCGGTAATAAAAGCATTTCCTGATGAATCTACAGCTATTCCATCTCCTATATCAGTTCCATTTCCACCAATAAAAGTTGAATAAATAAGTGCTGAACCTGCCGGATTAAGTTTTGTGATAAAGACATCACTACCTCCATTCTGAGTTACATCGAAAGCTCCGCCAGTTGTCGGATAATTAGTGCTTTGTGTAGAACCAGTAACAAAAGCATTACCTGAGGCATCTATGGCGATACCCCTTCCACTATCGGAGCTGGTTCCGCTGATAAAAGTGGAATAAACAAGTGCCGAACCTGTTGGATTAAGTTTTGTCACAAAGGCATCACTGCTCCCATTATGACTTGTTTCAAAAGCTCCGGCTGTTGTCGGGTAATCAACTGCTCCATCATTTGAGTATCCTGTAACAAAAGCATTTCCCGAAACATCTACTACTATTCCTTGTCCTTCTTCGTCGTTATTACCGCCGATAAAAGTGGAATAAACAAGAGCTGAACCCATCGGATTAAGTTTTGTCACAAAAACATCTCTTAAGCCATTACCAGTAGTGTCGAAAGCTCCGGTAGTTGTTGGATAACTTATTGAACTGTCTGAACCGCCCGTAACAAATGCATTTCCAGAAGTATCTGCTACTATTCCAAATCCTACATCCACACCTGTTCCGCCGATAAAAGTAGAATAAATTAAATTTGAACCAGTTGGATTTAACTTTGTAACAAAGACATCAAAACTGTTGTTATAAGTTGTGTCGAATGTGCCGGCAGTTGTCGGAAATGATTGTGAAAGTGTAGTGCCGGTAACATAAACATTTCCTGCTCGGTCGGTGGTTATGCCATAGCCTCTATCTGCACCGTTTCCGCCTAAAAAGGTTGAAAATGAGAGGTTTGATAAATTAACCGACGGGTCAATCGTCAGCGTTTTTGAGCGGTCGTAATTGCCGAGTTCAAATTTTACTTTGAATGATTCGGCGTTTAACCCGCCCGCTACCGCAGACGGTTCTGACAGCACAAAGCGGCTTTCGATTTCTTGTCTGAAACCGTTTGCGTCTTGAAAGGTAAAAGGTTTGTTTTGTTTGATTTCGCCGAATTCGGTTTTGATTAAAAGGTCGCCTTCTGCGGTTAATTCAACGGCACTTGCACCTTTTATTTGCCATTCAATTTGGTTCGGATTCGCATTCGGTTCAACCACAAAATCATACTGCACGCCGCCATTTTCTTTGCCGTGCCAAACCATATCAATGCCTTCATACACCTGATTCGTCCGAACTTGCCCGTAATTGGCAATCTCCGTCCGCCAATCGCTTTCCGCACCTTTGAAATAATTCGTTTTATGCTCAAGCGACAGCGAACCAGCAAAAGTAGAATCTTCATTCGCACCAGCCAAAGTCATATAAACAGCGACGGCAGATTTCGGATTTGGGATTTGGGATTTCGGATTTCTCAAATCTTCCGACTTTGGACTTTGGACTTCGGACTTTGGACTTGAAAGAACATAAACCGCATCCGTCGCTGTCAGAAACAAATCATAACCTTTCGTTCCGCGAGTAAAATAGCGGACTTTGTTGTTAAATTGTCCGCTATTTTCTTCAAAATAAACCGGCTGAGTGCCTAAGTTTTCGATGACGGATTCTTGTGAAATTTCCGCTTTCGGCAAAGTTTCCGCCAAAACCTTTGATTGGAAAACTTTCGTTTCACCAATCACCAAACTCGCTGTCAACATCGCCGCCAAGACGATAAGCGTTACCGCAAATCGTGTAATTTTTAAATTTTCAAACATAATTCTGCCTCCTACTTTTTTCTTGCGTTATTAACTAACGCAACGATTAGCTAAAAATCGGCTCATCATTCGTTGTAGGGTTCTTGCAAAGTCGTAAATAGCGTAACTCGTAAATGTGAAATCCGCTCATTATCAGTTATTCGCTCTCAGCTATCAGTTATTCCGAAGAAAAAAACTTACTTTTCGGAATAACTGATAGCTGATAACTGATAGCGAATAGCTGAATCGGCTCAAACTCTGACTTTGCAAGAACCCTATCATTCGTTGATGTTTATGCGAAAAAAACTTTCCGCGCCAACCGAATGTGCTAAACTGCTTTTTAGCTTTTAAAAATTATTCATATTTAGACATTTCTATCCCCGAAAAGTCTTGAGAATTGGATTAGTCATTTCCTAGTTATTTCCTAGAGTGAGTTAAATTGATGAAAAACAATCACTTATACAAATTTGGGGATTTTAGTTTAGACCTCGAAGAAAAAACCTTAACCAAGCGCGAAACGACACTTTCCATCACGCCTAAAGTCTTTTTGTTGCTTGCAATTTTGATTGAAAATCGCGGGCGAATTATCGAAAAAGATGAACTGATGCAAAAGATTTGGGAAGATACTTTTGTCGAAGACAGCAATCTTACATACAACATTCGGCAACTTAGAAAACTTCTCGAAGACGATTTTAATCACCCGAAATTTATCGAAACTATTCCGCGTCGCGGCTATCGGTTCATCGGCGAAGTAACGGAAATTTCGCCGGAAACTCAAATCTTGCCGCCGCTTACGAATCCAAATAAAAATAATTTTCGCGTCGGTTTGTCGCTGATTTTTGCTGTCGGAATGATTGCCGTTGCTTCGTGGCTGATTGCCAAAACCTTGAACCGCGAAAATTTGGCTAGTCCGATTTTGGCGCAACCTTTTCAAACCGAAACTTTGGCATTGACGGGAAATACTTCCAACAGCGCAATTTCTCCGAACGGCAAATATGTTGCTTACACCAGCGGAAATAAAAACAATTTCGGCGTTTGGATAAAAAATCTCGAAACCGGAAACAATGTCGAGATTATCAAATCAAGTGATGATCTTTATTACGGTTTGATTTTTTCGCAAGACAGCGAAGATATTTATGTCAGCCGTAAGAAAAAAGAAAGTTCGGCGAAAATGATGTTGTATAAAGTTTCGATTTTAGGCGGAACAATGACCAAAATCGTCGAAGACGTGCAAGGTTGGGTAAGCGTTTCGCCCGATGATAAACAACTTTCGTTTGTTCGCTGTAATCGTCAACCGGATGATTATTGCTCGTTATGGATTACCGACAACGCCGGCACAAATCAGCGAAAATTAGCGACGCGATTGTATGGCATTGACATCGGCGATAACGAATGGTCGCCCGATGGCAAGACGATAATTTTTGCCAACGGACACTCTGAGAACGCCGCGCAATTTTACAGCGTTTCCGAAGTTGACGTTGAAACCAAAGCCGAACGCGATATTTTTCAAAATCGCTTTTTTCACATAAAAAATCTTCAATCGCTCAATAACAACGAGCAGTTTTTGATGACGGCAAATCTGAAAACCGATGAACCTTCGCGGATTTGGTTAGTCTCGAAAAAAGACGGCGAAATTACTCCGCTGTCAAAAACAAATGAATCATATATGGGCATATCGCTCAACAAATCCGGTGATAAATTGATTGCCGCAACGATTGAACGTGATTTCAAACTTCATCTTTACGAAACTCAAAATCCGAATAATTTTCGCGTTTTGACTGACGCTGTGATCGGCAATTTTACTTCGGACGGAAACATTTTATTTTCGTCATATACGAGCGGCAACGGCGATATTTGGAGTATGAACGGCGAAGGAAACAATCTAAAACAACTGACCAATGATAAAAACCGCGAGCTTGTCGCGCAAATGTCGCACGATGGCAGATACATCTTTTTTTCTTCAAATCGTTCGGGCATTGAGCATCTTTGGCGGATGAATTCCGACGGCAGCGATCAACGACAAATCACAGAAAAAGAAGGCGGTTATCCGGTTGCGACAGATGAAAATTTTGTATATTTCAGGTCGGCTCTGTTGACCAAGTTATGGAAAACTCCAATTGGCGGCGGCGAAGAAAGTTTGGTGATAGACAAAAAAAGTTGGATTTTTGCCTTCTCGAATGACCGCCGAAAAGTTGCCTATTTGGACGGCGAAACAACCATCAAAATATTTTCGATTGCTGAAAATAAAGTAATAAATTCATTTCCGATAACCGTCAAGGAAAGTCCGGCGGAAATAACTTGGACAAAAAATGATTCGCAAATCAACTATATTCTTCACAGCGAAACAAACGGTTACACACTTTGGCAACAAGACTTAAACGGCGGCGCACCGCAAAAATTATTCGATTTAGGAAAAATGGAAATCTTCCCCAACGCCAGCTTTTCTTTTTCACCCGACGGCAACTATTTTACGCTCGTGCGCGGCGGTTGGAAACAAAATATTGTTCTGATTAAAGGATTAAATTAATCGTCATAAATTAATGATTCTTGTCGCGTGAACGACAACTGAGTTTTGTTGTAAATAACTCAGTCGTAGCTCACGCGACATTTAATCGTTATGGTATTTAGTTGTCAAAGAACTTCTTAAACTTCAAAAAATATCAGCGCACGACAATACAACCTTCTAGCGAATTTCCGTTGTCGGTTGCTCAAAAAAACGGCTTGCTGTCAGTCTTTTAGTTAAATGCGGCGTTAAACCGATTTACCATTTCAGGTTATGGATTGATTTGTGTAATGAAAAAATCGCCTGTGGCATTCAGCCGTTGATTGTAGCGGCTGTAAAGAATATCTGCCGTTCCACTCTGATTAGTAGTTCCGGCAGAAATAACACTTCCGTCAACGCCCAAAGTAACGTCATTAACCTCACGTCCGGCGACAAGCGCAATGGACAACGAGCCTTGCGCTGCAAACGATTTATTGATTCTGCCCGCGCCTGCCGCATTTGAATCAACCGCCATTCCCGAAAACAACATTGAAAACACCAAACATAAAATTAAATTTTTACCCAATAAATTCATCTTTTTTCTCCTCATTTAAGAGATTCATTTTGCCTTTACTCATTTAACGCAACGATTAGCTAAAAATCGGCTCATTCCGTTAAAATACCGGCTTGAAAATCTCTTCTATATTGACAAGACAAAAGCGGGAAAAACATTTCATATTTTTTGCAAAAAAAAATCACGAAGATTTCTCTTCGTGATTTAAGCTATTGATAAATGGCGGTTTAAGCTATTTTATATTTTCCAACTCTTTCCAATTTCCCGATTGAATAAAGCTCGCCCAATAGAAAGGATGTTGGCGTTTGGGATTTTTGAGCATTTCGAGTTGGACTTTTCTGAGCGATTCGCCGCGACCTAAACCTTGTTTGAGATTTTTGTAATAATTAACCATCAATTCGCGGGTAATATAATCGCTGACCGACCAGAGCGAAATAACCAGAGATTCCGAACCTGCCAACACAAAAGAACGCCGCAGACCGAAAACGCCTTCGCCTGTTTGAACATCGCCCAAACCTGTTCCGCACGCTGAAAGAACCACCAATTTTGTGCCGAAAAGATTCAATCCCGCGCCTTCCAACGCAGTAAAAATTCCGTCCGTCTCTTTTTCCGAATGATTGTTGGCACCTGCCAAAGCAAGCCCCGAACGCAACAGAGGATTTCCGTTTTCGATAGCTTTTTCGTCAGGTTCGATAAAAAATCCGTGCGTGGCAATGTGCAAAATGCTCGGCGATTTAGATTCTTTAAGCGCAGTTTTGTTAGCTTTTTCGCCGGTTAAAAGCGTTGCCTTCGGGAATAATTTTTTGATCTCTTGCCCTTCTTTTTCAGTTCCGCTCAAAGGTGCAAAGTAAGTTTCCGAAAGACTTTTAACGACATTAACATTTCTTTTTCCGTTGTTTGTTTTAATGTTTTGAGCAACTGCAAACTCCCCAAACGCCGGATTTGCCAAAATCAGCGGCGTATTATTGTTTGGCATAGAATTTTGCATTCTCAGCAAATCGCGCCCGCTCGAAAGATAGGAAATCGAGTAATTTTCGACCAAATATTTACCGTTTTTATCAATTAACGCTTCAAACGGAATCAGATTAAGTTCGCCGTCGGGCGAGATTAAAAGTTGTGTCGAATCGCCCAAAGCAGAACGAATCGGTGCAAAAATTTTCTCATCCAAATCGCGCGAAAGCTGTTTAAAATTCGTGCTTTTCGGGTCTTGCAAGGCTTGGCGAAATTTGGCGATTGCGGTGTCAATCGGTTTGGCTTCGCCGAGTTCTTTCCAACCGATTTCACCTGTTTTTCCGGCAAAATAAACCACATATGAAGGCTCATTTCTTTTTCCGGTTTTAAGGTCGAACGATTCATAACGCTTGAATTCGATGAGAACACTTTTTTCGGGAATTACTTCGCGGATTTTCTTCAAACTAACTGCCGATGAAGCGGTGTAATTACCTCCACTTGCAACACTTATGCGAGATTCGACTTTTTCTTTTCGCTCTCGCAACATTTCAATCTGTTTTTCTTTTTCGGCAGGTTTCAGACTCGAATTACCAACCACGATTTCGGCGAGTTTTGTATTAACTTCGTTTAATTCGCTCAATAATTTCCGGTCATCTTCGCCAAGTCTTTGACGCAAAATTGCCAAACTATTAGTCATTGCGTCTTGAACACGACCTTTTCTTTGCAAAATTGCGGTAAAAGCATTTTCGGCGGCATCGGAATTATTCGACGCAAGTTTGGTGTGAATGGTAATTGCTTGATCCAAATCCTGATTAAATAATTTGACTAAGGCGATTTTTTGCCTTTCCGAACCTGTGCCGAGATTTAATCCAAGCACTAATTCATTGATTTGACTCGCTCTGTTTTGAAACAAAACCGCTTTTGTTTCATCGCCTTTGAAGGCATACATTAAGGCAAGTTGATTGCTTGTTGTGCCGATGTTGCTGTTATAGTTTCCATATTTTGCGGTGTAAAGCTCCAATGCTCGCAACAGATACGATTCGGCTTTGGTAAAATCGCGGAGTTGTCCGTAAACCGAACCTGTTTTGGCAAGCAAAACTGCAAATCCGATTGGGTCGTTTTGACTTAAAGTCTCAAATGTTTGCACGGCTTGTAAATAAATTTGTTCAGCCTTTTGAAAATTATTTTGCTTGAAATAAAGGTCGCCCAAATTTCCCAAAGCACTCAAATATGGCGTAGATTTTATGCCAAAGACTTTTTCTCTGATAGCCAAAGCGCGTTTAAATGCTGTTTCGGCTTCGTCATATTTTTTGTTCTCGATATAAGCCAATCCCAGATTATTTAAAACCAATGCCGTTTCGGGATGTTCAACGCCGACACTCTTTTCACGAATTTCCAAAGCTCTTTTAAAGGTTGATTCGGCTTTTTCATAATCTCCCGTGTAATAAAAAAGTGAACCGATATTTACCAAAACCGAAGCAATCAGAGGATTGTCCGCGCCAAATAATTTTTCGCGGATCAGCAAGGCGTTTTCATACATTTTCAAAGATTTTGCGGTTTCGTCTTTACGGCGATAGACAATGCCCAATGAATTATAGGTTGCCGCCGTGTCGGAATGATATTCACCCAAACTTTTTTTACGAATTTCCAAAGCTCGAAGGAAATACGATTCGGCTTTTTCAAGCTCACCTTGAGAGTTGTAAGTCGCCCCTAAATTATGCAAAATAAGCGCAATTCGATAATCATCGGGAAGGAGATTTTTTTCCCAATTGCTAAGAATTCCGAGAAATAAAGCCTCAGATTTTTGAAAATTACTCAAGTTTGCGTAAATCGTGGCGAGAACTTGTTTTGCCAATCCGATTTGAACATCATTCGCCGATAAAATCTTTTCTCTGATAGCGATTGATTGCTCCGCCGGAGCGATGGCTTCTTGAAATTTTCCGGCAGTATTCAGTTCAGATGCTTTTCGCAAAAGCAGTTTTGATTCTTGAAAAAGTTTATCGTTTTCGGATAAATCTCTGACTTCTTCAATTCTTATGGTGTAGCTTCCGACAGGCGCGGTTTTGCTTTTAACTTCGACATCCAAACGATATGTTCCGGCAATTTCCGCCAAAATCACAGGCTTTTCCAAACCGATTGTTCTGATGTCCGCGTCATAAGAATCGAAAACCTTTCCGTCCAACCCGAAAACCCGCGATGTCAAATCAACGCTTTTCTGCTCAATTTTTACTTGGGCAAACTTTCCGGTTTCCAAACTGATTTGATAAGAATGCGATTCGCCGCCTTTTATTTCTCGTTCGAGTTGTTTGTCAATTTCAAGAACAGTTTGCGTTTGAGCAAAAACGGTTACGGAAAAAACGGTTAAAAACAAAATACTTTTAAGCAAAGATTTCAGCATAGAAAATCCTCCAAAATTTGAGTTGATTAGGAATTTGCTTTACTGTATCACAGAACGAAATGAATAATCACCGACATTTTCAGATTCGCCGGTTTCGCTTATTCCGTTGACGGAAAAAATATAGACGGTTGATTGTAATAATTTGGCAGGAATTTTGATGTTTAGCGAGCCTTTTTGGGAATTTAACTTGCTGCTTTGCCGGATTATTTTGCCTGTTTGAGTTTTAAGCGTGATTTGATAAGTTTTGAAATCATCGGATTCGAGCGGCAAAGTAAAAGCCACATCGGTTGTTTTTGCGGGAATATTTATTGTTGTCAGATTGCCGCCGTCGCGTCTCGGCAAAGGCAAAATAAATGTCGCTAAAATTGGAGATGTCGGCGTAACTTTTTCCGTCGGTTCAACTTTCGGAGTCGGAGTCGGTTGATTGACAGTCGAATTTGTCGGTGTCGAAGTTGGCGTTAAAGTCGGCGAAACGGTTGGCGAATTAATATTTTGCGGCGTTTGGATTTGGGTTGGCGTTGGTGTCGGATCGTTTTGAACTTGTTCGGGTTGTTTATTGAAATTTTGCAACAAAATCCAACCGATTAACGCAACAAATAACAAAGCAAAAGCCGCGCCCGCAAGCCGCAAAGACAAGCCGAAAGACGCAAAAAAATCTGCCCAACTTTGTTTTTCGACAGGTCGGTTAATTTCTTCAAAGTGTTTTCCCGCAACGGTTTGCAGTGATTTTGCAAATTCCACTTTCTCACGCCTCAAAGGTGAAGCGAGATAATACGCTTGAAACCTCGCAAGTTCCGATTCGGACAAATCTTTTTTGAGGTAAGCATCAATCAAATCATTTTCCGCAGACTCCAAATCACCCGCAAAATCGTCGTCGGTAACGCTGAGTTCGTCAAACTCCTCAGCCTTATCTTCCGGCAATAATCCGAGCAGATATTCGTTTAAAATTTTGTTGTTATATTTTTCTTTTGACATCTAAAAAACAGAACTACCCAATTTCATAAGATAAAAACACAAAAACATTTCAATCTTTTTCGACACATTTTTTTACGCAATCTTGTAATTTTTCCCGAATCCGACACGCACGAATCGTCAAAGCATTCGTCGAAAGCTCAAATTTTTTCGCTAATTCGCGGCGATTATTGGTTTTTATTCGCTCTTCCCCATAATAATAACCGAAAATCAGTTCACGATTTGCCGCTTCTAATTTTCCCGCACAAGTTTCCAAACAATCAAGCCTTTTTTCAAGGATGATTTTTTCTTCCGTTTTATCTTCAAAAGGTTTTTGCTCGATGACTTCTTCCAAAGGCACGGAATTTTTATCTTTTGCCCGCAGACTTTCCAAAAAAATATATTTCGCTACGATAAAACAATATCTTGCCGCGCTTTCGGTTTCGATTTTTTCTTCTTCGGTGATGCGTCGGGCAACGCGATTCAAAGTTTCGTCCGCCAATTCATCAGGATTTAAGCAATTTTTGCGGTCGAAAAACAAAACCAGACGGCGGCGAATTTCCAAATATCTTTCGCCGTCGGAACTTTTACCTTCATCGAGCCATTCCAGCAAACTTTGAAAAGATTCAGGTTGAAGCGTCCAATTTTTCTTTAAGAATTCCGTCCGCATATCATCAGAAGATTCAAGATGCCGGCGTTACTTTAAATCTCACTTTTTTATTTTCCCGCTTTCTCACTTTCTCCTTTATCGCCAAAGACGGCGCGGATGATGAGCATTTTGGCTAATATTCGCACTTCGAGGCGGTCGAATTTGTTGGTTAATCCTTTGGTTCTGGCGAAATCCGCTTTGGCAAGCGACAGAATCGGCTGATTTGCCGCGCCGAGTTCGGACAACAGCCCGCGTGTCAGTTCGCCGCCGAAACTGCCGACTTGAACTTCGCCGTCTTCGATAATTTCGGCGTTCACGTCAATAAATTCGGCGACTTTGATAAAGGCGGCAATCGTTTCGTTAAGCCGAAAAATCGTGTCTTCGAGAAGCGGAAAAGCCTTGTCCGTATCAACTTGCGTGTAACCGCTGGCGAGCATCCAAACGCTCAGATAATCTTTATAATTTTTCGGTGAAGTTGTTACCAGATTTCGCGCTTCGGTCATAATTTCGTTGGCTAATTCCTTATCGCCAAAAGCGGCAACTTGCGATGCCAGCAAGCTCAAACCGATAATTTTCTGCTCGCGGCTTTTTACTTTCGAGATAATTTCGCGCATTTTCGCCACAACCTTTTCACGGTCTTCTTTTGAAAGTTCTTTGTTTTGTAATTTCTTTACTTCTTCCTTAATTTGCGCTTGTTGTTCATTGGATTCGTTGCGTCGGATGCTGACGCTATCTTCCTCTACTGCAATCGTAGTATTTCCGACCGAATCGGTTTCAGTTTTTTTCGGTTGTTTAAATTTCAGACGAATTTGCGCGGCGCGTGAAGGCGAAAATTTTTCAATTAAAACGGCGTAGCGTTCGGCTTCGGTAAATTCTTTCGCGTCGTATTTTAAAATTTGCTGACCGAGCAAGTCGGCAATATCGCGCAGAGAATCGCGGGTGAAAAGAGGTTTTTTGTTGGGCGTATCTTTGATTTTTTCGAGATTTTCTATGCCCATATTCAAAATCGCGGAGAAATAATATTGATTTGCCGGATTTATGCTGTCCGACTTCATTTTGGAGATTAATTCTTCGCCGAGAGCCGCGCCTTTTTCGTTGTTTTTGTCGTAAATTTTCTTGACCAAACCGAGTATTTCAAAGGTTTTTCCTTTCGCCATCAACTTGCGGGCGGCTTCGATGGCTTTGTCAATATCTTGCTCCGCCATAAAATCGAGCAATTTGAGTTCGGTGTATAAATCACGGTAGGAAACGCGCTGGGAAAGCTCGGCGTTGGTGACGATTTGTGCGGTCGAACTAAAAAATTCGTAGCCTGTTTCGGCATCGTGTTCGGCGATTGAAAGCGCGATTTGCTGGCGCACGCCCATTGCTTTTTCGAGCCGCCGCATCACTTTCGATTTGGTCGTCGCTTCGCCGAAAAGAAAATCATCATAAACTTCTTCGGTTTTTTCGCCCGCTTCGAGCGTGTTGTATTGTTGGTTGAGTTCTGAAAGAAGTTGTCGAAAATCGGAAATCGTCGTTTGATAGAGCGTTCGCGCTTCTTTTTCATCGTGAAACCACATCAAACCCGCAATTTCCGCCGAAAAACTGATACGATTTTCGAGCGTCCGCAAATTTTTCACTTCCAATCCGGTTTCGCGCAAAAATTCAACGGCTTGTTTTTTAAGTTCCGTATCTTTTTCGGTTTTTGCGACATCGGTTGTTTGCGAAAAACCGATTTGCACAAACAAAATTAATAAAAGCGACAACAATAATTTTCGATTCATTTATAAAACTCCTGCGTTTGCTAAATAAGATTCTAAATGCAGAATGCGAAATAGTAAATGAATTTGCGAAAAATGTAGGACTTTCTCATAAAAACAAATTTGCCGGTAACTTGCCAATAAAGAGTAAATTGACAGGGATAAAACGTATGCAAGGGATAAAAATTGAAAAAAACTCATAAAAAAACCGCTTTCATTCCTTCAATCTCTTTTAATTTTCGGTTTTAATTCAACTTTCAACTTTTATGAGAAAGCCCTTGCGAAAAATGCGTAATTGTTCAATAAATCTCGTGCTTTCTTGACACAAAGGCGAGTTACATTTATCATCTAAAGTTTCGGCTCTGATTGCCGTCTTTGCCTGTGTGTCTTAAATCAAGACGCACAGAGCGAAACAAAAAGATACAAATATATGTTCGAATCGCTGTCCGACAAACTAAAATCTACGCTGAAGAATCTTCGCGGCGAAGGCAAACTCACGCCTGCACACGTTGATGTCGCTCTGCGCGAGATTCGGATGGCTCTGCTTGAAGCGGACGTAAATTACAAAGTTGCCAAAGATTTTGTCGAAAATGTTCGTGTCAAAGCCGAAGGTCAAGAAGTTTGGCAAGATTTGAAACCGCACGAACAAGTTGTCAAAATTGTTTATGACGAGCTTGTCGAATTATTCGGCGGAACTTCTTCGAGATTAGTTTTTACTAAACAAATTCCGAATGTCGTGATGATTGTCGGGCTTCAAGGTTCGGGCAAAACGACTTCGACGGGCAAAATTTCGCGTTGGCTCAAAGACAATCAAGAACGCAAACCGCTTTTAGTTTCGGTTGACGTTTATCGTCCGGCGGCGCGTGAACAATTAAGAGTTGTCGGCGGCGCGGTCGGCGTTCCGGTTTTTCAAAATAAAGAAACGAATGATCCGTTGACGCTCGTGCGTGGCGCAATGTTGCACGCGCAGGAAATGGGTTTCGACACTTTGTTGATTGATACGGCAGGTCGTCTGCACATTGACGACGATTTGATGGTCGAACTCGAACAAATCAAAGCCGAAACGAAACCGATTGAAGTTTTATTTGTTGCCGACGCAATGACCGGACAAGATGCGGTCAAGAGCGCGGAAGTTTTTCACGAACGAGTCGGAATTACCGGCGTTGTTTTAACGAAAATGGACGGCGATGCACGCGGCGGCGCGGCTTTGTCCATCAAACAAGTTATCGGTCAGCCGGTAAAATTCGTCGGAGTCGGCGAAAAATACGACGCAATCGAACCGTTTTATCCAGACCGAATCGCACAGAGAATACTCGGAATGGGCGATGTTTTGTCGCTCATCGAAGAAGTTCAAGGCAAGATTGACGAGGACGAAGCGCAGAAGCAGTTGCAGAAAATGACGAGCAATCAATTTACGCTCGAAGATTTTCGCTCACAGCTCGGTCAATTCAAAAAACTCGGTTCGATGTCGAAATTGATGAAAATGCTGCCGGAACAAATGACCGGCGGAATGCAAATAAGCGACGAACAGAGCGAACAAGTCGAATCGCAAATGAAGCGCACCGAAGCGATTATTGATTCGATGACGAAGCAAGAACGCAACAATTACAAGGTCATTGATGCCAGCCGCAAAAACCGCATCGCCGGCGGTTCGGGTTCGACGATTGCGGAAATAAATCAGTTAATTCGCCAATACGAACAAATGCGGAAAATGATGCAGCAAATGAATCGCGGCGGACTTTTCAGCAAATTAGCCAAAGGCGCAATGGGCGGTTTAGGCGGCGGAATGGGCGGCGGACTCGGCGGACTTCTCGGCGGCGGCGGCTTAGGCGGAATGTTCGGCGGCGGCGGTCAAGAAGAATTCGACAACGGTTACGAACAAACCAAAGACGATTTGGCAAAGAGATTAAAGAAGAAAAAGAGACACAAGAAAAGACGGTAATAAGTAATATGTAATTGGTAATAAGTTTTTGCCAATTACCAATTACCAATTACCAATTACCAAAAATTATGTTAGCAATAAGTTTGATGAGAATGGGCGCGAAGGGCAAACCTTTTTATCGCCTCGTAGTTAAGGAAAAACGGTCAAAACGCGACGGAAAATATTTGGAAAATGTCGGAACTTATAATCCGATGACCAATCCGGCGGAAGTTGATTTGAAGCACGAACGAATTCAATATTGGATTTCGGTCGGCGCACAACCGACGGAAACCGTGGCGAGTTTGATTAAACACAACCCCGAACAAACCGTAGAACAAAAAGCGGCGGCTGTCCAAGCCAAAGCCGACAAATCGGAAGCCGATAAAAAACGCAGAATCGAAGAAGCTGCCGCAAAACGCGAAGCCGCAAGATTAGAAGCCGAGAAAGCCGAAGCCGACAAACGCGAAGCCGAAAGAGCCGAAAAAGCTGAAAAAGCCGAAGCTGAAAAAGCCGAAGCCGCAGAAGCCGAAGCCGCAGAAGTTGAAGCATCAGCCGAAACATCTGAAGCCGAAACTGTGGAAGCCTCAGCAGAAACGACTGAAACGGCTGAAGTTGCCGAGCCGACAGAAATAGCAGAAACGACTGAAACCGTAGAAGCGGCGGCAGAAGAAACCGCTCCGGCGGAAACGGCTGAAGTGCAAGACGCTCCGGCAGAAACGGCAGAAAATAAAACCGAAGAACCTGCGTAAGATTGCTAATTCAGTATAGTGAGCGGTAGCGAACACCATTAAAATCAACAATTCTGATTATAA
The DNA here is from genome assembly GCA_031409875.1 of Acidobacteriota bacterium. Taxonomy (GTDB): domain Bacteria; phylum Acidobacteriota; class Blastocatellia; order Pyrinomonadales; family Pyrinomonadaceae; genus CALMEH01. Next base: position 19,157 of record JANNYB010000202.1, on the reverse strand, counting down.
AAATTTTCGCTACTGCTCGATATGCTGACTTTAATTATGAAAGAAGCCGTTGAAAAAATTGTCAAATCGCTAGTCGGTAACGCCGAAGCGGTCGAGGTGTCGGAAATTTCGGACGGCAGAAGCGTAAGACTCGAAGTTCGCGTCGGCGAAGGCGATATGGGACGGCTCATCGGGCGCGAAGGTCGCACCATCAAAGCGATTCGCAGTCTGCTTTTCTACGCCGGACAAAAACAAGGCAAGCGGTTTCATCTCGATATTGTCGAATAAGTTGACAGAGTTGCAGGAAGTTGCGGAAAGTTTCAGAGTTAAAAACTATCTGAAACTTTCTGTAACTCTGTAACTCTGAAAACTCAAATGGAAGAACTCGTTGCTATCGCCAAAATTATCAAATCCCGCGGGCTTCGCGGCGAATTAGTCGCGGCGATTTTGACTGATTTTCCCGAACGATTTGATGATTTGGAAACGGTTATCGCGCTTTTACCGAACGGCGAAAAGACGGATTTGAAAATCGAAAAGTTTTGGTTTCAAAAAGGTCGAATCATTCTGAAATTTGCCGGATTCGATTCGATTGAAACAGCGGAAACTCTGCGCGGCACGGAAATTTGTGTTTCCGAAACCGAAACCGTCGAATTGGACGAGGGCGAATTTTTCGATTGGGAATTGGAAAACTGCGAAGTCGAAACCATCGAAGGCGAAAAAATCGGCGTGGTCAAAGAATTGATGCGAACGGGCGGCACGGAACTTTTAGTCGTCAAAGGCGCGGAAAAAGAATATCTGATTCCGTTTGCCGAAACGATTTGCACCGAAGTTGATATTGAAAATAAGTTGATTCGCGTAGATTTGCCCGAAGGACTTCTGGAATTTTAGATTTTTGATTTGCGATTTTTGATTGGAAAATTTCTCATCCAATCGCAAATCAAAAATCAAAAATCAAAAATGAGAATTGACGTTTTAACAATTTTCCCCGAATTTTTTCGTGAGGTCTTTGATTTCGGAATCATTCGCCGCGCTAAATCGGCGCAGATTGTCGAGATAAATATTCACGACATCCGTGAATATGCGTTCGATAAACATCGAAAAGTTGACGACCGACCTTTTGGCGGCGGCGATGGAATGGTTTTGATGTGCGAACCGATTTTTCGCGCAGTTGAAAATTTAACCGGAACTTGCGAGAGAGAAAATTATCCGAACGGCACGAAAGTCGTTCTTTTAACGCCGCAAGGAACGCCATTGAAACAAGCGATTGCGAAGGAATTTGCCGAAACTGCGAATCAGATAATTTTGATTTGCGGGCGTTACGAAGGCGTTGACGAAAGAGTTAATGAAACGCTCGTAACCGATGAAATTTCAATCGGCGATTATGTTCTTTCAGGCGGCGAACCGGCGGCGATTGTTTTGGTTGATGCCATTACGAGACTTTTGCCGAACGCTTTGGGAAGCGAAACTTCGGCGGAAAACGATTCGTTTTCCAACGGATTATTGGATTTTCCGCATTACACACAGCCACGAGATTTTCGCGGAATGAGTGTGCCGGAAGTTTTATTAAATGGCAATCACGCCGAAATAGAAAAATGGCGTAATAAAAAAGCGTTGGAAAAAACGCAAAATTTCAGACAAGATTTACTAAATAAGGAGAAAGCTGAAAGTGAATAGTTTGAAGTAAAAAGTAAAAAGTAAAAAGGCAAAATTTAAGAGCCTATTTTTCACTAAAATTACTTCGGACATAGCATTTGAAAAATCTACTAAGAAATCGGGCAATATTTTGCCTTTTTACTTTTTACTTTTTACTTAAATGTGTTCACCTCTCGCTCAAAAATAAAATGAATCGTTTAGACAGCATAGAAAATCAACAAATAAAAGAAAATATTCCGAACTTTCAAGCGGGCGATACCGTGAAAGTTCACGTCCGTATCAAGGAAGGCAACAAAGAAAGATTGCAGGTTTTTGAAGGTATCGTGATTGCCCGCAAACACGGCGGAATCCGCGAAACCATCACGGTCAGAAAAATCAGTTTCGGCGTTGGCGTGGAAAGAATTTTCCCGCTTCACGCAACCATTATTGACCACATTGACGTTATTCGACGCGGCAAAGTGCGCCGTGCAAAACTTTATTATTTGCGCGATCTGCGCGGCAAAGCGGCGCGTATCAAAGAACGCGATTTCCGCAATAAAAAAGCCAAAGCATAACGATTTGGGATTTGGGATTGCGGATTGCGGATTTCTTTCGGTTACGCTATACAATAAAATGTAATGGAAAAGAAATCCCAAATCCCAAATCCCAAATCCCAAATTTTTCAAATCGGAATCGAATTTGAAAATCGCGCCATCGCCGAAGGTTATAAATTTATCGCCGGCGTTGATGAAGTCGGGCGCGGTTGTTTGGCGGGCGCGGTTGTCGCGGCGGCTTGTATTTTGAATTTGTCGAAACCTTTGCCGGAAGGTTTGAACGATTCAAAGAAACTTTCAGAAAAAAAGCGGCGGTTGATTGATGAACAAATTCGTCAAACAGCCGTCGCTTTTTCGATTGCACAAATCGAAGCCGAAGAAATTGACGAGATAAATATTTTGCAAGCGACCAAAAAAGCGATGCGCTTGGCGATTGAAAATCTTGTGCCGCAAGCCGATTTTTTGCTTGTTGATGCACTTCAATTAAAAGAAATAAATTTGCCGCAAAAAGGTATTATCAAAGGCGATGCAATCAGCGCATCAATCGCGGCAGCTTCGATTTTGGCGAAAACTTATCGTGATGATTTGATGAACAAACTCCACGCGCAATATCCAGAATACGGTTTTGAAAAGCACGTCGGTTATGGCACAAAAGCGCATTTTGAAGCTATCAAACAATACGGTGCGTGTCCCCTTCACCGCAAAACTTTTCGCGGCGTGTTGCCCGAACCGCTTTTTCGCATTGCATAAATCGAAAATATCCGTAAAATAAATTCACCTGAAATTATTTGGGCAGAACATTTCCCCTAAATCTAAAAACACGATTAGAGCGACAGAATTATTCCGTCTTTATATTATTTCGTAAATTTTCGAGGAGAAAAAAAAATAAATGAAAAAATCGCTTTGGCTGATGATTTTTGTGTTGGCGTTGTCAATTTCGACAATTGCCGCGTTGCCCGATTCGTTTAAGAATTTGGCAGGAAGTAAAGAGGAAATGGAAGCAATGCGGCTTCCGAATGTAGAAACTACGGGCATAACTTCAAAATCGGCAATGATTCCGGTGAAGTTTCGCGGTGGCAAATGGACGGCGGATATTCCGATTGAAACGACTGACGATTTGCGCCTGACGCTGCTTGCGCCCGACGGTCAAACGTGGCAAATCAAACTGACGCGCGACGGAATCGAATCGAATTTGCGCGATGCAAGTTTGTTTATTGAACGCTCGGAAGGCGAAGTCGGTCTTGACGGCGTGAAATATCCGGCAGAAGTTTTTTCCTTTAATTATACAAAAGGCGGCGTTTGGCGCGTTGAAATTAATGCCCCGAATTCCAATAAACGCGATGGCGAAACTGCCGGATTTTTAGTTGTAACGAACAAATCGCCGTATCAACTTTATACTTATCTCGATACTTTTCAAACAATTACGGGCAAATCAATCGGCATTAACACGCGAGTTTTCGATGCTAAAACCGAAGCGATTGCCGGAACTTCGATAACTGCAACAGCGGAAATCGGTTTGTCGAACGGCACGAAACAAATCGTTGCTCTGCGCGACAACGGCAACGGAACTTTCAGCACGAAATTCGTTCCGCGCAATGCCGGACAATATCTCGCGCAAATCACGGTTCGCGGGCAAACTTCGAGCGGTGAAACATTTATTCGGACAAGCGAAACTTTAATTCAAGTTGTTGATTCAAACGCGACACTCGGAAAATCGGGCAATACGAGCTTGATTGACGACACGCGCTTGCAAGTAAATTTGCCTGTTAGCGGCTTAGTAAACGGCAAAAAAGTTATCGCTTACGCCGAAGTTTGGGGAAATAGTCCGAACGGCGAAAAAGCTCCGATTGCGTGGATCAGCGGAATGACGGTTGCCGAAAACAGAAAATTACCGCTCGTTTTGGACGCACGTTGGCTCGCTTCAACTGACGCGAAAACAGGTTTTGAACTTCGCAATGTGCGCCTTCAAGATGCGGATTATTTCGTAACTTTGGCGCAAAGCGACAGAATCGCGCTGAACATTCCGATTCTTCCCGAAGCCGCAAAATCAGTTGTTTCAACAATTACGGATGAAATGCAAATGGGCAAACGTCCGAATTTGCCGACAAACAACGCCGTCGGCGGAAAATTGATGCTTGTTCACGGTTATTGTTCGGGCGGAAATCCGTTTCCGACTTCGCAATTTGCCAGTAACATCGTTTTCAACGACCCGAATCAAAATCGCACGCACGATCAATTTGCGAATTTGATTAGAAATTTCGGCGCGTCATATCCGTCATTCGGCATCGTCGCGCATAGTCAAGGCGGCGCGGCTTCGCTTCATCTTTACACTTATTATTGGAGCGGTTTGGACTCGGCAACGGGCGGAACGCGGCTGATTCAATCAGTCGGAACACCGTATCAAGGCACGGCACTCGCGGGAAATCTTGCGGCTTTGGGCAGTGTTTTCGGCGCAGGTTGCGGAACTAATCAAAACTTGACATATTCGGGCGCGGCTTCGTGGCTGGCAGGAATTCCTTCGTGGGCGCGGGCGAAAGTTCATTATGCGACGACTTCATTCACCGACGTTTGGTATCGTTATGATTACTGCAACGTGGCAACGGATTTGTTCTTATCCGATCCCGATGACGGCGTTGTCGAACGCGCTTACGCCCAGCTTTCGGGCGCAAACAATCGCGGACACAAAACCGGCTGGTGTCATACAAGCGGAATGCGCGATCCGGCGCAAACTTCCGATTCTGCGCGAAATTCCGATATGAACGCAAACGCGGCGAGGTAAAATCAAGAAAAAGATTTAGCCCGCGAAACACGCGAAACACGCTAAAATTAAATCAAGTTCCAAATTTCTATTGATTTTTTTTCGCGTATTTCGCGTGTTTCGCGGGCAAATTTTTCGGCTTTATTTTATTTCAACATCTTTGAGGACTGATTTCATTACAAAATCCGATAAAACTTTGCCGCCGAAATCGGTAACGTGAACGCCGTCGGATTGTTTGGCGATTTGCCGGAGTCCGTTATCGTCGGAGATTGTTTGGCTGTATGTGCCGTTGACGGCGAAACGCTCCCAACTGTTGATGAAAACGGCGTTTGGAAATTTCGCGCTTTCGGATTCGTAAATCGGATTCATCAATTGAAATTTGGCGAAAAAGTTGTCGTTTCCCGTAATCGGATGACCGACCCAATAGATTTTTTTGAGCTTCGGCGAAACTCTTGATAAATAAACTCTGACTCTTTCCCGATAAACTTCCTTCCAACTTTCCGAGTAGAGTTCGTGCGCTTTTCCGGCTTTGTCTTTGATGCCTTGCCCGTCGTTTCCGCCGAACATTACGATTAAAACGTCGGGTTTATGAAGCGCGATAAGCTCATCACTTTTTGTGAACCAATCGAAATAATCAATGCGGTTAAGTCCGGTCGAATAAACGCCTTCGCGCACGACGCTGACACCGTTAAATTTGAGCAGGGAATTTTCGAGCGCAGGACCGAAACCGACCAACATCATCGAATCGCCGATCAGCAAAAATTTAACCGGCGCAGTGATTTTTTGCGGTTCGATTGGAACTTTCGGGATTTCGGTTACGGGCGCGTCATTCAAAATATTCGTAACTTCGCCCGTGTTCGATTTCGTGCCTTTGATGTCCGACCAAAACGCGGATTCGGAACTTTTTATGGCAAGATAGGATTTGTATGTTTCCGTTTGTTTGAATGATTCAAAAACCGCGACTTCTTTTGAAACCGATTCAAAATTTGTGATTATTAGAATAAATGCGGCAATGCAAGCCATTAAAAGTAGTTCTAACTCGATTTTTTTCATAACAAAAAATATTAATGCGAATCGTAAAACAGGTTGTATGTTCTTTGAAAAATAAATCCCGTAAAAAAAAAGAATCTTTGTCGCCGGGAGCGCAGGCTTCCCAGCCTGCAAGATTGTGAAGCGTTTCGCGCAACAATCTAAAACGCTGCGGATAAAATCAAGTTGATTTCTACGCGAACTTCGTTAGATTGCGCCGCGAAACGCTCTGCAATCTTGCAGGCTGGGAAGCCCGCGCTCCCGGCAATTGGCTTTTTTATTAATTACTGCCTTTATTTTTCAAAGAACATTTAGCCTGTTTTACGTTTGTCTTAAAAATTAAAATAAATAAACGGCGGAACGGTTTCCGGTCCGAGTTGTAAAATTAGATAAACGGCAACTATTACGACAGGAATTCTCCATACAAAAGGCAATCTCTCGAAAAATGCGATACATTTGTAAAAAGTTTTTTCGCCGATAAAATTGAAAAGCAAAACAATTCCGAGAACAAAAAGCAGACGGAAATTGAAAATTTTATTTTCGGCAACCGTTGAAACAAACATCGAACCGATAAAACTCAACGCATTGCCGATGCTCGAAGCCGTGAAAAATATCCACGCAAAAGCGACATAGACGAAAGTTACCAACCAACCGATGAAGTTCAGCACAAACGAAGATTTATTTGATGTTTCTTGCGGTTCGATGTTTTCCAGCAAATTTTCGACTTCGTTATCAAATTCTTTTTCGTCCGCATCAGCAAACAAATTCTTTTCGGATGCGGAATTATCAAAAATTTCCGTGTTTGCCGTTTCGATTTTCGGCGCGGAACGACGGCTGAAAAAATCGCTGATTAAATGCGAAATAACGCTTCCGATGCCGTGGAGCAAGCCCCAAACAACAAACGTCAAGCCCGCGCCGTGCCACAAACCGCTGATAAACATTGTGATAATTATGTTTAGATATTTTCGCGCCGTTCCTTTGCGGCTGCCGCCGAGCGGAATATAGACGTAATCTTTCAACCACGACGAAAGCGAAATGTGCCATCTTGCCCAAAAATCTTTCAAACCGATGGCGCGATACGGACTGTTGAAATTCGGCATCACGTTAAATCCGAGCAGATTGCTAAAGGCAATCGCAAAGTCGGAATAACCGCTGAAATCAACAAAAATCATCATCGTATAAGCCAAAGCCGCCATCACCAAATCGAGCGACGAATAATTTGTCGGCGAAGTAAAAGGCGCAGATGAAAAATCGTAAAGATAGCTGGCAAGGACGTATTTTTTGATTAAGCCCGATAAAATCAGCGTGATAATCAAGCCTGAAGAATATTGAAATTTACGCGGTTCGTGCAAATACGGGTAAAAATCTTTTGCCCGCACGATCGGACCGCTCATAATTTGCGGAAAAAACGCGACGTAATTGGCGTAATCAATAAAAGAAGGAATCGGCAATTCTTTGCGATAACAATCAACCAAATGCGAGATGTTTCGGAAAGTGTAAAACGAAATTCCGACCGGAATTAGAATCCGCAAAACATTAATGTCGGCGGGAATGCCGAGTAGATTCAGCGTTTGCAAAAACGTATCAATCCCGAAATTGTAATATTTGAAAGCCGCTAAAAACAGGACGTTTAAGACGACGGAAACAACCAGCGTTTTTTTGCCGTGTTTCTCGACCGCTTTCAGCAGAAGATAGTTACAGCCGATATTCAGCAGAAAAATTATAAAAAAATTAATGCCGAAAAACAGGTAAAAAGAAAGACTTGCGAGAAGCAAAAGCAACGGATAAAGTCGCTTGTTGTCTTTCAAAAAAACTGCCGCTAAAAATAAGCCGAGAAAGAATACGAAAAATTGAAAAGTTACAAATTGCATACAGGGGACGCGCAGACAATTAACCGCTTCAGATGATCGAAATTTTTATAAACCTTTGCGTTAAAGATGTTACAACAAATTCGCGCAATCGCATAGCAATTTTGAGTTTTTTTGAAGAATTATTTTGAATGGTGAATTAAATGAGTATTTTCGCGTTTTGATTTGTCTGTTTTGCCGGCATCATTGTCCGGTTTAGATAAAATGTCAACAGAAGCTAAACTTCCCAAACTGTCTAAAATTTACAACTTGATGAAAGATTTTTGAATCGAATTGTTTAATTTGGCGTATAATAAAATGCAGAAGCACGCACACAGTCAAGTGCGCGGTGTTATAAAAAAAGTGAATTTAACAAAAACATCAGACACATTTATCGGACGAACTTTGGCGGACAAATACCAAATCCAGAATCTCTGGCGCGAAGGCGGTTTGGGCAATATTTATCACGGCACGCATCGCGGAATGCAAAAGTCCGTTACGGTCAAAATTCTTTCGCCGGCGTTGGCGGTTGACGAGTCAATCGTCAAGCGTTTTTCCGACGAAGCCCGCACGGTTTCAAACATTTCGCATCCGAATATTTTAAACGTAACCGATTTCGGCACGGACGCGGAAGGCGCGGTTTATATCGTTTCCGAAGAATCCGAAGGCGAAACTTTGAAAGAATCCATCGGCAAACAAGGCAAATTTTCCGCCGAACGCTCGGTTAGAATTGCGCGGCAAATCGCGTCGGCTTTGAGCGCGGCACACGCCGCCAAAGTCGTTCATAAAAATCTGACGAGCGAAAATATCTTGCTGACACACGCGGCAAACGGCGCGGAAATCGTCAAAGTTTTGGAATTCGGCACAAATGCGGCAGACGAAAATGAATCGTTAGACGAAGAAAACGCGCCGAAAAATTTAGAATATCGTTCGCCCGAACAATGTCTCGATTCGGCGGAGATTGATGCGCGTTCCGACATCTATTCGGCAGGCGTGATTTTGTATGAAATGCTCGCGGGCGAAGTGCCGTTCACGGCGGAAAAGCCGACGGATTTGATGCTCAAACACACGCAACAACCGCCCGCGCCGCTTTCTGCTTTTCGGCAAGATTTGAACGCGGAAATTGAGCCGGTCGTGCTTCGCGCTCTGGCAAAAACACCCGAAATGCGTTATCAAACGGCGGATGAATTTGCGAACGAACTCAATAAAATCGCCAAAAATTTCGATGAAGTCGAAACGGTTTTTATCCCGAAAGCCGAAAAATTTGAAGAACAGCCGAATAATATTTGGAAGACGGCATTTATCGTTCTTGCGGGAATTTCCGTGTTGGCAATCGGTTTGATTTATGCGACGCAAGTTAAACAATCCGACATTGCCACAATGCAAACCGACGCAAACGGTCAGCCGGTTCAGCCGTTAAATCCGGCAACCGGAATGGGCGAACAAGGCGCGAATCTGATGAGTTTTTCGCCCGAAATGATGTCGAATATCAATACCAACGCGGCAGACGGAATGCTTCCCGGCGACTACAATCCGCTCTGGAATCAAGGCGCAATTCCACAGCAAGTTTTACAGCAAACGCAACAAACAATGAATGTGCCGCCGACAACTTACACAATGCCGACGGGACAAACTTACGACACAAATGTTCAGCAAAACAATCCGTTTATGCCCAATTTAGAAGGCGATATTGTCGTCGTGAACACGCCTGTCGCCACACCGACACCAAAGCCGACGGCAACGCCCAAAGCCACGCCGACACCGGCAAAAACTGAAACAAATACGGCAACTCCGGTTCAAACTACGCCAAAAACTACGCCAACGCCCGCACCAAAAACCGAAGAAAAGAAACCGACTTCGGAAAAACAGGTTACGAGCGACAAAAAACAAGACACGAATTAAAAGTTTTGAGTCCCGCCTTTAGGCGGCAAACCGCCAGCGAAGCGATGCGGTTTCACGTTACTATTCAAAAACTTGACGTGTAACGTGATTTTGCTTTGCTTCGCTCGCAAAAGCCGCCTAAAGGCGGAACTCAAAACTTTTTCGCAAATCTTCTTCGCCATCAAAAATCATCTTGATTTCCGCGACGAAACACGGCAAATTAAACTTCAAATCTTTTAATTTTACGGCATCTTTTGCAGTCGTGATTAAAATTTCCGCGCCTGTTTTTTTAGCTTTTGATTCGAGATTTTCAATGTCTTTTTGTGTGTAAAAATGATGGTCGGGGAATTTTTCGGACGCAACCAAATTAAAGTTTTCGCGCCGTAATTGCTCGAAAAAATTTTCGGGATTGCCGAGAGCGCAAAAAGCTAGTAATTGGTAATTGGTAATTGGTAATTGGTGGTTAGTTTTTTGTGTCTTTACGGGAAAATCTTGCAAATTTGTCAGATTTGAAATTTTGTTTTCAGAAATGAAAATCGGTGCGTTTGTAAATTTTGTAATTTGTAATTTGTAATCTGTAATTTGATTTTCGCTGATTAAATTGGCGCGTGTGATAACGATTAAATCGGCGCGTTTCAGGTTTTTGAGCGGTTCGCGCAAGATTGAAAAAGGTTTGGTTGCATCAATCAAAACAATGTCCAAATCGCGTTGTGCGCGTTGGTGTTGGAAAGCGTCGTCAAGCACGAAAACGGTTACGCCGAATTTTTCACGCGCCCATTTTGCGGCTGAAACGCGGTTTGCATCGGCGATTATTATTGCTTTTCCGAGTAAATTATTGGCAAGTTCAAACGGTTCGTCGCCTGCGGTTCGGACATCTGCGAGAATTTTTTCGCCGTCGGAAACTAAAACTCTTTGCTTTGCGTTTTCGCGTCCGTAACCGCGTGTGAGAATGCAAACTTTTTCGCCTTTTTTAAACAAAATTTCCGCAACAAACGCGACAAACGGCGTTTTGCCGGTGCCGCCGAAAGTAATGTTTCCGATGCTGATTGTCGGTGCGCCGAGCGGAAAAGATTTAAAAATTTCGCGTTCATAAAGCGTGTTGCGAAGATTTGCGATTGCGCCGTAAAGCCGAAAAAAAGGCGTTAAAATCATTTCGGTTTATTTGTTGCAGAACGGATTTGTTTCGGCGACTTCAAAAAATCTCGCTTCGTAATTTTTGGCGTAAGTTTCGACGTTTGTTTTGATTTTGTCGAGAACCGAACAGTAAAAATCTTCTTTGTTAATGCGCTCATTTAGGAAAAGCATCGCGTTGACTTCGCTCCAATATTCGCGGTTTTCCCAGATTTTCATTGGCGTTCCGCCCATTTTTTCTTCGAGTTCGACGAGTTTTTCGTCGGTTGCGTTATGTCCGTTTTTGAGGAATATGTCAATATAAACAGGCATAAATTTATCTTGCATTTGCACGATTTCGCGGTTTGCTTTTGATGTTTGATTAACGTGAGCGATTTCGTGAATCAATTTTGTCGCCGCCAAAACATTGCCGTTCATCGAAGGCGAATTTTTGCTCAAAGACAGCGAATTCATCACCGGATAATAAGCCGGTTCGGGATAGCCGGAATCAATTTTGCCGCCCAAAGTTATCGTTGCGCCGACGAGTTCGCCGGCTTCGTTCCACAAAAATTTATCCGTTCCCGCGCCTTGCCCTTTGTCGCCTGTAACGATGATTGTCAAAACAAATTGTTTATTTTCGGCGTAAATTTCCCATTGCTTGCGCCCGATTTCGGTTTGAAATAATTCGGCTTTCCATTTGTCGAATTTGGCGCGATGTTTTGACGGAACAACTTCGCGGATGCCGCCGTCAGTCGGCGTTTCGACAATAAAATGACGCACGTTTGAACGCGCCGGAAAAGCAACCACGAAAACGAACAAAACCAAAAGACAAATACGCCGTAATTTCATTTAAAACCTCCGCATTGAAAATAAATATCGTGGTTTTAAGTTATAACAATCTTAGCGTGAAAGTCAAAAAAGACTGGAGCGCAAGCGTCCCCGCTTGCAATGCGTCGCGTTTTTTGCGGCGCAAAAGCCTTCGCATACAATCAACTTGATTTCTACTCAAACGCTTTTTCGCGGTAAAAACCACCGCTCATTGCAAGCGGGGACGCTTGCGCTCCAATCATTTTTTATTAGTTGTTTGAATTAGTCTGTCCAATTTATTTTGCGCTTGCCCGCTGTCAATGGCTTGCTCGGCGAGGCGTGCGGCGTGCATCGGTTCGTGGGCGATTCCGGCGGCGAGAAGTGCAACGGCGGCGTTAATGACAACCAAAGAACGCGCTTCGTCTTTTCGCTTACTGCTCAAAACATCTTGAATGATTTTCGCGCTTTCGGCAGGCGAATTTGTCCGCAAATGTTCAATCTTACCGCGTTGTAATTTAAAATCTTCGGGCGCGAGCTTGAACATTCTGACCTTGTTTCCGGCGGCTTCGGCAACCAGCGTTTCGCCGTCAATCGTTACTTCGTCCAAACCGTCGCCGCCGTGAACAACCCACGTTCGTTCAGTTCCGAGCAAAGCAAACGCTTGAGCCAGCGGTTCGACAAGCGACGAATGCCACACGCCGACAACTTGTTTCGGCGCATTTGCCGGATTAGACAAAACTCCGAGAAGATTCAACGGACTGCGAATGCCCAAACTTCGGCGAATGTCGCCAACGCGCAATAAATCGGGATGAAATTTCGGCGCGAACATAAAACACAACCCGACACCGTTCAGACAAGTCTGCGCCGTGCCGACTTCGCCCGAAACTTTTACGCCTAAATGTCCCAAAACGTCCGCGCTTCCGGTTTTGCTCATTACGGCGCGGCTCGTGTGTTTCGCTACGGCAAGCCCTGAACCGGCGATAACAAACGCGGCGGCGGTCGAAACATTAAAAGTTTTCGCGGGTGAAGAACCCGTGCCGCTGATGTCAATAAAATTTTTGTGGCTGGCGCGAATTTTAATCGTATTTTCGCGCATCACTCGCGCCATTCCCGCAAGCTCGGCAAATGTTTCGCCCTTTGCGGTGAGCGCAACAAGACAACCCGCCATTTGCGCCGGATTCGCGTTAAAATCGGTCAAAGCGCGGAAAAAATCTTCCGCTTCCGCTTCCGACAAATCTTCTCCGCGAATTAGACGGCTCAAAAATGGAAATAAAGGCGTGTCAGCCTTGCTGTTCGATGCAAAAGCAGGTGCGGCGAGCAGCCATTCGGTTCTGGACATAAGCATATTGTGGTAAGTAAAAAGTAAAAAGTAAAAGGGAAAAAGTAGGATGTTTGAGAATTTGAGAGCGAAGGAAATTCAGAATCTGGAATCTGGAATCTGGAATCTGGAATCTGGAATCTGGAATCTGGAATCAATTCCTAGTATTAACTATCTCAAATTTCGAGGAAGTTTTGCAAGAGTTTTTTGCCTTCTTTTGTCAAAATTGATTCGGGATGAAACTGCACGCCTTCGATTTTATGCGTTTTATGGCGCAAAGCCATAATTAAACCGTCGGGAGAAGTTGCGGAAATTTCTAAACAATCGGGCAAAGTTTCGCGCTCGACAACTAAAGAATGATAACGCGCCGCCCGAAAACGATATGTTAAATTTTTGAAAATAGTTTTTCCGTCGTGGCAAATTTCGACAGGTTTTCCGTGAACAGGTTCGGGCGCACGAATAACTTTTCCGCCAAAAACTTGCCCGATTGCTTGATGTCCGAGACAAACTCCTAAAATTGGAATTGTTTCGCCGAACTTTCGCAAAATATCAAGCGAAACACCGGAATCATCAGGCGTTCCCGGTCCCGGCGAGATTAAAATTTTGTCGGGTTTGATGTCATTTTCGATTTCTTCAACCGTAATTTCATCATTGCGAAAAACGCGCATCTCCGCGCCAAGCTCGCCCAGATATTGCACGAGATTGTAAGTGAACGAATCGTAGTTGTCTATCACCAATAACATAAATTACAGATTACAAATTACAGACTAAAAATTCCAATCGCATTATCTCAAACCTTTCAGCAAAACTGCGTCGTGCTGCCAACCGCCTTGCACAACGGCGAAACTTTTGCCGTCCGGCGCGAGTGCCAAACCGAAGCCGACCATTCGCTCATTGCCTAAATCGGCGATTTGACGCGGCGGTTTTCCGTCGAGGTTTTGAAACCACAGAATTTTATTTTCAAATTCGGCAGCGGCTAAAATATACGCCAAATTTTCTCCGTCCGGCGACCATTTTAATTGAATTAAGTCGGCTTTTTCGGTGGCAAGTTTGAAAGTTTTGACGGTTTTTAAATCGGCGAGTGAAATAATTATTAAAATATTTTCTGTGCCTTGCTTCTCCAAAAAAGCAGCTTGCAAACCATCGAGCGAGATAGCGAGTTGATGAATTCTTTTATCCAAAATCAACTCTTCTGCGCCGTTTATGAGCGAAATGCGCCAAAGCGTTTTGGTTAAATTGTGATGATAATAAAGCCAATTTCCGTCGGGCGTAACGGAAAGCGGAAAGCCGCCGGTTTTCTGCGTAATTTGCGTTTGATTACTGCCGTCGGCGTTCATTCGCCAAACGTGAGTTTCGCCCGTGCGGTTTGAACTGAAAAATATCGAATTGCCGTCGGGCGAAACTACCGAAACATATTCGTCTGCCGGATTATTAGTTAATTGGCGTTGCCCGCTGCCGTCCGCGTTAATGCTCCAAATTTCGTCGTTGCCTGTCATCAAGGATGAAAAAATTATTTTCCCGTCCGGCGCAAAAGACACGCCCGAAGCATCTGCCAACACTCGTTTGACGGACGGATTTTCCAGATTCAAAAGATGCAGACGAAAATCCTGCTTGGTTTGCGTGGCAACTAAACGGCTGGCGGCTTTATCCAAACTCAATTCCCAATAAGTTTCCGAATCTTTCGTAAGCGTTACGGCTTTGCCGGAATCAGCGGAAATTTGCCAAATGCGATATTGTTTGTTCGGAACTCTCGACGCGACTAAAAGCAAACCTTCTCTATCGGGAAGCCACGCCAAACTCCTGATATTGAAAAATTTCTCGGTCGTCAATTCGCGTTCCTGACCATTTTCGATGTTCACTTCCGATAAGCTGAATTCATTCGCTTGAGTTTCCGATTGCCCGACGGCAAAGGCAATCGTTTTTCCATCCGGTGAAATTTGGTTGTCGCCGATGCGAAACGGGCGCGGGCGCGAAACGATTTTTCTTTCATTTTTGCCGTCCAATGCGTCGGCAATCCACAACGAACAATAATCATCATCGCGGTAATAGCAACGGACAAACGAAATGTTTGCGCCGTCGGGCGAAATACTGATCCAACCATCTGCGTCGCCGATAATCTTTGTCGGAATGCCGCCGAAAATCGAAACGCGGTAAATATCAAATTGCCGCGCCACGGATTTCGGAGCGCGGACGAAATAAAGAAAATTGCTGTCCGGCGAAAGCTCAAGCCCGTAATAAAAATCGTCGGACGGCGGAATTATTTCGACGTTATTTGCAGATTCGAGTTGTCTGAGCCAAACGCTCTGCTTGCCTTCGATGCCGTTTGTATAAACGACTGTTTTTCCGTCGGGCGAAATGACGGCGCGAAGAACTTTTCCGTTTGTCGAGAGTTTTTCGGAAGCGAACGGTGCGGATAAAACTGGCGCGGCGGCTTCGACGATTTTACTTTTTGCTAACCAAAATCCGGCAAAAATTATGCCGATAATTAAGACAGCAGCGACCGGAATCAGAAAGTTTTTGAACTTTAAAGAATCGGCAGAGTTTTTTTCAATCAGCTTAAAATTATTATTTAAAACATTTTCTTCGGTAATTTCTCGAACTTCGGCGATAAACCGATAACCGCGCCGCGAAACGGTTTCGATAAAACGCGGATTTTGTTTGTCATCGCCAAGCGCGATTCGCAAAAGCCGCATCGTGTATGCCAAATTTCCGTCTTCGACAAAGCTATCCGCCCAAACTTTTTTTATCAACTCATTTTTTTCGACCAAATGACCGTGATTTTCAATCAGCACAAGAAGCAACTCAAAGACTTTCGGCGTTATGGAAACCGGCTTTCCTTCTCGAAAAAGCACTTTTTCCTGTGCATCGAAAAGAAACTCGTCGAACTTAAACTTGTTTGTTTTGAGCAACATACGCCAACTAATAACTTCCTAAGAAATTTCCAATCGAAACCAAAGGACATTTCCGCCAAAAAAGATTTAACTATTTATCAAACGAACGATAAACGAATGATAGCACAAACGCTAATGCGCCGAAACTGCTATTCGTAGTCGTAAATTTTGAAAATAAAAAAGGAGAAATTATTTATGAATGCAGGATTAATTGTCGGCACTGTTCGTAACAAAAGCGGAAATGTTGTGAGCGGCGCGAGTGTTTGGATGTTTGACCTTTTCGGCAAAGCCGGCGGGCGCATAATAGCTAACGGAGATAAAAATGTTCGTTACGGAAGCCCAATAACCGAAACTGATTCGAGAGGATATTTTGAATTGGCTTTTGCGTGGTCGGTAGAAGACATAGGTCATGCCATTGGCGGTTCGGGAAGAGTGAGAATGTTTATCGCTGCTAATGAAACTGTCTGGCAAAACGATAATTCCAATATGACATACGATGCTCGCCCTTTGCCCATACCAGGTTTTTTACTCAAAGACGTTTTGGGACACGCGGGTTTAACGCCGCCGGATCTTAAAAATATCCCAGGCTTGATGGAGTTTTCTAAAGATATAGTCGAGTCGGCTTCCAAGTTGAAATCACATCCGGTATTTAAGATGCATTTGCTCTCGTCTGAAAGCTGGCTGATTTTAGCGGCGGCGAATATCGTCATTAATAAGTGAACAATCAGGAGATTTGAAATGGATTTAAGAATGCTTAGAAATTATGAAGAATGGCTCAAAAAATCGCCTGCACAAGTAATTGATGCCGTCAAAAGTATAAAAAGCGGCTGGGCGGCGGTGTTTCCCGATAGATTGCCGATTTGGGCGCATCGGGTGCGTAACTATTTTAATCGGGAGCCGCGTTTTTTGATGCGTCTGAGCGAAAGTTGGAGTCAGTCTCAGTTGGCTTTTGTGTATAAAAGACCGCGAAACAGAAGCAACGAAAGCACGATGCAAAAGTTCAAAAGAGTGATGGCTTTGACCGATTATGTATATCGGGACGAAGTGAACACCAACTGGTTTCAAATGAGTCCGGGCGGCGCAATTTATCATTTTAAGGAAATATCGAACGAAACCAGAGAAGGACTTGCTCAAGAGTTGATGGGACAGTCGCTTACGCCGATCTTTAAACTGGTTTCTCCTGACGACACCGGCGGTTCGATGGAAACAATCATTATTAATCGTGGAGTCGGAATAAAATATGTGAAAGTTCCGGGAATTGTATCTCCTGTTCCCGTAGGAATTAAAGATGCGGAGGTTATCGGTGATGTGAACGTGCCGATGCCGATGGAGATAACCAAATCCATTTTAGACATAGAGCGTTATCAAGGTTCATACAACTATGCCGAAACCGTTGATTTGGGAAATGCCGATCATGACAGGTTAGATGTTACGCCGCATAAAGACACCGCGAGATATAAAACGTATGTTAATCCGCCTGACCGCTTCGCACCGCTTAACTCCAGACAGTTCCTGAAAGTTGCGAAAGGTGAAACCATCCCGCTGGCAGAACAAATATAGAGTTGGTTGAAAGTGATGAATAACACGAAACAGATGCGCCGAAAAAATGGTGAGAAAGGAAAGAAATTTGTGAGCAAAAACTTTCCGGTTTCGATTTTTTTGATGTGCGTTTCGCTTTTTGGTTGTCAAAACTTTGGTGAAAATTATGCGATTGATTTTGTTGACCGAAGTGCCGTGTTTGCCTTTAACCAAAAGCCGAAACCGTTAATGCTGGTCGTCGAAATAGCGGAAAGCGGAAAACTGAGTTTGAACAAAATCGAAACGGGAACGATTTCCGATGCGGCATTGTTGTCCGAAAAGTTGGAAATCATTTTTGATGACCGCGAAAATGCCGGAATCAGCGAAAGGGAAGTCGTGATTGATCCGCAAGGCAAAGTCAAAAACGAAGATTTAGAAAAGCTGGTCAAGAGTTTAGCAGACGTAAAAGCGTCGCCGATTCGGGTTATCAAAAACAATTTTTAGAAAAAAATGAGTAGCAAACAAACGGTAACGATAAAAAATTATCACAACGGCGGCGGCAATTTGAGCTTTGAAGTTAAACAGATTGTCATTTCCGAAAAAAGCGACGGTTCAAGCAGTATTGTTCGGCTTAAAATTACGCGCCAGCCCGATAAACATTCAACGCGGCTCGGAATGTTTGCTTACTTACGCAACAATCAGCCGAATTATCAAAGTTTGGGATTTTCAGAAGTAACTTTGATTTTTGAACGATATTCGGAGAGCGGCAAATTTCTTTCGCGCACCTTTATTGTCTTTTCCGATGTCGCCGTCGAAAAAAGCGAAAAAAGAGGCAATGAAGAAGAAATCACCTTTATCGCCGCCAAAAAGTCAGGCGAATTCGCTATTTCAAACGTCGTCGGTTTTCCCTGAACAGTTTAAAAATAAAAAAAAACTGCCGATTAAAATTTTTCGGCTAGCTCAATCGCTTTTACCAGCGCACGCGCTTTATTTATCGTTTCTTCGTATTCTTTTTCGGGAACGGAATCGGCGACAATTCCTGCGCCGGCTTGGATTGAAGCGATTTGGTTTTCTAATCTTATTGTGCGGATGGCAATGCAAGTGTCGAGATTTTCGGCGTAATCAATGTAGCCGATTGCGCCCGCATAAACGCCGCGTTTTGACGGTTCGAGTTCGTCAATTATTTTCATCGCCGAAACCTTTGGCGCACCCGAAACCGTTCCTGCCGGAAAACACGAAGCGAGCGCGTCGAATCTGTCCAAATCTTCTTTCAGATTGGATTTCAAACTCGTAACGAGATGCTGAACGTGCGAATATTTTTCGACTTTCATCAGTTCGTCAACCTCGACCGAACCGAATTCGGAAACTTTGCCGAGATCGTTTCTGCCCAAGTCAACAAGCATTATGTGTTCGGCGATTTCCTTCATATCCGAGCGCAAATCTTCCGCCAAAATCCAATCGTCTTCTTCTGTCGCACCGCGTTTGCGCGTTCCGGCAATCGGGCGATATTCCAAGTTTTTGCCGTTGCAACGCACCAACATTTCGGGCGATGCGCCGATAAGCGTTTCATCACCTAGTTTGATGTAAAACATATACGGCGAAGGATTTGTCGTCCGCAAAGCGCGATAAATATTGATCGGTTCGGCGGAAGTTTGACGTTTGAATTTTTGCGAAAGCACGACTTGATAAGCATCGCCCGCGAGAATTTTTTCTTTCACCGCGTCAACGGCTTTCATAAAATCTTCTTTTTTCCAATTTGATGCAAATTGACTCGGTTCGCTTTTCGGCGAATTTTTGGAAACGGGCAAAATTATATTTTCCAGAAGTTTTTCG
>JANNYB010000201.1:0-18137 GCA_031409875.1 Acidobacteriota bacterium | reverse complement strand
GAATTTAGGTTAACACAAGGGATTTTCCCAAGCGTCGTTTCAGTTGTCGTAGGTCTCATTCAGTTTGCAGACCTCGTGAACTAGATTTTCAAAGAACAGGCGTAGCTTTACTACTTTTTAACTTTATCGGAACATCTAATAGAAACCTTGCCGCCATTTAAAAATACAATCGGAATGCAGTTTGTCGGAATTCCTGCCGGCGAATTTATGATGGGTTCTTCAAAAGGCGAAAAAGATGAAATTCCGGTTCGCAAAATCGTCATTTCAAAGCCGTTTTATTTGGGAAAATTTGAGGTTACGCAAGTCGAATGGTTTAAAATTATGGGCTACAATCCGAGTTTTTTCAGCGATTGCGGCAATGATTGTCCGGTTGAAGAAGTTTCGTGGGACAACGTGCAAATTTTCTTGAAAAAACTTTCGGAATTTGAAAACAGAAATTATCGTCTGCCGACCGAAGCCGAATGGGAATATGCCGCCCGCGCCGGTTCGGATAAAACTTATCAATTCGGAGATAAAATCACGCAAAAAGACGCAAATATCAGCGATACTGTTTTAGGCACGCGCAATAATCCCGATTATAAAGGGCAAACTACCAAAGTCGGATTTTATCAGCCGAATACTTGGGGACTTTATGATATGCACGGCAATGTTTGGGAATGGTGTCGGGATAATTACGGAAAATATTCGGAAAATGAAACGATTGATCCGACAGGAGCAGATTCGGGAACGCGCCGTGTAGTTCGCGGCGGAAGCTGGTATCACGACGGAATTTATGCGCGTTTTTCTAATCGAACAATCAGTTCTTTAACCATCAGAAAAGGCATTATCGGGTTTAGAGTCTTACTGCAACCTGAATAGAAAAATCAATAATCTTGGATAATGCCCGAATAAAAAGTTAGGAAAGTGTTTCTGTTTTTGTCGCTGAAAGCGACTGACATTATAGCCTAGCGAGAATCGCTAGGTAAGTATTGACAGGATTTTCCGTCGCTGAAGGCGACGAACAAAGTATGCGGCGATTGTGGCTCACTTTCAGCGAGCGAAATTTGTCGTAACCTACCCAGCGATTCTCGCTGGGCTATAATGTTCATCGCTTTCAGCGACAAAAACCAAAACAAACTAATTTGAGCTTCTAATTTTTTACTGAGGCATTACAATTTTGGAGATAATATATGAAAAACTTACTAATTCTCGTTCTAACAATTTGTATTTTAACTTTTGCTTCAACTGTTTCGACGCAGACGGATGTGCCGATTCCTTTTGAAAATGAAGGGTTTCTTTACGATTATCCGACTGGCTCGGTGCTTTTGTTGGAGGTTGGCGACAATTTATTTGAAGTTGACGATTCTTTAACTATTACCTTAAATGATAAAACGCAATTTACCGATAAAAAAGGCAAAAAACAGATAAAAATAGAAGACCTCGTTCCCGGTTCAAAGGTTAAAGTTATCGGCGAAAGATCGAGGTTGAGCGCGACTTATACCGCGCAGAAAATCCAGTTAATCGAACCGCCGAAGGAATTTAAAGTAAAAGGTTATTTCGAGCGTTTGGATAAAAGTTCAGCCGGTGAAATTGCTTGGGTGAGCGGTCAAGCCGTCAAACTCGGCACCGGCGTTTCAATCATCGGAGACGACGAATGGAAAGGGAAAAAATTTGCTTCGTTCAATGATATGATGCTCGGCTCGAAGGTTGAAATGAAGATAAAAATGGATCCGAACGATAAAAGATTTGTCGTTTTGGAAGGAAAAACCAAGCCGAATCTTTATTCTTTTAACGACAAAAAATTAAAACTTGCAGTTCAAAAACAATCTTCCGAATACATTCAAACTTTAACCGCGCCCGATGACAAAGTAAAAGTTACCAGTCCGGGACAATGGGAATTTAAGAACCGCGAAAGCAACGAAGTCGTAGTTGCACAAATTCCGAAACCCAAACCGGAATCGCCCGACGTATATGAAGTTAAGGTTTTGGGCAAACAATACGATTTAATGACTTTGCCGAAATATGTGGAATCTGTCGGCAATAAATTAGTGCCGCAATATCTGCGCGATTTGCCCGAATCTGATCCGGGAAAAATCAAATTCAAATTTTTCGTGGCAAAAGATGATTCGTTTAATGCTTTTGCGTTGCCTGACGGAACGATTGTCGTTCATACGGGATTGCTGAAAACACTCAGAAACGAATCGCAATTAGCTTCCGTTCTCGGACACGAAATTGCTCACGTTACACACGAACATTCGCGCCGCCAGATGGAATTAAAAGGTCCTTTGGCGTGGATTCAGATGGTTACGGCGATTGCAACCGGCATAAATACTTCGGCATTTATGGATTTGATTAAACTCGGTTTTTCAAGACAGTTGGAAGACGAAGCCGACCGAGTCGGGTTGTTTTATACCGCCAATTCCGGTTATGATCCGCGTGAATCTCCGAAAGTTTGGCAGCAGATTGTTGACAAAAACGGAAAAACGAGCGAAACCAAGAACTTTTTTACGGCAGGGCATTCTGTTCCCCAAGACAGATTGAAAAATCTTAACAAAGAGCTTTTCAGACATTATAAAACTTACGATTTCAACACGACGGACAAAGGCGAAATAAGCTATATGTTAAATGTCGGCACAGCGTTTGGTTGGGTTGACTCGACGGAGAAAAAAGGAAATGCACTTAATAATCCGAAATCAACGCCGAAACCAACGCCGAAACCAACGCCGAAACCGAAACCGAAACCGAGAAAACCTTAATCCGCCAAATTTGCACATACGTTCAAACCGTGAGCGGTGGCGAGGCAAGTTTAAGAAACTACGCGGTTATCTTTTCTTAATTCTGTCCGAAGTATTGATTATCGAAATGCTGAAATGTCCATTCCGTATTGGTCTTTGACGTATTCTTCCTGCGCTTGATTTAGGTTTCGCAAATTTTCCAGTCGTCGTTCGCTTTTTTTGATGTGCGTGATGGTGCGATTTGCCATTTGTTTGAGAAGATTTCTGCCTGCTTGCATTTCGGATTCGACTTTTTGCCTTAAAATGTAGAGTTCGGAAACTTCGGCGATTAATTTTTCTTCGCGCAATTCTTTCAGACGATTTTTTATTTGATACATTTGGCGAATGGCTCGAACAAACTCATCGCCAATCGAATCGCCGCGCACCAAATCGGGCGAATCGCGGAAATCTTCGACTAATTTGTTCAAACGATTTTGATCGCCCGCCGAATACGCTTCGTTTAATTTCGCCATAAGTTCGTGGCGTTTTTCTTTCTCGTTTGCGTCCAAAGCCAAATCGGGATGAATGATTTTTGCAAGGTTGTGATAAGCCTTTTTCGCTTCGGCGTTCGGTTGAAATTTGAACGAACAATTTTCTCCGGCTGCGGCGCGTGCGGCAGATTCTTCGGCTTGACGGCGAAGTTCTTCGGCACGTTTTTTGATTTCTTCGTCGTCCGGCACGAGCTTGACTTCTTCTTCGGCAATTTGCGCTTCGATTTCGTCGAGTTCGGCATAAAGCCGCGCAACTTCCATCGTATATTGCGCTTCAAACTGATCTAATTTCGCACGAAGTTCGGTCATTTCCTCTTCGCGGTCGGCGAGTTTGTCTTTTAATCTCTCCAAAACTCGCCGCTTTTTATTCAGTTCAATTTCTTCGGGTGCTAAAACATTCATCATTTAAGATTCTGAAATATTTATTGAAAATCTGCAACAAAATAGTATAGTAGAAATGTTATGAAAGTCAGAAATTTAATTACGATTGATTCGGAAATTTTGAGCGGAACGCCGGTTTTCAAAGGAACTCGTGTGCCGATTCAATCTCTATTTTGGCATATTGAAAATGGTATAACAATTAACGAGTTTTTAGAAGATTTTCCGTCCGTCAAACGAGAACAAATAATTGAATTGTTGGAAATATCAAATAAAATGATGACTTTGCCGAAAGTCGTCCAACTTTATGAAACTTTTGCTTGACGAAAATTTGCCGAAAAAACTCAAAAAAGATTTTACGGAACACGAAATTTATCATATTACCGACAAAAGTTGGAACGGAAAGAAAAACGGTGAACTTTTGTCTTTGATGTTATCGGAAGATTTCGACATTTTGTTGACATTTGACCAAAATCTCGAACATCAGCAGAATTTTGATAAATATCCAATCGCCGTATTAGTTTTAATCGCCGAAAATAACACTTATCTTGTTTTGTCGGAACTTGTTGAAAATATCAAAACTCAGATAAATCAGCCGCTTCAGGCAGGCGTTATCAAAATTCAAAAATAAAGAAAAAAATAATCGTTTTTTTTACACCTCGAAAATTTCAAAACTCGTCGTAATTGTCGCCGTCGGGCGCACGGTTGCGGCGACGGAGCAATATTTTGTGTCGGAAAGTTCGATTGCCTGTTCAACGGCTTGCGTCAAAATGTTTTGTCCATATACCAAATGGTGAATATGAAACGCGGTAAAGATGCGCGGATGTTCTTCGCGCCGTGTGCCTGTTATTTCGACTTTATAATCCGAAACTTTTTGCCGTTTTTTCTCCAAAATCGAAACAATATCTGCCGCCGTGCAAGCCGCAACCGAAACTAAAAGTAGTTCGAGCGGACTCGGCGCAGACTTTCTTTCGCCTTTAGTATCAATAATTAGCGCGTGTGCGCTCGGCGTTGTGCCGATAAAAAAATCATCGCCGCCATATTGGATTGTCGCTTTATAATTGTTATCTGCCATTGAAGAATTTCCTGCCTTAAAACATAAATCTTAGAAACATTTTCGGCGATTTTAACATAAATTTCGGAGCAATTCATTTCTGGCACAAAAAATGCTTTTTCTCTTTCGGAATATAATTTTATTCCAAACTACGACAAGTAGAAAAATGTTTCGGGTTGTGCCGACGGACAAAAATTTTGGGGCAAAAAAAGCGTCTGAAAGTGCAATCCGAAACAGTAAAGTTTGTTAAACGGGAGAACAAAGATGAACAAATTCAAAAATTTATTTTCGGTTTATTTGGCGGTTGGTTTAATAATGTTCGGTTTTGCCGCGAATCTTCACGCGCAAAATCGTAATCAGCAAGATGTCCGCGTGATTTTGCGGAGTTTGAACTCGGAAATTGACGATTTTCGATACAGTTTTGATGCGGAAATGAGCCGCAATTCGGTTAATCGCAACGATAAAAACGCGATAAATAAAAACGTCAACAAACTCGAAAGTTCAATCAGCGAATTTGACGGAAAATTTCAACGCGGGCGCGAAACTTCGCGCGATGTTACCAACATTTTGACTGATGCGAAATTTATTAATGATTATGTTTATCAGCAAAAATTCGGTCAAAACGTGCAATCCGATTGGCTGAACGTCCGCGAATTACTTGATCGTTTGGCGCAAAATTACGGTGTAAATCCCGATTGGCGCAATAATAATACGACTTACACAAACACGAATTACAACACGAACAGTTTGACCGGAACTTACGATTTAAATCAGCAAAAAAGCGATAACACACGCGAAATCGTCGAAGATTCCAACGTCCAAAACGACGAACAACGCCGCGATTTGGAAGAAAAACTCGAACCGGCAGAACAGGTTGCGATTGACGTTCGCGGCGGACAAGTAATTATCGCTTCGTCAAAATCCTCGCCGTTTTCGCTGACGGCAGACGGACGCGACCGCGACATTACGCTCGATAACGGTCAAAAAATTCGTGTTCGCGCCACGTTTCGCGGACAGGAATTGACGATTTCAAGCCGCGACAGCGATTCCGATTACACGAGCATCTATTCATCGCAAGATAACGGAAATTCGATGAAAGTTACGCGCCGGATTACGACAAATTATTTGAATCAAACCGTTTTCGCCGAAAGTTTTTACGGCAAAACCGATCAAGTTGCGCGGCTCGGAATTGATACGAATACGAATTCCGATGTTTATTCGAGCAACGACCAAGATGATTTGCCGCAGACGACAAACACGAAAAACGGTCAATTTATCGTGCCGGGCGGAACGAATATTACCGGAACTTTGCAAAACGACATCAGCACGAAAGCATCGCAAAACAACGACAGATTTTCGATGGTCGTGGACCAGCCGAATCAATATCGCGGCGCAGTTATCGAAGGTTATCTTTCGGGAATTCAGCGTTCGGGCAAAGCTACTGGACGCTCGAAAATTACGTTTAATTTTGAACGAATTCGTCTGCCGAATGGTCAAACTTACGATTTTGCGGGAATTTTGCAAAGCGTAACCGACGAAGAAGGCAAAACCGTAAATGTTGACACCGAAGGCGTTGCCAAAGGTGGAAATCAAACGAAAACAACCGCCACACGCGGTGCAATCGGCGCAGGAATCGGCGCAATTATCGGCGCAATCGCCGGCGGCGGCAAAGGCGCGGCAATCGGCGCAATTATCGGCGGCGGCGCAGGTGCAGGCTCGGTTGTGCTAACCGGAAAAGAAGATTTGGAATTGAAACAAGGTTCGGCAATCTCGGTTCAATCAACTTCGCCGCGATAATGTTAAATGAAGATTTTTTGACCGCGAAACACGCGAAAGACGCGAAAAAAGATTTAATTTCTTTTTTCGCGTCTTTCGTGTGTTTCGTGGGCAAATTAATTTTGATAGAATTTAACTTCTGTTATGAAAATCTCCTTTGAAGAATTTGAAAATTACCGCGATAAAAAATGGCGGCGCGAAGAAACTTTGAAAATCGAAACTGCGCCGGAAGTCGAAGCGTTAGTCGAAGATTTGGGTTTTTGCTTAGGTTTGACCGATGCGCGGACGAATTTGCCGAGCGTTTATATTGCCGTTTGCGGTCGGCGCGACGCGCACGCGCCGAAAAATGTGCAGAAAGATTATGAAATGAGTTTGGCGTGGACGCTCAAAGACGAAGTGATGATTCGCGGAAAAGTTTATTATGCGAAATTGGTCAAAGGGCGTTCGATGTTCGTTGCACCGCGTCTTGTTCCTTATTTCAATGCGATTTGGGGCGTTGCGAAAAAAGACGAGAAGGAAAAATTATCGCCGGACGCAAACAAAGTCTTGAAAATTTTGCGAAAAGAATGGGAAATGGCGACTTCGGATTTGCGCGAAGCGGCAAAGATTGACGACCGAAAAACTCTCACAAAAGCCTTAGACGAACTGCAAAAATGTTTGAAAGTCGTGCCGCAGGAAGTTCTTTATCAACCGAAATTTACATACATTTGGACGCTTGCCGAAGCGCGTTTCCCGAAAGAATTATCCAAAAAAATCACCCGCGAAGAAGCCGTGCGCGAACTTGCCCACGCTTTTCTGATTTCGTGCGGACAAACCGCGCTCGGCGAACTCTCAAAAGCCTTCGGTTTTGCGCGTTGGGAATCGGGCAAAGCAAATCATCAACTCGTGAACGAAGGTTTTGCCGAAAGATTGACTACTGGAATTTATCGTTTAAAAAGTTAAAAAAAATCTCTCAGCTATCAATTATCTAGAAATGGTTAATTTTTTACCTTCTACATAGATGATAGATGATAGATGATAGATGATAATTGATAGATTGGTTTTACAATAAACTGTTTTGAAGGGAAATTTATTATAAAATTATTCGATTAAATTTCGTCTTGAAAAAAGCCGATTTTTGCCATTTCGTAAAGTCGGTTTTTCGTTGTAAAATTTTGATATGGTTGAAGAAAACGAAAACATCGAAACTGATACGACAAAAGAAAAAGCCGAAGCAATCGGACAAATTATCATCGGCGAAGTCGAGAAAATCGGCGGAATTTTAACCGCTGATCCGATAACTCAAGCCGAAGGCGATTTTAATATCACGGCGGGAACTCTGCGAAACGAAAGCGCGGAGGCATTAGAAGAATCTGAAAACGAGTAAAACATTTTGCCCGCGAAACACGCGAAATACGCTAAAAAAAGATTTAAAGTTTTTCGCGTCTTTCGCGTGTTTCGCGGGCAAATAAAATCTTAAAATTAATAATGACAAAAAAAATATTTATTGCCGGTTCGGGCGGAATCGGCGAAGCTGCCGCGCTTTTATTGCGCGAATGGTGCGAATTTGAAACTGAAATTTATCTCGGCGATATTTCGGAAGGGAATTTGGCGAAAGCGAAAGATTTTATTTTGCAAAATTCGCAGAAAGAAACGAAAGGCGAAACGGTTTTGATGGCACAAGACGGCATCAACGAAGCGATGAAATCGGTGTTTGAAACGTGCGATGTTTTGCTTGATTGTTCACCCGGCGGACAAGCTCCGAAAATGGCGCGGTTTGCGAAAGATTACAAAATGCACTACGCGAATTTGACCGAATATGTCGCGGAAACCGATGAAATAATGGAACTTGCAAAAGATGCCGAAACAGGTTTTATTTTGCAGACAGGTCTTGCGCCCGGATTTATCAATGTTTTGGCAATGTCGCTTTATAATCAATTTGTTGCAAATTATGAAAACGAAAATGTCGAACGAATTGCGATGAAAGTCGGCGCACTCACGGCACACGCGCACGAGCCGCATTTTTACGGTTTTACTTGGTCGCCGATTGGCGTGGCAACCGAATATGTGAAAAGTTCGCGCTTGATTCGTGAGTCGGAAATTACTGAGCGTCCGGCACTTTCCGAACGCGAAAAAATAATTATCGGAGCGCGAACTTACGAAGCCGATTTGACTTCGGGTGGCGCGGCAGATTTGCCGGACTTTTTTCAAGGTAAAGCTAAATCGTTGGATTACAAGACTTTACGCTACGTCGGGCATTATGATTGGGTGCAATCTGTCGTGAAAAGTTTGCCGACTGACGATAATTTGCCGAATAAATTACAAGACATAATGCTTCAAGAAATTCCGTCGGTTGAAGACGATATGGTTTTGGTTCACGCTTCGGTTGACGGTTTTGATTTGCACAACAGACGCAGAATGATTGAAAAAGCATTCTTTGTTGAGCCGTTGAAAATCAACGGAAAATCGCTTCGCGCAATTCAAACGACAACTGCCGCGCCGCTCTGCGAATCAGCAATGATGCTTTTGCAAGGCAATCTCAAAGGCGTAATTCTGCAAAGCCAAATCGCGCCGGGTGAATTTATGAAAGGGAAATTCGTCAGCAAAGTTTATAAAGACTAAAATTATTTTTTTGCCCGCGAAACACGCGAAACACACGAAAAAAATATTTAAAATTTTTCGCGTCTTTCGCGTGTTTCGCGGGCAAAATTTCTGTGCTATTATTTCCGCGATGAAAATCAATCTGAAAACGCCTGTAATCGAACTTCACAAATTCGATTTTATGAAATTGACGACCGCAATGTCGCGCAAATTAGCGACGGCGACGGCGGTTTATGCTTATAAAAATGACATTGGCGACGCGACAATCGAAGACCTTCTGAATTATTTTCCGATGCGTTATGAAGATCGCTCGAATTTTATTCAGATTGATGAATTGATGATTGACACGGAAGCGTCGGTTGAATTGTTTGTTCGTGTTTCGGGCGGTTTCAAAGTCGGCAAAAACCGAAGCCCAAAAGCTCCGCCGCTGTATATTTTTGAAATCACGGCGGGCGATGCCGAACGGACGCGCAAACCTGTCGTTGTTTGGTGGTTTGTTTCCGGCAGAGCGGCGTTTAATATCGTCAATTATCATCAGAAAAGATTTGCCCGCGGCACGCGATTTGTCGCTTACGGAAAATGGGAATGGGACGCGCGGCGCAATACTTTTTCGCTCAGATTAAACAAGCCTGACGAACTCGAAATTTTGCCTTCGGACGTTGATTACAACGAATTCGGATTGCTCAAAAATCTTCCGACGGACGATGATCAAATTTCGGTGGACGAAGATTTTGAAGAAGATGCAGGCAATCCCGAATTTGCGATGATTCACAGTGGACGGCACGTTCCGATTTATCGAAAACTCGGACAATTTCAGACAAAACGCTTGCGCGAAATTGTTTTTTCGGTGCTTGAAAATCTCGATAAATCTTCTGTCGAAGATAATTTACCGACTGATTTAATTGAACGGCAAAAATTGATTTCGCGGTTTCAAGCAATCAAAGAAATTCATTTTCCGCCCGAAAATTCTTTGATTTCGGAATATGCAATGGCGCGAAGCAACGCGCATAAACGGCTAATTTTTGAAGAATTTTTCTGGGTTTCGTTTGCGTTGCAATTAAAACGCGGCGACCGCACGAAAGAACCTAAAGGCACGATCATCGAAATTTCGCCGACAACTTTTGAACGCATCGCAACGCTTTTGCCGTTCACGCTAACTAATGCACAGCAAAGAGTTATTGACCGAATTTTCGACGATATGCAATCAGACGCGCCGATGAATCGCCTTGTGCAAGGCGATGTCGGCAGCGGCAAAACGATTGTCGCGTTTTTGGCGATGTTTGCGGCGATGGAAAACGGTTATCAAGCCGCGTTGATGGCTCCGACCGAGATTTTGGCGGAACAACACGCCCGAAATGCGAAAAAATTGTTTGCGGACACGCCGTATAAAGTTGATTTGCTGACCGGAAGTTTGAAAGCGGCGGAAAAAAGAAAAGTTCAAAAATTGATTGCCGAGGGCGAAATTCACGCCGTAATCGGAACTCACGCGATTATTCAAGATGCCGTCGAATTTGAAAAATTAGGCTTGGCAGTCGTTGACGAACAACATCGTTTCGGAGTTTTGCAACGCGCCGAACTTCGCGCTCGCGGCTATAATCCCGATATTTTGGTAATGACCGCGACACCGATTCCGCGCAGTTTGGCAATGACGGTTTACGGCGATTTGGATGTTTCCGTGATTGACGAACTTCCGCCGGGAAGAACGCCGGTTAAAACCGTTGTCGTCGGCGAAGATCAACGCGGCGGCGTTTATAAAGGAATCGAACGCGAAATAAATCTCGGACGACAAGTTTATATCGTTTATCCGCTGATAGATGAATCTGAAAAACTGGATTTGAAAGCCGCGACGATGATGTTTGAAGAATTGCGCGACAAAGTTTTTCCGAATTTTCGCGTCGGATTGCTTCACGGCAAAATGAAGGCTGTTGAAAAAGAAGCGATTATGCAGGAATTCACTAAAGGAAATCTGAATATTTTGGTTTCGACAACCGTTATCGAAGTCGGCGTTGACGTGCCGAACGCGAGTTTGATGATTATCGAACACGCCGAACGCTTCGGACTTTCCCAACTTCATCAGCTTCGCGGGCGCGTCGGGCGCGGTGCGGAACAATCGTTTTGCGTTCTGCTGACGGGCGATAAAAAAACTGCCGTTGCTCGTGAACGTCTCGGAATTATGGAAGAAACGACCGACGGTTTTCGCATTGCCGAAAAAGATTTGGAAATTCGCGGGCAAGGCGAAATTTTGGGAACACGGCAATCTGGCGTGCAAACTTTCAAAATCGGCAACATTATCCGCGATTTGGAAATTTTGGAAGAGTCGCGCAAAGAAGCCGAATTTTATTTGTCGCAAAAACGTCTGTCCAATGAAACCGCAAATTTAATCGAAATTGCCCGCAAAGATTCGCGTTTTCGGCTTGCCGGCATTGGTTAAAAGTCAGAACGGAAAGCGGTAGCGACCCGCCCGACATTTAGCGAGTCGCTACCGCTCCACGTTCTGACTTTTTCGGTCAATTTGATGGAAATTTTATCGAATTATCAAACATATTTATAATTCTAAGGCTTTCAACAAATATTTTAGAGCGATTTGTGCGTTTTTGCTTTACATTTAATTTAAGAACAAATAAAATTCACGATAAAAGAACTTCCAACATTGTTCAGTAAATCAGCCCAATAATTCAATCGTGTAGAAGCAAGATTCCGCTTAAGTGAATCAATCTTAAAATAAAATGGACACTCGACGACCAACAAACAACAATACAAATAAGCCTTTTACCCGCAAGCCATATCCAAAAAGAGAAGGTGAAAGAAATTTCGGCGACCGAAACTTTCAACCGCGAGATAACAGGTTTCAACCACGAGAAGGCGGAGGCGAAAGGTTTCAGCCGCGAGAAGGCGGAGGCGAAAGGACTCAGCAAGACCGCGACAATCGTTTTCAAAATCGTGATAACCGCTTTCAACCACGCGATAATCGTTTTCAAGACCGCGATAATCGTTTTCAAAACCGCGACGGTAAATTTCCTCCGCGAAATGATCGTTTTCAAGACAAAAAACGATTTCCGCCAAAAGACGGCAAATCATTTAAGCCGTGGGAAAATGATAATCGTCCGCGCCTTGTTTCCGATTTGCAGGTTACGGACGGCAAACTTCGCGGAAAATATTTGGTAACTACTCCAATTCCGAATATCAAAATGTCTTCGCGCCGAATTCGTGAAGCACTTTTCAAAGCACTTTTCAGAAAAATTCGGGCTTCGAGATTTCTTGATTTATGCGCGGGAACGGGCGCAATCGGCATTGAAGCCATCTCGCGCGGTGCGATGGTGGCAACTTTTGTCGAGCGTTCGGCGCGGATGACCAGCATAATAAAGAAAAATATGGAAACCTGCGAAATCAAAACCGGACACGGCGAGGTTATCGAAGAAGAAGTCGTGCCGTTTCTCAAACAGATGGCAAAACGCCGCCGTTTTTACGACGTGGTTTTCTTCAATCCGCCGCCGGAAACAGACACTAAAGAAATCGTTAAATATCTCAGCCGCGGCGCGGGCATCAAACCGCACGGCGTTTTGGCTATCGAACATCATTCGGACACATTTTTCCCCGAAAGAATGGGCGTAATGAAACGCTGGCGCGTGATTGTTTTGGGCGAAACGACCTTGAGTTTTTACGATAGAAAGTAATTAATTTGCGATTTGCGATTTGCAATTTGCGATTGCTTGCAGTTTTAGGTTTTTGATTAAAACGAAAAATGTTGCAAGTCAGACAAATTGTAAATCGCAAATTGCAAATCGCAAATCACCAATGCGAATAATAGCAGGCGAATATCGCGGGCGCGTCTTAAAAAGTCCGTCCGGCAGTAAGACTCGCCCGACATCCGACCGTCTGCGCGAAACTCTTTTCAATATTTTAGCTCCGCTGATTTCGGAAGAAACGCGGGTTTTGGATTTGTGTGCGGGAACGGGCGCAGTCGGTATCGAAGCGATTTCGCGTGGTGCGGGTTTTGCCACGTTTGTTGACAAATCGCGCCGTGCTTGCGGATTGATCGAGGAAAATCTCGACCTTTTGGAAATTTCCGAATCGCAGACGGAAGTTTTTTGTTTGGCGGCGGAAAATTTTGTTCAGCGTGAACAAAAACACGCTTGGGACATAGTTTTTTTTGATCCGCCATATCAAAGCGATTATTTGATTTTCTTGCGCGAATTTGCCGAAAACGTCGAAAATATTTTATCCGAAGACGGCATTTTAATCGTCGAACATCACGCCAAAAACACTCTGCCCGATGCGATTTTTGATTTAAGACGCTGGCGGATTTTAAAGCAAGGCGAAACGCATCTAAGTTTTTATGAACGCAAGTAAATGCAGAAACACGCACGAAGTAAGTGTGTAATTTTTCAACTATTTACACACTTACTTCGTGCGTGTTTCTGCATTATCGAAAAAAATCTGACTGAAAGTAAAGTTAAAATAATTGAATTCGAGAGTCTCTATGCCGAAGATTTTGCGCGGCTGAATTATGAATGGATTGAAGAATATTTTGTGGTTGAACAGCACGACCGCGAGATGTTGGACGCGCCGGAAGAATACATCATAAACGGCGGCGGGCAGATTTTTTTTGCTTCAATAAACGACAAAATTGTCGGAACTGCGGCGTTGATTGCGGTTGGCAATAACAGTTTTGAACTTGCTAAAATGGCAGTTGCAAGCGGTTTTCGAGGTTTGAAAATCGGCGATGCGTTGATGTCGGCGTGTATCGAATATTCGGTGAAAAAGGGAATTAAACGAATTTTTCTGTTGTCGCATACGAAACTCGTTCCGGCAATTAATCTTTATCGAAAATTCGGATTTGAAGAAATTCCGCTCAATGCTGAAATCCCATATCAACGCCCGAATATTCAGATGGAATTACGTTTAGAGTTCAAACTTTAGTTTGCCAAAACCGCGAGCGAAGCAAAGCGGTTTTCTTTTCGATTGAAATTTCGTGCGAATCCGCGTCGAGCAAACGCAATCGCTTCGCTCGCGTTTGCTACAAACTAAAGTTTGAACTCTGAACAATTTAAATAAAATGAAACCTCTCTTAATCTGGATTTTGCTGTGCGTTGTTTGGGGAACGACTTGGATTTTTATCAAACTCGGCTTGGACGATTTGCCGCCTGTTTCGTTTGCCGCGCTTCGTTTTTCGGTGGCTTGTCTGATTCTTTTCGCAATAATTAAAGTTCAAAAAATCGAGTTTCCGCGAATCCGCGAAGTTTGGAAATTTATTCTAATCACCGGACTTTTGCAGTTTTTTCTCAATTACGGCTTGCTTTTTTGGGGCGAACAATTCATCACTTCAGGTCTGGCGGCAGTTTTGCAAGCAACGATTCCGGCTTTCGGTTTGATTTTGGCGCGGATTTACGTCGGCGAAAGCATTACGGTGTTAAAGATTTTTTCGATTTTGCTCGGACTTGCGGGAGTTGCCGTGATTTTCCGCGAACAACTTTTTTTGAACGGGCAAATGGCGTTTTTCGGGAGTTTGGCAGTTGTCGTTGGCGCATTCGGCGCGGCTTACGCCAGCGTTTTGACCAAAGCCAAAGGCGTTTCATTTCATCCGGCGAGCCTTGTTTTTGTGCAAATGTTTGTCGGGACGATTCCGCTTTGGATTGTCGGTTTGATAATCGAAGGAAATCCGGCAAATTTCAGATGGACACAGCAAGCGATAATTTGCGTTTTTTATCTCGCCATTGTCGGTTCGATTGTCGCATTTTGGCTTTATTATTGGCTTTTAGCTAGAATTGATGTTTCAAAAGCGATGATGATTGCTTTCGTAACGCCGCTTATCGCCGTTTTTGTCGGTTCGTTTTTCGGCGAAAAATTAAATTTGCAAACACTTTTCGGCGGGATTTTGATTTTGTTTAGCGTCGGTTTAATTGTTGTCAAACCGCTTTTGAATAAGGCAAAACGATAATTATTTAACCGCGAAATGCGCGAAACACCGCGAAAATTTTAAAAAAATCTTTTCGCGTTCTTTCGCGTATTTCGCGGTTGAAATCTTAATATGAATTTTACATTTACAACTGCCGGAGAATCGCACGGCAAAGCACTTGTCGCCATTGTCGAAGGTTTGCCTGCGGGTTTAGAGATTGATTTGAGCAAAATTAATCACGAACTTTGGCGCAGACAGCAAGGTTACGGGCGCGGCGGACGAATGAAAATCGAATCGGATACGGTCGAGTTTTTATCGGGAATTCGGCACGGAAAAACGCTCGGTTCGCCGGTGGCGTTGATGATTGAAAACCGCGATTTTGTGCATTGGACGGAAATAATGTCTGCAGAAAGACTTGACGAACAGCCGAAAAATCCGCGAATTGTAAAACGTCCGCGTCCGGGACACGCCGATCTTGCGGGCGGACAAAAATTCGGCACACGCGATTTGCGCGACATTCTCGAACGCGCTTCGGCACGCGAAACGGCGGCGCGTGTTGCTTGCGGCGCGTTGGCGAAACAACTTCTCGAAACTTTCGGCATTGAAATCAAAAGCCACGTCATAAAACTCGGCGCGATTCCTGAAACTTCATTGCAAAAAACTTGGGAAGAAATTTGTGCAATCGAAGAAAATTCGTTGTTAAATTGCGCCGATAAAACGATTGAATCAGAAATGATCAAACACATTGACGAAGCAAAAGCGAACGGCGACACGCTCGGCGGAATTTTTGAAGTCGTCGTGAAAAATTTGCCTGTCGGACTCGGTTCGCACAACTCTTGGCGCGAAAAATTGGACGGCGGGCTTGCCCAAGCGATAATGTCAATTCAAGCCGTGAAAGCCGTCGAAATCGGCGAAGGTGTTGAAAATGCGGCGCGTTTAGGCTCACAAGTTCACGACGAAATTTATTTTGACAACGCGCAATTTAAACGTAAAACCAATCGCGCCGGCGGACTCGAAGGCGGAATTACAAACGGCGAAGAACTTCGGCTTCGCGGCTATCTGAAACCGATTGCAACTTTGCGAAAACCGCTTCATTCGGTTGATATTGACACGAAAAAAGAAGAAATTGCGGCATTTGAACGCTCGGACATAACGGCTGTTCCGGCGGCTGGCGTGATTGGCGAAGCAATGACCGCGATTGTTTTAGCAAATGCAATGCGCGAAAAATTCGGCGGCGATTCGTTGGAAGAAATGAAGCGAAATTTTGAAAATTATACCGTTTCTCTCAGCAAATACTAAAATCTAACACAACGGCGCAAAGTCATAAATTAAGTTTCTTGATATTTTTAAAGTCCGACACGCTTTAGCTTGTCGTATTTTAAGCCATCAACAAGCTAAAGCGTGTTGGACTTTCAAAAGAAATTACGACGAACTTTTATACATCAAAACGCCCAGACTTTCGTTCAAAAAAAGCGCAAATTCGCCGCGTGAAACGATTTTTTCGTAGTTGTCGGTTGTTTGAAAATTTACGGGAATGGCATCTGCACCGAAAATATTTGTCCAAATTTCAATTATTTCGTTTTGCAAAATTGTTGCGCCGCCGCGAAATTCCGTTGATTCATTAACAAGTGCGACATCGTAATTTTGTAGAAGAATTCTGACAGAATCGTAAAACGGTTCTTTCGATTTTATGTCTTTAATTTTGCCGATTGAAGTTATTTTGCTCGGATTATATTTGCTGAAAAACTGTTTATCTTTTGATTTTGCGGCAATCATTTCAAGCGTCAGACGCAAAAAATGCGCGAAATCGCCGCGTGTCAGAGGTGCTTCGGCGTGAAATTTTCCGTCGGCGTAGCCAAATCCGATTTTGTAAGTTTCGGTCAAATCGAAAATCGCTTGAAAATATTCCGAATCTTTCGTAACATCGGCAAATTCTTCGGCTTTATCGGGCGAAAAATAATTTCCGCCTGACGGATAAGGATAAAAATTAAAAACAATCGTGCCGGAAACCCGCGCTTCTTTGCCATCGCAAAGCGTCGGAACAAATTTCGCTTTCATTGCCGCTTCGATTGCCGAGCCTTGCAAAATTTTATTTCCTGTAACATTTTCAATCGCTGTAACATTACCTTTTTCGTCAATATTTACCGTAACTTCAACCTTTCCGGTGAGCTTTTCGTTGCGGGCTTCCGCCGGATATTTCGCTTCGGGCAGAGTCAAAATTTGTCCGAGCCGCAAATCTTTGCATTGATTTGCCGAAATTGATTCGCCCGAAATATTTGATTTTGAAATGACTTTGCCGATTTTTTGCGCGAAAAGAGTTTGCGCCGCAAGCAGCATGCAAGCAAAAACAAAAAACCTTAAAAGTTTCTTCGACATTTTTATTCAGATATGCTAAATCTTACACGAATTCCGTTTTTTCGCAAAGAATTTAAAGAAAACTCCGCACGTTATTGTGATTTAGAACGGCATCCGAATTATTTTGCAAAGCAATTTGAAAATTTTCGTTAAAATTTTCGTCGTTATCTTCAAAATTCAGCAAAACGCGCGTTTCGTTAATTAATGCTTGGGCTTGAATTTCAGATGCCGCACGGCGCACGGAAGATGCTTCATCAATCAGCGAAATCAGCGCAGAGATTTTCCGCAACCACGCGAAATGCTCGTCATCCAAAACGAGTTGCAGATAAGCGTAAGGATTCGCAATTTTGCCGTTTGTTTTTTCATATTTCGCCTTTTCAGCGTCGAGCAAAGTAACGTGAAGCCGAAGCATTGCGCGGCTCAAATCTTTTAATTTTTGTTTTGTTTCGTCTCTTAATTTATTATTTCCGTTTTCAATATTTGTATTCATATTTCCATCTAAAATTTCATTTCTTCTTATCCATTTCAACTTCTCGGAAAGTTGTTGGCGGAATAATTTCACGAATTACATAACCGTTATAACATTCTACGCACATTGCATAAGTTCCCCACGCGCCACCGTTTGCGTGAATTCTTCGGTCGCAAAGTTGACAACATTTCCACCAATGTTCATTTTCAAAAATCAGTTTTTCGTCAATGCTCAAATCTCCGTGTTTATTAGATGTTCCGATAAAGTTAAAAAGTAGTAAAGCTACGCCTGTTCTTTGAAAATCTAGTTCACGAGGTCTGCAAACTGAATGAGACCTACGACAACTGAAACGACGCTTGGGAAAATCCCTTGTGTTAACCTAAAT
>JANNYB010000200.1:0-24472 GCA_031409875.1 Acidobacteriota bacterium | reverse complement strand
CAGCGTCGTTTTGGCGGCATTAAAACGCACGAACGGCAATAAACAAGCGGCGGCGAATTTGCTTGGGCTTTATCGTCCGCGTCTTTACGGAATGATTAAACGGCATAATTTGGAAGGGAAGATTTGAAGTAAGGGAGAAATGAGAAATGAGAAATAAAATATAATTTTTCACTTCTCATTTCTCATTTATTCTATCGGGTTGTTGTCGGAACTTTAATTTCAACGTCAATATCTTTCTTTTGTTTGCCACCTTCGAGAACGAGGAAATAAAAAGCTCCGGCGATGATGGAAACGATAAGTAACGTGGTAATAGCCCAAATTAAATTGTTGCCCGTGCTGTTTTCTTCTGACATATTTTTTATTAATAAACTCCTTAAATTTTTATTTGTTAAAACTACGGTGAACAGATTTGCAAATTGAATGCCAAACATAAAAAACTGTTGAATTTATTGATGTTTAGAAAACAATTAGAAATTTATGTCAACCGAAAAACAGACACTTTGTAATAAAATCGGACGGTTTCAAGTGGACGATTTTCAATCTGTTTCGGAAAAAACTGAGCATTATGGAAGAAGTTTTTATTGGTATGATTCTTGCAGATAAATGTTTCCCCCTCAATATTTTACTTTTGTTTTGATTGTATTGTGGCGAATTTAATTAAAAGATTAACCTTTGGCGGCGAGTATGACGATAGTTTGGTCAAACTGCCTTATTTAGTTTTGTCCATTTCAATAATTTTATCGCTCGGTTTTACATTTCTTTTTCACCGCAGTTCGGTCAGTAAAGATTTAATCAGATTTAACGGCACAACACGACAGATTCAATCGAACCTCGAAAACAAATTAAATTCATACATCGCCTTGCTCAAATCAGGACGCGCTTTTATCGAAACAACTGATAAATTAGACCACAAAAAATTTAAAACATACATTGATTCGCTCGAATTGGAAAAAAACTATGTCGGTTTGGTCGGTGTCGGTTTTAACAAAGCGGTTACGTCGGGCGAACGCGAAAATTTGATTGCCGAAATGAAAAAGGAAGGTTTTACGGACTTTAAAATCTTTCCGGCGGATGAAAATCAAATTAGTTATCCGATAATTTATCTCGAACCGCTCAATGAAATTAACCGCCGCGCCATCGGTTATGATATGTTCAGCGAACCTGTGCGTCGGCAAGCACTCGTAAAAGCGCGTGATTTTTCAACCGAAGCGGCAAGCGGCAAAGTCGTTTTGATACAAGATTTAGAAGACACGAAACACGCCGGATTTTTGATTTATCTGCCGGTTTATAAAGGCGAGAAAATTCCAGCGAGCATCGAAGAACGTCGTCAAAACCTGCTCGGATTTATCTATTGCCCGTTTCGCGCCCGCGATTTTGTCAAATCCGCCGTTGATAATCAATCATTCGCGGACATCGAATTCAAGATTTACGATTACGAATTAAACGAGGAAAATATTTTGGCGCAGACGGAAACGACGGCAAACCGCAATCTGTCGAACGCAAAGGAAAATCAAGGTTTTTACGGCAAAAATAATTTGGAGGTTGCGGGCAGACGTTGGATTGTCGAATTTGCGCCGACAGACGGATTTTTCGATCAATCGAATCAGCGTTTGACTCCGATTGTTTTGCTTATCGGAACGCTTTTCTCTTTTTTGATTTTTGCGTTGACTTACGCACAGGCGAAATCGCGCCGGAAATTGCAGGAAATTGCCGAAGATTTGCTCGAAGTCGAGCAGGAAAAAGCCGATTTGTTTGAAAAGGAAAAACGCGCCCGTCTGTTTGCCGAACAAGCCGCAAAAACCAAAGACGAATTTATTTCGGTCGTTTCGCACGAACTCCGCACGCCGCTCAATGCCATTGCAGGTTGGGCGAAAATTTTAAAATCCGATAATCTTTCGCCGAATACGAAGGAATTGGCTTTGCAAAAAATCGAGAAGAATCTGCGTTCGCAAACAAAATTGGTCGAAGAATTGTTGGATTTTTCGCAAATAATGTCGGGCAAGGTCAACATCGAAAGCGAGGAGTTTTCGTTTTCCGATGTTTTTGAAAAAGTCTTAGTCGAAATTGAACCGAAAGCTGAAGAAAAAGAAGTCGAGCTGACAAAAATTAATAATCTTGACGGTCAGACGATTATCGGCGACCGCTCGAAAATCAAAATCGTTATCGAAAATCTGCTCTTAAACGCGATTAAATTCACGCCTTCGGGCGGCAAAATCGAAGCCGAAGTCTGCGAAGAAGACGGGAAAATTGTTTTAACCGTCAAAGACAACGGCAACGGCATAAATCACGAATTTTTGCCGTTTATTTTTGACCGTTTTCGCCAGCAAGACGGCTCGCTTACCAAATTTCACGGCGGATTAGGTTTGGGCTTGGCAATTACCGAACACATCATCAAACTCCACAACGGCACAATCGAAGCCGAAAGCGAAGGCGCGGAAAAAGGCTCGATGTTTAGAGTGAAAATTCCTTGTAAAAAAGATTAAAAACTGGGAGGGCAGACATCCTGTCTGCAAGATTGCGAACTGCAACGCAGCAATCTAACGAAGTTTGCCAAAAAATCAAGTTGATTTCTACTTGAGTGCTTTTAGATTGCTACGCGAAACGCTCCGCAATCTTGCAGGCTGGGAAGCCCGCGCTCCCAGCGTATCAAATCCCTACGTTAAATTAACCGAAAAATATTGTTTCGGCAATCTATAAATCTGTGTAAATCCAGCAAATCCAGCATTTGCAAAGAAACTTAAGCTGTGTGGCATAGCGGTTGCAGTAATCATCTGTGGTATGCAAACTGCAACTTTCAAACATCCTAGAAAATATCAGAAGCAAATCACGGAGATTTTTATGAATAATAATATACGCAATTTATTTGCAGTAACATTAATAACGCTCGTTTTATTTGCAGTAACATTAATAACGCTCGTTTTTGCCGTCGCAACTACGACAGCGCAAACACGCGCATATACGGCAAGCGATTCGCAGGTGCAAACTCTCCTCAATCGTATCGAAACGCAAACCGATACATATAAAAGAAATATCAGCGAAGCACTCGACCGCAGTTCGTTAAACAACACGGATTCGGAAGATATGCTGATGAAATACATTACCGAATTCGAGAATTCGACCGACGCGCTTAAACAAAGATTTGAAGCCAAGCGTTCGGGACGAGTTTCGGGGCGTGCGAATGTTTCGCTCGAATTCGATACGATTCGTTTGAGAAACGGTCAAACTTACCGTTTTGCCGGAATCGTTGACGGAGTAAAAAACGTCAGCGGCGAAAATGTTTCGGTCAACAACGAAGTCTCGGTGCGCGACAATAATCAAACGAGCAAAACCATTAAACGCGGCGCAATCGGCGCGGTTGTCGGCGCAGTTGTCGGCGGCGGCGCAGGTGCGGGAACAGTTTTGATTCAAGGCAAGGACGACGTTGAACTCGACAGCGGAAGCGAATTCAGAATTACTTCGACCGCTCCGTCTAATTTGAATTCGCAAAGATAAGCAACAAGGTAAAAAGTTCTGAGTTCCAACTTTAGTTGGCGGCAACTGCCAGCGAAGCGAAGCAGTTGCCCGACGTTGATTATCTTGAATGTTAATCAAAGGAGAAACCGCGTTGCTTCGCTCGCGGTTTGCCAACTAAAGTTGGAACTCAAAACGCTTGAAAAGTTTTGAGATTTTTAATCTCAAATGACCAAGGGGGAAGTCGGAACAGTTTGTTAAATCAGACTGTTCCGCAAAACATTATGAACAAAGATGCAAAATCGCTTTCGAGCGACGAAATCGGCGAACAAGCGAGCGGCAAAGACGCAGATGAAGTTCAACGCGAAATGCTTCGACAAGGCGAAAATGATGAAGCGGCGGACGACCGCGATATTGCCGGAAGCGCAGATATTGACGATACACCGCAAGGACGCGAAGAAATCAAAACCAAATTAAAGGATAAATCAAATGGTTGATAACAAACTCGAAATTGAAGAAGCCCAACGCGCGGCAAATTACGAAGCGATAAAATCGAATGTCAAAGCCGATGTCGGCGGCGAAGTTTCTGCTTACGCTAATAATTCGACAGTTACCGAAACCGCACAAACACAAGATTTAGCGTCGGGAATGCGGCAAAAAGCGATTAGCGAAATCGCCGAAACCGACCGCGAAGTTGGACGCGGAAGATTTATGGCGCGGATTTCGCAATTTGTTGATTACGCATTTTTTTTAATTTACGGTTCGCTGGCAATCAGGCTTTTGCTTGAACTTTTTGCGGCGCGTGAAAGTGCCGGATTCGTCAAATTTATCAAATCGGTAACAGGAATTTTTTACGCGCCTTTTGCCGGCATTGTGCCGAGTCCGTCGAAAGAAGGTTTCACGCTTGCGTTGCCGATAATTGTTGCTATTGTTGCATATATGGTTTTGCACTTAGCGATAAACGGCTTGCTGAAATTATTCGCGCAAAGAAAAACGGCAATTTAATTTGTGAACCAAACTTCCTCAACAATTTTGAAAAGCATTATCAAAAAAGATGCTACGGCTGGCAGAAGTTATTGGATTTGAAAAAAACGATAGTATTTCAAAATCCGAAATTGTAATTTTTTTAGAAAAAGGTGTATTGTAAATTGAATCTAAATATAAGGAGAATTAAATTTATGTTACATATAATCGGTCAGTTAATCGTCGGTTTGATAATTGGTGCTTTGGCGCGGCTTTTACTTCCGGGTAAAGAAGCGATTGCCGCCGGTGCGGTCGGTTGGTTAATTACGGCTTTAATCGGGATGGCAGGTTCGCTTATCGGAACTTTTATCGGTAAAGCAATCTGGAAAAAGGAAAACTATGCGGCAGGTTGGATCGTGTCAATTCTCTGCGCGGTTTTGCTTTTGTTGGCATATCGAATGTTGATGTAAATTCAATTTGGGATTGCGGATTTGGGATTGCGGATTTTGTTAAATATCAAACAATCCCAAATCCCAAATCCTAAATCCCAAATCGAACTATCGTTTCCGCTGTTTCGGATCGAGATATTCGCG
Source organism: Acidobacteriota bacterium (assembly GCA_031409875.1). GTDB lineage: Bacteria > Acidobacteriota > Blastocatellia > Pyrinomonadales > Pyrinomonadaceae > CALMEH01. The sequence continues at coordinate 19,466 of JANNYB010000200.1, read as the reverse complement.
CAAACCGTCGCCGATAAAATTGAACGCTAAAACCGTGAGCGCAATCGCAATCGCCGGAAAAAAGAAAACGTGCGGCGCGTTGTAGAGCGTGTCGAGTCCGCGTGCTTCTTCGAGCATCGTTCCCCACGAAGGCGCAGGCGGCGGAATTCCCAAACCCAAAAACGACAAAGACGCTTCGGACAAAACCGCACCCGCCATTCCCAAACTCGCTTGAACAATCAAAGGCTGAATCGCATTCGGCAAAATATGTGTGAACAAAATCCGCATATTGCTTGCGCCCAAAGCTCTTGCGGCTTGCACGAAATCATATTCACGAACTTTCAAAACCTGTCCGCGCATCACTCGCGCATAACCTACCCAACCGATAACGCACAGCGCGAAAATCAAAATATTCAAACCTGCGCCGAGAAATGCAACCATTGCAATCGCTAAAAGCAAACCGGGAAAAGCCAGAAACACATTAAACAAATATCCCGAAAGAAATTTATCAACAAATCCGCCGTAAAATCCGGCAATCGCGCCAATAAAAATCCCGATAACGGACGAAACTACGACAACAATTATCCCGACTTCGAGCGAAATCCGCGCTCCGAAAACAAGCCGCGAAAAAACATCGCGCCCCAGCGAATCCGTGCCGAACCAATGTTCAGCCGACGGCGCGGCATAGCGCATTGGCAAATTTATTGCAGTTACGTCGTAGGTCGCAATCCACGGCGCAAAAATCGCCGTGATAATCAAAACGGCGACTACGAAAATTCCGATGTATGTTAGTCGGTTCATTTTTGTAATTGGTAATTAGTAATAAGTAATTGTTATTAATTTATTGCTAATTACGACAAACGAATTCGCGGATCAAGCCAACGATAAACTAAATCGGTTAAAGAATTTGCCAAAATAAATGTTATCGAAATCACGAGAACACAGCCTTGAATCAAGCGAAAATCGTTTTTGCGAATTCCTTCGTCGAGAAGCAATAAGCCCAAACCTTGCCAGCCGAAGATTTTTTCGGTGATGATTGCGCCGGCAAGCAAAACGCCGAGTTGCAAACCCAAAATCGTTACGACCGGAATCAAACCGTTTTTCAAAACGTGCTTATAAACTACTTTTCTTTCCGACAAACCTTTTGCACGAGCTGTTCTAACATAATCTTCGCCGAGTTCTTCGATGACGCTTGATCGCACCATTCGCGTTAAAATCGCCGAAAGTGCCGCGCCCAAAGTTATTGCCGGAAGCACGATGTCTTCTGGATTGGAACTTCCAGTCGGGCTGAAAATCCGAAATTGAACCGCAAAAAGATAAACCAAAAAAGGTCCGACCACGAACGTCGGCAAACTTATGCCCAAAAGCGCGAAAAACGAAGCGAAATTGTCAATCAGATTATTTTTATTCGTTCCCGCCAAAACGCCGAGCGGAACGGCAATCGCCACCGCGACCAAAAGCGCGGCAATCGCAAGTTTTATCGTTGCCGGATAACGCTCCAAAATCATCTCCGACACAGGTCTTTCACCTTGAAAAGATTTTCCAAGGTCGCCCGTTAAAATGCCTTTCCAATAATTCGCGTAACGATTATCTCCGCCGTTCCATTTCAATCCGTTTTCGCTTGAATACGAGATAAAAAACGCCGGTTTATCGAGTCCGTGAACGCGGCGAAAGTTGGCTAATTGAACAGGCGTAGCATTATCGCCGAGCGCGGAAACAGCCGGATCGCCGGGCAAAATTTCAATCATAAAAGTTACGATTGAAACCACCGTCCAAACCACCAAAAGCGTTAATCCGGCTTGCTTGGCGAAATTAAGAAGTTTATATTTCATTATTTCCAATTTGCCAACAAAATTATGTTCGGAAAATTTTGTTTGACTGAATTATAGAATTTTTCGTCCGCCGTAACGAATTCGCAATTTTCTTGCAAGCTCAAGGCGAGATAAAGCGAATCGTAAAAAGTTCGTTGGTGTTTGACGGCAATTTGAAAGGCTTCATTGAAGAGATTTCTTGTAGTTGTTAGTGTAAATTGGATATTTTGAAAATCTCTGACGGCAGAATCCGCATCGTTTGCGTCGAAACCTTGAAAAATCTGTTTCTTCCAAATAATATTTCCATATTCAGGGTAAATCAAATCAGGCGCAAGAAACTCCCAAAATCCTTGCTTATATTCAAGCAAAATTTGCCTCGCCTTCATCGAGTCGGTTTCCATTACAAACCATTTTATCGCCACACTGCTGTCAATCACAATTTTTTCCATCAACGCATTCTGTCCTCTCTGATAAGTTCTGTGCTGTTAGGCATCACGCCATATTTTTCGCCCATTTTATTTTGAAATTCAAGAATTCTATCTACAACATCGCGCCGATTGGCAAGTTCGAGTTCTTCCCACTCATTGAGAAATTTTTCCACATCCTCGAAGCCTTTGCTGTTGGCGACATTTTTAAGTTTTTGGTATGTTTTTTCCGAAACTGTTAAAGTTACGCTCATTTTTTTACTCCCGAATGAATGGCGGCGATTCCGCCTGTCAGATTTTTGTATTCTACATCAGAAAAGCCGATTTCGCGCATCATCGAAGCGAGATTTTTTTGATCGGGAAATTTTGAAACCGAATCGGGCAAATATTCATACGCGCCGCGAGAACCGCTGACCGCGCCGCCGATACGCGGTAGAACGTGCGAAAAATAAAACTGAAACGCTTGTCGAAATCCGGGCAAAACGGGCGTTGAAAATTCTAAAATAACGAGTTTTCCGCCGGTTTTTAAGATTCGGTGAAGCTCGATTAAACCGTCTTTCCAGTTTGAAAAATTTCGCAATCCGAAGGCGATTGTTACGGCATCGAAGGTTTTTTCGTCAAACGAAAGATTCATTCCGTCGGCTTCGATGAACGGAATTTCAGCGTCTTTTTTATACGCGATTTCGAGCATCGGACGGCAGAAGTCCGTAGCAATAATTTTTGCCTGCGCGTTTTTTTTGAGTTCAACCGCCAAATCGCCTGTGCCGCAAGCTACGTCTAAAACTTTGGCGTTCGGATTTTGCAAAACGTCGGTTAATTTTTTAGAAACGAGTTTGCGCCAGCGTTTATCTATGTTTGCGGAAAGCAGATGATTAAGAAAATCATATTTTCCGGCAATGCCCGAAAACATTTCGCGCACGGCTTTGGCGTGTTTCAATTCATCGGCGGTTTGGGTTTTTGACATAAGTTAAAGTAAAAACTATAAATCATAAACTATTTAGAAGCTATCTCAAAAATTGCGTCATAAGTTTTGAGTCCCGCCTTTAGGCGGCAAAAACGCCAGCGAAGCGAAGCGTTTTTCTATCATAAAAACTTGAAAAGTTAATAAAAAAAAACTTGAAAGTTACTAAACAATAAATGCCTCGCTTCGCGGGCATTTGCCGCCTAAAGGCGGGACTCAAAACATTATGGTTTGGCAGTAACAACTAAACTTGTCGTAACGGCTTCTTTGCGCCAAGTTTCCAGAATTCTTTGAGCATCGGCAAGCGTTGCGGCAGATGATTTTTGAATTTCGTCTTTCACGGGCGAAAGTTTGTATGTCGTTAAATCGAGCCAAAAATCAATCGCGTTTTGCTTATTAAATTCGGCTGAAAAATCACTTTTGGCTTTATCGAACTCGGCTTGACTGACGTTTTCTTTGAGCAAATCGCCGACAAATGTAAAAGTATTCGTGGGCAGAGAAATTTTATCGCCGTCGATTTTTATCATTCCGACGTTCCATTTCGGCAACTCAAAAATGACGATTCCGGGCAAAACGTGCGTTTCGTGTCGGACGTTTCCGGTTTGATTCAGGCGGTTTTGCAAAATGCGCGTTAAAATCTGCGAAGCGGCAAAATCTTTGTTGTTTCGCGCCAAACCTCGAAAAGCGTAGCGCAATTCGCTCGTATTTTCGGTTTCGACCTTTGTTAAAAACGATTTCGTATCTGCCGAATCGGGCGAAGCAAATGTTGAAGGAACTTTCTTATCGGCTTTTAACCAACTGCCGAAATATCGCTTAACGACGCGGAAAACGAATTCGGGTTTGACGTTGCCCGAAACGGCAAGCGTGGCATTGTCCGATGTCAGATACCTTTGTTTGGCGAGTAAAATGTCGGCAAAATCAATCTTTCCGACGCTTTCGGTCGAGCCTAAGAAAGGTCTGCCGTAAGGATAATTTCCCAAAAGCCGTTTGCGAACCGCGAGATCGGCAATGTATGCCGGATTTTTTTCGAGTTCCTGTAATTTGGCAAGATGCGGCGTTTTCACGGCGGCGGTCGTATCTTTATCAATCGGCGCATTTTGTATCACGCCGGCGAGCGTTTCGAGAATTTCGAGAATTTTATCGTTATCGCCCGAAAGATTGATTTGAATGTAATCGTAATTGCTGACAACCTCGAAACTTCCGTTCAAATCTTCGGTGAAAAACGCTCGCGCCGCATCGCTGGGGAAAAGAATTTCGCTCAAAAGCGTCATCGTGCCTTCTCTGCCTAACAAATCGAACGATGCGCCGCTGTTGACGCGAAGTTTGACCGTTGCTTTTTCTGCTTTCACGTCCGTCCAGACGTAAGTTTGCAAGCCGTTGAGAAGTTTAGCTTCACGCGGCGCGGCAAAATTCATCGTTTGCGCCGAAGCGTTAAAAGCGGAAAAAAGTAAAAATAATGCAAAAATCGCAATTTTTCTGGAATAAATCTTAAAATTCATCGTATAGTTTAGCAGATAAGTAATTTTGAACCGTTATTTTAGTTGCAAATCGTCCGCAGATAGTTGTTAGGTTAACGCAACCAAAATCGTTTGACGAAATAAAAATTCGGTAGTGAACTATTATTGTAAGACTGAAGAAAAATTATCCACAGATGAACACAGATAAACACGGATAAAAATCAAGAAAAAATTATCTGTGTTCATCTGTGTTCATCTGTGGATAAATAAAAAGCATTACTTTTTGTTCGCTATCAAAAATTTTAAGATGCGTCAGGCATCTCGTCAAACGCTTGAAACATCAAAAAAATGTTTCCGACAGGTGAAATTTGAAAAAAAACTTTCGGAACGGCTTAACATCTGCGAAAATCGCGTTATAATTAAGGAAGTTTTACTCAGGTTTTTGAAGAAAAAGCCTGAAAAATTTGTGAGGCAAAAAAAGAAGATGGGAAAGTTAGTAAAATATTGTTCGGAATGTGAAGAAGGTTTTGCCGAAAGATTTGGGTTTTGCCCGAATTGCGGCGGACAGTTGGAAGTTTTTGAAATGAATCCGATAGCCGCTGGAGACGGAGAAACGGAGAGACGGACAGACGGAGAGACAAAAATCGCTCCATCGCTTAGTCCCGTTGTCGCATTGTCTCCGGTTGTTCCGGCGGTCATCCCCGAAACGGTAGATTTCTCCGGTGATGATATTTTAGAACTCGACGCGGTGGACACGCGCGACGAAGAAACGCTCGTCAAGGAAACTGAAGTTTCGACAACTCCGGCAATCGAAGCGAACGGTTTTCAAGAGCAAACCTTTGCGGCGAAAAAGACTGCGGACACGACGAATAACGATGGCAGTGATCATCACGTTACAAACGACAGCGGCGATTATCACATTACAGTCGTTTCGGGAAAACCGAATAATTGGTTCGCGCCATTTTTGCTCGGATTGATGTCTTTGGCATTTCTTTCGTTTTTCGCGGTTTGGGCGGCTTCGGTTTGGATTAACGGAATGCTTATTCCCGAACTTACCGAAAACGATATTTTTTACAGTATGCTGACCGACGATGAACCGACCGAAATGGAAGAAATCGAACCGAAAAAAGGTAAGAAAGGCGGCGGCGGCGGCGGCGGCGGTAATGAAAACGAAGAGGAAGCCTCACGCGGCAGAACTCCGACACATTCGGACGTAAAAAATCAAATAATGATTGCGCCGCGCTTTGACAGCGATTTGAAAATTAGAAATACCATCCAAAGCAAAGTCAACGAACAAGACGATGGTCAACAAGTCGGTATCGGTCAAGCCGACGGAACTTCAGCCGGAAGCGGTAAAGGCAAAGGTGTCGGAAAAGGTTTCGGCGACGGTTTCGGTGATGGTGTCGGCGACGGCAGAGGCAAAGGAAAAGGCAAAGGCTCAGGCAACGGCGTAGGTGAAGGCATTGGCGATGGCGTTGGAAATGATTTGGGCAATGACAAAGATGATGATCAACCGAAATTGATTGCAAAGGTAAAACCACAACCGACCGGCGAAACGAAAAAAATAAGTATTATTTCAAAACCGCCTCCGAGATATACTGATGCCGCACGGCAAAATAATGTTCAAGGAAATGTAACCTTGCGGGTTACGTTCAATGCTAACGGCACAATCGGCGCGATAACGCCGGTCAGCCAGTTGCCTTATGGTTTGACCGAACAAGCGATTTCGGCGGCAAGAAGGATAACTTTCCAACCTGCAATGAAAAACGGTCAGCCACAGTCGGTTACGATGCAGGTTGTATTTAATTTTACGATTTACTAAAAATAAATCAGAATTTTTTGAGGGCGCGAATCAATTTGGTTTGCGCTTTTTTTTTCGACCGGATGCAGAAACACGCACGAAGTAAGCAGGTAAGCAAAATGCCTCAAAACTTTTTCTTACGCGCTTCTGTTTTATTTTCTAAGTCCGAAAAATTTTCTGATTTGCAAGAAAACGCCGGATTTATCGGCTTCGGTAATTTCCGAAGGTTCGTTGATTTGGTCGAGTGCGGCACGGCGGCGTTCGATGATTGCGCCGAAACTCTCAACCAATTCGGGATTCTTTTCGATAATCGGTCTTAAGCAATGATGTTTGATTTCCAGAACTTCGGCTTCTTCGTCGGCGACGACGGTTGCCGTGCGCGGTTCGCCGGTGAACAAAGCCATTTCGCCGAAGAATTCGCCGGCTTTGAGAGTTCTGATCGGTTTGATTTTGTTGTTTTCGCGGATTTGAACTGTAACTGTTCCGCGTTTGAGGATAAACATCGAATTGCCTTTCTGTCCGCGACGGACGATTTTTTCCTTTGGCGCAAAAACGCGCAATTTACTTGTTTCGGCGATTTTTTCCATTTCTGCGTCGGTCAGAGGTTCAAACAACGGAATGCCGCTGATTAGATCAATAATTTCCGAATCAGGTTCGATAAATGCAGATTCTTGCGGTTTCGTTTCAACGTGAATCGTGCGCGTCGGATAAGCAAATTCGAGCTGTTCGCGTTGAAATGTATACCAAACGCGCTCACGAATCAGCGCGTCCGTGTCGTTAAATTTCTTGTAATCATCGAGCCAATATTTAATTTCCCAATCAATGCCGTTGTCGCCGAGATTTCTGATGCGGACGATTGGACGAATTTTTGACGAAACATTTTCGCATTGGCGCACGGCTTCGCGGATAACGTGCGCGGTTTTGGCGGGCGAATTTGCGTAAAGCGTATTAAAAAAAACGATTCGCGCATTGAGATTGTCGCGCGGTGCGACTTCGATAAATTCTTTGCCCAAACTCGAATTACTGATAACGACGATTTTATTTTGAAACGTCCGAACCTTCACGCCGCGCCACGAAACGCTCTCGACTACGCCGACATAACTATTCTTTTGAACATTAATCACATCACCGACTTGAAACGGTTGGTCGGCTTGCAGAGCGATTCCCGCAAAAAGATTGCCCAAAGTGTCTTGCAAAGCGAGACCGACGACGATTCCCAAAATTGTCGAACCTGTAAAAAGCGGCGCGAGTTGAACGCTCGGATATTGCGATTGGAAAATGATAAAAAACGCAACGATGCAGACAATGACCGTTAAAATCGTGCGGACGAGCGAAGCAATTTCGTTTTGTGCCGCCGCTTTTATGAAGACATTAAAAATCAAATAATTTATGTATCGAATGGCAATAATCACGAGTGCCATTCCCAAAATTATTTTGAAAATATGAATCAAATTGAGCAGTAAAACTATCAGCGTTTCGGAAAATTGCGAAGCCATCGTGCCGTCGTTTCTGACGATTTTCGATTGCGGCGCAGCTTCGGGCGTAGCGGTGTTCGTGTTGGCATTAACTGGATTTTCACTCGGTTTGACTTGTCTGACAACGGTTAAATCGAAATAATCCATTAAGTATTTTTCGATGGTTATGTCGCTCGGAATAATCACTAGAATAAGCGTGATGATGGCTGTCGAAAGTAGGAAAAAGACGGTTTTTTTGCGTAAATCGGAAGTTGGCATAGTTTTTTTAATTCCAGATTTCAAATTCCAGATTTCAAATTAAGAACTGCCGGTTTGAATTCTGGAATCTGGAATCTGGAATCTGGAATTAAAACATATCAATAATTGTCTTTCCAATCAACATCAGCGAGAGCGCGGAAACAATAATTGTCAAAAGCCACGCGAAGATTTTGAAGAAAATATTGTTGGCATATTCGCCCATTATTTCGCGGTTTGATGAAAGCAGAACGATTGTTACCAGAATAAATGGCAGCAAAATGCCGTTGATTGTTTGCGTAAAAATGAGAAGTTTGATTTGCGGAATGCCCGGAATCAGCGCAACTAATAAGCCAATGACAATTAATGCCGAAAAAACGCCGAGAAAAATCGGAGCTTCGCGGAAAGAGCGCGAAAGACCTTTTTCAAAACCTAACGCTTCGCTGATTGAATAAGCTGTTGCCAACGGCAAAACGCCCATTGCGAGCATTGCCGCGCCGAAAAGTCCGATGCCGAATAAGTATTTAGCATAAACTCCGGCAACCGGAACAAGTGATTCGGCGGCGGTTGCGGCTGAATCGAGTTCGGTGATGCCTTGTTTATTCAAAGTTGCGGCAGTAGAAATAACGATAAATGCCGCAATCAAAACCGCAAAAACCGTTCCGACAATGACATCGGCTCGCGCCAGCGGCAAATCTTCTTCGTCCAATCCTTTTTCGACCACCGAAGATTGCACATAAACCTGCATAAACGGCGTTATCGTCGTGCCGATAAGTGCCATCACAGTAAAAAGATAAGCGTAATCAAATTGAAAACTCGGGTTGATTATTTCTCTGCCGACTTCCGACCAGACGGGTTTTGCCAAAAAAGCCGAAATAACATAACCGAAAAAGACGAGCGACATCGCCAAAAAAACTTGTTCGACGCGCTTTTGTGTGCCTTTTACGACTAGCCACCAAATCAATCCGGCGGCAAGCGGAACGGTAAAATAGCGCGGAATTCCAAACAATTCCGAAGCCTGTGCGATGCCGACAAATTCGGAAATAATCACGCCCGTGTTTGCAATCAGAAGCGCAAACATCACGAGCGCAGTCCAACGCACGCCGAATTGTTCGCGGATTAAATCCGCCAAGCCTTTGCCCGTAACAACGCCCATTCGGACGCACATTTCTTGGACAACGATAAGCGAAATCATCATCGGTAGAAAAACCCAAAGTAAGCCGTAGCCGTATTTTGCGCCGACAGTTGAATATGTGGCAATGCCGCTGGCATCGTTGCCCGCGTTGGCGGCGATAATTCCGGGTCCCAAAACTGCAATGTAGGCGTAAAAGCGGTAATTAGACAGGTTGCGGCGAATGCGCGAAGGAACGCGCACGAGTTTCTGCACAAAACTTTTCGGTGAAAATCGCGCTAAATTCATTATTAATACAACTATCGCCGTCTGCCATAATTAAATCGTGAAACGAAATTTGAATATAGCGCGATTTAGTTGAAAAAGAAAAGACAATTTATAAGTTTCCGCAATCTGCCGGAACGAACAGATGAAAAAAATTACTAAAACTAATATTCGCTTGAATTTTAAGCGTTTCAAACCTAAAATAATCTCAGATTTCAAATTTGAAATTTCAGATTTGACTCGAATTTCCCGCAAAAATCTGAGATTTGAAATTTGAAATCTCAAATTCAAAACTATGGCACATAATCTTTTTAACACACGACAAACATTTAAAACAGGCGACGGAGGCGAAGGCGTTTTTTATTCTCTGCCGCAACTTGAAACTGAAGGCATCGGCAAAATTTCGCGGCTGCCGATTTCGATTCGGATTGTTTTAGAATCGGTTTTGCGAAACTTTGACGACGGCAAAAAAGTTTCGGAAGAAGCGGTGCGGCAGATTGCCAATTGGAGCGCAACTTCCGAGCGCACCGAAGAAATCCCGTTCACGGTTGCGCGAGTAATTTTGCAGGATTTTACGGGTGTTCCGCTGCTTGTTGATTTGGCGGCAATGCGTTCGGCAGTTCAAAAAACCGGCAAAGATGTCGGCGTTATTGAGCCGCTCGTTCCTGTTGATTTGGTGATTGACCATTCGGTTCAGGTTGATTATGCCGGAAGCGAAGACGCATATCGGCGCAATATGGAAATCGAATTTAAGCGCAACGAACAGCGTTATAAATTCTTAAAATGGGGAACGCAAGCCTTTAACGGTTTCCGCGTCGTGCCGCCGGGAATCGGCATTGTTCACCAAGTAAATCTCGAATATTTGGCGAAAGGCGTGTTTGAAAAAGACGGCACTTTTTATCCCGATTCGCTAGTTGGAACTGATTCGCATACGACAATGATAAACGGTTTGGGAATTGTCGGTTGGGGCGTTGGCGGCATCGAAGCGGAAGCCGGAATGCTCGGTCAGCCGGTTTATTTTTTAACGCCGGATGTCGTTGGTGTAAATCTGACAGGAAGTTTGCCGCAAGGTGCAACCGCAACGGATTTGGTTTTGCGCGTTACCGAAATGCTCCGAAAAGCCGGAGTCGTCGGCAAATTCGTTGAATTTTTCGGCGAAGGCGCAACCGCTTTGACCGCAACGGATAGAGCAACAATCGCAAATATGGCTCCCGAATACGGCGCGACGATGGGATTTTTCGGCACAGACGAAAAAACTCTCGATTATTTTCGTGCGACAGGACGCGACGAAGCGCAAATTGAAACGATTCGCAATTATTACACGGCGCAAAATATGTTCGGCATTCCGCAAGACGGCGATATTGATTACACAACCGCGCTGAATTTGGATTTGGCGACAATCACGCCTGCCGTTGCCGGACCGAAACGACCGCAAGACCGCATCGAACTTTCGAGTTTGGATGACAGATTTATCGAATTATTTAGTCAATCAATCGCCGACGGCGGTTACGGCAAAAATAAAGACGACCTCGAAAAACGATTTTTGACAACGATGGGCGCGAAAACTTATGGCGCGGCAGTCGGCGGCGGCGAACAAAAATCAAGTTCGATTCCCGAATCAATTCACGATTCGGTAACGCCTGACAACACGAATTCGCTGACTGAAATCGAGATGATGAACAATCGTCCGACACCCGACCGCGTTCACGATTTGGACGAAGTAACCGAAACGCAAAACGTAACCGTCGGACATGGCGACGTTCTGATTGCGGCAATTACAAGTTGCACAAACACATCGAATCCGGCGGTAATGATTGCTGCCGGAATCGTGGCAAAAAAAGCCGTCGAAAAAGGTTTGAAAGTTCCGCCGTATGTCAAAACCTCGCTCGCGCCCGGTTCGCGTGTCGTTACCGAATATTTGAATAAAACCGGATTGCAGAAATATTTAGACGAAATAGGTTTTAATCTTGTCGGCTACGGATGCACTACTTGTATTGCCGAAGGAACACCGATTTTACAATCAAACGGCACATCGTTTCCAATTGAAAAATTTGCGGAGTCGGGCGCAACGATTTTCGCTTCGCGTGAAAACGGAAGGCTCGCTTTGGCGAAACAAATAGCCAAATTGAATCAAGGTGAACGAAACTGCGTAACTTTAGTTTTGCAGGACGGACGCGAATTGGTTTGCACTCCTGACCATAAAATTTTATGCGCGGATGGAAATTGGGTTCGCGCCGATGAATTGGTTTTGGGACAAACGCGCGTCGTCGTCGGGCTTGATGCACCGCTCGATGAACCGGAAATTGATGAACTCGGCTATGAATTGCAAACTGGTAAATTTCAATTCACGATGGATGATTTGAACGAACGCGCCAAAACTTTAGCATTTGCGCGGCTTGTCGGGCATCTTCTGAACGACGGTTCAATCAGCGTTAAAGGGCAAGGACGAATGAATGTCGGGCAAGCGGTTGACCGTGAAATTGTGTTGAACGACATCGAATTACTCACGGGAAAACGTCCGGCGGCGAATAAATATGACGAGCGCAAATGGTCAATTGTTCTGCCGCTTGAATTGACATCGGCGATTTCCGCTTTGTCCGGCGTGCGTGTCGGACAGCGAATTAATCAACCTTCAACTTTACCGAATTTCTTATTAGACGAATCTTGCCCAAATGCGGTCGTGCGTGAGTTTTTGGGCGGAATGTTTGGCGCAGACGGTTGGAGTCCGGCGTTACATCGTCAAAGCAAACGCGAAGAGGATGCGGTTTTAACAAAACCGGCGTTTTCACAGAGCGCGAAGCCTGAATTTGTCGGCGATTTGCGTGAGATGATGGAGCAAATTCTCAAACTTCTTGCAAAATGCGGCGTGAAAACCGAGGGCGCAAAAATTTATGAATTTCCGACGCGCCATTCCGAATCTTCTTATTCAAAAGGCAAAGACGGCGTGCCGCGTGTCGAAGTTCGTTTGCAACTTTCTGACGGTCTTTCGTTTCTCGAAAAAGTAGGTTTTCGTTATTGTGTCGATAAAATGATGCGTCTGAGCGCGGCGGCGGTTTATTGGCGGACAATCAATAAAATCGGCAAACAAAGGCTTTGGATGGCGGAAAATTTGAAAGCGAAACATCTCGAAAATCCGTCGTTGTCGTTTTCAAAAGCGAGAAATCTTGCCGCTGTTGAATTATTAGAACGCGAAACCGCCGTTTTTCCGCATTATTCTTTGCTAAGAGGTTACGACCGATTTACGCGATTGCCGAGTGAAACAGCGCGTAAGTTTCAACCGCTTCATCGAGATTCGTGCGGTTTTCCGTCGCCTGTCGAAATGTTTCGTGCGCTTGGTGTGCGCGATTGGTTTGCGCCGCTCGAAGAACGCGGAAGAAATACCGAAAAGCGTTACTGCACAGAAAAAGATGCGCTCGAACTACCTACATTTACACTGCAAATCATTGATCGCAGACCTGCCGGACGGCGAAAAGTTTTTGATTTGACGGTTGATAAAATTCATTCTTTCATCGCCGGAACATTTGCCGTTCACAATTGCATCGGGAATTCAGGTCCGCTCGATGCCGGAATCGAAGAAGAAATTGTCGAAAATGATATTATTGCCGCTTCGGTTTTGTCGGGAAATCGAAATTTCGAGGCGCGAGTTCATCAAAATATCAAGGCGAATTTTTTGATGTCGCCGCCGCTGGTTGTGGCTTATGCGCTGGCGGGAACGGTTATCAAAGACGTTTACCTTCATCCGATTGGACAGGATAAAGATGGAAATGATGTGTTTTTAAAAGACATTTGGGCTTCGCTTGATGAAGTGCAGGAACATCTGCAAGCGGCGTTTGAACCGGAAATTTACAAAAATCTTTACACCGAATTTGCTGAAGAAAATCCGCTTTGGAATTCCATTCCGTCATCGGTCGGGCAGGTTTATGAATGGGACAAAGATTCGACATATATTCAAGAACCGCCGTATTTTGATGATTTCGGAATGGAAAGCGGCGCGTTTTCCGATGTTAAAGACGCGAGAGCTTTGGCGATTTTCGGCGATTCGGTAACGACTGACCATATTTCGCCAGCCGGAGCGATTAAGCCGAGTTCGCCTGCCGGACTTTATTTGCAAGAGCAGGGCGTTCCGGTTGAAGATTTCAATTCTTACGGTTCGCGTCGCGGAAATGACCGCATAATGTTGCGCGGAACTTTTGCGAATGTTCGTATAAAAAACTTAATGGTTGCGCCCGTTGAAGGCGGATTTACGAAACATTTGCCGGACGGCGAACAGATGTCAATTTACGACGCGGCAATGAAATATAAATCGGCAAATACGCCGACAATTATTTTCGGCGGCACGGAATACGGCACGGGAAGTTCGCGCGATTGGGCGGCGAAAGGCACGCGATTGATGGGCGTTTCGGCGGTTATCGTGCAATCTTTTGAACGCATTCACCGTTCAAATCTCGTTGGAATGGGCGTGCTTCCGCTTCAATTCAAAGACGGGCAAAACGCAAATTCATTGAATCTCTACGGAAGCGAAACTTTCGATTTGAACGGTTTGGAATCGGGCGAAGTCAAACCGCGTCAAGACGTTACGTTGACAATTAATCGCGCCGACGGTTCGAGCGAAAATGTCGTTTTAACATTGCGGATTGATACGCCGATTGAAGTCGAATATTACAAATCAGGCGGAATTTTGCCGTATGTTTTGCGACAACTTTTGGGGAATTAAAATTAAGTGATAGGATAATTTTATCACTTGAAATATTTATGGAAATAGAATTACTTAGGCTTAAAGAAAGAATTGAAATAGCACTTGAGTTAGGAGAAAGCCATTATCGAGAATTTAAGACTGCTCTGGAAGGTCCTCCTACCGCGAAACAGCCGAGAGATTTGAAAGAAGTTTGCAATGATATTTCAAAAACTCTTGTGGCTTTTGCTAATTCTGATGGCGGAGAACTCTTCGTTGGTATTGATGATGACAATACTGTAAGTGGTTTGCCTTACAATGAAGAAAAAGTAAATGCAATTCTAAAAGCACCGGAAACTTATGTTTTAAAAGATACACCTTTACCTCTTAAAAAGGCTTCGATAATTGATTATAACGGGTTGAAAGTTGCCTTTTTCTCAGTTGAAAAAGGCTCTAAATATGTTCATCTAACTTCAAAAGGAGAATGTTTTCAAAGAAGAGACAGAGAATCTGTGCCAACTGCATCAGAGAAAATTCGTTTTGCAAGAGAAGAAGAATTTTCAAGAGAATATGACAGACAATTTGTAGAACTCGCAAATGTAAATGATTTAGATTTATCTCTTGTGGAAGAGGTTTCAAAATCTATTTCTAAATCAATGTCGCCGGAAAAGTTTTTGCAATATCTTGAACTTGCAGAATTCGACGGGACAAGATTGAAATTAAGAAGAGGAGCCTTATTACTTTTTGCAAAAAATATAAGCAAATGGCATCCACGCTCACAAGTTCGCATTTTGAGAGTCAAAGGAACTGAAGAAAAAACAGGAGAAAATTTCAATCTCGAAGAGTTAGCAGAGGTCAACGGAAACATCTTTAGCCTGATAGATTCAAGTTGGGAAGCGTTGCGCCCACACCTCACCGAAACTAGGTTCTCAAAAGATGCTTTGTTCAAAACTCAAATCATTTACCCTGAAAATGCCTGTAAAGAGGCATTAGTTAACGCAATTACTCACAGAGATTATAGTATTGAAGGTCGAGGAATTGAGATTAAGATTTTTGATGACAGGCTCGAAATTCTAAGTCCGGGCAAACTGCTTTCTTCACTCACTATTAAAGATTTAGAGGAATTGAAAGGCGTTCACCAAACTAGAAACACATATGTCGGAAGAGCTTTGCGGGAATATGGTTATATCCGCGAATTGGGCGAAGGTATAAGAAGAATGTTTGATTTAATGAAAAGTAACGAACTTGTTCCACCCAAAATTGAATCTCCTAACAAGTCTTTTATTGTGTCGCTTTTCTATAAATTTATTTACTCGAAAGAAGAAAAACTTTGGTTGGATAATTTTGAAAGGTTCGGACTGACAAGAGAACAGAGAACAGTTGTTACTATCGGCATTGATGGAAGACTTGTTTCACCCAAACAAATTTGGGACAGTGTTGGAATTGTTGATACAGAGGATTACCGACAATTAATAAAAAGTTTGCAAGATTTCAGTATTTTAACGAGTGAGGTTCCAAAGTCAAAAGCACAAACTATTGCGAAGACGAAGAAAATTTCTGTGAAAAATGTTCCGAGATTCAAAATTCAACTTCCAAAACTTAAAGTTTCTTCTCCCAAAGTTGATAAGCCGAAAATTTTAGTTGAAGATACATCGGATTATGCTAAGGTTTATGTTTCTAATCTTGATTATTCAATAATAGAAAGTGATTTAATTAACTTTTTCTCAAAATATGGAATGGTTTCAGATGTTAATATACCAAAAGATTATGTTACGAAACAGTCAAGAGGATTTGCTTTTGTAGAATTTGAAAAGGAAGAAAGCGTCAGAAAACTATTGGCTGATAATACCTATAAAGTTCTTCTAAACAGAAGAATTTACATTCAAGAATATAAACCTTATTGATACGCCGATTGAAGTCGAATATTACAAATCAGGCGGAATTTTGCCGTATGTTTTGCGCCAACTTTTGAATCAGTAAAATTTATCAAAAGTTAAATGCCCAAAGCCGAAAAACTTTGGGCATTTAACTTTTTGTGTGGTAATTTATGAATATGAGAAGTGTTACATTAGACATACCTGATTCAGTTCAAGTCGAAAAAAGCGAAATTTTAAGGCTTTTGGCGGCAAGATTTTACGAGCAAGGAAAATTATCTCTCGGACAATCAGCAGAATTTGCCGGAATGACCAAAAGAGCGTTTGCCGAAATATTGGGAAATTATAATGTTTCGATTTTTAACTATTCTGCCGACGAATTAGCCAAAGATGTCCGAAACGCCTAGAACAATAGTTTCAGATACGAGTTGTTTTATTGTTTTGCAAAATATCGGCGAACTCGATTTGCTCCGTAAAGTTTATGGCGAAGTTTTAACTACGGAAACGGTTGCCGAAGAATTTGGCGAAGATTTGCCGGAATGGGTAAAAATTGAGTCGCCGAAAGATAAGGTGAAACAATTATTGCTCGAATTGCAAATTGATAAAGGCGAAGCCAGCGCAATTGCTTTAGCTCTCGAAAAACAAAATGCAATCTTGATTTTGGACGACCGGAAAGCGCGACAAGTCGCTGAAAAACTTGCGTTGGAAGTTACCGGAACGCTCGGCGTAATTATCAAAGCAAAAAACGAAAATATAATCGCTTCGATAAAACCTTTATTGGATAAATTATCGGCAACAAATTTTCGCTTGAGCAAAACAATCGAAGAAGAAGCCTTACGACAAGCAAATGAATCGGAATAAAATGTCGAATTTAAATCTATGCAAAATCTTGCAGTCAAACATAATTATACTTTGGAAGAATACGCCGAACTTGAAACGGCTTCGGAAGAACGCTTGGAATATTTTGAGGGAAATGTCTGGTCAATGGCTGGTGCAAGCGATAGGCACGAAGATATTGTCATAAATATTGCCACCGAATTGAAAAACAAACTTCGCGGGCGCGGTTGCAAAGTTTATGGTTCAAATCTGCGCGTCAAAGTGCCGATTTATCCGCCATATCGTTATCCTGACATAACGGCGGTTTGCGGTGAGCGGATTTTTGAAGACTTTTTCGGTTTGCGTGTTCTGGTTAATCCGTTGCTAATCGTTGAGGTTTTATCGCCTTCGACACAATCATTTGATCAGAATTTGAAATTTACATATTACAAATCAATCGAAAGTTTTACCGAGTATTTGCTGATTGACCAAGACAAGCCGCACGTTGTGCTTTACACGAAACAGAGCGCGGATGCTTGGCTTCAACGTGAATTTAATTCATTGGAAGATACAATTTATCTTTCTTCGCTCAATTGTGAGATTTCAGTTGCGGAAATTTATTTAGATGTCGAATTTCCGAAAATTGACCGACCGAAACACCCGTTTCAACTTTTTGGAAACGAATGATAAAAACCATCGCATTTGACGCAGACGATACGCTTTGGCACACGGAGCGGATTTTTCTTTCGACGAAAGATAAATATACCGCGCTTTTGGCAGAATATCACGATAAAATCTACATCGAAAGACATCTTGACGCGACTGAAACCAAAAATATCAAACATTTCGGCTACGGCATCAAAGGCTTTACACTTTCGATGATTGAAACCGCTTGCGAACTTACCGAAGGCAGAATTACGGGCGATAAAATCAAGCAAATAATTGATTTTGCGAGAGAAATGTTGGCTTCGCCGATTGATGTTTTGGAAAGTGTGAAGGAAACAATCGAAACTTTATCGAAAGATTACGATTTGATTTTAATCACCAAAGGCGACTTGCTCGACCAAGAAACAAAACTTGCCCGAAGCGGTTTGGGAACGTATTTCAAAGCGTTTGAAATTGTCCCGAATAAAGACGCGAAAACTTATAAATACGTTTTGAAACGACATCAAATCAACGCGGACGAATTCGTAATGGTTGGAAATTCGCTGCGTTCGGATATTTTGCCGGTTCTGGAAATCGGCGCACGAGCCGTGTTTGTGCCTTACGAAACGGAATGGTTTCACGAAGCCGTTTCGGATGAAGAACTCGAAGGCAAAGATTTTGCACGAGTTGAAAAGATGAGCGATTTGATTGGTTGGCTGGAGGATTTTCACCGCAAGGACGCGAAAGCGTAGAGAAAATTGTAGTGAACCAAAAGTAAGGCTAAAGAAAATTTATCCACAGATGAACACAGATAAACACAGATATTAAATCAGGATTTCATCTGTGTTTATCTGTGTTCATCTGTGGATAATAAAAAACTTTACTTTTGGCTCACTGCCGAGAAATAAATAAAAAAGCCGTCTGAATAAATTCAGACAGCTTTAAAAATCAAAACTTCAAAACAAAGGTAATCAGGCATAAACCGGATTTGAAGCATTCGGAATTTGCGGACGATAGTCTAATTCGACAAACTTAATCGGAACTGCGCCGTTAATCTTCGCACGTTCCTTGCTCATCTCATACCATTTTTCGCAGATTTCGCAATGATAATATTTTTCAAAATTCTCAGTCGTAAAATCTAAAACCAATTCTTTATCACAGTGCCAACATAACATAAGTTTTTCCTTCCTTTTCCTAAGTTTTAAATACATTTTAGCACACTTTACGAGAGATTGCTACACTTTTTTTTTCGCCGCCGAAAAATAAAATTTTTAATCTATTTGTGAGATTTTGTGGTATGTTAATTTCATTCGTGTTTTGCGGAAAAAACATAACGGAAATTTACGAAAATTTATCAAAGGAAATAGAATTATGAAAACAAAACTTATCTTTTTAATAATCATTCTGATTAGCTCGGCGGCAGTTTCGGCACAGAAAGGTTCACCCACAAATCCGGCGGAAACTGTTTTAATCGAAAAAGAACAAAAAGCGTGGCAAAATCTCTCAAAAGGAAATGCGGAAGAGTTCGGCAAAAATCTGGCGGAAGATTACGAAGGCGTGAACGGCACGACCAAACATAATAAGGCACAAGAGATTGCCTCCGTCAAAAATACGTCGTTTGATAAGGTTTCGCTTTCGGACGTAAGAGTTAAATGGCTGTCGGAGGAAACGGCGATTGTGATTTCGATTTTTACGATTACCGTTACCGGTGCAAATAATAAAAAGCAAACTTACAGCGGGCAATCATTTACGATTTATGCGAGACGAAACAACGTCTGGTTGTGCGTTTTTCATACCGACGAACCGATTGAGAATATGAGCGATTCAAATCAGCAAACGGCAGTTTTGAAATAAACAAAAATATATGCGGCAAGTCAGAACGGGGAGCGGTAGCGACTCGCCAGAAATGGAGCGAGTCGC
>JANNYB010000199.1:0-3541 GCA_031409875.1 Acidobacteriota bacterium | reverse complement strand
TGAATTTAGGTTAACACAAGGGATTTTCCCAAGCGTCGTTTCAGTTGTCGTAGGTCTCATTCAGTTTGCAGACCTCGTGAACTAGATTTTCAAAGAACAGGCGTAGCTTTACTACTTTTTAACTTTATCGGAACATCTAATGGAGGAAACGGCTATCGGAATTGCGTCGCGGCTTCACGGGAAGCTAATAATAAGAAAGGGGCAGCATCCGCCGATGACTTCCTGCGTCGGTTGTTCAGAGAAGGCTATCTTAGCGCAACAGAATTTCAGGATCGTATTATTCAACTGGGTTTGGTGAAAGCCGGTGAACTCAAACCTACGCTTATTTAGTGGACGCAACTTTTTACTCACTCACCTTACGCGGAAAACGAGTTTTTTGATTTTGTCGCTGAAAGCGACTGACATTATAGCCCAGCGAGAATGTCAGTTGCTTTCAGCAACAAAAAAACATATTCGGGTAAGGCGAGTTAATCAGTTTCCACAACGGCGGTTATCTTTCGGCTCGGTTCGTCGAAGCAATCGCCCGTATAACCTATCCAATTCCAAGATTCGTCTTGCTTCTCGAATGTAATCGAAAAACGTCCCCAACGCTTGGTTTTTGTTCCCGTCGGATCGGTCAGCGATGCTTCGCAAAGTTCACCTTTGCTGTCATCTGTCCAATATCCCGTATATGAACCGCGTTCGCCTACAGTATCGGGAACGAGATTTCTGATAAAAAGCCGCGTTTTTCCTTTATAAACATTGGGCGTGGCATATTGGAAAATCACGGTATTGTTCACTTCTTTTTCCCAAAAGATGTTTCCGACATTTGATGTCCACGACTCATCCGCGAGAACTATTGTCGGGAATGCAGCGAATACAGCCAACCACAGAAACCAAACTGATACCCGATTTACTTTTTTCATAACTTGTTTTTTTGTTGTTTCTAACATAATTTCTCCACTTAATTTTCGGAATTAGTTTTCGGCAGACAGTTAATCGCAATTACTCAGATAATCATTAGAAACCCAACCTTTTATGTATTTACGATTCACCGTAGCGGAGATTTGCGAAATATAATCGCCTCTCGATAAGATATTAACCATCGTGCCGTTGGGCAATTTCCCGATTATTCTTGAATTATTTCTGGTGTTCGCCCGCACATTCAGATTTCCTCCGTCGGTAACAACTTCACACACTTCGTTATTTTTTCTTCCGAAAAAGAGATAATTAACGCTGCCGGAATTCGCCGTATTTAAATTGACGATGCCGAAAGCCGCGACGGGCAACACAAAGTTTGCCGACAACAAAACACACATCAGACACAAAGAACCTATTTGTAATTTCATAATTTTTTTCTCTAATTTTATTTGAATAGATGACTCGCAAACGCACGAAGCGAATCCGGTTGATTTTTAGGTGGGATTCAGGCAGGACTGGGAGTTTCCAGAGAAGTCTGAGAAAAGATTCAACTAATTTCTTTACGCCTTGAGTATGCGCCGTTTTTTTACTATGTCAAGAGAAGATAAACAGGAAAGTTAATGGGACTTATTTCCGGGCTTTAATTCCGAAAACTTTGATTGAAACCAAAGTTGAAATTATTGAAGCGTAAGACTTTAACCACATAGAAACATAGATCATATAGAAAACAAAAATCTATGTTCACTATGTTTCTATGTGGTTGTTTTTTTACTTACTTTCATCATCATCCAAGATTTGCACTTCGACGTTTGATTTTCTGAAACGTGAGTAAATAAATTCGACTTTTAAGTTTTTTGTTTCGGTAAATTTGCCGTCATTTTTCTTATTTTTATTGTTCGCAAACGAGATTTTTTTCGGCACGAGAATTCCGTAATCGCTCGTTTGATATTCAAATTCGCTGCGTTGCAAAATTATTGTGTTGGCATCTTTCTGCGCCGCAACTTCCCTTTCTTCGCCCCAAATTTGAGATGTTTCGGCATCAATCCAAAGTTTTCCGCGCAAAAATACGTCGGATTTATTGAACGAATCCGGCAAATCAACTTCCAGATTAATATTTAAGCCGTTTTGCGCGGAATTTTTTTGATTGATTGAAATATTCGGTGATTGCTTCGTTTGGCGATAGCTGATGACAAAAACTTCGCGTCCGTTAATCGTTTCATTTGAAAGCATCGTAAATTCAAAAAACGGTCGCAAACTTTCATCCAAAACCGGAGCTTGAATCAACGTAAAGCCTGATATTTCAATGTTTTTATCGTAGCGCGAACTTTCTTTTTGAATGCGTTCGAGTTCTTCTGCCGGTGATTTGGCTTTTGAAATTTGTTCAAATAAATCGGTGGTTCGCTTCTCGACATCGCCGACGTTTTTGCCGTCAACTTTTGTAACGCTTCGATATTCTGAAGTTACATTTCCGCTTTTTTCGGATTGCAAAACAAAGAAATTCGATTCGATAACAGAACTTTTTTTTGGTTTGCCGTTTTTGTCGTAAGTTTCAAAAGTCTTAGTTTCATCTGCCAGAAGATTTTTAAATTCTTCGGTGTATTTCTGCGCTTGCAAATTGGCGTTTTGCAAAATTACGTCTAAATCTTGAGCAGACGCTAGATTTGCCGTAAATATTATTATCCAAAGCGCGATTGCGCCTTTTTTCAAATTAACTAAAATCATAATTTCCCCCTTGTCCTACTTCCTTGTTATTATTTTTGTCAGAACCCCGAACGATAGTGAGAGGCTGTTTCAAGCGAGTCGCTACCGCTTCCCGTTCTGACAACAATTATGACTGAAAAAGCCGAAACTTGGAAACGAAATTCATCAAAACAGATTGCCGATTGCCGTGTTTTCAAAGTCCGCGAAGACTTTTGCGAACGTGAAAGCGATAAAATACAACATTCGTTTTTTGTCCTCGAAAATCCCGATTGGGTAAATGTCATCGCCGTTACAAAAGACCGCAAAGTCGTTTTGATAGAACAATTTCGTCACGGCATCGAACAAAATATTCTGGAAATTCCGGGCGGAATGATTGACGAAAACGAAGAACCGGAAACCGGCGCACGGCGCGAACTTCTCGAAGAAACAGGTTATTCGGCAGAAAAATTTATTTTTTTAGGAAAATCGCATCCGAATCCGGCGATTCAGAATAATTTGATTTATCATTTTCTCGCCGAAGATTGCGAAAAACTAAGCGAAGTCGAATTTGACGAACACGAATCAGTAGTAACGAAACTATTTGATATGGATGAAATCGAAAATTTAATCGAGGATGAAACAATCACGCATTCGTTGGTTTTAGCGGCATTTTTACGGTATTCAAATTATCTGAAAAATAATCGTTAAAATAAGATTGTTTATTTATCCACATTACTGAGCGGTCTGAAAATTGCGTAGTTGAAAAATCACTTATTATTCGCAAATTAATCAAGTATTTTCTGTGTTTTCTGTGTTTTCTGTAGGGCTATTGCAAAGTCGTTGAAAAATTGAAAAGACCATTCAAATTTGATTCAATCTAAGTTTGAACAAAAACACTAAATCAAAAAGGAAGGTCTTTTACAGATGGATAATACCACAGAATTTGAGATATTTGAACAGA
>JANNYB010000198.1:0-23018 GCA_031409875.1 Acidobacteriota bacterium | reverse complement strand
CAAAAGGGAAAGGGCTTTTTATTACATTTTTTACGCGAGCAATTCTTTCTAAAGATTCATTTATGCGCGTTTCGCTGATGTAACCGGAATTTACGGCTTGTAAAATCGCCGCAAAACCTTCGACAATCGCCGCCGGATTGTTGCAAATCGCCAACATATCAATGCCCGCATTGACCGCCATTTTGCAGGCTTCGCCGATGCCGTAATTCTTTACAATCGCGCCCATTTCCATATCGTCTGTTATAGAGATGCCTTCAAATCTCAATTCGTTTCGCAATAGTTTAGTGGTGAAATTGTAACTTAGAGACGATGGTAAAAGTTTGCCACTTTGATCGCGCTCCTGCAAATCGGTTTTCGGAAAAGCCGCGTGGGCAATCATTACGGCGAAAGATTTTATGCGCCGATACGGAAACAAATCTTCCGCAAAAAGTTCATCTTGCGAAATATTTACAACCGGCAACTCTTCGTGCGAATCAATCTCGCTTGCGCCAAGTCCGGGGAAATGTTTCAAACATCCGATAATGAAACCTTTTTGCAAAGTTTCGAGATAAATTTCGCCGAATTTCGCAGCATCTTCTTTTGAATTTCCAAAAGTGCGCGAATTCAAACCGTTGATAAATTTCTGTCGCGCTTCGTTTGAAACATCAACTACGGGCGCGAAATTCATATTAAAACCTAAAATCCGCAAAACTTCTGCCGTGATTTCTGCAAGTTTTTGCGCTTGTTCCAAATTTTTCAACGAGCCGACCGCCGGCATAGGTTCACAAACGCGCCGCAGACGATCAACTAATCCGCCTTCTTGATCAATGCTCAAAAATGGCACGATTTCACTTGCAATAGTAATTTCGTCCAGCAATTTACGGGTGTTCGCGGCTTCGCGGATGTTGCGCGTGAACAAACAAACTCCGCCGGGCGCGATTTTTTCAATTAAATCACGGGTTGTCGAATCGTATTCCGCCGTCGGAATTCCGATAAAAAACATTTGTCCGATTTTTTTTTCGATTGAAAGCGATAGGATTTGTTCTGGCATTTCTGTATTAAATTGTAGCAATCTTAAAGTGATTTATAAAGTGTCGGTCAGCAGACACTTAAAGTAAATTGTTAGAAAATTGAATAAAATACCGATGTTTGCTGTCAATGATTTGAAACATTGGTAGGTTTTGTGTTAAAAAATAGTTGAACACAACTCCAAATGTGCAAAAAAAATCTAATCTTTTTCGTTGTCTTTATGGCATTTTTTGCCGTATCCGCTTTTGCCCAAACCAAATGCGAGGGCGAAAAAATCTTGACTGAAAAAAAATGCGTCGGTGATGATGTAAGTGCCGCAGAGAGACAACTTTACAAACTTATCAATGAATATCGAAAGCAAAACAGTTTGCCCGAAATTCCTTTGTCGGAAGCCTTGAGCGTTGTTGCCAATCGGCATCTCTTGGATATTTCGTTAAATTTGAAAACCTTTACGCACGGCTGGAGCAATTGCGAATACGACATTAAAAATAACGATACATGGAAATGTGTTTTCGATGCGCCGAGCCGTCTGAAAGTCGGATATGACGACAGAGCTTACGAAAATTTGTATCGCAACAATAACGGAAACGCCACGCCCGTTTTGGCACTTGCCGCGTGGAAAAAAAGTCCACTGCACAATGCGCTTATCTTAAATCTAGACCTTTGGAATGACACGGAATTTAATGCTTTCGGCATTGCGATTAACGGAAATCAAGCGGCAATTTGGTTCGGCGCAAAATCGGGAATTAGAGATGCGCTCAAAGAAAATAAAAACTTCGGTCTCGGCGTAACTTTTGATAATGCGGTTAAAGGTTTAACCGGCGTAATTTCAATTAAAAAGACATCCTCGACCGCGCAAAACGAACAATGGACGGGAAGTTCGCCGGATAAATCCGTCCTGCTCGAAGTCGCCGGAACGCAAGCGGACGTTTCCCAAGCCACCATCGGAATAAAAATCAAACTCGAAAAAAATTATCAAATCAACAAGAAAAACCGCGATTTACTGAGTGTTTTTCTAAACAATCTCGTTTCTGATTGGAAAGAACGCGAAACTTGGGCTGATGCGGCAATTAAAAATCTTCAAGCAAAGCCAAAAGTTCCGCAGACTACGTTGTTCGGAAATATTTTGATTTCGATGAGCGTTGACGCGCAAAATTATCTTTCAATAACCGTAAAACCGCGACCTGTGGCGAAGGAAATAAAATAAATTTTAGTCGGAGCGCGGGCATCTTGCCCATATGCGCCAAGTTAAGCCGTAAGTCCTTTGTTTTCAATCAGCACTTTTCGACTGGTTTTGGACAATGAGCGGTCTTGAAAACTCTAAATGCTTTGTTTTCAAGACCGTCATTTAAGGCGATTATCTGTTAAACAGCGTTATCTTGGCGCATATGGGCAGCAAGTCGTCAATTATAAGGAAAGAAAACGAAAGAGAAAACGCCAGTTAGCAATGGCACAAGCGTTACTAAGTGTTGTTTTCTCAAATGGTTAGACTCTTAACTTGGCGCATATGGGCTGCCAGCCTGCACCGTTCGAGCGAAGCAAGAACGGAATGCGCTCGATTAAAATTCAACTCGAATGTGTGCGGCGGCGTGTGTCCGTTTTCTTGCTTCGCTCGAACGGACGGCAGGCTTGGCAGCCTGCGCTCCGGCAGAAAAAAAATGTTCCTAACTGAAATCATCGAATTAAAGAAAAAACGACTCGAAATTGCTAAAGCAAACCGCGATTTTGACGAACTAAAATCATCGGCAATCGCAAACCGCGAAACGGCGAAACCATTTCGTCTGCGTGAAAATTTGCAGCGAAATCAGATAAATATTATTGCCGAAATCAAACGCGCTTCACCATCAAAAGGTGTGATAAATGATAAAATTGATGTCGCCGAAGTTGCACGAAATTATGAAAACGGCGGAGCAATCGCAATTTCAGTTTTGACGGAAGAAGATAGATTTAAAGGTTCGCTTGACGATTTAAAACTTGCGCGAAATGCGGTGGAATTGCCAATTTTGCGAAAAGATTTTATTTTTGATGAATTTCAAATCTACGAAGCCGCAGAAGCCGGCGCAGACGTGATTTTGCTGATTGCGGCAATGCTCGATGATGAAGTTTTAGCAAGACTTCACTTCCTCGCTGAACAAGATTTGAAACTTGATGCGCTCGTCGAAGTCCATACGTTGCAAGAATTAGAGCGCGTCAAAAATATCGGCGCGAAAATTATCGGCATCAATAATCGTGATTTGCAGACGTTTAAAGTTTCGCTTGATGTTTCGCGTGAATTGATAAAATCTGTGCCAAAAGATGCGTTGATGATTACGGAAAGCGGAATCACGATGCGCGACGAAATTTTAGAATTGCGCGAACTCGGATTTGCAGGTTTTCTAATCGGCGAAACTCTGATGCGAAGCGGAAATGTCGGAAAAGAATTAAAAGATTTAACCACATAGAAACGATAGAAACATAGAAAGAAAAACTATTAGTCCATTTTAAAATTTATTAGCAAAAAGTCTGACACGCTTTAGCTTGTCGTAGTGGCAAACATTCGACAAGCTAAAGCGTGTCGGACTTCTAAAACATCAAGAAATGTAAAAACGGACTACTATGTGTTCTATGTTTCTATGTGGTTAAAATTACTACCAAAATTACTATGAATAAACCGCATCTTAGATACAAAAATCAGACGAACAAAGAACGACATTGGACGATTCACATTATCGCCGGTTTCAAGTTTTTAAAAGGCATTGTGCTTTTGATTGTCGGCGTTAAGTTGTTGACTTTATTGAACAAAGACGTTGCAGATTGGGCGTTGGATTTTGTTAATCGGCACGGCATTGATGCGGAAAATCATTACGTCCACACGATTTTAGAAAAGCTCGCAGGTGTCAATAAAAATCAACTGATGGCAATGAGCGGCGGCGCGTTTCTTTATTCCGGTTTGCAACTCACCGAAGGCATCGGTTTGTGGCTCGAAAAACGTTGGGCGGAAGTTTTGACAGTTGTTGCGACATCGTTGCTGATTCCGCTCGAACTTTACGAAATTTATGAGCGATTTACTTGGGTTCGACTGGCGATTTTGATTGTAAATTTGTTTGTCGTTTGGTATCTGGCAACGCGCCTGAAAGACGAGAAAAAAGAAGAATCAGCCACGAACAAACACGAACAAACACAAAAAGATTTATGATTGTCTTTTCGTGTCTTTTCGTGTTTGTTCGTGGCGAAAAAAAATATGACGAAAGTTAAAATCTGCGGCATTACAAATCTCGAAGACGCGCTGTTGTCGGCGAAATTTGGTGCGGACGCGCTCGGCTTTAATTTTTACAAACCAAGCCCGCGCTATATTTTGCCCGAAAAAGCGCGTGAGATTATCGAACAACTGCCCGAAAATATTTTGAAAGTCGGCGTTTTCGTCAATGAAAGTTTGGAAAAAATAATCGAAATTGCTTCCATTGCAAAACTCGACGCGCTCCAACTTCACGGCGAAGAAACGCCCGAATTTGCGCGTGAATTAAAATCAAAAACAAGCCTCGAAATCATCAAAGCCTTCCGCGTTTCGCCCGAATTTAAACCGGAAGACGTTTTGCAATACGAAGTTGACGCAATTTTGCTCGACGCTTACAACCCAAAAGAACACGGCGGAACCGGCGAAACTTTCGATTGGGAAATTGCAAAAAAAGTGCAGGAAATTTTTCCGAAAATGTATTTAGCAGGTGGAATTTCTAATTCTAATGTCAGACTTGCGATTGGTGAACTTAGTCCATTTGGAATTGATTGTTGTAGTGGAGTAGAAATTTCAAAAGGAATGAAAGATAAAATTCAACTAATTAATTTCATCAAAAGAACAAAAAATGAAAGCAAAAGAAAAGAGGAATTACAAATTAAAAATATTTACGATTTGTTTGATGTTATTCAGCCTTGTCCTGCGATGTATTTAGGTCATTATTCAATATTATTTCTTTGGGTTTATATACAAGGTATTAAAATGGCTTCTGAAATATTTAATAAGCCATTCGATTGGATGAACTTTGTGGTATTTTCTTATCCAAATAAAACTTATGATTTTCGTGCGTTTTTGGAAAACCATTTTGACGACCAATTGGGTGGACAAGGTTGGGATAGTTTTATTTTAAGTAAAGTTGATAACGATGAAGAAAAAGCCTTTGACCTTTTCTTCGCGCTTCTGGAAGAATTTAAGTTAGAAAAAGAAGATTTGGGCGAAAATTGAATTGTGCTAAAATCTTCAAGTAAGGGGTGAAAGTTATGATGACAACGACTGAGATTTTGAATGAAATTCATAGATTGCCGTTCAATCAGCAAAAAGAATTGAAAACGAAACTTTTTGAAGAAGTTGAAACAAACGGGGAAAGAAAACCACAAATTTCTGAGGAAGAATTTTTGCAAAAATTGCTGGCAAATGGATTTATCAGCGAAATCCCCGAAGGAATGACCGACGAGGAAGACGATTTTGAGCCGCTCGAATTTGAAGGCGAACCGATTTCGGAAACGATTATAAGGGAGCGGCGTTAGATGAGTGCGTTTTATTTCCGCCGACAACGCTTTAAATTCAGCCGCAAACGCCGAAGGTTTAGCGTTTGACAATCCGAACAATTACTAAAATTTTATGAATTTTGAACCAAACGAGCGTGGATATTAGGGCGAATTTGGTGGGCGATTTATCTTTCTAATCGGTTATTTTGTGTTAAATTAAAGATTATGAATACGACTTTAGAAGTAATTTACGAAAATGGTATTTTCAAACCTGTTTCGAGCGTTCCGAAAACTTTTAGGGAACACGAAAGAATGAGAATTATCGTCGAAACCGAGTTAGACGAAGATTTGGAAAACGAAATTTCGCAATGGGAAGCGGCAAGCGATGAAGATTTTTTGAAATTTGAGCAATCTTTAGAGGAAAAATCGTAAAATGGCGCGGGGCGATGTTTTGTTGATAAATTTGCCTGTTAGTAATGGGCGCGAACAAAGCGGTCGCCGTCCGGCAATTGCCGTGCAAACCGATGTTTCTGGCGAACCGATGTTGATGATTGCGCCGATTACTTCAAATCTAAACGCTCTGCGATTTACCTTTACAGTCAAAATCGAACCTTCCGAAGAAAATGGTTTATCGCAAATTTCAATCGTGATGATTTTTCAAATGCGAGCGATTGATAAATCGAGAATTATCAAAAAAATCGGCATTCTTTCCGTTGAAGATTTAGCGCAAATGAACGCGGAAATCTGGAAAATGTTCAAGCCGAGCGAATAATAATAAAAAATGAATTTTGAACCAAACGAGCGCGGTTATTGGGGCGAATTTGGCGGACGATTTGTTCCCGAAACGCTGATGTCGCCGCTTGAAGAATTGACGAACGCTTATTTTGCCGTGCGCGATGATGCAGATTTTCACGCGGAGTTTCTAAATTTGTTGCAAGATTTTTCGGGTCGTCCGACACCACTTTTTCACGCGAAAAGATTGTCTGAATCGCTTGGCGGAGCGCAAATTTATTTGAAACGTGAAGATTTAGGACACACCGGTTCGCATAAAATAAATAACGCCATCGGACAGATTTTGCTGGCTCGAAAGATGTCTAAAAAAAGAATTATTGCCGAAACCGGCGCAGGTCAACACGGCGTTGCGACGGCGACGGTTTGTGCGCTATTTGGTTTAGAATGTGTAGTTTATATGGGAACGGAAGATATGCGGCGGCAATCGCTCAACGTCTTTCGGATGCAATTGCTCGGCGCGGAAGTGCGCGGCGTTGATTCGGGTTCGCGGACATTGAAAGACGCGATAAATGAGGCTTTGCGCGATTGGGTTACGAATGTTGATTCGACATATTATCTGCTCGGAAGTGCGCTCGGTCCGCATCCGTATCCGTTGATGGTGCGCGATTTTCAATCTGTCATCGGCAAAGAAGCGCGTGAGCAAATCTTAGAAAAAACGGGAAGTTTGCCCGATTGTTTGGTCGCTTGCGTTGGTGGCGGCTCAAATTCGATTGGCTTGTTTCATCCGTTTTTGAACGATGAATCCGTGCGAATGATTGGCGTTGAAGCCGGCGGAAAAAGTTCAAATTTAGGCGAACACGCGGCGCGTTTTATGAATGGCGGAAAAATCGGCGTGCTTCAAGGAACAAAAAGCTATCTTTTGCAGGACGAAAACGGTCAAATCGCGCTGACACATTCAGTTTCCGCTGGTTTAGATTACGCTTCAATCGGACCTGAACACGCATTTTTACACGACATCAAGCGCGTTGAATATGTTTCTGCGTCTGATAACGAAGCGTTAAAAGCATTTCAAATTTTATCACAAACCGAAGGCATTATTCCCGCGCTCGAAAGCTCACACGCGATTGCATATTTGCTAAAAATCGCGCCCGAAATGTCGCCAACGCAAACAATTATCTGCAATCTTTCCGGTCGCGGCGATAAAGATGTCAATCAAGTTCAAGAAATGTTGGCAGGAAAATTAACCACATAGAAACATAGAACACATAGAAAGAAAAAAAACTATGTGTTCTATGTTTCTATGTGGTTCAAAAAAAATGAATAATCGAATTACGGAAAAATTTAATCAATTAAAAGCAGAAAATCGCGGCGAGTTTATTCCGTTTATTGTAGCAGGTGATCCGAATTTGCAAGTAACGAAAAAGCTGATTTTGGAACTTGCGAAACAAGGCGCGAGTATTATCGAGCTTGGAGTTCCTTTTTCTGATCCGGTTGCGGATGGCGTTACGATTCAGGCTTCGGCGGAACGTGCTTTGCGAAACGAAATTTCGGTGAAAAAAATTATTGAAATTGTTGCCGAAGTTCGCGCTGAAAAATGCGAAACGCCGATTATTTTGTTCAGTTATTTCAATCCGATTTTGCAATTTGGTTTAGAGAAATTTGCTGAAACGGCGAAAGAATCCGGCATTGACGGAATTTTGGTAACGGATTTAGTGCCGGAAGAAGCTGAAGAATTTCGAGCGATTTTAGCGAAAAAAAATTTAGCTTTGATAATGCTCGCCGCGCCGACTTCTTCGGATGAAAGATTGCAAAAAATCTGCGCGAAAGCGAGCGGTTTTGTTTATGCAGTTTCACGCGCCGGCGTTACGGGCGCGAGAAACGAAACGAGTTCGAGCGCGGAAAATTTGGTAAATAGATTGCGAAAATTTACCGATTTACCGATTGCGGTTGGTTTTGGAATCTCAAACGTCAGCCAAGTTGCAGAAACTTGGAAATATGCAGACGCGGCAGTCGTCGGTTCAGCGATTGTTGCGGAAATTGCGCGGCTATCGTTGATTATGGATGAAAATTCGGATGAATTTGTCGAAAAGATTGGCGAATTTGCTTATGGATTGTTGCCGGAATAGTGAAAGGAAGATTTTTAACGCAAAGACGCAAAGACGCAAAGACGCAAAGGGAAATTAATTTTTCTACTCATCAGTTCAAATTCGATAAAAATATTGAACTTTATCTCGACTTAATTCTAAAAATCTTTGCGTCTTTGCGTCTTTGCGTTAAATTAATTTTCCCCAAAAATTGAATCCTTAAATTTATTGTAAAGAAACGAAATTATCAGCAATAAAACGCCGAGCGAAACGAAGACGATAGTTTTTGAAATCGTGTCGAGATCGGCGATGTCGTAGAAGAAAAGTTTGACCAAAGTTATTGCAAATAAAGCAATTGCGCCGATGCGGAGATATTTTTTCTTTTTGTAAATCCCGATAATAATCAAGCCGAGCGCGTAAATTCCCCACAAAATGCTCAAGCCGAGTTTGTAAGAATCGGCAACTTTGAAAATGTCCATCAAATTTAATAATTCACTGCTCAAAATCCAAAGCATCGAGAGATAAAAGCCGATGTCAAAAACGAAATCGAAAGGGAATTCGGGCATTACATCGCGCAAGAATTTTTGTTTGAAATATTGGTAATTGGCATAAATCAAACCGGCAGCAAAAGCGTAAGAAATGTAGCGAATTAGCAGATGAAAAATGCCGCGATTGAAATATTCGGCGTAAGTTTGCGACAGATAATTTTCGCGCAATTCGCTGATAAAATATAAGCCAACGGTCAAGAAAACAAAAATACAAAACGCATTCAAACCAATATTTATAAAGCCTAAAACTTGCGATTTTATCTTTCTAATATTGATGAAAGAAAGAATCGTCAGAAATAGCATCGAATAGTTTAATTGCCAAATAAAACTAAAATATCTGAGCGAAGAATTTTCTAAATGAGTTTCATAATCGTAATTAAAGCGCGGTGGAATTTGAACGGCAGTTCTGACGAGTTCGCCGTGAAAATAGTTGCCGATTTCGGTGCGAAAAGTGTTGTAAAGCACGACAAGAAAAATTGCCGGAAGAATGAAACTGACGATTTTTTGTAAATCTTCCGAAACAAACGCCGCGCTTTCTTTGCGGAAATTGACGTAGCAAATTGCGCCAAAAGCGATTATGAAAAAGGCTGATGTAAGAAATAAATTGTTCAAAAACGGCGTTACAACCGCAGAACTTTCAAAGACTTTAACCCAATCGAAAAAGAGCGAAGCGCAAGCCAAAGCCATTACCGGAAAAGCAAAAGTTTCAAAAATTGCGATGCGTTTTATTCTGCCGATGGCGAATAAAAATAAGGCTTCGGCAGTCCAATAAAGCGTCAGCCAATTGCCGCGTGATTGGACGGGAAATGCAATCGTCAAAAATATTAAAATGAGCGCGACAGGCAGATAAAGATTGATGTTTCCGCCAAGTTTGTAACGATAAATGACAAACGCAAAGAGAAAATGGATGAAAGCATTGGCGATGGTGAACAAGCCTAAAAACTGTCTGGTATTTTCGTTGCTATTGAGAATCGCGTAGCCGAAAGTATAGAAAATAAACGAATTAGCGAGAATCAGCGCGACAATTTCGGTGCTGAATTCTTCGTTCGCAATCAGTTTGTAGGAAACAAACGTCAGATAAAATGTGGCGAAAAAGATAGATAAAAATGTGAATGCCAAAGTGAAATGTTCGGTCGGATTAAATTGGTCAAAAAACCACGCCGCGAAAATCAGCCAAGTAAAAATAAACGAAGTGTAATAGAGCGATTTCCAGAATTTTTTGACTGAGACGAGCAGAATTCCGAAATTTACAATCGTCATATAACCGAACAAAATCGCGGCTCGCCCCGAACCGTCCGAAAGCAAAAACGGCACGGCATACGCGCCGACAAGTCCGATATGCGCGATGACTTGGCGGCTGTAATGAATCGCCGCTGCAACCGTAAATGCAGTAATCAAAAGCATTATCGCAAACGCGGCTGTTTGCGGAATGAGATTGTAAAAACTGTAGGCGAAATAGGTCAGAAAATACATCATCGCCATCGCGCCGCTGAGTAAAACCGCGCTGAAACTGTGATATTTCGCTTTTAGACGGACGGCAATGCCGAATGTTGCAAAGGCAAACAGATAACCCAAAATTATCCGCGTCGAAGGCGAAATCAAATCGCGGTCAATCGCATATTTCGCGCCGATGGCAACGCCGATAACCGTGATAATTATCCCGATAAGACTGATAAGATTTTTGCCGACAAATTCTTCGACATTGGATTTGGGCTTCGATTCCGGCGATTGTTGATGTTTGAATGATTGTTCGTAAGTTTGGCTTTTGTAACCAAAATTCGTTGGATTTGTTGCTTGATTCGTTTGTTGATTTGAATAGTTTGGCGCAGTTTGTGTCGGCGGAATATATTCGCGGACAGGTGGTTTTGCTTGCGGTGGCTGAGATGGCGTTTGTTGTTTTTGACGAAGAAGATTTATTTCATAACGAATTTGACTGACTTCGTTATGAAAAGCCGTCTGAATCTTGGCAAGATTATCCAATCGCGCTTGAAGATAGGCTATTTTCTCGTCAATTTCGGACATAATGTTTCGGCTGTCGAAATAGTATCTAAAAATCGAATCTATCTTAACCGATTAAGCGCGAAAACAAAATTGCCTTTGCAATATTACTTCAAAAAAAGTTTCAATGCCGCAAGCCCGACGGAGAGAAAATCTCTCCGTCGCTCCGTCTCACCGTCTCGAAATCGGCATTAATCCGTGTCCGTTCCGTCGTCTTCGTTGGGTTGATTTTCGCATTCATCATCGGCAAAACCGTCGCCTTCGTCATCTTCGCGGAAGCACATCGGCGATTTGCCGTCCCATTTGCTGAAATCCATTTCGTAGCTGTCGGTTTCGCCGATGTCAATGTCGTCGGTTTCAAACGTCTGCTGTGTGCCGTTGGGCAGAATCCGCAGAAAATCAATGTCGTATTTTTCGTGTCTGCCGTCGTTGTCCTTGAAGTGCAACTTTCCGGCTTTGAGGTCAATATCGGCGAAAAGGGTTTTTCCGGCTTGAATTTCCACGCCGTCAACTTCGAGTTGATAACTCGTGCCGTCGTCGGCGTTGGCGGTGAAATATAATTCGGGCGTTTCGCCGTCTGCGCTGGCGGTGAAGGAAATTTTTGTGCCGTCGGGCGAAATTTGAAACGTCAGAGTTTCGTTCGGGTCGAGTTGGATGTCGTCAAATCCGATTGAAAAACCGGGTCCGGTGAACATCAAATCCGTCAAAGATTCGGCTGTCAGAGTTTTGCCCGAAAGCGTTACGGTGTAAGGCTTTGCCGTAGGTTGATAGGGCAGATTGATGACGGGCGGAAGGTCGTCATCGGAATTTGTCGAGATGTAATTCATATTCGCGCCGCTGATTTCGTTGACGGTTTGTTTTTTTGTCCAATCGTAGCCGACGCGCTTGCCGTCGCCGGAGGTAACGAGCATATCGGCATCGCCGTTGACGAGAAATTCAACCGTCTCGCCGCCGGTCGAACCGCTCGTGCTTGAGTCGGTGTTTCGTTCGCGCTGAGTCGAAAACGGTGCGCGATATTTTTTGCCGTAAAGCCGCGAGCTAATCGGGACGATGTTGAATGATTCGGTTGAAGTGTTGCCGGTGTATAAATCTTCTTCCGTGTCAGGATTCGGCGCGGCGTTGTATTCCCAAGTGAATTGACCGCTTTTATTAACTTTGATGAATCTGGTGTCGCCCGGCTCATTGTTGTCATAGACGTGAATGTTGTAGTAACTCGAAAATTCTTCGACGGCAAACGGCGCAACGGCGTGGCAATCCTTTAAATCGCCGTCCACAGTTTTGCAAATCTGAATTGTCCAAAGCTCGCCGTTTTCCGTGTTCATCGTATCAATCAGCTTTTTGACAATAGTCATTGGCGTAGCGTTATACGCCGCGTCTTTATTTTTGTTGACTTCGGAAAGAACCTGCGTTGCCCAGAAATAGGCGATAAAGTTTTCGATTGACTGATTCGGAAATTTCAAATCAAAAACATTTTCCGCCGACTTTTGAAAATTAACGGCAGTTTTCCATTTATATTTCCATTCTCTCTGCTCGAAGAAAAGAAAACTCCCAACCGCCATGCCTTCGCAATGTCCGCCTTTCATTTCCTTCAAAACCTTCATCCGCCAATTTTCGGCAGGTCTTTTGACGACACAGGTTGAAAGCGAATTGCCCGTAACGCAAACGGGCGCAACGCCGAACATCGTCATCAAATCGTAAGCATCCAAATCGTCTTGCCAACGATGGTCATTGACATAATTCTTAAAACCAAAGCCATCAACTTCGGGGTCAAATTCAATCGTCGCAACAATTTTGCCCTGACCTTCAGCGACGCTCGAAAAAGTCGCAAACATAAATGCCATTACGATAAAAATACTTACCCAATTAAATAAACGATAGTTTTTCATTTTGTTTTTTCTCCTCTGTAACAAGTCTAAAATCCGAATCCTGTTCCCTATTTAAATAAACGATTTTTGTCAGGAAAAAAGGGCATCGGAAGAATTTTCCCTTCGGTATTGCTCGAAATTTGTGGAAGTAAAAAAAAAGTAATCGCGCCGAAGCCGTAGCAACGAACGGATTATTCCGTTTCGATAAAAGCGGGAGCTTTTTCTGTAAATGAAAAAGTCGCATCTTAACTGATTGAATTGAATAAACTCCTTTAATTATAAAGCTAAATGCAATTTTGTAAAGTTCGTGAGGCGGTAAGATTCTTTTTGTTTTTGCAAATCAGCCCGAAAACTGTTTAAATTTAGAAATCGAATTATGAAACGAACTATAAAAGCACCAACCGGAACGAATTTAACTTGTAAAAACTGGCTCATCGAAGCCGCGTATCGGATGATTCAAAACAACTTAGACGCGGAAGTTGCGTTTGATCCCGATAATTTAATCGTCTATGGCGGACGCGGAAAAGCGGCGAGAAATTGGGAATCGTTCGATGCGATTTTGGAGAGTTTGAAGAATCTTGAGGAAGACGAAACTTTGCTCGTGCAATCGGGGAAACCGGTCGCGGTTTTCAAATCGCACACGGACGCACCGAAGGTTTTAATCGCCAATTCAAACATCGTTCCGCATTGGGCGACGCAAACGCAATTTGACCAATATGAACGCGACGGGCTGATGATGTATGGACAAATGACCGCCGGAAGTTGGATTTATATCGGCACACAGGGAATTTTGCAGGGAACTTATGAAACTTTTGGAAGTTTGGCGAGGCAAAATGGTTGGGGAAGTTTGGCAGGGAAATTTGTTTTGACGGCAGGTTTGGGCGAAATGGGCGGCGCACAGGCTCAGGCGATTACGTTTAATGGCGGTGTCGGTTTGCTCGTTGATGTTGATAAAGATCGTATTGACCGACGGTTGCAGTTTAAGCAAGTTGATATTGAAGCAAAAGATTTAGACGATGCGTTGCGGTTGGTGAAAGAATTTACTGACAAAAAAGAAGCGAAATCTATCGCACTTTTGGGCAATGCGGCGGACGTTCATTGGCAAATTTTAGAACGTAATATTTTGCCCGATGTCGTTACCGATCAAACTTCGGCGCACGATGTTTTGATGGGTTATATTCCGCAAGGGTTATCAATCGAACAGGCAAACGAACTGCGAAAATCTAATCAAACTGAATACGAAAAACGGGCGATGGATTCGATGGCACGGCACGTTGAAGCAATGCTCGAATATCAAAAACGTGGGGCAATCGTCTTTGATTACGGAAATAATTTGCGTCAGCGGGCGAAAGATAACGGAGTCGAAAATGCGTTTGATTACCCCGGATTTGTGCCTGCTTATATTCGCCCGTTATTTTGTGAAGGAAAAGGTCCGTTTCGTTGGGTGGCTCTGAGCGGGGACAAAGAGGACATCTACAAAACCGACCAAGCGATGATGGATTTGTTTCCCGACAACGACCATCTGTGCAAATGGCTGACAATGGCACAAGAGCAAGTCGAGTTTCAAGGTTTGCCCGCGAGAATCTGCTGGCTCGGCTACGGCGAACGTGCGAAAGCAGGTTTGAAGCTGAACGAATTAGTCGCCAACGGAACGCTCAAAGCACCGATTGTGATTGGCAGAGACCATCTCGACTGCGGTTCGGTTGCCTCGCCCAACCGCGAAACCGAAGCAATGAAAGACGGCTCGGACGCAATCGCCGATTGGGTTTATCTCAACGCAATGATCAACTGCGTCGGCGGTGCAACGTGGGTTTCACTCCATCACGGCGGCGGAGTCGGCATCGGCTATTCGCTCCACGCCGGACAAGTAATCGTCGCCGACGGCACACCCGAAGCCGCCAAACGCATCGAAAGAGTTCTCACAACCGACCCCGGAATGGGTGTAGTCAGGCACGTTGACGCGGGTTATGATGAGGCGATTGATTTTGCGAGGGAGAATGGTGTGAAAGTGCCAATGAGAAAAGATTAGGGAATTAATTCGATTAGTTTTGTCTGTTTATTTACTCGAAAACTATTTGTTGCTTTCAAACCAATCAACACAATTGGAGTTGGCACTAAATTGTTATACGGCTTAAAGTAACTTCTAAATTTTTCAAAAGTTCCAACAGCACTGTCGAAATTTCCTGATGCTTTAAGCTCATTGGTTGCACTAATTATTACACCTAATTCTGTTTCAATGTCCTTCACAACATGATTTTTCTCGCTTGCCAAGACGGGTTTCATAATGTTGTGTGCGATAGCTTCGCCATGATTAAAAGCGACTTCGACAGAAATTAAATTCTTTGAAAAATCCAATCTCCAACGGCTGGAATTCGTATCGTCATACGGCGGTTCTCTAAAAATGCCCGTTTCGGAAGCCCAACCAAGTGCGACTAATCGCTGTTTTATCAAAAAATTAATTGGTTCTGAAAGGCTCTTTATATCTTTTCGTTCCAATTTTCGTTGAATAAATGTATCAATTAAATCTTGCTCCGTAATTGATTCTAGGACATTAATGATTTCTTGATAATCAATCTGAAACTTATCATCATATTGGACGATTAAATTTGAATATCGGTGATAATGAAAGTCTAATTGCATATAATATTTAAATTGAGTTTATTTGGTTGTAAAGTTTCGCACCAAGTTTTTCAACAATGCCAACAACCAAAGCATTTCCCATAAAAAAAGCTCTCTTTGTGTCGGTTATACCGTCTATTTTAGTATGGTTGTCAGGAAACATATTTAATCGTTCAAGTTCCACAGGCGTTAATCTTCTCAAACCGCGATCTGATTTTATTACATGTTTAAAACGTGAAGGTGATTTTCCTCCTTCACCTGTAATTATTGTTCTTGAAGGATTATTTATGTCATCGGGGAAAATCATTCCACCTTCAGAATAAAAATACTCAAAATTATCGACGGTTTTACGAATTTCTTTCTTCGATCCTTTTAGATATTGCCATTTTGGTAGTTCTTCATCCGAAATGAAAAAATCATCGGACACTTCACCATTTTGAAGAAGATTTCTTAAAACTACTCTCTCTCCTTGGTAATCGGGAGTCGTTTTACAAGTGTAAACTTTGCCATCTACAAGTAAACCTGAATTTTGGAAAGGAGATAATTTTGAATTTTTATTAAATTCATTACTAATCGTTTCAATATTATCATTTAACTTAAATACCTTAGTTCCTGCAAAAATACTGTCTGAAACAGGGAAGGCTTTTGCGATTGTTCCATCTTTGAAAATCCAATCAACTGGTTGCCTTTCTTTCATTTGTTCATACAATTTTGTAGATTTGTGATAACCAAGAATAAAAACTCTTCTTCTTCTTTGTGGCATTCCATAATCTGCTGCATTGATAACTCGCCATTCTACAGCATACCCAAGTTGATCAAGACTTTTGAGCATTACAGCGAAGTCACGCCCTCTTTGATTAGTTGGGGAAATCAATAAACGATCCACATTTTCCAGTAATAGATATTTAGTTTTATTCTTTTTTTCGCTTAGAATTTTGTTAATAGACCACCATAAAACACCTTTTTTGCCAATGAGTCCTTTGGAGTTTTGTAAAGTAGTTGCAACTGAATAGTCTTGACAGGGAAATCCGCCAACGAGTAAATCATGGTCAGGAATTTTCTCAACAGGAATTTTGTTAATATCTTCGTTGTAATGGTTTTGTTTTCCGAAACGATTCTCATAAACTAATGAAGCATGTTGAGTTTTAGTTGATGGTTCCCATTGATTACTCCAAATAATTTTATATGGTTTTCCGCTGTTTTCTAGTCCAAGCCTAAAACCGCCAACTCCTGCAAATAGTTCAATTACTTTTATTTTTCCCATATAAACTCTTCAACAATTTTAAGATTTAAGAATAAAAAATTATTTTACAACTAATTGCTTGATACATACAATTGAATGGTATCAAATCCAAACCGCTGACAGTTTGGGGCGAACTTTGGATAATCTTGGAAAAGATATTCGCACCATTGCAAGCAGCGTTGTTGGCGTTGGCGATTCGGCGGAAGTTTATGCGATAAGTCAGAACAGCGAGCGGTAGCGACCTGTTAAACTGGAGCATTTAAATGATTCGGGTTAAACCATCCGCTACCGCAGACGGTTCTGACAAGAGGCAAGCGGCGTTTTTGGCGTTGGCGATTCGGCGGAAATTTATGCGGTGAAAATAATTGTCAATTGTAAATGGTTAATTGAAGAATGAAACAATTCACCATTAAAAAATGTTGTGGTAAAATATCAATTGAGGTGAGATTTTATGACATCGGAAGAAGTTTTGTTGGAAAAATTTAAGATATTGCCAATCAATCGTAAGCAGGAATTATTAGATTTTGCCGAGTTTCTGACGCAAAAAGAAAATGAGAATAACGCTTTGATTGAGCAAGATTTGGCAACTTTTGAGCAAGGCGAATTGCAGCATTTAGAGATGGAATTTGAAAATTATGAGCAACTTTATCCTCGCCGATGAATATGTTACGGATACAATGGCTTTAGTTTTGCATCTCGAAAACAGGAAATCGAGCCAAAATGTAAAAGAGATTTTTGATTCGGCGGATTCGGGTAAAACCACGATTTATATTCCGGCAATAGTTTTTGCGGAAATTTTGTATCTAGCCGAAAAGCGACGAATCAGCCTGAATCTGCACGAAGTAGAAAAGCACATCAAAAACTTTCAAAATTATAAAGAAGTGCCTCTGAGTTTTGAGATTATCCAAAATGCTCAACAAATTACAGACATTCCCGAACTCCACGACCGACTAATTGCTTCTACGGCAAGTTTCCTAAACTTAGCTTTGATTACAAACGACCCGAAAATCGAAAACTCAAAATTCGTAAATACAATTTGGTGAAGCAGACTGATTAAAGTAATAAAGTTGTGCAGAATGTTGAATACCGCAAACCGCTGACAGTTTGGGGCGAACTTTGGATAAACTTCAATAATTGTTAATTGTTAATTGTAAATGGTTAATTGTTAATTTTTTCGTGATATAATTTGAACTGAGGTGCAATTATGACTAGAACAATCGAAGCAATTTTTGACGGTAAAGTTTTTCGTCCGAGTGAAACGGTTACGCTTGAGCCGAATACTCAGGTGCAAATTGTGATAAATGTAAAACCGCCGATTGAAAACAAAACTAAATCGTTTCTGAGCGTTGCACGTTCTCTGCGTTTGCAAGGTCCAAAAGATTTTTCCGAAAAAATTGACGAATATCTTTATGGCGGAGAAGATTTAGATGGAAAATAGAGTCTTTCTCGATACCTCATTTGCCATTGCTCTATCCGTTGAAACCGACCAACATTTTGATCACGCCGTAACATTATCCGAACAACTTGAGTCCGAAAACACAAGATTAATAACCACAACAGCCATTCTTTTAGAAATTGGCAACGCTTTGTCAAAAAAGCGTTATCGCCAAGCTACCGCAGAATTATTGAGTTCGCTCGAACAAGATGAAACTGTTGAAATCGTGCCAATTACTGAAGAACTTTATCAAAAAGCCTTTCAGTTAT
This sequence comes from Acidobacteriota bacterium, assembly GCA_031409875.1. Lineage (GTDB taxonomy): Bacteria > Acidobacteriota > Blastocatellia > Pyrinomonadales > Pyrinomonadaceae > CALMEH01. The sequence goes on along the minus strand of JANNYB010000198.1, from coordinate 4,738 downwards.
TTTGTAATCGCCCCGACAAAGATTGGGGTCTAATTGATTGTGTGTCATTTATCGTTATGCAAGAAAGTGATTTATCTCAAGCACTTACAACCGATGAACATTTTGAGCAAGCAGGATTTATTGCATTGCTGAGACACTAATTGAACAAACTTCAGCTAATCTCGGAAAAGCTATTCGCACCGTTGCAAGCGGCGTTGCTGGCGTTGGCGATTCGGCAGAAGTTTATGCGGTGATTTCATTTACCATTTATCATTAAACATTTATCATTGATTTTATGACAATAAATCTTGATTTACTTGACGATGAATCTGCCACCGAAGCGATTAAAACTGTGTCGAAAATTGCTGACACAAACGGTGTTAATTGGGCGTTGGTCGGTGGTTTGGCGATGGCGGTTTATGGAAGCGATAGGAATACGAAAGATGTAGATATTATCGCCGACAAACTTTTACCGTTGGAAAATAAAGGTTTATTGCGTCAAGGCGGCGAGCGTTATCTGATAAAAACTCAAAAAAAAGAAGTTGCGGTTGATTGGATTATTCGCAATGATGAATTTAAGAAATTGTTTCAAGTAGCTCTTGATGCAGCCGTAAAGATTAATGATGTCCCGATTCTCTCGCCGGAATGGTTAGTTATTTTGAAGTTCATTGCGGGACGATTTAAAGATCAAGAAGATGCCGTATTTTTGTTGAGCCGTAAAGAGTTAGTCAATCGAAACTTGATAAAGTCGCACATTGTCAGAGTTGTCGGAGCAACGGCTTGGGGGTTGGCAAAACACGGCTATCAGCGTTGGTATGATATTGCAGACGGTAAGAGCCGCGACGAGGAACGCGACGAGCAAGATGGTTATATTGATTCATAAAATACTGCAACCGGCTGACCGTGTTGGGAAAACTTTGGATAATCTTGGAAAAGATATTCGCACCGTTGCAGGCGGCGTTGCTGGCATTGGCGATTCGGCGGAAGTTTATGAGATGACAGTTATCAGTCAACAGTTATCAGTTATCAATTTAATTCTCGCAACCTACTGTGAACAAAACACATTCTTCGATTTCGGCAATTACTGCACCGCTTAATTTGCCGAGCTTTTTCGTTAATCTTGTTTTGTCTAAAACTCGTAATTGATGGCAAAGTGCAACTGAATCGCTGGTTAATCCACCTTCGCTGGCGGAAACTTGGACGCACGAAGGTAATGATGCACGGCGTAAATTTGTGGTGAATGGAATTGTGAGAACTGTGGTGGTGAAACGATTGATTGAATCGGTTTGGAATATCAAAATAGGTCGAATTCCGGCTTGTTCCGAACCGCGAACAGGATTGAGGTTGGCAAGCCAAACTTCGCCGCGTGAGACAATCATTTTTTTGCGTCCTCAAAGTTTAAGTTTTCTGCATAATCAGCCAAACCGCTTTCAGAAAGTTCGCGGTCTTCTGCTTCAAACTCTTGATATAACTTGGCAATTTCAGATTCATCAAACTGTCGCGGACGTTTAGATTTTTCCTTGAATTTAAGATAATCCAAAAACTCGGCAACCTGTCGAAGTTGAGCATCGTTTAAGTTAATAATGTCGGAACTTACTTTTTCTTTCGTAATTACCATAAAACCATTTTACAACTAACTCAATAATTTAGACAATAGCTTTGAAATAAAAAATCGACAACTTTAGGAGAACTTTGGATAATCTTGGAAAAGATATTCGCAGCAAGCGGCGTTGTTGGCGTTGGCGATTCGGCGGAAGTTTATGCGGTGAAAATTGATATGTTAAGATAAAAGCGATGATGAACCTTAAAAATATCAATCTATTTACTGACGAATATGGAATATCAGCCGTTGAGCAATCGGTCGTGAAGAGATTTGTTGAAAAACATAATATTCCTTTGCAAGAAAGTTTAGATAGTTATTTTGATAGCGATATTTTCATTGGAAAAGAGATTTTAGAAGTAGAAAATTTTGAAACATTAGAAAACTTTCTCGAAGTTTTAATTCCGCAAGACGACCGTAAATTAAACGGAGCTTTTTTTACACCGCGTTATGTGGTTGATTTTATTATTAACGAAATTCAGCCGAAAGAAAATGAAGCGAATCTTGACCCAAGTTGCGGTTGCGGTGCTTTTCTAATTGGCTTGGTGAAATATTACAAGCAAAAATTTAACAAACCAATCAAAGAAACGGTGAGAGAAAATATCTTTGGTTCGGATATTCTCGAATACAATATTCGTCGGGCAAAGTTACTTTTGACAATTTATGCTTTACAAAACGGCGAGGTTTTGCAAGACGACGATTTTAATTTGTGGCATCAAGACAGTTTGCAAGCAGATTGGAAGATGCAATTTGATAATATTGTCGGAAATCCGCCGTATGTTAAGTTTCAAGATTTATCGGATGAAAGCAGAAAATCTTTAGCAAAAAATTGGCAAACGGTTGAAAACGGAACATTTAATTTGTATTTCGCGTTCTTTGAATTAGGATATAAATTACTCAAACTAAACGGGAAACTCGGTTATATCACGCCAAACAATTATTTCACTTCGTTAGCGGGCGAATCTTTACGGAGATATTTTCAAAATAAAAAATGTGTTACTCGAATTGTTGATTTCAGTCATAAAAAAGTTTTTGACGCACAAACTTACACCGCAATTACTTTTCTCAATAAACAGCAAAACGAAGAAATTACTTACGACCGAATCAAAGATAAACAATTACCGGAATCCTTTTTGGCAAATGCGAATGGTTCATCAAATTCTCTGAAAAATTTGAATGTCAAAAAATGGCGTTTGCTTAAATCAGACGAACAAGAAAACATCAGAATTATCGAAAACATCGGAACGCCGATTGGAAAGCTATTCGATATATGTGTTGGTATTGCAACGCTTAAAGACGAAGTTTTTTTTGTTGACGGTAAGAGTTTGAAAAATGATTATTACGTTAAGACCAATGAACACGGCACGTTTGAGATAGAGAGAGAAATAACAAAAGCTGTCCATAAAATTTCTGACTTCAAAAATCAAGACGAAGTTTCTCAAAATTCACGGCGAATAATTTGTCCGTATTCCATTAAAAACGGTAATGCAGTTCCAATAACTGAAAATGAATTGAAAGATAAATTTCCGAAATGTTACGAATATTTGCTTTCAGAAAAAGAAAAACTTGCGACACGCGACAAAGGAAAAGTAATCTTTGAACCATTTTTCGTTTGGGGAAGAACTCAGGGAATTGCCAAATTTGGTAAGAAGATTTTAACTCCGACATTTAGCAAGTTTCCGAGATTTCTTTTCGTTGAAGAAGAAATATCTTATTTTACAAACGGTTACGGAATTTATTTCAAACAAGATGAAAGCCCTCTGTTTTCGAGCTTTTCAAATCCGTTAATGAGTATTGAAAATATTGATGTCGTGCAGAAAATCTTAAATTCCGAGGTGATGCACTATTACATCAGCAAAACAAGCGTGGCAATCGAAGGCGGTTATCCGTGTTATCAAAAGAATTTTATCGAAAAATTTACAATTCCTGAGTTTGATGAAGTTGAAATAAATGAATTGAGAAAGTTAAATTTGCTTGATGAAATAAATGAATTTATTTGCCAAAAATACGTTCTAAAAATCAAATTAGATTAGGAAACCTTGCCCGATAAGTTTCGAGTAATGAAGGAATAAATCTGTCGAAAGTTAAATTTGCGATTGAAGCCGTTGAGTCTTGAGATAATAACCCATCGCGCTTTAATTCTTCATCCGACGAATAAATTTTAGGAATGTCTTTGTTGAAATCCACGATTAAAAGACAAACTTGTTCATATTTATACAAGTCAGAAGTTGTCGTAATTCTTCCGGCAATCGCGTTAAAAGCTAACAAATATTTTTCGACATTTCCAAAACCTCTTGAAAAAGAAATTATATTATCTTGAGCATTTCTTGTATCGTATTCATAAACAGGAATCATATAAACCTCGCCAAGACACATATTTGGACACCTCAAATGAAAATTCAAGGCTTCCGCAAAGGTTCTTTCATAAAGCGTGTCAAAGTTTTTGGCAAGACTGCTCAACTGACTTCTGACATTTATTGATAAAACTCTTTCGGTGAAAGTATTTCCAAATCTATCGGTTTTTCCTTCCAAAAATCCGCTATCAATTATTTCTTCAATAGGCTCAATTCCACTTGGAAACACGACAATATCTTGTGATTTCTTTTTCAAAAACCCTGAAAGTGTAATTTCTCCTTCACTTACTCCCAAAGTTGGATGTATTCTTGTTGGTGGAATTTGATTTGCAACTAATTCTGATTTTACGGCTTCGTGAATTAACTTTATTGGTTTTTGGGAACGGATTAGAGATAGTTTTCCAATCTCGCTATTATTTCTGATGGCTTGTTCCAAAATCAACTTTATTTGGTTCACGGCTTCCTGTATTGTTGGCATATTATTTGAAAGTTTCGTGATTGAAAAACTCTTTCAGGGAAACCTCCAAGGCAATGGCAATTTTTTCGATATTCACAATCGAAATGTTACGTTTACCATTTTCAACGCTATTTATATAAGTTCTATCCAACTCGGCGATCAGTGCCAACGCTTCTTGGCTAACTCCTTTATTTTTGCGAAGTTCTTTAATAGATGTTCCGATAAAGTTAAAAAGTAGTAAAGCTACGCCTGTTCTTTGAAAATCTAGTTCACGAGGTCTGCAAACTGAATGAGACCTACGACAACTGAAACGACGCTTGGGAAAATCCCTTGTGTTAACCTAAATTC
>JANNYB010000197.1:0-3725 GCA_031409875.1 Acidobacteriota bacterium | reverse complement strand
CCGCGTCTGGTGGATGGATTTATCGGCGTTTCCGATTGGAAATCGCGCCCGATTGTGGTCACGACTTCCAACGATTTGCGCCACAAATTGAGTGCGCCGTTTATTTCGCGGCATATATTTTCGAGTTTTTCTACGCCGTCGCTCATCAAGGAATTGGAAATTTTGCGGGCGCGGTGTCCAAAGGCTTCTTCAAAACAACTTGCTTTGGCAATCAAACTGCTCGACGGTGTGCGCGGCGTTGCCGGACTTGAAGATTATCCTTCTTTGAGAGAATCCATTGATGTCGTCGGAGCTTTTGAACGCGACAGATTGGAAGATTTAGACGAAAATTCGCTTCTTCGTTACTTTTGCTATTTCGTCAAAACGAGCGAAGCGCAAGAGTTTCTCAAAATACAACTTGATTATCTACTTTTGACCGCCACATCGTTTCATCCGCAGATTGACGGCTGGCTCGGTGAAAATGATGAAAGTTATTTTAACGGACATATTTACAAAAGTTTCATAACAGAAAATTCAGAACATTATGCCTAAAAAAATATCTGATAAAACGACTACCCAAAAAGACAACAATCTGTCGCGCATAAAAAATACGATGCGTTCTATTATTTTCTCACCCGTTTTCAATGTCGCCGCTTTGGTTTTACTGCTTGTATGTGTTTTCGGCGGGCTTCGTCTGCTTTCCGCACACCAAACCCAAGGACAAGTGAAATTCATCGAACGCCCCAACCTTGAAACCGGCGAACAGCCCAATGAAGAACGGTTTTACACATCTCCTGAAATCTTTAAAGGAGAAGTTTATGACACCTCAATTCGTCTGCGTGAAATCGGCGCGCTCGGAATGGTAATTTCATTATCAGTTTTCGCCATAAATCAAGAGCAGGGAAGTGTGCCGCCGAATTTAGACAGAATTTGGAGTTTAATTTCTGCGCGAAATTTGATGCCGCCGGGACTCAAATTTGAAAACGGAGAATTGATTTCTCCCTCCGGCACAATCACCGTGCGCTATCAATCACAGCCGCTGAGGTTTGAAATTCTCTCTCGCTCGAAGCAAGATTCGAGCAGTCCGGCAATTTTGCTTCGGTTTCCACTAACTTCTTTAGACGGACGCACAATTACCTATTTTCAATCGGCTTCGACGGGTCGCTTTGATATTCCTGCACCTTTCTCGCCGCTGGAAAAAATAGTTTCTGCCGGATGGACACTTGAACAATGGCGTGGTGAATTGCTGCCGAAAAATAAAAATGTCCATCGTTATTTAGAGGAAGAAAAACGTCTTTTAGATCAATTTAAAAGTAGTCAATAAAAAATTATGAATCAAATTACCACTATTAATACCGAACCTAGAGTAAATCGCAACAATATTCGAGAAACGCACTTGCGATCAATTCTTTTTCTTAACCGCAGATGTGAAGGCATCTGTGATTCTTGCGGTAATTTAACCCGCCCGTCCGAATTCTCCCGCCATACTTCCAGCGGCGAATATGGTGAAAAGAAATTCACGGTCGTTTCATATATTTGCGTGGATTGCGAGGAATTATCTAACGGAATTTCGGAAAACTTTCGTTTTTAATTAGCTATGTTTTCTCAGGAATGGATTGAAAAATTTGACGCATCACGCGGCATTCCGCGCAAAGCGAACGAACAATATTTGCCTGCCTACCAAGCATTTTGGGCGTGGGCAAGCGATGTCGGTCAAGCTGTTTTTTTTATTTTTTTGGGCTTGACCGGCGCGATTTTGAGTTTGTTTGCCGGATATTTATTGGAAACCTCCGGTTTGATGTGGCTTGTTTTCTGGTCTTTGGCAATTCTTGCACTTGCCGCCGGATTTTTGGACGCATATCTTCTTTGCTGGTCATATCGTTTATGGACGATGAGCACTTCGCACGGTTCAGCGCGATGGGCGAATGTTCAAGACTTAATTGCTAAAAAATTGGTCAATAAGTTTAAGGTGTTGCCTTTGCCGAAAAACTCTTTGCCGCTTGCTAAGGTTTTCGGCGGATTTGATTTGTTTTTGCCGCGTGAACAATGGCTGCGGCATTTTGCAATGTTCGGTCCGACGGGTTCGGGCAAATCGAAAACCTTTTTTATGGCAATGATTCGCAGCCTACTGAAACATTCATCTGTTTTAGTTTATGACCCGAAAGGTGAATTGAGCGAACAAACCGGAAATTATGCACGGAATGTCTATCGGCTTGATTTGAACAATCCCGAAAAATCGGATAGATGGAATTTCCTTCCCCAATGTAAAGAAAACCCGTCTTTCGCCTGCCAAATTGCCGGAATGATGCTTGGTGCAGAAAATCGCCAAAAAACCTCGCAAGACCCGTTTTGGGGCGAAGCCGAACAGCTTGCTTTAACTGCGATTTTGCTACATTTGGCTTATGTTTATGGCGACAAAGCGATTCCCGCATTTGCCGCTGACTTTCTGATCGGGATTGATGGAAAGGAAGATACTTTTGCTTCAGCACTCGAAACTTCGCCCAGCTTTTTTGCCAAACAAGCTTTTTTTGCTTTTCGCCGCTCGCCCCCGCAAACACACGGCTCGGTGCTGATCGGTCTTTACAATAAACTTCGTCCCTTCACGCTTGCGCCGACGCGGAATGTCACGACAATGCCGACTGAACAAGAAACCGAAAAAGGATGTCGCGTCATTGATTTTAGTAAGCTCCGTCAAAAAGGAACTGCTATTTACCTAGTCGTTTCCGAAGGTGCGGCTGAAATTTATAAAGAATTTATCGCCACTTTTCTCGGTCAAGCCGTTCTTGAAATGCGGCTTGACGGCGTGAATGAACCGGAAATTCCGTGTTTCGTGCTGATTGACGAAGCATATCAACTCAATGTATCGGAAGTAAAGCGCATTTCCGGCATCGGACGCGGGCGCGGTGTCGGTCTTGGCTTAGGCTATCAGGATTTGCCGCAGATGTATGACCAATACGGAAAGGAACAGGCGAACGCCATCCTTGGAACGGTAATGACCAAGATTTTCTTGCCCGGACTCGATGACGTAACGGCGGAATACGCTTCCAAACAACTCGGCGAAACAACTATTTACGCGAAAACTTTTCAGGATTTTCCGGGCAAGCAAAATGATAATGTCCGCTACGCCGAACAAAAACGCTCACTAATGCACGCCGGAGAAGTCCGCCAGTTGCCGGCGCACAAAGAATTACTAATCGTCAACGACACCGCACCACCGATCAAAGCCGCTTATCCGCCGATAGCTGTGATGAGGGGGAAGTTCATATCGCGCGTTTACGGAACTTCAAAGGTAATTTATTTGGGTGATATTGATGCCGATTTTAATTTTGGCGGTGAAACAAATTTATCCAATTCCTCCAATGATGAAACCAAAAATTCTCAGCCGATAATTCCAAACGATGAAATTATTGAAGATTTGGTTAATGAAGTTATTGAGAAAGTGATCACCGAAAAGACAATTTACGAAGGAAATCAGCCGGAAAATATGACAAATCAAAAAGAATCTTCAACTGAAAGAAAGGATATTGCCGCACGAATAGCTTTGGCTGAGAAGTCCGGCAAAAGTGATAACAGCAAAAATTCGCCGATTGTCTTAACAAGAAAAATCGAAACTTTTGATGAGTCGGAAACTGAAAATGCCAACTCAACGACAAACCCGCTAGACGGTTTAAGCGATACGGTGCGAGCCGCGCATCAGGAATATCAAGCCCACGTCAAGATGGGAGTAAATCGGAGCTTAATTTAAG
>JANNYB010000196.1:0-38359 GCA_031409875.1 Acidobacteriota bacterium | reverse complement strand
GATAATCATTCCGGGCATTGTTGGCGATTTGATGGCGGTAGCATCTTCGCTCGACGCATCCGCTGACGCAGACGCTACTGACACTTTCGCAATTCCAAAGTCCAATATCTTCGCCAAACCATTCGCCCGAATCATCACATTATCGGGTTTAATATCACGATGAACAATTCCCGCTGTATGTGCTTCATCAAGTGCAGATGCAACTTGAATCGCAATCTCTAACGCTGATTTATAATTCAACGGATTGGCTTGTTTATAATCGCTAAGTGTTTTACCATCAATAAATTCCGTCGCAATAAAATGTGTTCCTTCGCTCTCGCCAATCTCGTGAATCGTAATGATATTCGGATGATTCAACGCCGAAGCAGACTTCGCCTCACGCACAAAACGGCTCATTCGGTCAGCATCTTCGGCAAATTCAGGCGGCAAAATCTTTAACGCAACTTTGCGGTCGAGTTTCGTATCCTGAGCCAAAAACACTTCGCCCATGCCGCCTTTGCCGATGGTTGAAATAATTTTGTAGTGCGAAAGATTCGCGTTTGGGGCTATTTTTTTATTCATTTTTGTTCAATGGATATGCAAATTTTTTCAAGCGGTTAATCAGATCGCTCAGATAATCCCGCAATTCATCAACCGAAATATCAATCGGCAGTTGAGCGTCATCGCCAAACTTTATTTGATTCAAAACCCAAGCGAGTTGAGCCGGAGATAATCCCGTATCTTTTTTAGCGGCAACTTGGAAGGCATTTTTTAGGCTAAAACCTGCATTTTCGAGTTCCCGGACATCAACCAAATCCCGAATTTCGGAACGCGATAACAACGTGCAAAGTTTGTTTGCCAAAATTTCTTCGGGCGAATCAAGGCGGATTCCATTTATCTCGCGTTTTTCGGGTTCGAGTTGAAAAACATATTCGCGGACTAAATCTACCACCACCGCTTCATCGCCGCGTTTAACCAACAAACGCCGAAAGTCGGGTGAAGTTATGATTGATTCAACCGTTGCACCCAAACTTTTTGCGACATCCCGGGCAATCGCAAAACCGCTTTCAATTTCGTTTTCGAGCGTGAATAAATCTAAGTCTTCAGTTTTTCGATGTCCGAAATAAAATCCGACAAGTGCCGCACCGCCCGTTAAATAAAAGTGATTTTCACGACTGAAAAATTCGCGTAGGAATTCGTTTTGTAATTTGTTAAGCGTAGATTTAATCAAGCATCCCTTCCTTTTCCCAAAATTCAAATAAAAACGTCCAAAACTCGCGTCGCCGTCCGAGATGTTTTGAAATTGCTTCCCAATTTCGCCAAACTTCGAGCGGTGTGGTAAATTTCCAAACTTCGTAGTCGCGTGCCTCGCGTAAGATTTTCCCTAGCAGACGAATTCGTTCTACTTCAGATGCCGAGGCTAATTTTTCCTTCAATTCGGCAACGGTCATTGGTGCATCCCACAAAAAATACGGGACGGAAGTCGGTGAATCTAAATCGGTTGATAGTAAATTGCTCATCATATTCTCCAAATTAAAATAATTTTATCACTCTTATTGCGTAAAATTCAGTCTTCGCCCATTCCGCCTTTGCCAATGGCGGAGATGATTTTGTATTGGTTGATTATTGTATCTTTTTCTAAATTCATCTGATTATCTGATTAAACGTCATTCATTGCCTAAAAAGGTCAATTCGTAATCTGGAGTTTAAGCCAAGCCTTGGCGATATTCCAATCGTTTCTGACTGTGGCATTTGAAACGCCCAAAACCTCCGCCGTTTCATCGTTGCTTAAGCCGCTGAAATATCTTAATTCAACCACTCTTGCTTGTCGTGCATTCATTTTGGCTAAACGGTTTAAGGCTTCGTCGAGCGCGATTAAATCAATATTTTTTTCGCTTGCAGAAATCTTAAATGCTTCGTCCAACGGCAGATTTTCGGCACTTCCGCCGCGTTTTTCCCGATGACGTTCGCGGGCGTGATCAACCAAAATCCGCCGCATTGCCGTTGATGAGAGCGCAAAAAAATGGGCGCGGTTTTGCCATTTAACTTCTCTTTGTTCGATTAGTTTGAGATATGCTTCGTGAATAAGGGCAGTCGCTTGCAGAGTATGACCTTGACGCTCTTTGCTTAAAAACCGGGAGGCTTGGCGACGCAATTCGTCATAGACCAAGGGCATTAGTTTTTCTAAAACTTCCACTTTGCCATCACTCCAATCTTGCAAGAGTGCAGTAATATCGAGGGGATTTTGCATTTGGAAAATAATATCACAATTTTTTTATATTTTTTTTAGCACTTTGGTTAAAAAAAGTCGCGTTAGTTATTAGACAAAGGAACGCCACGCTTCTTGCGGCATTCCAATAAGTAATAACGGAAAAGAAAATTCGACGGAAGAGAACGAAAAATGAAGATGAAAACACAATTTCTTGTAACAATAATTTTGGCATTTTTAAGCATCCAGAGTATTAATGCTCAAAAATCAACTTGGGAAAAACCATATATTGGTTCTCAGACAGATGTTTTGTATTTGCCTGATGCCAATGCAGTTTATTGGCGTTATGGTTGGGAACGGGCTGAAACCGATGAAAACGGATATGTCATCAAAGGACAATTTCCTGATGCACGGTATTTTAGCTTTAATATTTATGACGATACCACGCGATCAAGTGTCGGAAGTTTAACGGATTTTAATATTAAAGCGGATGATGCGAAAAATAATTATACGATTTACATTGTTCCCGAAGGCACATCCATCAAAGAAAAAAATGTCTTGTATTTTAAGAAAGATTTAACAAAAGTTTCAGTGTTTTTAAGACATTATTTGCCAACCGCAAACATAAACGGGAATAAACCATTGCCGCAAATTGCGAGCTTTGATGTTAAAAGCAGAACCACCAAAGAAGCACCAAATAGTGTAGCTGTTCCAAAAATTTCAAAAGAAGATGTCGATAAATATTTGATTCCAATGTTCAATAAATTCATGGAAAATCCTGAAGCAAATATGGAAAAAGTGCTTTCACAATCAAGTGGGAAATCGCTAAATATTGAGGAATTGATCGCTAAACAAGTGGTTGAAAATACCTTTAGATTTTATAAAAAAGACAGTTTAATCCACGCCTATAACTTAAGTGCTGCGGGAACATATCCAAATTTGGACAACCATTATTTGACAATGCCAATTGTCAGAACCAATAAAGACGATGTTTGTATTGTGAAATTCAAAGCACCGAATTTCCCGAAATCAAAAAATGATTTCCTAACATCTGATGTTCGTTATTTTTCACTAAGTCAAGGAGATGAAATGACTTACAATTACAAAACCCTCGCCGATTATCAATTTATCGTCAATCCTGACGGTTATGTTTATGTTGCAATCGGAGCAGAAACAGCAAGTTTAAAAGCCAAAGCCAAAGCCTTGAATATTAATTTTATGCCTTGGTTGGTCGGCGAAAAGATGTTGTTGATTTATAGACATATGTTGCCCAATCCCGACTACAAAAATGGAACAAATTCAGTTCCGGCAATGGATAAATCAAAATCGCCAATCGATCAAAGCGGCGACAAAGCTATTGGCGAATATTCTCCGATTGGTTTCTTTTTTAACAAGGACACTTTTTTGAATTCCAAAACCATCCCCAAATTCTAATTCAATAGCTAAGAAGTTGTTTGAAAACTCATTTTTGCGCTGGAAGCGCATCAAGAAAGTAGCCAGAGGTGCAACCTCTGGAACAATAAACAACCTTTCGCGCATTGGAGATGCGCTCAGATTTATTCTTTTCGCACCTTCCGGCGCGGAATCGGGTTCTGAAACTGACCAGAAGCTCCGCATCTGGCTACTTTCTCTTTGCCGCTCTGCGGCTAATTTTGAGTTTTCAAACAGCTTCTAAAAAATGTCGCATTAGTAATTGAAGAAAGTTTTGAACGGCGTTTAAAGTTTTGAGTTCAAACTTCAGTTTGCCCATCACCAGCGAAGGCGGAGTGGTTTCTTTTAGGTTTTGAGATAACCCGCTTTGCTTCGCTCGCTAGTCGTTTAACAAACTGAAGTTTGAACTCAAAACGCGATTAGGTTTATGATGATTGGAAACAAAAATCAATGAACAATCCAAACGAATCAGACGAAACTAAACATCTTCACACCGCCGAAGAAATTGCGACACGATGGGAACAGATAACCAAAATCTTTGAAACAGCATCTGCCTTAACGGGCAAAGAACGGGAAAAATTATTAAAAAAATCTTGCGGTGATGATGCTGAAATGCGAAGCGAAATTGACAGACTGCTTCGTTCATTTGAAGATTCGGAATCCTTTATGCAAAATCCCGCTGTCGCCGAAGCCGTCAGTATGTTCGAGGAAAAGAAAACTCTCATCGGCAAAAATACGACGGGCGAAATTAGTAAGAATGGTTTGGTTGCCGGAACTGTTTTAGCCGGTCGTTATCGCATTATCGGAATGGTCGGCAAAGGCGGAATGGGCGAAGTTTATAAGGCTGAAGATATTAAACTCGGTCAAACTCTCGCACTTAAATTTTTGCCTGATAATTTTCAAAAAGATTCTGCTGCCTTGGAAAGATTTCATGCCGAAGTTCGCAATGCTCGTCAGGTTTCGCATCCGAATGTTTGTCGTGTTTTCGATATTAGCGAGATTGACGGCAAGCATTTTCTTTCGATGGAATTTATTGATGGTGATGATTTATCGTCATTGCTGCGGAGAGTTGGGCGATTATCGTCTGAACGTGCGATTGAAATTGCCCGTCAGCTTTGTGTTGGGCTGAGTGCGATTCACAATGAGGGAATTCTGCATCGGGATTTCAAACCCGCGAATATCATTATTGACAAGAATGGTAAAGCACGAATCACGGATTTTGGGATTGCGGGAGTTGAGGCGGAAATTGCCAAAGATAATCTTCGCGTGGGAACGCCTGCGTATATGTCGCCCGAACAAATTAAGGGCAAAGACGTTTCGGCAAAGAGCGATATTTATGCTTTAGGACTTGTTTTATACGAAATTTTCACGGGCAAACAAGCCATTCAGGGCGATTCAATTCAAGAATTGATTCAGAAACAAACCTCGCAAAATCCAACTAATCCATCAGACTTTGTGAAGGACATTGATCCGTTAGTTGAAAGCGTTATTTCGCAATGTATCGAAAAAAATCCCAAAGATAGACCGCAATCTGCCTTGCACGTTGCAATGGCTTTGCCGGGCGGAAATCCGATGCAGATTGCCCTTGATGCGGGGCAAACGCCGACTCCTGAGATGATTGCCGCTTCGCCGAAAAAAGGGGCGTTGAAACCGAAAATTGCTTTGGCTTGTTTCGCATTTTTTGTCGTGGCGATGCTTTCAGTTGTCTATATTCAAAGGTTTTATAAACTTCCGAATCTAATTCCGTTTGAGAAATCAACGGAAGTATTGGCTGAAAATGCGAAACAGATGATTAAAAGTTTCGGTTATACGGAAAAGCCCTTTGACACCAAGTATCACCTAACTCGTGCTGAACCGGATTTTATCAGTTGGGCGAAAAAGAATGCGCCGACGTTTTATTCATCTGAAAGAGTAAAAACAGGACAACCTGCCATCGTAAATCTCATTTATCGGCAATCACCGCAACCTTTAATGGCGTGGCACAGCGAGCGAGTGGACGTTTTTGACCCGCCAATGACAATTCCCGGAATGATAACCGTTTTGACGGATACAACCGGACGGCTGATTGAATTTAACGCAGTTCCGACCAATATTTCAGAAAATAAATCGGAGCAGACAAAAGCCGATTGGAAAAAATTCTTTGACGAGGCAGGATTGGACATCAATAAATTTGAACCCGGCGAAGCCAAATTCACACCGCCATTTGCTTTTGACGAGCGAGCCGCGTGGAATGGCGCGATGGCTGATTGGGCAGACATTCCGATTCAAATTGAAGCTGCTTCATATAACGGCAAACCTGTTTATTTTCGAGTAGTTACGCCGTGGAGCGAAACTGCGAAAGCCGTTGTTACCAATAACAATGCACCGATTTTTGTTTTGGCAACACTCAGTTTTTTGCTGATTGCGGTGATTATGTTGGTTCTGTATAACATCAAAAGCGAGCGGGCTGATTTGAACGGAACTGCTAAAATCTCCCTGTTTTTTTTGGTGACGTTATTGGTTATCTCTCTGTTTAGGTTCGACCACGTTTTTGCATCTTCCCAAGAATTTAATGTTTTAATTGAAATAATCAAATTTAGTTTATTTTGGGCAGTCTTTGGCGGTTTGATTTATTGTGCCTTAGAACCGTATGTCCGTCGTTGGTGGTCGGAATATCTGATTTCTTGGAGTCGCTTGCTGGCGGGTGATTTCCGAAATCCGATGATTGGGCGAGATATTCTGATTGGCGGAGTCTTAGCCTGTGGTTCATTACTGATTGTTTATTTGGGCGAATTTATCAACGAATCTGCATTCGGCGAACCGAGAAATATCAACACGCTTGTAAATTGGCAGGCAACCGATAGTTTTTCAGCCTGGATGGTTGCACTGGCTTTCCAATTTGTCCAATCTACCGGGTCGAGTTTGGCGTTCTTGGGCATCTTTTTAATTATCTATTTTTTTATCAGAAACAAAAAGGCAACCGTTATTTTAGGCGGAATTTTCATACTTGCATGGATTGTGAACCGCAATAATTCAACCGGAGCAAGTCCCGTAGTCTGGATAAGTTTTGCGATTTCCCTGTTACCCGTGATGTTTTTCTTTAATCGTTTCGGAATCGTTACTTTAATTTCCTGGGGTTTCCTTGGGGCATTCATTAATCTTTTTCCTAAGACTTTTGACCCAAACAACATCCTTTTTGCCCCAACCGTAACCGGACTGGCAATTTTGTTCGGAGCAATGGCTTATGCCGCTTATATCTCTATTGGCGAGGTGAAGATTTTTGGCGAGAAGTCGTTTTGGGGAGAGTAAACAAGGCAAAAGGTAAAAGGCAAAATTTAGAATGGTAATGCGAATCAGTATCGGATAATTTTGAGATTGATTACCAACTCATCTTACGCGATATTTGATTTTAGCCCGATTTATCGGGCTTTCCACGTTTCGCCGCAGTTAGCCGCGTCCGTTCACGGCGCGGTTTGTTTACCGATTGAATCCAAAAGGGCGTTTTAACGTGCTTTTCTTCGGCTTAAGCCATAAAAAAGGACGTTAAAACGCCCTTTGAAAAATCGTTGCTCGTTTGACCGCGCCATAAATGGACGCGGCTAATTGCCGCGAAACGCGGAAAGCCTCGTGAACGAGGCTATAATCGCGTAAGGTGTGTTACCAAGCGAAAGGATTGACATCAACAAAAAAGGGAAATCATCTCATCTCACAGGTCGCGGAAAGCTGACGGGCGATTTGTTGCCCGCTTTGTCAACGGCGCGAACGCCGAAAAAATAATTGTCTTTCGACATATTTTTCATCACAAAATTTGTAACATTTCCAACCGTTTGCGCGTTTGTCCAAACGGCTGAAGTCGTATCGCGCCAGACGATTTCGTAACCTGCCAAATCGCTTTCCGCGCCAGCGTCCCATTTTAATTCCGTATCATTTCCCAAACGAGTCGTAACCATTCCGACATTTTTCGGTCTCGCGGGCGCAAACGCCAGACGCGCCAAACTTGCAACATTGATTTTTGTTACGTTGGCAACATATTCAAAATCAACAAACTCAAGCGTATCGCCGAAAAATTTACCGTTTTCGGTGCGGACGTTTTGATGCTGATGGTCGTAATCTTCGTTCGGTTCGGTGAATCTGACCGCCGTAAAACCGCGTTCGAGAAACGGAATATGATCGCCGCCGCGCAAATATCGGTCGCGCCGATAAACCATTTTCACGGCAAATTTTGGCGAATATAAATCGGCGGTTTCTTTGATAAATCTCGCAAGTTGGCGCGATTGCGAATCATTTTCGCCGCCCACGCCGCGCCGCGTATTGGCTTCTTGTTCGGTTTCGTTTGACGGAACGCCTTCGGAAAAAACGCGGACGGAATTTCGGTCAGCCGAATTTTTTGCGGTCGTAACTCCGCCGATAATGTCGTTGGTGAACATTGCTTCGATATTCGTTTTGCTTAATTTCGCTTGTTCGGCAAAATATGTCGCGCCGAGCAGACCTTGTTCCTCGCCCGCCACAGCCATAAAAATTATCGTCGCGTCAAACTTCCCTTTCGACATCATCCGCGCCATTTCGATAACCGCCGCCGTGCCGGAAGCATCATCATTTGCGCCCGGCGCATCGCACACCGCGTCAATTGGCGACGAACACATCGAATCGTAATGACCGGAAACAACGTAGATTCTTTCAGGATTCGTCGTGCCTTTTAATGTGGCGACAACATTCGTCAAATTGGTCGGTTCGGCAATGCGCGGTGCTTTCGGTTGCAAAAAAGTTTGCTTTTCAACCGTCAAACAACCGCTGCAATCTGCCGAGATTTTCTGAAATTCCGCAAAAATCCAATCCCGCGCCGCGCCGATTCCGCGTGTCGGATTATTTTGCTCCGAAAGCGTATTTCGCGTTCCGAAACTGACGAGTTTGCGAATCGAATTTTCAATATTTTTCGCCGAAACTTCCTTCAGCATTTTCGTTATTTCCGCGTTCGGCTTTTCTTTTTTCTGGGCAAAAGAATTGACCGCAAAAACGCATAGACACAAAATAATAAGATTTTTTATTCGCATAGTTTTTCAGATTACGATAAAGAATTTGAACTCACAGATTATCACAAATTCGGGTTTTATTTTACATTGCCGTAATGCCTCAATAAAAAGTTAGAATCTCACTTTATTCTGTCTTGGTTTTTGTCGCTGAAAGCGACCAACATTATAGCCTAGCGAGAATCGCTAGGAAAATGTTGCAACTGCGCCCGCTCGCTGAAGGCGAGCAACAATCGCCGCGTTTTTTTGTTCGTCGCCTTCAGCGACGGAAAATCTTGTCAATGCTGACCTAGCGATTCTCGCTAGGCTATAATGTCAGTCGCTTTCAGCGACAAAAGCCGCAAATTCTTTTCTAACTTTTCATTGAGGCATTATCACATTGCCGCAAAATTGATTTGACACCTTTCCCTCTTTCGATAATCATTTGAAACGTGAAGAATCTTTTGTTGAGAACTGCCGATTTTGCCGACACGGCGTTTCTTGAAGATTTGTTTTTCGATGTCAGACACGCAGAATTTGCAATTGCCGGCTTGCCGTCTGAACAGTTAAAGTCTCTGCTGGCAATGCAATACGCGGCGCAAAAACAATCCTATAAATGGACTTTTCCAACTGCGGAAGAATCAATAATTGAATTTGATGGCAAAAAAATAGGTCGTCTGCTGATAACCCGCGACGGGCAAAAAATTCATTTGATTGACATCGCAATTCTGAGCAAAACACGCGGCAAAGGAATCGGCAGTTTTGTGCTTAACAAACTTAAATCCGAAGCATCGGCGATTAGTTTGCGGGTTTTCAAAACAAATTTCGGCGCGACAAATTTATACGAAAGACACGGGTTCACAGTCATCGGAGACAACGGAAAATATATCGAAATGGAGTGGAAAAATGCTTGAAGATTTGAACTACGAAGATTACGCCGGAGAATTAAATACGAGATTTCAATTGACGGAAATAGCTGTCGAACTTGAACTTATCGAATTGCCGCCAAAGACGGTTACGTCTGCACAGGAAATGTTTTCGCTCATATTTCGAGGTTCAAAGGATAAGTTTCTTGAACAAAAACTCTACCAAATAAGCCACGAAAAACTTGGCGGCGGAGAACTTTTTCTCGTGCCAATCGCGCTTGACGCTGACGGTTACAAATATGAAGCCGCTTTTAATCGTCTCAGCGACAGCGAATAAATTAAATTCGATTAATCGTTGCAATCAGCGCACAACGATTGCCGATTTTCCCTTCGGTCATAAACAACTCAAACTTTCCGATATTCGGATGGAAGACGCTGTATGTCGCTTGTTTGACTTCTCTTGAACGAGTTTCAAAAACTATTGAAAAACATTCGCTGTCCGGCGTTCTGTTTGGGAAGTCTTGAACTTTGGTCATCGTTACGGAAGTCGTCGCAAGACGTTCGTCCCGAAGAAAAAATTCCGTCCCGATTAATTGTCGGAACGATTCGGATGTTTGATTCGATAAAGTGTTTCCGCCCTTTTCGGCAAAAGCCGAATCTGAAAAACCGAAAGCCGCAATTGCGGCAAAACCGCCAAATCTAACAAAATCTCTTCTGGTAAAATCCATTTCGCTTCAACTCCTTGTAACCGAATTACAAATCAAAATTAACCGAAGTTCAATGAATAATGCAAGAACGAGTTTGCTTTTTTCGGAAATTCGGGTGTATAATTTGACTGATTTTTTTTAACAAGCATTTTATTTGTGCTTTTTTGCGGGTCTGAGTTATGAGATTGAGTTTCCCTTCAATTACTCGTTCGGACGAACCTTTTCTTCTGGCACTTTATTCGACCACGCGTGCCGAAGAATTGGCTCTTGTGCCTTGGAACATCGAACAAAAATCCGCTTTTCTAAAGTCCCAATTTCATTCTCAACACCAACACTATCAGGCAAAATACCCGCAAGCATTATTTCAAACAATTGTTTTTGAAAGCGAAAAAATCGGGCGATTGTATGTCGGCGAACTTGACGATGAAATTCGCATTATTGATATAACAATTTTGCCCGAACATCGCGGGAAGGGATTTGGAACCGAGATTATTTCGGATATTTTGCAAAAAGCGCAAAAACCTGTCCGAATCTATTTGGAGAGTTTTAATCAATCAATTAGTTTATTCAAACGCTTTCATTTTCAAGTGATTAGCAACGAAGGCGTTTATCAGCTTTGGGAATACAACGAAATAAAATCTAAGAGTTTGGCAGCTAATTAGGAATAATCAATTAAGGAGAAAAACAGATGGCACAACCATATGTTGGAGAAATCAGAATGTTCGGCGGCAATTTTGCGCCGAATGGTTGGATGTTTTGTGCGGGGCAACTATTGCCGATTAGTGAAAATGAAACACTTTTTACGCTGATTGGAACGACCTACGGCGGCGACGGGCAAAACACTTTCGGATTGCCTGACCTGCGCGGACGGCTTCCGATTCATCAGGGAGGCGGTTTTATTTTGGCGGAAACGGGCGGCGCGGAGACGATAACGCTCACCGTGTCGCAGATTCCGGTTCATAACCATCCGGCGGGATGCAATACCAACCCGGGTAATAGTGCGTCTCCGGCTAATTCTGTTCCGGCGGATAATACAACCGCATTGGCTTACGTTCCGACCATTCCGCCGCAGGCGAATATGAATGTCGCGGCGGTCGGGCTAACGGGCGGCAATCAGCCGCATAGCAATATACAGCCGTTTCTATGCGTATCGTTTATAATTTCGCTCTTTGGCATATTTCCAAGCCCGAGTTAAAAAGTTGATTATTTACAGGCTGGAAAAAATATTTAGACGAGATTATCGGTTTATTAAAAATTTAAGGAGAAATTGAAATGGCAGATCCATTTTTAGGTGAAATCAGATTAATTAGGACTTTCGCTTAACTAAAATCACAATGCCGGAATCGTTGGATTTTTTAGTTGTGATTTTAGATAATCGGCAAATAATCCGTTTCTCAATTGATAACCTGTTTTTCTCAGTTCTTGAGCTTTGACCTTGATTGCCACCCACGCACTATAACAACACGCTAAATGATTTCTTTGCGAACGCGCCTTTCGGCATTGGCATTTCTCGCTCCCTGTCAGTTGCTTAAATTCCCGGTGAAATTCTTCGACTTGCCATCTCACTTGAATCGCTTCGATTGCTCTCAAACGAGTGAAGTCTTCGGTCAGGTCATTTGTAATAACCCATTCAATGTCGCCGTTTGTGGCGACCAGCTTGAATAATTTCAACCAAAATGGAACTTCTTTAATTCTTACCAAGTGTCCGCTAATGAGCGTTTCCGGTGTCCATTCAATCTCTTCTAAATTCTGATAACCCGTTTCCTTTGATAAACTTACCTTGCGGTTGCTTTTTAGTGTCGTAAAAAATGTCCAACCGCTTCGATGAATCAATTTCAGGTTGTCGGCACCCGCATACCAACTATCAAATGCGATATTTCGCGCTTTAATCTGCTGGCTTTCATTCGCCTGCACAAACATCTCCCGAAAATGGGCGTTCTTCGTTTTGCCGTCTTCATCGGGATTGTAAACCCGATAATTTACGGGATAAAAATCGCCTTCAAAGCCATTCGTATGCACCAGATTAACCAACCCGATTCCTTTTACCAAACCGTGTTCGTTGCCACTATATTGCAGTTTCACCGTTTCTATGACGTGCGAATATTCTTTGTTTTGGACTGAATCATCCACCAACAAAAACGCTTCTTCCGAGTCATCAATTCGATTCTTGACCAAATCCCAAACATCCTTTGGCGTGAATCTTGAATTTTGCAGAAAGTCGCTCACAACATCGTGACTAACTTTCTCCAAATGCTCTGACAAATTGGAACAAGTGTAATTAATTGGCGTGCTTAACAGATATTCAATGTATTGTTTTTTTGTTATCATTGGACTTCTGTTTAATCATATTTTTTCAAAAAGCGAAAGTCCTATTACAAATAATATTAGCCACGATGACGGCGGCGGAATATACGTCGCCAGCGGCGCAACCACCGTCAGCGGCGGAACAATGAGCGGAAATACGGCGCGTGATGATGGCGGGTTTGCCGCGGGCGATAATGATACGGTAAGTGCCGCGAGGTTTATGACGCTGAGTAGCGTAACCATCCGCAGCAATACGGCGAACAGCGATGCCAGCGGCGGCGGCGACGGCGGCGGAGTGTTCCGCGACCGTGGAACGCTGAACGTATCAAACTGCTTTATCGGAACAGTTGCCTTGCCGAATGCTGCCGTGAACGGAGGCGGCATCGCGCATGCTTTTAGAGCTGCCGTCACTCCGTCCAATGTAACAACCGTAAATATAGATAATGGCTCAATTACCGGAAATAACGCAACAACGACCGGTGGCGGAACATTTTTTGATAGCACAAACAATGTTGCCGGCGACCCAAGCGACTTAAATATCGGCACGACAACCTCAGTATTATTTGCAGAAAATAATGCCAATCTCCATGGTGGCGGAATTGCGGTTGCCGGAGGTGCGAATGCTAATTTGACTCGTGCGTTCATTCATGGAAATGATGCGGATAAGGATAATAATGCTTCGGGCGACGGCGGTGGAGTTTACACAAGCAATGGAACGGTGATGATTCCAAATACCTCGTCAATCGGAACTGCGGGGCAGGGAAATACCGGCGAAAATGGGGGAGCGATCCATCATTCTGCCGGAACACTCACGATAACCGGCGTGCCAATTTCTAGTAACACTACTGATGTTCACGGCGGTGCTTTGAGCGTTTCAGGCGGAACTGCGAACGTCAACGGCGTAACCTTCGCGGCGAATACTTCAACCAGCGGAACAGAAGTTCGTCTGACCGGCGGAACAACCAATTTCAGCAATACGATTACGATTCCGGGTGAATTGAGCATCGCGGGCGGAACGCTCTCCGCAGGTTCAAGCACCGTAAATCTCAGCGAGGATTTTCATTTCTCAAGCGGAACTTTTACAGCCGGAACGAGTTCGTTCAATTTCAACGGAACAGCCGCTCAACAAATTTACGGCGGAGCAGTTCCGACATTTAATAATTTGACCGATGCCAATACGACGCAACCGTTAAATGTTCAAAATAATGCTAATGCAAATGGAACTTTAGACGTTAATGCCAATGCAACTCTAAATCCGGCGGTGGCGACCGTTATCGGCGGAACGGGAACTTTGACGGGAAGCGGAACGGCTCGCGTTACACGCACAGCCGCGACCGCAGATTTTTCGAGTCAATACACGATTACCAACAAAACTTTAACAAATTTATTGGTTGATTATGTTGGCGGATCGGCGCAAGTTATAAGTGCTTTAACTTACGGTGGACTTCGCCTTAATAACGCAAGCGGAGCGACTTTGGCGGCAGGAACAACGACCATCGGTGGAACTTTGTTCTTGACAAGCGGAAATCTTGGAGTTAGCACAAATACACTTGTCGTTAATAACGGAATTACGGTTACAGGCGGAACATTTTCGAGTTCGGCAACCGGAACAGTCAATTATAATCAAGGTTCAAACGGACAAGTTGTTTTGACAGGAAATTATGGCAATTTGACCTTTAGCAATTTCAATAAAGTTTTGCCGGTTACAACAGTCGGAATCGCCGGAACATTTACACCGGGAAGCGCGGTTGGACACACAGTAGCGGGAAGCAACATCAATTTTAACGGCACATCGGTTCAAATTGTTCCCGTATTTCCGTATGAAGGTTTGACCATCGCAAATGCTGCCGGAGCATCGCTTGGCGGAAACGTAACTGTCAATGCTGGTCTGGGACTTGCATCAGGCGTTTTGGCAGTTGGCACGAATACTTTGACTTTGAATAGTGCTGTTGCGGTAACTGCAGGGTCGCTTTCGAGTGGGGTAACCGGAACGGTTAATTACAATCAAGGCTCAAATGGTCAAACTGTTCTGGCGGCAAATTACGGAAATTTGACGTTTAGTAATTTCAATAAAACTTTACCAAGTTCAACGGTTGGAATTGCCGGAACATTCACAACCGGAAGCGCAACAGGACACACAATCACCGGAAATACAATCAATTTCAACGGTGCAGGAGCGCAGACGATTCCGGCGTTTCAGTATAATAATCTGACGAGCAGCAACATCGGCGGACGAACTCTCGCAAACAGCGGCACGATTAGCGTGGCGGCAGTATTTACGCCCGGCACAAATGCTTACACCGTAACCGGCAGCACGATTAATTTCAACGGCGCGGGCGCACAAACGATTCCGGCTTCCACCTACAACAATCTGACGACATCAACCGGCGGCGTGAAAACGACGAGCGGCGCGGTCAACGTCAACGGAAATGCCACGGTCGGAGCAGGCACGACGCTTGTCGTCGCCTCGGGCAGCACGTTCAGCGTCACGGGAACTTTGACCAACAACAGCACGATTCAGGGACTCGGAACGATTACCAATAATTTCAGCAACGGCGGAATTCTCGCGCCGGGACTTTCGCCCGGCATTTTGAATATCACCGGAAATTTTGCAAATACAGCCTCGGTCAATATCGAAATCGGCGGCACGGGCGGCGCGGGCGTTAATCCAAACGGACACGACCAACTGCTTATTTCCGGCACGGCAACCATCGGCGGAACGCTCAACGTAACGCTGACCAACGCCTTTACGCCTGCGCCGGGAAATACTTTTACGATTCTCGATGCGGCATCTTCAACCGGAACTTTTGCCACCACGAACTTGCCGAATATTCTGCCGAATACTTGGAATGTCGCTTATAATAACGCCAACGGCACAGTTATTTTGAGCGTTGTCGCGCCGGTTGCGGCGGCAGTTCCGATTTCGGGACGAGTATCAACGCAAAACGGCACAGGTGTCTCCAAAGCGCGTGTTTCGCTGACCAATTCGACCGGCATAACACGCACCGTGCTGACAAATGCTTTCGGCTATTATCAATTTGAAGATGTCGAAGTCGGCGCAAGTTACATCGTTCAGGTCGCTTCAAAACGCTACACATTCGCGCCGCGCGTGATTGAAGTGTTTGATGAAATTTCGGGGCTAGATTTTACGCCGGAGTAGTTTAGAGTAACGCCTTCAGGCGTGAAACCGCCGCGCTTCGCTGGCGGTTTCTTCACGCCTGAAGGCGTTACTCTAAACTATCTATCCAAAACATCAAAAGCCTTAAGCGTTGAACCATCTGCCGAATAGAGCAAACCGCTCGTTTCGTCGGTCGTAAAACGTGCATCAGGGTCAGAAATTAAAACAAAACGCGCATCTTTTCCGGTGTGGACATTTACGCCGACCAAGCCTTTTTTGTCAAAAGGTTTTGGCAAATCGGTGTAATAATACATATAATTTCCGCGCAAATCCGCCAGACGTTTTCTTCTCAGTAAATAATCCGAAAGCCGTTCAACTTGGCGAATCGGATCAATTTTATCGAGAAAACTTTCCTGCAAACTCTCGCGTGAAGGTGTGATTTTTTGGACAATGCCGTTCGTAATTTTACTACGAATTTGCGACGGCGTAATGATTTGCAAACCGCTGATGCTATTCAATAATTTTGGCGTGCGCGAAGCAATTCCAAAGACGTTGATGCGATTTGTAACGTAATTTTTCACCGAATTTGAAGCCAGCGTCGTCAAATCAAACGAACCGAAACGCGATTTCAAACCTGACCAACGCAGCGACAAAATCGAACGCGCAATCGAAGCACCGCGAAAAATATTCAACGCCGAAGTCGCCAGCCCGCCATAACGAAAATATATCGCCGCGGCACGAAGCGCAATTCCCGCAACGATGCGAAAAACGCCCCGTGAAGGAGCTTTATGTTTGACGCGCCAAAGTGCGTTAGTCTCAAGTCCAAAGTCTAAAGTCCCAAGTTGTCTGTCTTGAGTGGTGAATTTTATTTTTGTAAATTCCGACTGACTTTGGACTTTGGACTTGAAACTTTGGACTCCGAACGCCGCAATCTCATCACGTCCGCCGACAACGGCGTTTCCGCTTTCGTTGATTAAAACGAATTGCGCTTTCTCGACATCGTGTTCAAATTCGCCGATTTTCTTGCCGTTTCGTGCGTCAATCTTGATTAAATCGTCTTTGTCCGCAATCAAAATTGTGTTTGCATCTGCAAAAACAAAATTCGTAATTCCTTTGTCCGCGCCTTTGTAACGCCAGAGAGTTTTGCCGTTACCCGTGTCAATCGCGGACACGCCAAACGAGCCTTTTTCTTCCGTTTCGCCGTCTTTAATTCGCGTAAATTGTCCGCCTGTCCGAACAAATAAAACATTTCCGACGACTGCCATTTCCGCGCAAACGCCCAAATCTTTCGCTTCCCATTCGACTTTATTTGTTTGACGATTGACGGCGCGAACTTTTCCGCGCCCTGAAGTGTAAATAAATTTTTCATCGAAAATCACGTCCGCTTCCGTCAACGCCAGACCGCTTTCGTTGACTTTGAATTTTTCGCGTTCGCCTTCCTTTCCGGTTTTTGCATCGTAAGAAGTCGCGCCTTCGTAAAAAACATAAATCTTGCCGTCCAAAATCAGCGGCGCACGATAATTATCAAGCGTAAATGGAATTTCGCCTAAATTTTCACCAAACTGCGAAGGCATCATTTCGACATCGGAATCGAGTTCTTTTTTCCAAAGTTCGTTGCCGTTTGAAAGTTGCAAAACGTGAATTTGCGGCGAGCGTTTGAGTTCTTCGCCGACTTTTCCTTTCGCTTTTTTGACCAAAACCACAACCAATAAATCTTGCTCCGGCTCAACTGCCAACTGCATTACGTCGCCTTTTAATTTATCGCTTTTCCACAAAGTTTCGCCCGAAAGCAAATCAACCGCTTCGACACGCGATTTGTCGCCTTCATCGAGCGAAACCAAAATTAAATCCGTCGAAGGAATCGGCGTAATCGAAGTTTCACTCAAACCTTTATGCGATTTGCGCCACAATTTTTCGCCCGTTTGACCATCAAGCGCGTAAAGCGAATTATTCGTTCCCGCCAAAACAATCCCGAAATCCGTAGTTTGATAAAACGCCAATTTCCCGTCAAGATTCGCCTGCCAAACCGGTTGCGCGTTTGAAATCGCCACGAAAAAACACAAAAAACACAAAAGCAAAACTGAAACTTTCATACGTTTATTATCCACAAAAAAACACGAAAAGCACTAAAATTTATGCTGTTTCGTGTGATGCGAGTTAAAGTTAAAAAGTTTCTGCCGAAAATTTGGAGCGATTTTCCGCCAAATCCGTGCGAAACATTTATGGTTTCTTTCGTTTCGGTTTGCGGCGCGGCAACGTCGCAAAACTTTTGCCCTCGCCTAATTGTTGGCGAACTAATTTTTCATCAACCATCATCATCCAACAACTGCTCGTTGACACAGGATTGTCGGTAGCATAAACCGTCCTCGATTCACCGACGTTAAATTTAGCTCCGCAAGCCGGACTGCTCGATGCGGTGGTAACAATAATTTCGTTTTTATTCAAACCTTTCCAGCTTCTCGAAACCTGAAATTTCACCTTAAGTTTATTGTCAGCGGAACTTATCGAAACAACTTTTCCGTAAAAAATAATTGAAACGTCATTTATCACCTCAATTTTTTCTTCTTCAGTCTGCCCTCTCTGACAACTGCACGCCAACGCCAAATTATATGCGAAAAATATTATCAAAATTGAACAGAAAGTTTTCATAAAATTTATTATATTCGATAACCCGTATTACTCAAAAGAAGGACAAATCTCACGAGAAAATCGAAGTAATTTTCCGCCAAAGCCACGCAAAAAAGCCTTCCGATTCTTTGTTTTCAGATTGCGGCGCAGGTAAATCTTCAAAGCGTTTGCCTTTGCCCAAAGTTTCGCGCACTAATTTTTCGTCAACCAAAAGCATCGAGCAAACATTTGCCGAAAGCGGTGTGCTGTTGCTGTAAATCATTTTCGTTTCGCCGACATTGAATTTTGCGCCGCACATTGACCTGTTTGTTTTGATGATAATTTCGTTTGTTTCTATGCCTTTCCAACTTTCCAAAACTTGAAACTTTACATCAATTTCGCTATTTTCCGCAGGACTCGTCGAAATTACTTTTCCGTAAAAAATTGCCGAAGAAGTTTTCACCGCGTCTTTTTTTTTCTCTTCATTCGGCATACTGCAATTGCACGCCGAAACTGCGTTATAGGCGAGAAACAAAATTAAGATTGACGCAAGAATTTTCATAAAATTTTAACGGCTTATCCTTGAATAATTTTAGCCTCGTTCACGAGGCTTTCCGCGTTTCGCGGCACTTAGCCGCGTCCGTTCACGGCGCGGTTCGTTGGCGAAAATTTTTCAAAAGGGCGTTTTAACGTCCTTTTCTTTGGCTTTAGACACTAAATTTTGCAAACCGAAAAGCTAAAGCAGAAGAGAAGGACGTTAAAACGCCCTTTTGTTTCAGTTTCATTCCTACCCGCGCCGTGAACGGACGCGGCTAACTGCGCCTGCGGCGAAAGCCCGATAAATCGGGCTAAAATCATTTATCGCGTCAGTCGAATTACTGAATCTTATACGCTTTTGCTTTCCAAACGATGACAACCGTTCCGCCTAATCGTTCGACGGTTTGGCGCAAATCGGAATCGAGTTTTTTGTAATCGTCCGTGCCGCGTGTGATGTTGGTTGTGGATTGTCCTTTGTATTGCGAATCAATCCAGATATTATTACGACGATTGAAAGTTTTGCCGCTGACGGTTTGAGTTTCGGTCGTTGTCGTGCCGGAATTTGGGCTTGATAATTTTGGTTTCTGCTCTTGGCGCACAGCGGAATCTGAATTTTTATCCGTTTTGGTATCTTCATCGCGCTCAACTTTTTTCACCGGATTTGGAAGACTTCTCGTTGTAACCGCATCTTTATTTTCCGTTTCAACAGTCGGTTGTGGCGTTGCTTCCTCATCGCCCGAACCGCAATCTTGACAATAATATTCGTCGGCTTTTTTCGTTTTGTCTTCCAGTTTCTCTTTTGCCGGAGAATTTTGTTTGATACTCGAATTCGCAACGGCTGTATTTGCCGTCGAACTTGTTGCGGAATTTGACGGAGAAACCGCCGCCGAATTTGAATTCACCGATGTATTTGCCGTTGTCGAATTCGTTGCCGTTGTTGCATTTGATGTTGCCATCGTGTTGCTTGCAGTGTTTGCAGCCGGCACACTTTTCGGTTCAAAAGGCTTGTCGTTTATTTGCGAAATTTCGCCTGATTTCAAACTTTGCAAAACCGTAAATCCAATCAAACCGCCGAAAACCAAAACCAATGCGCCAAGCGAATACGCCAAATTCGGAAACGCGAAAAGCCTCCGATACCAAGGCGCAGACGGCGCGGTTTGAATTTCTTTTGCCGCAACAAAAGCCGGAACAATTTCGGCTTCAGAATTTAACGAAATGATATTTGAAAGAATTCGGCGGCATCTATCGCAATCGGCTAAATGTTTTGTATAAAGCGGTTTCGACTTTTCGGGCAAAGCATTTTCGGCAAACGCAGAAATTTCATCCGCGTCTAAATGCGAATTATTTAAAATCACACTTTCGCCACCTCGCGCTTTCCGCAAGATTGCATCTATTTCTTTGTCGAATCCTTCAATCATTTATCCTTTATCATCGAACATTTCGCAAAATGTTCAATATCAGAACGTCTTAGCCGAAAATTTCTTGCACAAGCATTAAAAAACGACTGGAGCGCAAGCGTCCCCGCTTGCAAACGCCGCGTTTTTCATCGGTGTAACCGCGTGTGCAAAAAATAAACTGGTTTGCTGTCAAACGCTTTTTCGCGCTCTGCGCTCATTGCAAGCGGGGACGCTTGCGCTCCAGTCAAAGCAAAGGCGAAAATCAGCAAAACAGTAAACATTTTTTCAAAGCTGATGCCGAGTTTTGATGCTGTTTCAGACAAATTTTGTTTGATTTCTTTTTCGTTCCAGCCGTGTTTGTTTTTTAGAATTTTTTCAACCGATTTGCGAATTTCCGTCTGCACGCGGACGAGTTTTCGGCTTGCCGTCGCTTCGTGAAAACCTAAAGTTTGTCCGATGTCTTTTAATTTCAAATCGTCGAAATAATAAAGTTTTAAAAGCAATTTATCTTCTGCTTCGAGTTCAGAAATCGCTTGCGAAAATGCTTCGGAAACGTCTTTTGAAGTTTGTTTTTCGCTGAAAATTTCTTCGGGCGTGTCCGTGTGCGCGACGATATTTAAGCCGTCATTTTTCTCTGCTGATTCGTTTGCTAAATTCTCAAACTCTCTGTTTTCTTCGATTTGCACGAATTTCGATTGCTTGCGAAATCCATCAATCGCAAGTTGCGAAACAACCGCACGAAGCCAACCGCCCAAACTTCCGCGACCGGAATAATACGAAAGTTTTGTTTTCAATTTTCCGTCTTTGTCGTGTTTCAGACCGAAAAGTTCCGCCCAAATCGAACTCGCAAGGTCTTCGGCATCTTCCGAATTCTGCGACATTTTTCGCGCCGCCGATTTCACCGTCGCATCAAAATTCGCCACCAAGTCGTTCCAAGCCGATTCGATATTTTTCTCGCAAGCCAAAATCAAACACAAATCATCAGCCCGAAGTTCATCAATAAACTGTTTTATTTCAACACTTGAAGCATTCTCATTATCGCGCAAAAGATATTTCCCCAAACCCGCCGAAACACGCGGCAACAAATCCGCAATCTCCAACCCACGCGAATTTGCAGCACGCGAAATTATTCGCGCTGTTGCTTCTTCAACAATTTTTTCGGCTGACGGATTCATTTAACTTGCAAAGTTTAGCAGACTTTGGGAACTTTTTAGAAGTTTCGGTGTCAAATCATCTATGAAAAACTTTATTTTGTTGACGGCTTTGGCGTTAAGTCTTTGCGGAAATGTCTTTGGGCAAGAATCTAAGATTTCTAAAATGCTAAATTTAGGAGTTTTGAATGAAAGAGCAAAAGTTTTGCAAATGCCGAATTATCTGAGTATTCAGCCTCGAATTGCCGGAAACGTAACAGTTCTAATCAAGATCGAACTGCAAACGGGAAAAGTTATTGAAGCAAAGACAATCACAGGAAATCCGTTGTTGCGAAAATCTGCCGAAGAAGCCGCGTTGAAAGCTGAATTCGCGCCGATTTTGAAAGAATTTAACACAATTTACGGCACAGGAACTTTGGTTTTCAAATTGGAAGATTCAACGGGAAAAATTGTCGAAAACAAAAATCCGAAACCAATTTTGCCAATTCTCGATTTTCGGACGGCAATTGTCAATGGCAAGGCGAAAAATCTCGAAATTCCGAAATATACGGAAGAAGCAAGAAATGCTTGTGCAAACGGAAAGGTCGAAGTTTTGACTTTGTTTCATAGTTGGAATGGAAAAGTTTTTGCCGCAAAAGCGATTTCGGGAGATGAAATATTGTTTGAAGCGGCGGAAGAAGCCGTTTTGAACTCGACTTTTTCACCAAGCAATTTCAACGGCGATAATGATGTTTATGAGTTAAGTAAAATCGTATATAACTTCGATAGCCTTTCAAAATGCCTAACCGTTGGAATTGCCAACGATAAAGCTATAAATCTTCCAAAACCGCCGCTCGGAAATATTGTTCATCCGAGACATTTAAGACTAAAAGAAACTCAAATTGTAGGTGTAGTTATAATTGTTGACGAAAACGGAAATGTTATTAATGCAAAAGCAGTTTCAGGACATCCGGCTCTTCGTTCTTTTTGTGAATCTGCGGCGCGATATGCAAAGTTTGCGCCGTCTTTTATAAATTCTGCTCCGATTAGAGTAAAAGCCTTGCTGATTTATAAAATCAAACCTGATGGCACGGTTGATACTGATATTGAAAGCAACGATAAAACCGTTATTGGAACTCCGATTGATTTGGTTAGTCCGCCGCCGCCGTTTTGTAATTGCAGATTTGGAACAAATCCAAGTATTTCAGTTGAAGCAAAAATAAACGAACAAGGAAAAGTTGTCGAAGCAAAATCTTGGGCAGGACATCCGATTCTAAAAAATCTTTGCGAAAAAGCCGCGCTCGAATCAAAGTTTTTACCGACAAATATTAAATCGAAAATCACGATTGTTTATAATTTTGAATCGCTTGATGAAGAAAACCGAACCGTGAAAATTAAAAATATTGAGATAAAGAAAGTCGAGTTATAAAATCTGAAAAGTCGCTGAAGGCGACAAATATAATAGCGTAGGGAGTAATGAGCGAAGCGAATGAATCCCTACGTCAGTTGTCAAATTCAATCGCTCGCTGAAAGTGAGCAACAATTTGTTCGACACTTTCAGCGTCGTTTTTTTCGTTCAATTAACGTAGGGATGCGCTCGTTTTACTCGCTTTCCCTACGCTATATTGTTGGTCGCTTTCAGCGACAAAAACTTAAAATCATCAAACCAAAATCTTAATCATTCCGTCTTCGACGACGACTTCGTAGTTGTCGAGTGAGCAATCTTTTTTTGTGAAGCATTCGCCGGTGCGGACATCAAAACGCCAGCCGTGGAGGTCGCATTCGACTTCTTTGCCGTAAAGTCTTGAATCGGCGAGCGGATAACCTTTGTGCGGACAGAAATTTTCTATCGCGTAAAATTCGCCTTTGACGTTAAAAAGTGCGACTTCCGTGCCGTCTTTGAGTTTGACGGTTGCGCCGCGTCCTTCGGGAACGGCTTCGACGTTTCCGACTGTGATTTTTTTGCCTTCGCGCTTCGGTTTGCGTTTGTTTGTATAAAGTTTTCCCATTATTTCGATTGCGGATTTGGGATTGCGGATTGCGGATTATTCCCAAATTTCCTCGAATAACAGTTTGGCGCAAAAAGACCGCAAATCGCAAATTACAAATCCGCAATCCGCAATCCCAAATCCGCAATCCGTTCGCTTGCTTTATCCATAAATCTCAAACAAAATAGAGCAATGAGTGAAACAGCTTTGAATAAACAATCGCGTGTGCGATGTCGGGAAATTATGACGCAACAGGTTTCGACCGTAACGCCCGAAATGTCGCTTTATGACGCGGCGAAACGGATGAAAGAAGGCGACATCGGCGTTTTGCCGGTAATCGAAAATGACACGAATAAACTTGTCGGCATTATCACCGACCGCGATATTGTCGTGCGAGCGATTGCCGAAGAAAAACTCGTGCGCGAAACGCTCGTCGGCGCAATAATGACGGAAGAAGTTTTTACTGCAAAGCCCGAAGATTTTGCGTTTGAAGCGATTCGCACAATGGGCGACAAACAAGTTCGGCGCGTGCCAATCATTGACGATAACGGCATTTTGCAAGGCATCGTTTCAATGGCAGATGTCGCGCTCGAAATGGAAGACGAACGCGAAATCGCCGAAACTTTAGAAGAAATCTCAAGCGGTCAGGCTTTTTGGCGGAAAAATTAAAAGGAAAAACTTATGAAATTTTCAGACTTCTCAAAAATATTCGTTTTATTGGCAGTTTTTACAACTACGAGTTTGGCGCAAAATCAAAAATTAAATAACGAAACTCAAGAAATTCGGTTCAATGTAACCGTAACCACGAAAAAAGGCGATTGGGTTAGCGGATTAAAGGCTGAAAACTTCAAAATCTATGACGAAAAAACTCTGCAACCGATAACATTTTTTAGTGCGGAGGATGCGCCGGCGAGCGTTGGAATTTTAGTTGATAAGTCGGACTCAGCCCTTTTAATCGGCAAGCCCGAAATTCAGCAAGACTTGGCGGATTTTGTAAATAAAAGTCATTCGGGTAATGAGTATTTTCTGATGGCGTTCAATCTTACGGAAGGAATATTGTCCAGCGATTTTCAAGACAAAACCACAATCTTGAAATCCATTGAGAATCTGTCAGCCGTCAAAAGGCAGGGAAACACAATTCTTTTTGATGCGGTCAAGGCTGGAATAGAAAAAATTTCCAAAGGAAAACACGCGAAGAAAGTTCTGTTGGTTTTGAGTGATTGGTCTGACAATAGTTCAAAAGCAAATCTTGGAGATATAAAAAAAGCAGTCAAAAACTCAGACGTTTTATTTTACAGTTTGAATATTGTTGATAGTAGAGATGCCGGCTCGTTTGGACAGATGCAAAGTTTTGTGAATTCAGACGATATAGCTCAATCGAGCGGCGGCAAATGTTTTTATCCGCAAAATTTTTCAAAAGTAACCGAAAATTTTCTCAAAATTGCCGAAGAAATCCGCAATCAATATGTAATCAGTTTCAACGCGGCAGAAAAAGAAGCCAAGGAAAAGTGGCGCAATGTCGAAATTAAGGTCGAAATTCCGACAAATTTAGGCAATCTCGGCAAAGTTAATGTCAGAAGCCGCAAAGGATATTATTTAAGCGCGAAAGGTAATTAAGATTTTAAGATATGGCAAAATCAATTAATCGTTATTTTCAGTTTATGGGTTCGTCGAAAGATGCGAAGCCTTCCGGTCGGCTTTGGTATCCGTCGGCGGACGTTTATCAAACGCCGTCTGGTTGGCTCGTCAAGGTTGAACTCGCGGGCGTTTCGGCGGAAGACATCGAAATTGATGTTCAGGGAAATATTTTGTCAATCGTCGGATGTCGGCGCGATAAATCTTGCGCCGCCGGAGTTTCATATCACCAAATGGAAATAACTTACAGCCGTTTTGAAAAAACTTTAAAATTTCCTGCATCCATTGACGGCGCACACATCGAACACAATTTCGACAATGGTTTGTTGATAATTCATTTGCAAAAAGGAGGAAAATAATATGCCGCAAGTTTTAGAAAGAACACAAACTTTTCCACCCGCGCAGACGGAGATTTATTATCCGTCAAGCCGCAGCGAAGAAGAAATTATTTATCCCGAACAACGCGAAGACGATATGGGCGAAACATCAATTCACATCAAACTGATTACCAACTTTTTGCAAATGCTTCTGAACTTTTTTCATCAGAAAGAAGACGTTTTTCTTTCTGGAAATATGAATCTTTATTACGATGAAGGAAACCCGAACAAATGGTATGCGCCCGATTTGCTGATTGCTTTCGGTGTGCCAAATCACGAGCGTTCGAGTTATCAGATTTGGAAAGAAAATGTTTTTCCGCAAGTGATTTTTGAAATTGCTTCAGAACAAACTTGGGATAATGATGTCGGTAAAAAATATAAAGATTACGAGCGTTTCGGCGTTGAAGAATATTATATTTTAGACCCTGAATTTGCTTTTTTACCCGCGCCAATGCTTGCTTTTCATCGGCAAGGTGAACGTCTTTTGTCTGTGTCTGTTAATGACGGCAAGATTTTTTCGCCGCGTCTCGGTTTGGAAATTGTGCGGACAGAAAACAACTTTCGATTATTTAACCCGCAAACTAATGAATTTCTTTTGACGTTGGAAGAATTAGAAGCAGAGAACAAGATTTTTGAATCACGCGCCATTATCGCAGAAACGGAAAACGAAAAATTAAGGGCAGAAATCGAGCGATTAAAAGCATCAAAGTAAAATAAAATTATGGCAGAAATTACACAGAATCAAACAACTAACGCAACTCCGCAACAGTTTGAAATTGCGGTTTTGCCGTTGCAAAATACGACGATGTTTCCTGAAACGGTGGTGCCGCTTTCGGTTGGGCGCGAGCGTTCGGTGAAAGCGGTTGAATTTGCGCTTTCGACGGAAGAAAAACTTATCGCTTGCATCACGATAAAAACGCCGGATATGACCGGAAGCGATGCGAAACCGATTGATTTATATGATGTCGGAACAATCGTCAACATTAAACGAATGATGCGAAACGACGACGTTGTGCAACTGATTGTGCAAGGCGTTGACCGCGTAAAAATCTTGAGTTGGGTGCAAGAAGAACCGTTTTTGAAAGTCAAAGCCGAAGTCTTACCGCATTTGCAAATTATTGATAAAGAAGAAGTTGAAGCTCTGAAACGAAATATTCAAGGAATGATTCAAGAAGCTCTGGCGATGTTGCCGCAAGTTCCGCCTGAAGTTCGTATGGCGGTGATGTCGCAAAATGATCCGGTGCAACTTTCGTATTTTCTCGCGTCGGTTTTGGATTTAGGCGTGGAAACCGAACAAAAAATGCTTGAATCCGAAACGGCTGATTCGCTTTTGATGCTGACGCACGCCGCGCTTGCGAAAGAAATCGAGATTATGCAGATTCGCTCGAAAATTGCGACTGAAGCGCAAGGCGAAATGGACAAAGCGCAACGCGATTACATCTTGCGGCAACAGAAAAAAGCCATCGAAAAAGAACTCGGCGAAGGCGACGAAGGCGGCGAAAAAGCCGAAGCCGCGCAACTTCGTGAAAGATTGGAAACCGCCGATTTGCCCGAAGAAATCAACAAAGAAGCGATGCGCGAACTCAAGCGGATGGAACAATTACCGCAAGCCGCGCCCGATTATCACGTTATTCGGACGTATCTCGAATACGTTCTCGAATTGCCTTGGAAAAAGTCGAGCGAAGAAAAATTAGACTTAAATGAAGCCAAGAAAATTCTCGACGAAGATCATTACGGTTTGGAAGATATTAAAGAACGAATTTTGGAATCGTTGGCAGTTATTAAATTACGCCCTGATTCAAAAAGTCCGATCATTCTTTTCGTCGGACCTCCGGGCGTTGGTAAAACTTCGCTCGGACGTTCGATTGCGCGAGCTTTGGGCAGAGAATTTGACCGAATTGCGCTCGGCGGCGTGCGCGATGAAGCGGAACTTCGTGGACATCGGCGAACTTACGTCGGCGCAATGCCGGGCAGAGTTATCCAAGTGTTTCGGCGCGTCGGCGTTAATAATCCGGTTTTGATGCTCGATGAAATTGACAAAATGGGCAACGATTATCGCGGCGATCCGGCTTCGGCTTTGCTCGAAATTCTCGATCCGGCGCAGAACAATACTTTCCGCGATCATTATCTTGATCTGCCGTTTGATTTGTCAAAAACTTTTTTTATTGCAACGGCAAATCAGTTGCAACCGATTCCGCATCCGTTGCGCGACCGAATGGAAATTATCAATCTCGTCGGTTATTCGGACGCGGAAAAATTGAATATTGCGAAACAGTATTTATTGCCGCGACAAATTACGGAAAACGGTTTGTCGGATGACCAAATCGAAATTACTGACGACGCGATAAACCTTTTAACGATGAGATATACACGCGAAGCCGGAGTTCGCCAACTTGAAAGAACGGTTGGAAATCTGGCGCGAAAAGTTGCTTTAAAAGTCGCGCAAGGACATACGGAAAAAGTTACGATTACGGCAAATGATGTCAAAGGTTTTCTTGGTTCGCCGCGATTTTATCCCGAAGAATCGCGCAACGATTTGCCTGCCGGAGTTGCAACCGGAATGGCTTGGACGGAAATGGGCGGCGAAATTTTGTTTATCGAAGCAACTGCACTTCCGGGCGGCGGCGGTTTGACTTTGACCGGACAACTCGGCGAAGTGATGAAAGAATCGGCGCAAGCGGCGCGTTCGTATCTTTGGTCTCACGCCGCAGAATTGGGAATTAAACCCGAAGCAATTAAAGAAAATGGCATTCACGTCCACGTTCCGGCGGGCGCAATTCCGAAAGATGGACCGAGCGCGGGCGTTACGATGGCTTCGGCAATGGCTTCGCTCTACACGGGCAGAAAAGTCAGAAGCGATACGTCAATGACCGGCGAAATCACGCTTTCGGGTTTGGTCTTTCCGGTCGGCGGCGTTAAAGAAAAAGTTCTCGCCGCGCATCGTGCCGGAATTCGGCGGATAATATTGCCCGAACGCAACGAAGCCGACATCGAAGATATTCCCGAAGATGTCCGCAAAGAACTAGAAATCATTCCTGCAAAATATATTAGCGATGTGCTGAAAGCGGCTTTAGAAACCGAAGTTACCGCGCCAAAAGTGGAAAATTACATTATTCCGACTTCCGAAACGCATCACGGCGAAGGCAACGAACCTGTAATTGCAAAGTAAATGTTAGAATCAATCGGCTTGCTAATACTGATTTTCGGCGGAGTTATTTTCGGAACTTATGAATTAGCCGAATTTTTTTTGAAGGAAAAAGAATTTCGCAAGTTTTGGCTGAAAATTTGGCTCGGCATCGGCGGAATAATCAGTTTGTTTTTGTGGCTGGTGTTGATTTTTTGGGAAAAGTAATTGAGTTAAAATGTCAGAATTAAACGATTTATATCAAGAAGTAATTTTAGAACACAACAAAAATCCGCGAAATTTCCGCGAGATTGAATCAGCGACGCGCACGGCGGACGGCAATAATCCTTTGTGCGGCGACGCGCTCAGGGTTTATGTCGAAATGGACGGCGAAACGGTGAAAGATGTCGCTTTCAAAGGTTCGGGCTGTGCGATTTCAAAGGCTTCGGCTTCGATGATGACGCAGACCGTCAAAGGCAAAACACGCGCCGAAGCCGAAACGATTTTTAATGAATTTCATCAAATGGTTACGGGCGAACTCGATACGGAAACGGACGAAAACTCTTTGGGAAAACTGAAAATCTTCGCCGGAGTTTTGGAATTTCCGGCGCGTGTAAAATGCGCTTCGCTTTCGTGGCACACGCTCCATGCGGCTTTGAATGAAGAAGCGGAAGTTTCGACCGAATAAATGGAACGCGATATTGAAACACGCGAAGATTTGGAATTTCTGCTGGCGGAATTTTACAAAATCGTGCCGTTTGACGCGGAAATCGGACATCATTTCGACGATGTTGATTTGCCCGCGCATCTACCTGTCATCGTTGATTTTTGGGAAAAAATCTTATTCGGCAAGCCGGTTTATTTCAACAATCCGCTTGCCG
This sequence comes from Acidobacteriota bacterium, assembly GCA_031409875.1. Lineage (GTDB taxonomy): Bacteria > Acidobacteriota > Blastocatellia > Pyrinomonadales > Pyrinomonadaceae > CALMEH01. The sequence goes on along the minus strand of JANNYB010000196.1, from coordinate 9,084 downwards.
TGCATCAAAAACTCAACGAAAAGTTTCATCTCGAACCCGCGCATTTCCGCCGTTGGATTGATATTTTTAACGCGACGATTGACCGTTTGTTTGAAGGTGAAACGGCGGAAAATGCCAAATTTCGCGCTGAAATGATTGCCCAAAGTTTGAATAATCGCATTAACGAAAACAGTCAGAACCGTGAACGGTAGCGAATGGCTTAGTTGATAATCTGCCAGCCATTCGCTACCGCTCACGGTTCTGACTACTTGTGAAATAAGGTCGCTTTGTGGCAATATTTCATATCGCACTCGTAAAAAAAGTTTCAAAAATAATTTAGATGGAAAATACGTCCAAGTATAAAGATAAAACTGCGCTCATAAAACGAATCGGGATTGCAGTTTTGAGCATTTTTTTTGCGTTGCTGATTGTTTCGCGGGTTATTTATCCGTATGCGGCGGGAACTTGGGAATCGTTTAATTGGATGCCTGCGGAACATCTTTTTGAAGGCAAAAATCCTTACGCTTTTGCGTTTGAGCCGCCGTTCGGAATGTCGCCTTACGGCATCGTTTTTTACTTTTTAATCGGCATTGGCGTAAAACTTTTCGGGTATCAGCTTTGGTTCGGCAGAACTTTGTCGGTCATTGCCTTTGCCGTGTGTTTGTGGGCGGTCGTGCGAATAACGCGGAAAATATCGTTGAGTAAAAATGCGGCTTCGATAGCTTTTTTGGCAGGTTTGGCAATGTTTCCCGCGCAAATTTGGATTGGCGTAATGCGCCCCGATTTGATTGCGGCGGCTTTTGCTTTTTCGGCTTTGACATTGGCTTTCGGGCTTGAAGAAGAAAAGAAAACTCCGGTTTGGCGCGTTGTTGGAATGATTCTTTTTTCGGGCGCGGCTTTTTTTACGAAACAAACTTTTGTTCTGGCAGCGGGCATTGTTTTTTTGCGATTTTTGCAAGTAAAAAAATGGCGCGAAGCCGTAATTTATGCAAGCGGTTTGGCGATTTTGGTTTTCGGCGGAATGTTTCTGCTGAATCACACTTCCGACGGCGGTTATTTTTGGCAACATTTCACACACGCGCAGAGACTGCCTTACAGTTTTCGCCAAGCGGCAGAGGTTTTTATCGAAATGCTTAAACAACCGGCGTTTTTCTTTGCGCTTATTTGTTTGGCAATTTTCGTTTTTCAAAAACGCGGCGAAAAATTGACGGGAATTATTTCTTCGCCGATTTTTTTGCTGTTTTTTTATTTGACAATTTCGCTTTTGTTGAGCATTTTTTCGGCAGGCAGAGTCGGCGGAAACATCAACTATTACATCGAACTTTCGTTTGTTTTGGCGATTGCCTGCGGTTTAATTTTTGCCTTTTTTTCACGCAAAGAAAATTTCCCGAATTTGGCGGCGGCAATGATTATTTTGTTGACACTCGGCGGCGCGTTTCAGATGTTCAGAGTTTTTCGCGGCGAATATTATCGTTGGGAAAGTTTGAATTATTACCGCGAAATATATGAAACCGCCGGAAAAAACATTCCGAAAGACGGAAAATGTATCAGCGTTTACCCCGAACTTGTCGTCTGGAACGGATGCAAATTTAATTTCGATGATTTTGAAGAATATGTCGGCACTTGGTCGCCCGAACTGACCGAAATTTTCGAGCGCGAAATAAGACAATCCAAATATTCCGCGATTATTTGGACGGACGATAAATTTGCCGAAAGATTTCCGAATTATCGTCTGATTCCGATGACGCAAAAACTGCCGGAAAAATATTTTAAAGTTTATTTGTATGTGCCGAAGGAAAAGCCGTAAGTTATGATGTCAGAAAGCATTAGCGTCTTTTTTCCGGCATATAATGATGCCCGTTCAATCGGAAAATTGGTGGCGGACGCGCAAAAAATCTTGGAAAAATTGACGAACGATTTTGAGATTATCGTTGTCAATGACGGCAGCGCAGACGAAACGGCGGAAGTTTTGCGCGAACTGCAAAAAAAACACGAAAAATTGCGTGTTGTAAAGCACGAAACGAATCGCGGATACGGCGCGGCTTTGCAGAGCGGTTTTCGGGCGGCGAGAAAAGATTTAATTTTTTACACGGACGGCGACGGACAATATGATGTCGGCGAACTCGCGTTGCTTTTTGAGAAATTGGACGCGAAAACGGATGTCGTGAACGGTTATAAAATCCGCCGCGCTGACGGAAAACGCCGTAAATATGTCGGTGAAAGTTATAACAAAATGGCGCATTTCTTTTTCGATTTGCCGATTCGTGATGTTGATTGCGATTTTCGTTTGATAAGAAAATCTGCGCTGGAAAATATAAATTTGACATCGGTAAGTGGCGGAATTTGTGTCGAGTTGGTGTATAAATTAACTCGAAAAGGTTGCAATTTTACCGAAATTGCGGTAAATCATTATACACGCCCCTACGGAAAATCGCAGTTTTTTACCTTCGCCCGAATTGCGAAGACACTTGCTGATTTTTTCTCCCTTTGGCTGAAATTGGTGATTTTAAAAAAGTAGAAACATAGAAGTAAAATATGCTACCCCTTAGGCAAAAATATGAACACCGCTCGGTTTTAATCACGGGCGGACTTGGATTTATCGGAAGTAATCTCGCGCATCGTCTGACGGAAATCGGCGATGTCGAAGTTATTATTATTGATTCACTCGAAGCGGAGCAAGGCGGTAATCCGTTTAACGTCAACGAGATAAAGGACAAAGTAAAAATTCATATCGCTGATATGAACGACAGTTCCGTGATCAATCATCTGGTTGCCGGCGTGGATTATATTTTCAATCTCGCGGGAAGCAGTAGCCACATTGATTCGATGCAGAATCCGCACCGCGACTTGCAATCGAATTGCCAAGCCCAACTAACTTTGCTCGAAGCGTGTCGGATGTTTAATCCGCAAGCGAAAATTGTTTTTACAAGCACGCGACAGGTTTATGGAAGTCCGCTTTATCTACCTTTGGACGAAAATCACCGCATTTTGCCGCTCGACGTGAATGGCGCAAATAAAATTGCAGCGGAACATTATCATCTGCTTTATCAAAGAATTTACGGTTTGCAGACGACTTGTTTGCGCTTGACGAATACTTTCGGCAAACGCCAGCAGATTCAGAACGACCGACACGGATTTATTTCGTGGTTTATTCGCAAAGCGATGGATAATGAAACCATCGAACTTTTCGGCGACGGCAAGCAAAAACGCGATTTGAATTATGTCGAAGACGTGGTTGACGCGATTCTGCTTGCGGGCGCGAGCGAAGATGCGAACGGCGAAATTTATAATATCGGACATCACAATCCTGCAAGTCTTTACGATTTGGCGAAAGAAATTATCGAAATTGCCGGAAGCGGTGCGCTTGTCGGTGTGCCTTTTCCGCGTGAACGAAGGCAGATTGACATCGGAAATTGCTATTCGAGCTACGAAAAAATTCAAAATAAATTAGGTTGGACTCCGCAGACGGAATTGAGAAAAGGACTTGTCGAAACTATCGAATTTTACAAAGAAAACCGTGACGAATATTGGGGCAGCAAAAAAACGAGTGCCGTTTCTTGAAATTTCACGCGCCAACGCCGAAATTGCCGTCGAGATAAATTCCGCGTTTGAAAGTGTAATGAACGGCGGGAATTTTATTCTCGGCGCGGAAGTTTCGGAATTCGAGCGCGAATGGTCGGAATATTGCGGAACGCGCGGCGCGGTCGGTGTGGCGAACGGCACGGACGCGCTGACGCTTGCGCTTCTCGCCACAATTAACAAAGGCGACGAAGTTATTACGACAACTTTGACTGCCGCATATACAGCTTTGGCGATTCAAAATGCGGGCGCGATTCCGGTTTTTGCCGACATTAACCCAACTACTTTCAACATTTGCCCAAAATCTATCGAATCTTTGATAACTCCGCGCACACGCGCCATTGTTCCGGTTCATCTTTACGGACAAATGGCGGAAATGTCAGCGATTGGCGAGATTGCGGAGAAAAATAATCTATCCGTTATCGAAGATGCGGCGCAAGCGCACGGTGCGTGCATTGACGGAAAACGCGCCGGAAATTTCAGTCGCGCGGCGGCTTACAGCTTTTATCCGAGCAAAAATCTCGGTGCATTAGGCGACGGCGGCGCGGTTGTTTCAAATGATTCGGAGATTTTACGGAAAATAAAAATCTTGCGGCAAGGCGGACATTTCGAGAATTTTCAAACAGAAATCGAAGGCAGAAATTCGCGGCTCGATGAATTGCAAGCGGCGTTTTTGCGCGTCAAATTGAAAAAATTAGACGAATGGAACTCGCGGCGCAAACGTATTGCAGAAATTTACAACGAAGCCTTTCAAAATATTCTCGAAACGCCTTTTTGCGAAGATTCGGATTCGCACGTTTATCATCTTTACGTTATCAAATCGGCAAAACGCGAACGCTTGATAGAACATCTCGAAACGCAGAAAATTTCGACGATGATTCATTATCCGTTTTTGCTTCACGAACAAAATCTGTTTCGTCAAGCAACGCAAAAATCTCTGCCAAACGCTGAAAAAATTGGTAAAGAAATTCTTTCATTGCCGCTTAATCCACATCTGACCGAAAGCGAAATCGAAAGTGTAATTGCTGCCGTTTTGTCAGAACAGCCTGCGTAAGCGGGCTGTTGAGCGTTTGCATTCTGAGTTGATTGAGTGTTATCGCCTGACAGCCCGCTCACGCAGGCTGTTCTGACTTTTGCGCGACGCAAATTGCCGATAAACCGAACGGCAAACTTCGCTTCGGATTTTTCAAAAATCGCGCTTCTGCCAGCATATTTTTCGTGAAAAATGAATTGAGCCAATCCATATTTGGCGGCAAAGGTTTGACATCCGAACCTGTTTCGCCAATGCCGAGCGGTTTCATAATGTGTCGGCGAATGACCGCCGCCGGAAAAAGCAAAGTGTTGGCATAAGTCGAACGCAAAACGGTAAATCCTGCCGCTTCGATTTTTGATTTTAATTCTTTTAATGTATAACGGCGTTGCGAATTAACGGCGATGTCGTGTCCGCTTCGCATCCATTGATAAGCCGCGCCGCGCACGAAAATTAACCCGTTCGGCTTCAAAACGCGATACATTTCGCCGATTGCTTGTTGATCGCCGTTGTCGCCGAAAAGCTGGACAAGCACATCAAAACTTGCGACTAAATCAAACGATTCATCAGCAAAAGGTAAATCGGTTGCCGAACCTTGCACGAGATTTTCGAGCTTGCGTGCGGTGCAAAAATCAATCGCGTCCGCCGAATAATCAAGCCCGAAAATGTTTTCCGCAGATGTATAACGCCGCAACCATTCGAGATTTAAGCCTGTGCCGCAACCTGCGTCAAGAACTTTCAAATTGTCACCTTCGCAAAAATCGTCAAGCACGGAAGCGGCAATTTCGCGCATTCCGGCAAACCACCAAAATTTTTCTTCGAGCGCGTAAAGGTCTGAGAAATCTTCTTTCTGCATAAAATTTTATTTTAAAACATTTTTGCGAATTACGGGCAAACTTGATGTCGAAACGGACGATTTTTTTACTTTTGAATAAAGTATTTTCTGACAAACAAGCAACTTAAATTGATTTGAGCGAATCTTTCTAAGCAAAAGATTTTTACAAAACTCTCTCCAAGTTCTTAAAAATTCTAATTAAAAAAGGAGAAAAATGATGAAAGTTTTTCGTTTTGGCGGATTTCTGTTTGGTTGCGGTGTAGTCTTTTTGTGTTTTGCTATCAACACTTTAGCGCAACAAAGCGGTTCTTCGGCTTCGGTTTCGCAGAGTCGGGCGATTTCAAATTCAAATCCGCAGACGGTCAATTCAAATAATCCGGCGGTTAATTTTAAAGTTCCCGATGAGGTTGCGGTCGAGGAATTTATCAATTATCACAAACATCGTCTTTCGCTTCCGAAAGTTGGGCAAGCGGTCGCGCTCGATACGCGCTGGGGAAACAACGAAATTTCTTCCGCGCAACGCGAAGCCGTTTTGCAAATTGGTTTTACGACGACGGAAGTCAGCGAGCGAACCGATTTGCGTCCGCTGAATTTGGTTTTGGTGATTGATAAAAGCGGTTCGATGGCGGAAAGCGATAAAATGTCGCGGGTGAAAGAATCTTTGCGAACTTTGGTTGGAAAATTGCGCCCCGACGATGTCGTTTCAATTGTTGTTTTTGATACTGATGCACAGGTTTTGTTTCCGGCAAATCGCATCGGCGACGGCTATGAATTGCGAAAAGCGATTGACCGCATTCAGCCGGACGGTTCGACAAATCTGCACGGCGGATTGATGCTCGGATACAAAGAAGCGTTGAAAAATTTCCGTAAAGACGCGACTAATCGCGTGATTTTATTGACCGACGGCATTGCGAATGTCGGCACGATTGACCCAAACAAAATCGCCACCGAATCTTCGGAATTCAACGGGCAAGGCATAGACCTTTCGACTATCGGCGTTGGACTGAATTTGAACAACGACCTTTTGCGAACTTTGGCAACACGCGGGCGCGGACTGTATTATTTCGTTTCCGATTATCAGGACATCGAAAAAATCTTTGTCAACGAAGTGCAAAGTTTGATTTCGCAAGTGGCGAAAAAGGTCGAAGTCAGCGTTGATTACGATTCTAATTTGCAGATTGAAAAGATTTACGGCTACGCGCCGCGTTTTCGTGCAAATGGCGTTTCAATCACGGTTGACAATATGAACAACGGTTTGACGCAAGTTGTGATGATGCGTTTTCGTGCTAAAAATCCTTTGAAAACTGCTTCGACTGTGAAAATTCGTCTTTCGTATTTTGATGTCCAACGGCAAAAAACAGTTGAAGAAGTTCAAGAGGTTAAGTTAGTTCCTAGTGAGCAAAAATTTTGCGAACTTTTGACAGATGTTGAAGTCAAGAAAAATTACACGATTGCCGAACTCGCGCAATCGCTTTTCGAGATGACCGAAGCCGCCAAACGTCAAAATTATCGGCAAGCTGAAAACTTTCTAAATAGTTCAGTTTCAGAAACTTACAAACGCTTTCCGAATATGGAAGACAAAGATGTGAAATTTATTTTGAACATCATCGAAGGTTATCAGCGCGATTTGAAAGCCATCAATCGGCAAACACAAAACAACGATTGCGGCAAATGTAATTGATTAAGAATTTAACGCAAAGACGCAAAGACGCAAAGACGCGAAGACGCGAAGATAAAAGATAAAAGGCAAAAGCAATTTTTACTTTTTACTTTTTACTTTTTACTTTCAAGACTTTGCGTCTTTGCGTCTTTGCGTTGAAAATAAAATTGATGAAAATCAAATCAATCGAACTTATCGAAATAAATTTGCCGCTCGTCCATTTTTTTGAAACGAGTTTTGGGCGAACTTACGAACGAAGAATTATTTTAGCTCGCGTTGTTGATGAAAATAATAATGAAGGTTGGGGCGAATGCACGGCGGGCGAAACGCCTTCTTATTCGGAAGAATGGACGGACGCTTGTTGGCAGGTTTTGGAGAAAATTCTCGCGCCGATGCTTGTCGGAAAAGAGTTTGAAACGGCGGAAAATGTTTGGGATATTCTAAAAAATGTTCGCGGAAATCGAATGTCGAAAGCGGCGATTGAAACGGCGGTTTGGGATTTGGAAGCGAAAAAATTAAACGTGCCTTTGTGGAAACACCTTGGCGGCGTGAATCAAGAAATTGCTTGCGGCGTTTCGATTGGAATTCAAGATTCGATTGAACAACTTCTTGAGAAAATCCAAATTGAGCTTGATGCGGGTTATCAACGAATTAAGATAAAAATCTCGCCGCGTTGGGATTATGAAGTTATCAAAAAAGTGCGCGAAACTTTTGGCGATATTTTATTGATGGGCGATGCAAATTCGGCGTATTCATTAGACGATATTGATAAATTAAAAAGTTTGGACGAGTTCAAATTAATGATGCTCGAACAGCCTTTGGCGCACGACGACATTATTGATCACGCGAAATTGCAACGCGAAATTTCCACGCCGATTTGCCTCGATGAGCCGATAAAATCGCCCGAAGATGCGCGAAAAGCAATCGAATTAAAATCAGGGAAAATCATCAACGTCAAAAACGGACGAGTCGGCGGACATTCGGAATCGAAACGAATCGAAGAAATCTGCCGCACGGCAAATATGCCAATCTGGTGCGGCGGAATGCTCGAATCGGGAATCGGACGCGCCCACAACATCGCCATCTCAACGCTCGCCGGTTTCACACTTCCCGGCGACGTTTCCGCGTCAAAAAGATATTGGCACGAAGACATCATCGAACCGGCGGTCGAAGTTTCGCCAAACGGAACAATCATCGCACCCGAATCAGCCGGAATCGGTTTTGATGTAAAGGAAAATCTGATTAATAAATTAGCGGTTAGGCGTGTTAAAATCTAAATTTATGGTAATAAAAAGTTTATCTCAATACTATGAAGACTTATTGACTTGGGAAAATGCTAAAGTTCAAGAGCTTATTAGCATTTGGGAAGATGAGTTGATTGAGCAAGTTCAAAACGACTTTCAGCAAGCTATTGAAAATAATGGTTTGATAAATTCTCTTTATGAGATGGAGGCAGAGATTAAAAACCAAGCAATAGGAAATCGAATCGCCAACTACTTAACAGAAAGACTCAATCAAAATTTAATGTTTTTTGTAGTCAATAATTGTCAAGGGCAAGGGTATCCTGACAGAATTTTAGAAAGATTAGCAGATAATTTTAGACACATTGCATTTGAGATAAAATCAACAAGCAATTGGGATGAAACAGATGCAAATCGTCGGGTCTTGACTTCATCATCAGCTAAATTAAGAAACAGTCTTAATCCACCGATTTACCACTTACTTTGCACCGTTATTTATCAAATGGAAAATGACTCCGCTAGAATAATGAGGATTCGACTTGATTTTGTTCAACCTAATACACAAGTTCGTGTGCGTTTGGAAGCAATGACAAGCCACAAAGATTTATCAGACGGAGACCATATATATAGTATTTTTGAATGACTAAAGCAATTACAAAAATTGAATCCGGTTTAATTGAATTTCACCACGAATTGGCGAATTTCGAGGAGTTTGGCGAAAAAACAGTTGTTGAAAATAGAATTTTCGGCGAGAAAATTG
>JANNYB010000195.1:0-6193 GCA_031409875.1 Acidobacteriota bacterium | reverse complement strand
TAATAGATATTCCGACAAAGTTAAAAAGTAGGTAAGCTACGCCTGTTCTGTTCAAATCTTAGTTCATTAAATCTGAAAATTGGAGCAGTTCGACAATGACTGAAACAACAGTTGGGAAAATGCCTTGGGCTAATCGGTATTCGCCTCCTTTGGGTTTCTGCTTTGGAATTTAGGTTGGCAAATCGTCTCCCAAATAGGCTTTATCGCCTAACTTTGGTAATTCGTTCAGTTCTTCGGGCAACTTGGTTTCGTGCCGGATTTTGACATCTGCGCGATGTCCGCGATGTCCGCTGGTGATGTCTAATATTTTGCCTTTTTGGTCGGTGATGATTTGTGTTTTCAAAGTGTGTCGTTTCTTTTTGCCTGAATAAACGCGCTTTTGGCAGTCATTCAGAGACGGGCGCGGAATCGGTGTTTCAAAACTGTCAACGATGATTTTGTCAACTGAATCAGGATTCCATGTTAAGCGAAAATGCCGCAAAACTTTTGCCCACCTGCTTATCTAATCTCATAACCTAAACTAAATTATCACTGAACTTGATTTTCTAAAGAACTTTATCGGAACATTTAAGGGACACAAAAGAGACTTGCGGCAAAATATGGTGTTAGCCGTTGGACAATCCGCAATGTAATCGAGCGAAAAAATCGCTTTGTGTCATTTGTTTTATGTAATTCGATACTTCTCCACCAATAAAATTAATAATTTAAGGCATCTTTCGGGATGTCTTTTCTGTTTTAGAAATTTATTTTTTCGTTTGAAGAAATTTCTTCGCCGAGTTTTTGGATTGAATGTTTGTCCCAATTGGCATCATTGCGTTCGGGAAAATCGTTGCGAAAATGTCCGCCGCGCGATTCTTCGCGCCAAAGTGCGCTTGTTGCAACCAACTTCGCCAAACTGACGAAATTGCGCGAAGATGCCGAGAGATTTGCGTGTTCAATTTGCTCAAATTCTCCCAAAGCGCGTTTCAAAGAATCTCTATCGCGCAAAATCCCGACTCGTTCCCACATTACACGCTTAACGCGCTTTTTCACAGCAGTTGAGATTCCGGATTCCAAATTCCAAATTCCAGATTCCTTGTTTTCCAATCTGAAATCTGGAATTTGGAATTTGGAATTGTCTTTAATCATTGCTTCGCCTGCTCGTGCGCCAAAAACCAAGCCTTCGAGCAGCGAATTCGATGCCAAACGATTTGCGCCGTGAACGCCCGTGCAAGTAACTTCGCCTGCCGCATAAAGTCCTTGTAAAGTCGAACGCCCGTGCAAATCCGTGCGAATTCCGCCCATACAATAATGCGAAGCGGGCGAAACAGGCAGCAAATCTTTGGCAATATTCAAATCGTAAAATTTGCAGGTTTCGTAGATTTTCGGAAATCTTTCGCGCAAAAAATCTTCACTCATCGAGGTCATATCGAGAAAAACATTGCGCGTTCCCGTGCGGCGCATTTCGGCAACAATCGAACGTGAAACAATATCTCGCGGCGCAAGTTCCAAACGCTCATCGTAATTTCCCATAAATCTTTCGCCCTGTGAATTTCGCAAAATTCCGCCTTCGCCGCGCATTGCTTCGCTTAATAAAAATCTCGGCGCATTTTCGATGCTCAAAGCCGTCGGGTGAAATTGCACAAATTCCATATCAGCCATTTCCGCGCCCGCAAAATAAGCCATCGCCATTCCGTCGCCGGTCGCCACAGGCGGATTTGTCGTGTGCAAATAAAGCTGTCCCGCGCCGCCGGTGCATAAAATCACAGCTTTGGCGAAAATCTCACGCGGCGCACGAAGAATCGGATCGAGAAAACGAACGCCGACGCATCTGCCGTCCGCTACAATCAAACTTTCCGTATTCGCAAACGGCATCAAAACAATCGTTTTTTCTTGTCTTGCTCTGGCAATCAAGGCGCGAACGATTTCTTTTCCCGTCGAATCGCCGTGCGCGTGTAAAATTCTCCTTCTTGAATGCGCGGCTTCTTGCGTAAAAGCGAGTTTTCCGCCTTCGCGGTCAAATTCGATGCCCCATTCGATAAGTTGTTTGATGTATTTCGTGCCGTCCGTAACGAGCGTTTCGACAGCTTCCGTATCGCACAAACCCGCGCCCGCAATTAGCGTATCTTCTTCGTGAAGCTCGGCATTGTCGTCGTCAGATAAAACAACTGCCACGCCGCCTTGCGCGTATTCGGTGTTCGATTCCGACGCTTTATCTTTTGTCAAAACTGTAACCCGTGCGCCCGTTTTCGCCAATTCAATCGAAGCCCGAAGTCCTGCCACGCCGCTGCCGATAACGATAAAATCCGTTTCTAATGCCATTAAGAAAAATGTAGCAAATTATTGTGAGAAAAGAAAAAAGCCCGTCTGAATTTTCAAACGGACTTTCATTTATTTTTCGGTAAGTTCACTTTTAACAGGTTTTCCGCCATTTGCTTCTTGTGCTGCTTGAACGGCTTCCGCCATTTTTCCTTTCGGAATTGTGCCGCGTAATGTTATCGGTTTCGTAGAAAAATCAACCGTAACTTCATTAAAGCCTTTTGCTCTTAAAGTTGAAAGAATTTTTTCCTTTATTTCGTTCTCGAAACTAAACGACTTTAGAATCTTCCAAACAATCACGAAACTTCCATCAATATCTTCGCTCACAGTGTGAAATACAACAAGAATATCGCTTCGTTCGAGATTCATTGAGCGAAGTGCGTATGTTTTGCCAACTTCTGCTGCGATTCTCGAACTTTGAGGCATTCGAGCCATTACCCGACTCAAATTAACATTCGGATTGAGCGGCGAATCAAACTGCGCTAATTCTTTTACGCCTTCGGATTCCAAAGATAAATTTTCGATGGAAACTTTTCCCAAATCTTTAAACGCTTTGAAATCACGTCCGGCAAATCCGACCGTAAAAGTATTTGCTTCCAACAAAATATCCGAGCCGAAATTGTATTGGTGAGTTTTCTGTGTAAACGAATAATATGCGCCGCCGCCGCGAATTGTGAGTCTTCCATCATATCCTTCAAGCGGTAGAAGCCGTGTAATTCCTGTGTTTTCTTGCTCAAGAAAATTTTTATAAGTCGCCGAATCTTCATCGGAAACTGCAAGCAGAATTTTTTCGCGCTCCTTGATTTGTTGCCGCAAATCTTCTATTTCACGCCAAGCATTTTCGCGTGAATTTTGAGCAAAAGCGGCTGAAACAAATAAAAGAAAGCAAAAAGCGAGATTTCGATTAAATTTCATAAAACCTCCGAAACAAAAAAGCGTTCTGAAACATTTGCTAAAGGCAAACATATCAGAACGCTTCGATAAAAAGCAACAAAAAATTATTACCCTTGCGGAATGGTTAATTCTTGTCCCGGGAAAATTTTATCGGGATTGTCGAGTTTGTCGCGGTTGGCTTCGAAGATGTCGTTCCAACTCACGCCGTATTTTGAACCGATTTTGCTCAAGTTGTCGCCCGATTGAACCGTATAGGTATTCGAAGCGGCTTCGGGAGCGGTAACGTCCAGAACCATGTCGCCCGAACGATAATCGGGGTCAATGCGTCCGTATTCGTCCCAGAGCATCTGTTTGATGTCTGCGCTCGGCGCACTGCCTTCGATTTTGATAAAACCTTCGCCTTCGGTAACATTTAATCCCGAAATTCCTGCGCCGTTTGCCATGTCAATCAACGATTGATATTTTTCTTGTAAAGACATTTTTGTTTTCTCCTATTGATTATGTCAACCTATTTTTCGACCAATTCACTCTTAACGGGTTTTCCGCCGTTAGCTTCTTGCGCCGCTTGAACTGCTTCCGCCAACTTTCCTTTCGGAACTGAACCGCGAAGAGTCGCCGGAGTCGTCGAAGTGTCAACCGTTGCATCTTTGAATCCTTTCGCCACTAAAGCGTCTTGAATTTTCTTTTGCAAATTCGGGTCAGTTTTCGCCGCTTCGTTCGTCATTGGAACGGGTGTGGCTTTGTTGACATTTGCATTTGCATTATTGGCGTTCGTGTTGCTTCCGCCACCGCACGCCGAAACGAATAAAAGACTTGCTAAACCAAGTGTTCCTAATAATTTAATTTTCATTAATCTTCTCCTGAAAATCCTTTCTTCTTAATTTTATTCTGATAAAGGCGCAGATTTACCCGACATCCTTTATAAATTTTCATATTAAAAATTCAGGGAAATTTTATCTGTAAAAATTTTCTAATGCAAGCCGAAAACATTCAAATTTTATATTTTTTATAAAAAAACTTCTTCGACAATTTTTTTGGCAAGTTCAAACGAGTTAAGTTCCGGTTTGACAATGAAATGCCAATCCGCCAAACAGTAATATTTTTCGCGTTCTTGAAAGAGTTGTTGTGCGTTTCGCTTGTTTTTGGCGATTGGTCGCTCGCGTTTTGAGTGCTTAATGTTTTGCCAGCAATGTTCAAAACTCGATTCGAGCCAGATGACTGTGCAATCGGTTTCGCGGATGATTTTGCGATTTTCTTCCAAAGTCCACGCGCCGCCGCCGAGCGCGATAATGCGTGTGCCTCTCTGCAAAATGCAACGCAAATTTTCGGTTTCGATTTCACGAAAACGCGCTTCGCCGTCCGTGTTTATGATGTCGGCAATCGGGCGTTTTTCGCTCGATTCAATCATCGCATCGAGGTCGAGCTTTTCGCATTTCAGCAAATACGACAAATGCCGCGCGACGGTTGATTTACCAACGCCCATAAATCCGGTCAGAATTATGCGTTTTTCGTGATTCATATTTTAGAAAGTGAGAAAGTGAGAAAGTGAGATTTTTCTCTCTTGAAGTTTTTACTGTAAATATCAAACTTTGAAATTAAGAAATCTCACTTTCTCGCTTTCTCGCTTTCTCACTTTCTCACTTTCTCAAGAGTTTCAAAAAATTCAGGAAACGAAACCGCCGCCGATTCCGCGCCAATGATTTCGCTTTCGCCGTCGGCAAAAAGTGCGGCAACGGAAAAAGCCATCGCAATTCGATGATCGCCGAAACTATCAATCGTTGCAGATTTCAAATTTGATTTTTCAACGCGAAACCCGTCATCGAATTCTTCGACTTTTGCGTTCATTCGCCTTAAATTTTCGACAACTGCCGCGATTCTGTCCGATTCTTTCACGCGCAATTCCTGTGCGCCGCGAATTTCTAAACCGCCTTCGATTTTTGTGGCGAAAATTGCCAAAACTGGAATTTCGTCAATTAAATTAGCGATAATTTTTCCAGATAAAAGATTATCATTTGATTTCGGAATCAGAGTTTTATGACCTTTTACGCAAAGATCGCCGACTATTTCGCCGGAAACTTCTCTTTTGTTTGAAATTTTAATGTCCGCGCCGAAATTTATCAAAACATCTAAAATCGCGGTTCGCGTCGGATTTAACCCGACATTTTCGATAAAAATCTCCGAATCTTCCAAACACGCCGCCGCGACGAGAAAAAACGCCGAAGAAGAAATGTCCGAAGGAATTTGCAAATCTTTCGCAGTCAACTCCGAATCGCCTGAAATTGAAATTTGATTGCCGGAAATGTCAATATTTGCACCGAGAAACTTTAACATTTTTTCGGTGTGATTGCGCGTTAAAGCAATGTCAGAACCGCCTGCGGTAGCGGGCGGTTGAAGTTTATCTTTTGAAATGGTTGATGAAAACTCGAAACGCGAAGTTAAACCACCCGCTACCGCAGGCGGTTCTGACACGATTGTTTCGCCGTCCGCATTCAGACCTGCCAGCAAAACGCACGATTTCACCTGCGCCGAAGCCATCGGCAAATCGTAGGAAATCGCCCGAAGCGGATTTTTCCCGTAAATTTTCAGCGGCAGACAATTTTCATTTGATTCAATCTTTGCGCCCATTTGCGTTAAAGGTTCGATAATTCGGCGCATCGGACGTTTTGATAAACTTTCATCGCCGGTTAAAATTACATCGAAATCTTGTCCAGCCAAAATTCCCGAAATCAATCTCACCGTAGTTCCCGAATTTCCGCAATCAAGCGGTTTTTCGCTTTTCCGAAAACCTTTTTTGCCGACACCTTTGATAAAAATTGTCGTGTTTTTGCGTTTAATTTCCACGCCTAATTGTTGCAAACATTGCAAAGTCGAAGCGCAATCCGCGCTCGTTGCAAAATTTTCGATGCGCGTTTCACCTTCCGCCATTGAAGCGAAAAGTGCGGCGCGATGCGAAATTGATTTGTCGCCGGGCAGAGAGATTTTTCCTTGCAAAGATTTTGCA
>JANNYB010000194.1:0-25522 GCA_031409875.1 Acidobacteriota bacterium | reverse complement strand
AATTACAACACTTTTCTCAACTGCCGAAGGTTTGGCGGGCAATGATGTCAAATTTATTCACCAAGCGAAAGACGGAACATTTTGGATTGGAACTTTCAACGGATTATCGCATTTGAGGGACGGAAAATTTACCAATTACACGACAAATGAAGGTTTGCCGAGCAATTTTGTGCGTTCAATTAAAGAAGATGCGGACGGAACTTTTTGGATTGGAACTTATGACGGCGGTCTGTCGCGTTTCAAGGACGGTAAATTTTTTAATTTCAATACCGAAAACGGACTTTTCAACAACGGCGTTTTTGCGATTATGGAAGACGCTTCGGGCAATTTTTGGATGAGCAGTAATCAAGGGATTTATCGCGTTTCCAAGCACCAACTTCACGATTTTGCCGATGGAAAATCTAATCATTACGATTCAATCGCTTACGGAAAAGCCGACGGAATGATTTCGACCGAATGCAACGGCGGACGCTCACCTTCGGCGATGATTAATGATGACGGGAAAATTTGGTTTCCAACGCTCGATGGCGTGGCGGTTGTCAATCCTGAATTGTTGCAAACAAATGTGTTGCCGCCGCCGATTGAAATTGAAACCATCGAAATTGACCGCGAGAAAATTCCAAATTCCAAATTCCAAATTCCAAATTCCAAATTCCAAATCGAACTCGAACCGAATCAAACTTATCTCGATATAAATTACACGGCTTTGAGTTTTATCAAATCCGACCAGATTCGTTTTCGATATAAACTCGAAGGTTTGGACAAAGATTGGATAAATGCCGGAACGCGGCGCAATGTGAATTATTCTTATCTGCCTTCGGGCGAATATGTTTTTCGCGTTACCGCTTCCAATGCAGATGGAATTTGGAACGCGGAAGGGAAATCAATCAAAATAATCGTTCTCGCGCCGTTTTATAAAACTTGGTGGTTTTGGGCGTTGATTTTGCTTTTGTCGGCGGCGATTGCTTATTTGTTTTATCGTTATCGAATCGGGCAACTGCAAAAATCAGCTTTCGCGCAGGAGAATTTTTCGCGGCAACTTATTGCATCGCAGGAAGCCGAAAGAAAACGCATCGCGCAGGAACTTCACGACGGTTTG
Source organism: Acidobacteriota bacterium (assembly GCA_031409875.1). Taxonomy (GTDB): domain Bacteria; phylum Acidobacteriota; class Blastocatellia; order Pyrinomonadales; family Pyrinomonadaceae; genus CALMEH01. The sequence continues at coordinate 24,423 of JANNYB010000194.1, read as the reverse complement.
GGGCAAAATCTTTTGGTGATAAAAAATCGTGCGCTGTTGGGTTTGGCGGTTGAAGACAAGGACGAGCAGTTTGATGAAATTCAAGAAACCGTAACCGATGCTTTGAGCGAAGTTCGTTCGATTGCGTATAATTTGCGCCCGCTTCACATCGAGCGACTTGGATTAACCGCGACGATTGAGGAAATGATTGAAGATGTCGAAGCGGCTTCGGGAATCGAGATAAATTGCGACATCGCGCGGATTGATGATTTATTCACGAAAGATGACGAAATAAATTTTTACCGTATCGTGCAGGAAAGTCTGAACAATATCATCAAACATTCAAAAGCTACGAAAGCGAGCGTTGAAGTTTTTCGGGAAAACGGGCAACTTATTTTGAATGTAAAAGATAACGGTTCGGGGTTTGATGTGGAAAATATCAACGTAAATCGCGGTTTAGGTTTGAACGGTATCGCCGAAAGAGTCAAAATCTTAGGCGGAACTTTTGCGATTGATTCCGAAATCGGCAAAGGCACGAGTGTTTCGGTTAAAATTGAAAATATAAAAAATGATTGAAAGTGAAATTACAATTTTAATCGCCGACGATCATCCGATTTTTCAGCGTGGTTTGCAGCAGATTATTGAAACGGATAAACGTCTGAAAATTGTTGCGGCGGTTAATGACGGCGAATCTGCGCTTGAATGTTTGCGGAAATTGAAGCCGCAAGTCGCTGTTTTGGATGTTGATATGCCGCGAAAAGACGGTTTCGCAGTTTTGAACGCCGTGAAAGCGGAAAATCTGCCGTGTTCCATTATTTTGTTGACGATGTATAAAGAAGAACGATTTTTCAACGCCGCTCTGGACGCGGGCGTGAAAGGTTATGTTTTGAAAGACAGTGCCGTCAGCGAAATTACAAACGCGATTCACGCGGTTGCGAAAGGCGAAAATTTTATCAGTCCGATGCTTTCGACGCTTTTAATCAAACGGCTCAATCGTGCCGAAAAACCTAAAAATTCGCCGCTCGAATCATTAACAACTTCCGAACGCCGAGTTTTAAAATTAGTTTCCGAAGCCAAAAATAACAAACAAATCGCCGACGAACTTTTCATCAGCATCCGCACGGTCGAAAATCACCGTTCAAATATCTGCGCCAAACTCAATTTAGAAGGCAAAAATGCTTTATTAACTTATGCTTTGATAAATAAATCCGAGATTTAGACTGGAGCGCAAGCGTCCCCGCTTGCAATGAGCGCAGAGCGCGAAAAAGCGTTCGAGCAGAAATCAACTTGAATTAACGCGAAGGCTTTACACCGCTGAAAAACGCGGCGTTTGCAAGCGGGGACGCTTGCGCTCCAGTCAAAAAAATGAGTAGTAGCACCTAGAAAAAATAGGTGGTAGCTACGATGTTTTTTGCCTTTCGTTGTTGCAAGATAAAACTCGAAATGGCTTTGGTAATTTTTACCGCTCGGAAACGCTTTCATTGTTTCAGCTAAACTTTCCCTGAATCAAAGACCAATTCAATAAAAAATAAGCAGGTGAGTAAAAGTAATGAGGCATTGTGAAAAGTTCGGAGTTCCAGCTTTAGCTGGCTCTTGCGCCAGCGAAGCGCGGCGCAACCCAACTAAAGTTGGAACTCCGAACGCGAAGCAAAATCCGGCAAAACTTTTGCTCACCTGCTTAAGAGGAAAATAATGATGAAAAAAATATTGATAAAAAATTTTGTAGGTTTAATGATGATTGGAGCATTTGCGATTTTTTCGTTTGCCCAGACCAAAGAAAGGGTTCAGTTAAAGGTTGATAGCACTAACAACGACGTAGCATTGCAAAGAACACTCGCGCCAAACGGTTCCCTGACTGTTACTTTTAGGGCGAATGCCGGACAAACGATCTCTTATACTGCCGGCTACGACTTTAAAGATAGCGACCTTGAAGTATTTTTCACGAAAAGCGGGGGCAACGACTTTTTAAAAGAATCGGGACCCAAAGCAACCAATGAATACTTGATTCCGGAAACTGGGGATTATGACATTTTGATTGAAAATCGGACGAATAAAAGGATTACTACGACTCTTTATTTGAATCTTTTTAGTGCCGAATTTATGGCAGCAGCTAATTCGGATGTTGAGTCCGAAGCCCTTAATTTCGAGGGATCGGATCAAGCAAATGTAAGCAAAACGATTCCTGCCAACGGGACGATGAAATTCACTTTTAACGGAGAAAAAGGCGCAACCGCACTAGTTAAAGTAACCGACAGAACCAATCAATTGACCGTTGTTTTTAATGAAGACGAAAACCAAAAAGCCGACACAACCATTGCTCTAAATAGGGATGTTACCCGCAAAATTAATAAAACCGGAGAATATACGATTGAGGTGGTCAATCAGTCGGCTAAATCCGTTAAGTTCGATCTGGAAGTAAGTATTAAAGCTGCTGCTTCAACCTCGACAAACACCGGTTCTTCCAATGAGGAAAGAATTGAATTTGCACGAGGCGAAACTTCTGGGTCTGTTACCAAAGAAATTCCCGCCAATGGTGCAATTAGTTTCGTTTTCAATGTCAAAAAAGGACAAAAAATCAGTTATACAGTTGATTATGACGACAAAGAAAGCGACCTCAAAGTCTATTTGGGTGAACCGGGCGATCAGGATTCTTCAATACCTTCTCGCGCAAAAAACCCGAAAACATTTGTCGTCAAGAAATCCGGCGACCACCGTTTGGACGTTTCGAATACAACCAATACAAAAGTGCTAATTACGCTTTTTTTGGATGTTGAATAAAACAACACTTCGGACAGTTTTTAATTCGATAATTACTGTAAATTATTGAAAAACATTGAAGTTATGAATTAAATCAAAGTCAGGTTTTGGGCTAAGTTTGATTTAATTCACTTGTTCAAATTTAAAAAGCCCGTCTTTATTGGCTTTCAAATATCAAAAAACTGTCCAAAGTATTGATAAAAGCAATGCTGAAAAGTCTGCTCATCGTTGAAGATAATCCGTCAATGCGGCGTTTGATAAGAAGCGTCTGCAAAGATTTGGCGGCTGAAATCCACGAATGCGCGGATGGAGCGGACGCTTTGGCGGCTTACGAAGCGCATTGTCCCGAATGGATTTTGATGGATGTCGAAATGCAGGAAAAAGACGGATTTACGGCAACACGGGAAATTATGCAACTTCATCCCGAAGCGAAAATCCTGATTTTAACCAAATACGAAACCGCCCGAATGCGCGATGAAGCAAAAAAAGCCGGAGCGTGCGAATATGTTTTGAAGGAAAATTTATTGACGATTCGGGAATTGATTCATTAAATAGGATTTTTTAACGCAAAGGCGCAAAGGCGCAAAGACACAAAGTATTGAGAATTTGATTTTACGCGGCGAGATTTTTATTGAATTACCAACAAATCTCAGCAAAACTCTTAATAAATCTTTGCGTCTTTGCGCCTTTGCGCCTTTGCGTTAAAAAAATCTTTACCTATATCAAGACAAAAGTAAGAATTGCTAATTACTTTTGTCTTTTTTCTTTGTGTTTCGCAGGTTTGTTAAGTCGCCGAATTTCCTATAAATTTGTATTAAGATTTTTATCAAACGTATCAAAAGGAATTTATCAAAAAATGAGTGAAATTATTGGAGTTATTGGTGCGGGAACAATGGGCAACGGCATTGCTCAAACTGCGGCGGCGACAGGTTTTAACGTGATTATTTGCGACATCAAAGAAGATTATGTCGAAAAAGGCGTGGCAAATATTGGCAAAAGTCTTGATCGTTTCGTGAAAAAAGAAACGATGACGGAAGAACAGAAAACTGAAGTTCTGGGGCGCATTTCAACGACCACGAATCTTGAAGATTTAAAGGATTGTTTCTTAGTTGTTGAAGCCGCGACGGAAAATTTTGAGATTAAAAAACAGTTGTTTGAAAAGTTAGACGAAATCACGAACGCCGAATGTATTTTGGCTTCAAATACTTCGTCGATTTCGATTACAAAAATCGGCGCAGTTACAAAACGTCCCGACAAAGTTATCGGAATGCACTTTATGAATCCGGTTCCGTTGATGAAATTGGTCGAAGTCATTCGCGGCATTGCGACATCTGACGAAACTTACGCAAAAGTTAAGGAAATGTCCGAAACAATGGGCAAAACGCCGCTTGATTGTCAAGATTTCCCTGGCTTTGTTGCCAATCGAATCTTGCTTCCGATGATAAACGAAGCGATTTTCGCGCTTTACGAAGGCGTTGCGACACGCGAAAGTATTGACGGCATTATGAAACTTGGAATGAATCATCCGATGGGACCTTTGACGCTCGCAGATTTTATCGGTTTAGACGTTTGTTTGGCGATTTTGCGCGTGATGCACGAAGGTTTAGGAGATTCAAAATATCGTCCGTGTCCGTTGCTTGTGAAAATGGTTGACGCAGGTTGGCTCGGACGCAAAACGGGCAAAGGTTTTTACGATTACCAATAAACTGTTTTGAGTTCCAACTTCAGTTGGCTGCAACTGCGAGCGAAGCAAAGCAGTTGCCTGACGTTGATTATACTTGAATGTTAATCGAAGTAAAACCGCTTTGCTTCGCTGGCGGTTTTGCCAACTGAAGTTGGAACTCAGAACTCAGAACATAAAAAATATGCGAAAAATTCTATTTACACTAATTTTTGTCTTGTTCGCGCAAATCGCTTTTGGGCAAGTGAAAGTTGCGCCTTTGAATATTCAGCAGAGAACTTTGCCGAACGGTTTGAAGGTTGTTTCATTGCAGGACAAATCTTCGCCGACCGTGTCAATTCACGTTTGGTATAACGTCGGTTCAAAGGACGATCCGCAAGGGCGTTCGGGCTTCGCACATATGTTTGAACATTTGATGTTTAAGTCAACGAAAAATATGCCGAACGAGAAAATGGATCGGCTGACGGAAGATGTCGGCGGTTTCAATAACGCTTCGACCTACGATGATTTTACGAATTATTATGAAGTTGTGCCGTCAAATTATCTCGAAAGTTTGCTCTGGGCGGAAGGCGAACGAATGGTCAATTTGAATGTTGACGAAAAGAATTTTGCTTCGGAGCGCGATGTTGTTAAAGAAGAATTTCGCCAACGAATTTTGGCAAATCCTTACGGAATGCTTTTCGGGCAATATCTCGAAAAACTTTCGTTCACGACGCATCCTTATAAACGTCCGGGAATTGGAAATTTAGATGAATTGCAAGCCGCAACCGTTGATGATGCGAATGCGTTTTATAAAACTTATTATCGCCCCGACAATGCTGTTTTAATCGTCGTCGGCGATTTTGAGCAAGTGCAGTTTGACGCTTGGACGGACAAATATTTCGGCAAAATTATTACCAATAAAATGGCGATTCCGCGTGTTACGGAAGTCGAACCCGAACGCACCGAAGAAAAACGATATGTCCAAACCGCGCCGAATGTTCCGTTTCCTGCGGTGGCGATAACCTATCTTGCGCCGACATCGAAAAGCGAAGACGTTCCGGCATTGGAAATTGCCCAAACAATTTTGGCAAGCGGTGAAAGTTCGCGGCTTTATCAATCTCTTGCACGAACCGGAATTGCCCAAGAAGCCTCGTTTTACGCTGATATTCGCGTTGACAAAGGCTTGCTAGTTTTTTACGCGATTGCGGCGGAAGGCAAAACGCCGGAAGAATTGGAAAAGGGAATTTTGACCGAACTCCGCAAAATCCAAAACGCTTTCGTTTCGCAAAATGAACTCGTCAAAGCGAAAAATCAACTCATCACAAGCACGCTGCAACAACGCGAAACCAACGACGGCAAAGCCGGTGCAATCGAAAGTGCAATTGCATATCAAGGCGACCCGACCGCAGTTAATACGGACATTCAAAAACTTCAAAACGTGAGTTTGGCAGACGTGCAAAGAGTGATGAAAAAATATTTTACAGACAAAAACCGCGTCGTAATTTATTATCAAAAAGGAGATTTGAAGTAAAAAGTAAAAAGTAAAAAGGAAAAAATATGATGAAGAAAGAATTTGAAAAAGTCCGAAACAGCGTAATAATGGCGATTTTTGCCTTTTGCCTTTTACCTTTTGCCTTTGCGCCCGCATACGCCCAAGACCAACAACCGAAACCCGGCGCGGCGAAACCGATAAAAGTTCCGGCGGTTCAAGAGAAAAAATTGGCAAACGGTTTGACTGTGGCAACAATCGAGCGAAAAAATGTGCCGCTCGTTACGATTCAATTATCAATCAATGTCGGAGCATTTAACGAAGATTTTGAAAAAGCTGGCTTGGCTGATATGACCGCTTCGCTTTTGACGAAAGGCACGAAAACGCGCTCGGCAAAACAAATCGCCGAACAAATCGAATTTCTCGGCGGTTCGATAAATTCGGGCGCAGGTTGGAACGGTTCGGAAGTTTCGATTACGGTTTCGAGCGACAAACTCGATCAAGCGTTGGCGATTTTAGCAGATGTCGTGCTGAATCCTACATTTAAAGAAAGTGAAATTGAATTGCTCAAAGGTCAGATGCTCGATGAATTGACTTACAACCTCCAAGACCCCGGATTTTTAGCAGGTTTTGTTGCGAGTAAATATAGTTTTGATGAGCATCCGATTGGCGGAACAGTTGAAAGCATCAATAATATTAAACGCGCAGATATTGTCAAATTTCACAAAGAAAATTACCTTACAACATCTGCCGTTTTAATTTTTACAGGCGACATTACAGCCATAAAAGCAAATACGTCAGCCCAAAAATCATTTGCAAGTTGGAAAAATCCTAGAAGAGTTCTGATGTTGGATACTGTCGCTTTACCGTTAGAAACTACTGCGGTATCAAATTCTGTTGTAACAAAGCAAAATATACCGATTGCAAAGAGAATTCTCGTGATTGATTTGCCGGATTCAGGTCAAGCGTCGGTAAATTATTTGTATTCGGTTGAAATTGAAAGAACAAGTTATGACGACAAAGCCCGTGCTTCGACATCGAAAGATTTTTATTCGGCATCGGTTTTGAATTCAGTTCTCGGTGGCGGTTATTCTTCGCGTTTGAATCAAGAAATCAGAATTAAACGCGGTTTGAGTTACGGCGCGGGAAGCGGTTTTGCTTGGCGCGGTTGGAAAACGAATTTCGGAGCGCGGACGCAGACGAAAAATGAATCGGCGGCGGAAGTTGCGGAATTGATTGTCGGTGAAATTAAGCGTCTGACCGAAACGGATGTTTCGCAGACGGAAATGTCGCCGCGCAAATTGGTTCTAATCGGCGATTTCGGGCGCGATTTGGAAACGACGCAAGGGCTTGCCGATTCGCTTGCCGATCTTTACGCTTTCGATTTGCCGACGACGGAACTCAATTCGTTTATGAAAAACGTCCAAACGGTTACGGACAAGCAAGTCCGCGATTTTGCCAAAAACAATCTGCTCGGTGGCGATTTGGTGATTGTCGGAGATTACGCGAAATTCAAAGAAGATTTGGCAAAGCGTTTTCCGAATATGACGATTGACGTTATCAAAGCCGACGAACTCGATTTGAGTAAAGAAAATTTGAGGAAATAAATACAATTTGACCGCGAAACACGCAAAATACGCGAAAAGTCTTTTCATAATTTTCGCGTATTTTGCGGTTATAATTTCCTTTCAATCTCTGATTTGAGTTAAAATAAACATATGATAAAGACATTACCGCAAGTTCGACCAGCCGGAATAAAACAGCTTGACCGCGCAAAAGATTTGGAGTGGCTTCGTGAAAATCGGGAAAATTTTATAGACAAATGGGTTGCGCTTTTCGGCGGAAATTTGATTGCTTCGGGCGAAGATGCGCGGGTTGTTTTGAAAACTGCACGCGGCAAAGGTTGTTCACGTCCGTTGTTAGTTCACGTTCAAGCGGACGAACCTTTTAGCGGAGGTTGGATGTGAGCGACTTTCCGCAAAATTATTCTCACAAACATTTTTATCCTAATGCCGATGCTATTTCGATTCCCGTTGTGTTGATGTCAGACCAACTGAATTTTGTAGATGTTTTGGGAAAACTCGACACGGGAAGCACTTTTTGTGTTTTTGAACGCCGATTGGCAGATTTGCTGAATTTAGACCTCGAAACGGCAGAAGAAATACGGATTCGCACGGCAACCGGAATTTTCTATGCCTTTGGGCAAGAATTGACTCTATCGGTTTTTGATTACGAATGGACGACAACAGTTTATTTTGCGGAAAGTGAATCATTCGGACTAAATATTTTGGGCAGAATCGGTTTTCTCGACCATTTGCGCGTTGGCTTGATTGATTACGAACAGACGCTATTTTGCGGAATCTACGACGAATAAAATGCACAAAAATCTCCGTTCATTTCTTGAAACGCTTCGCAGAGAAAACGAGATAATCGAAATCGAAGCGGAAGTTGATCCTTATCTCGAAATTGCTGAAATTCATCGGCGCGTGATTGATGAACAGGGCAAGGCTTTGTTTTTCAAGAACGTCAAAGGCTCGAAGTTTCCGGTGGTTACGAATCTTTTCGGCACGGCAAAGCGCATCGAATTGGCGTTTGGGAAAAAGCCGCTGGAATTTGTTAAAAACGCGGTCGAAATGGTCGAAGTTTTACTTCCTCCAAAGCCGAAAGAACTTTGGAATTATCGGCAGATGGCGTTTGATGCGCTGAAACTCGGCACTAAAACTGTCAAAAACGCGCCGATTTTAGAAAGATTTTCGCGTGAACCGAAACTTACGGAAATTCCTCTGCTTCAACTTTGGCACGAAGACGGCGGACATTTTGTAACTTTGCCGCTCGTTTATACCGAAAGCCCGATTTCGGGAAAACACAATCTCGGAATGTATCGCATTCAACGATACGACGACACGACGACGGGAATTCACTGGCAAATCGGCAAAGGCGGCGGTTTTCATCATTTTGAAGCGGAAAAATTAAATAAACCTTTGCCGGTCAATATCACGGTCGGCGGTGCGCCCGCAATGATTTTGGCGGCGATTGCGCCTTTGCCCGAAGACGTTCCCGAATTGATGTTGGCTTCGCTTTTGGCAAATTCAAAGATTGAAACCGTTAAAAATCCGCTCGAAAACGGTTTGCGTTTGATTGCCGAAGCCGAATTCGTTTTCAGCGGCGAAGTTCCGCCAAACATTCGCCAACCCGAAGGACCTTTCGGCGATCATTACGGTTATTATTCGCTGGTTCATTCTTATCCGGTTTTCCAATGCAAAGCGATTTTTCATCGGAAAGACGCGATTTATCCGGCAACCGTCGTCGGCAAACCGCGTCAGGAAGATTATTTTATCGGCGATTATTTGCAGGAACTTCTTTCGCCGCTTTTTCCGCTCGTAATGCCTGCCGTAAAAGATTTGTGGAGTTACGGCGAAACAGGTTTTCACAGTTTGGCGGCGGCAGTTGTTAAGGAACGCTACGCCCGCGAAGCACTCGGCGCAGGTTTTCGGATTTTGGGCGAAGGTCAATTATCGCTCACGAAATTCTTGATGTTGACCGACAAACCTCAAGATTTGCGCGATTTCAAAACAGTTTTCGAATACATTCTGGAGCGCGTTGATTGGGCAAGCGATTTCTTTATTTTCGACAGAACTTCGTTTGATACGCTCGATTACGCCAGCGGAAAAATAAATCACGGCTCGAAAGCAATGCTCGTCGGCGTTGGCGAAAAGAAAAGGGAATTGAAGCGCGAATTTTCGGGCAATTTGCCGTCAGGTGTGAAAAAAGCGAAGGTTTTTTGCGGCGGTTGTTTGGTGTTGGAAACGGAGAATTATGCGTCTGATAACGAATTAGGTGAGAGAATTGCAAAATGTGGTATTTTCGATGATTTTCAAATCGTCGTGCTTCACGATTCAATTGAGTTTGCTTCATCAGCCGATAAATTTTTATGGGCAACGTGGACGCGGTTCAATCCTTCGACGGACATCAAAGCCAAAGAAATTTCGGTTGAAAACAATCATATTTCCTACAAAAATCCGATTGTCATTGATGCGCGAATGAAACCTTGGTATCCGAAAGAAGTCGAAGTCCGCGAAGATATAAAGCAACTTGTTGATGCGCGTTGGCGTGAATATTTCTAAGTTTTGAGTCCCGACTTCAGTCGGCTTTTCTGCGAGCGAAGCAAAGCAGAAACTTGTTGACGATTAAGTTTTTGATTGCAAACGTGAAACCGCTTCGCTTCGCTGGCGGTTGCCGACTGAAGTCGGGACTCAGAACAATGATATGAAAATCACTCGTCGGAAAATTCTCATTGCCTGTGCCGCGTTTGTCGGTTTCGGTTTGGTGTGTTTGGCTTACGCTTATTTTATCGAACCTTTTCGGCTTGTCGTGAGCGAAAACGAAATCAAAATCAAAGATTGGAATTCCAATCTTAACGGTTTGAAAATCGTTGCTATTTCCGACATTCACGGCGGCTCACGCGGCGTTACGGAAGAGAAAATTCGTCTTGTCGTGCAGAAAGCTAACGAACAAAACGCCGATTTAATCGTGCTTTTGGGCGATTACATTTCTGAAAAAGGCGGAACTGAAGCCGTAACGGAAAATGATTTAAAGATGCCGATGGAAACAATCGCCGAAAATCTCAAAGGTTTGAAAGCGAATCTCGGCGTTTTCGCGGTTTTGGGAAATCACGACGGTTATTACAGTGATACAACCGTTAAAACCGAACTCGAAAAAGTCGGGATTGATGTTTTGGAAAACGAAATCAAAATCATCGAAAAAAACGGACAAAAGTTTCGTCTGCTCGGACTCGAAGATCATCTCAAACTCGATTCGTGGTTCACGTTTGACAGCAAAATCCGCAACGTCGTTTCATCAAATCCGCAACTCGGCGACATCATCGTTTTGGAACACAGCCCCGACATTTTCTACATTTTGCAATATCACAAAACGCTCGGCAAAGATTTTAAATTAATGCTCGCCGGACATTCGCACGGCGGGCAAGTTTGGCTTCCCGTGTTGGGCAGACCTGTTGTGCCACTGAGTTACGGGCAAAAATACGCTTACGGTTTGGTCAAAGAAAACGATCACAATATGTTCGTAACCGCCGGAATCGGCACGAGCATTTTGCCGATTCGATTTCTCGTCCCGCCCGAAATCGCCGTTCTGACAATCAAAAACGACAATTAAAAGTAAATTTCTTTCGAGTTACGCTTTCAAACCGTAAGGCATAACGTAAATGGCGACGGCGAGGAAATGAAAGATACTGCCGAGCAGAACGAAGACGTGCCAGATGGCGTGATGATGTTTCATACTTTCCCACGCGAAGAAAATTACGCCGCCGGAATAGGCGATGCCGCCGGCGATGACGAGCGCAATCGGCGCAAAACCGAGCGCGGCGAACAACGGCTGAACCGCGATTACGCCAATCCAACCCATTATTAAATAAGACAGCGTTGATATGATTGGATACTTTTTGCCGCAGATTAATTTCATCAAAATCCCGAAAAGCGCAAACGCCCAGACGAAGTAAAACAGATTTTGCCCGATGCCGTCGCGCAAGACGATGAGCGTAAAAGGCGTGTAGCTTCCGGCAATCAAAACGTAGATGCAACAATGGTCAACGATTTGCAAAATGCGTTTGGCTTCGGGCGAAGTTTCGCTGTGATAGACGGTCGAAGCGGCATAAAGCACAATCAATGACAAACCATAAACAATACTGCTCGTGATATACCAAAAATCGCCGTTAATACTTGCCAACGCAACGAGAAAGACAAAACCCGCAATGCTCAAAAGCAACCCGAAACCGTGCGTGAGCGTGTTCGCAAATTCTTCAACCGTAAGTTTATTAAGTCTGGCTTTAACCATAATCGTATTATAAACGATTTTTGAAATCCCGTAAGTAATAGTTTCGTAATCTGGGAGCGCGTTCTCATTACTGGGAGCGCAGGCATCTTGCCTGCCGCGCCTTCGAGTGGAACGAGAAAGGGCGCGAAAACGCCGCACATTGAATCAAGTTGATTTAACGTGCGGCGTTTTCCGTTCTACGCTTCGCTGGAACGGGCAGGCAGGATGCCTGCGCTCCCAGTAATTGCGCTCCAGTAATTGCGCTCCAATTATTCAGCCGTAAAATCTACGTCGGCGATGCTGTCTTTGACGGTGATAACCTGCGTCGGAATGGCGAAGGTGAATCTTTTCGCCGCGACGTTGACGGTGTAGGTTGCGCCGACTTCGACATCATCGAAACTGTAATAACCGAACGAACCTGTCCTTACGCTCCGCGAATTGCCGTTGCTGTCCGTCAGATTAACAATCGCATTCCGCAAACCGTTGCCGTTTGCCGTTGAAACTCTGCCCGAAACCGAAACATTTGCCGCGAGAGGTGCGAACAGATTGCCCACGCCCCAATCGGAGAAGCTCGAAACGCCTGTAACGGTTGCCGTATTTGTTGCCGCGTTGATTGATGACGGCGTGGCTTGTGTCGTGGTCGTGCTGAAACGGCGATAGACGTTGTAGGCGGTTTCCGTGCCGCTCACGTCGCCGTCGGTGTAGGTGAACGACAGATTAGTCGTGATGCCTGAACCGTTCAAACTCCAGAAGCGCGAAGCCGAATGTGTCGCCAAAAGTCCGATAAGCAGAGAATCGGTAACGCTTGCGGTAAGTCTGCCCGTGCCGTTGACGTTGGCGGTTTGCATCGGTGAATATTCGTCCGCATCGCCGAGCGGATAGAGAAAAGTTTCGCCAGCCGCCGCACAATATTCCTTGCGGATACTGCCGATAACGTAAGCCGAAGCCGAACCGCCCGTCAACGCGCCGCCGCATTCGACGGCAATCTGTCCGGCATTCATAATCGCATTAAGCGTAACGGTGCGCCCGTTTGGAATGATGCCGTTGACCAGCGCATTGGGCAAACCGGTGTTCCAAGTCGCGGGATTGTTGCTGTTGCCGTCAACAATGGCAGTCGTATTAAAGAACAAAACGCTGACGATATTGCTCGCACTACGCCCGACAAAGACGCGGTTGCGCGTGGCATCGTAGGAAAAAGTATTCGCCCCGTTTGCCGCTGTGCCGACAACGCTGTTAGCCGAAGTAAGCAAGCCGCTCGTGCCGCTTACGCCGTTGCCGAAAGTAACTGCGCGGGCATCAACCGCTGCCGGCGATGGATTGTCCCAAACTAAGCTGTAAGCGATATAATTGCCGTTAGGTAAAGGCGTAATTCCGCCACTTCCGACCTGATCGGCTGCCGTGCCGCCGATGAGTGAATTTGATGACGTAACTAAACCGACCGTGCCGCCTGCGCCGTTGCCCCACGTCATTGCGCCGACATTTGCGGTGGACGGCGATGGATTGCTCCAAATATTATTACGGGCAACATAATTGCCGTTGGTCAATGCTGTAACTCCGTTGCTCCCGATAGTATCGAATGCGGTGCCGCCGATGAGTGAATTGCTTGATGTTACCAAACCAATCGTGCCGCCTGTGCCGTTGCCCCAAGTTACCGCGCCGACATCGGTGATGACAGGCGACGGATTATCCCAAGCCGGACTGCTCACGACATAATTGCCGTTAGTCAATGGCGTTACTTGTGTGCTGCCGATACTATCACCCGCCGTGCCGCCGATGAGCGAGTTCGACACGGAAACCAAGCCGATAGTTCCGCCTGCACCGTTGCCCCACGTTACCGCGCCGACACCTGCAATCAACGGTGATGGATTATCCCAACTCGAACTGCGAACGACGTAGTTGCCGTTGGTCAACCCCGTTACTCCGCTATTGCCGACACCATCTAATGCCGTGCCGCCAACGAGCGAGTTTGACGATGTTACAACGCCGACTGTGCCGCCCGTGCCGTTGCCCCACGTTACCGCTCCGGCATTTAGGGCGGCGGGCGACGAATTGTCCCAATTCCGACTGCTGACAACATAATTGCCGTTGGTTAATGCAATAACTCCGCTGTTGCCGATATTATCGCTTGCCGTGCCGCCGACGAGCGAGTTTGAGGCGGAAACCAATCCGACTGTGCCGCTTGCACCGTTGCCCCAAGTTACCGCCCCGGCATTTATGCGGGAGGGCGACGGATTGTCCCAATTAATACTGCTGACGACATAATTGCCGTTCGTCAGTGCCGTAATTCCGTCGTCGCCGACCTGATCGCTTGCCGTGCCGCCGATGAGCGAGTTTGTGGCGGAAACCAATCCGACTGTGCCGCTTGCACCGTTGCCCCATGTAACCGCGCCGACATCTGCTGTCAGCGGCGACGGATTGTCCCAATCCCGACTGCGGACAACATAATTGCCGTTGGTCAATGCCGTAACTCCTAAATTGCCGACACCATCGCTGAGCGTGCCGCCGATGAGTGAGTTTGCGGCTGAAACTACGCCACTGCAACCCGTTGTTGCGCTACACCAAGTTACCGCGCCGGCATTTAATGTGGACGGCGATGGATTGTCCCAACTCGGACTGTTGACGACATAATTGCCGTTTGTCAAGACCGTGATTAAGCCATTGCCAACTGAATCGCTTGCCGTGCTGCCGGTAATTGTGCTGATAAGCGCGAGCGTTGTTCCGTTATACAAATGCACTGCGCCGACATTCAACACGGTCGGACCTGAGAGGTCGTAGCCTGTATCAACGACAACGATATTACCGTTTGGCAAAACCGTAACCGTATTGCCAAACGTGCCGCTTCCCGCCGGACCCGCAATGTCAGTCTGCGATGCCGAAGCGTTGCCGGTTAGAATAAATAAGCCGATGATGAGCGCACAAAGCGCGAGCGTTGGGGACGTTTGGTGCATTTGGAAGTTTTCTCCTGTGATTAAGTTATTAAAATAGTTTTCGTGGAAGAAAACCGCAAAAATGAATCGGACAATAAAGCCGTGCGATGATTTTTGTAATTTGCAACGATTATAAACGATTGCGTCATATTTGCAAAAACTGGGAGCGCAGGCATCTTGCCTGCCGCGCCTTCGAGTGGAACGAGAAAAGGCGCGAAAACGCCGCACGTCGAATCAAGTTGATTTAACGTGCGGCGTTTGCCGTTCTTGCAAAGCCTCGAACAGGCAGGCAGGATGCATGCGCTCCCAGTGTTAAAATTCGCTGTCGGAATCGGTGCGTTCGCGGCGGGCGACTCCGGTTTCGTAGGCGGCGAGTTCGACTTCTTTGGCGACGGCTTCGCCGACTCGTCTGTCAAAAACGCTGGGGATAATGTAATCGGGATGAAGTTCGTCGTCGGTGATGATGGCGGCAATCGCGTTGGCGGCGGCGAGCTTCATTGCTTCGTTGATTTGTGATGCACGACAATTTAATGCGCCGCGAAAGATGCCGGGGAAACATAAAACATTATTTATCTGGTTCGGATAATCACTTCTGCCCGTTGCCATTACTGCGACTAAACCTTCGGCATCTTCGGGCATAATTTCGGGTGTCGGGTTTGCCATCGCAAAAACGATTGGCTTATTCGCCATATTTTTTAGGTCGTTTTCATCAATCACGCCGGGCGCGGACAAGCCGAAAAATACGTCTGCGCCTTTGATGATCTCGTGAATCGAACCTTGCTCTTTATTCGGATTGGTGTTTCGCGCATACCAATCTTTGACCCAGTTCATATTTTCTTTGCGCCCTTCATAAATCGCGCCGGTTTGGTCGCAACCGATGATGTTTTTGACACCTGCCGCCATCACAATCTTCGAGCAAGCCACGCCAGCCGCGCCGACTCCGTTGACGACGAGTTTGATTTCGTCCATCTTTTTGCCCGTTATTTTAAGAGCGTTTATCAAAGCCGCGAGAACGACAACCGCCGTGCCGTGCTGGTCGTCGTGAAAGACGGGAATGTCTAGTTCTTCTTTTAATCTGTCCTCGATTTCAAAACAGCGCGGCGCGGAAATGTCTTCGAGATTGATGCCGCCGAATCCGACGCTGATATTTTTGATAGTTTCGATAATCTCGTGCGGGTCTTTGGTGTTCAAACAAATCGGAAAGGCATCAACACCGCCGAATTCCTTGAATAATTGACATTTTCCTTCCATCACAGGCATTGCGGCGGCAGGACCAATATCGCCCAAACCTAAAACCGCCGTGCCGTCGGAAATAACGGCGACGGTATTCTTTTTGATAGTCAAAGTAAAGGCTTTTTCGGGGTCTTTGGCAATCGCTTCGCAGACGCGGGCAACGCCGGGCGTGTATGCCATAGACAAATCGGAGCGTGTTTTGAGCGGAACTTTGCTGACGGTTTCGATTTTGCCGCCGAGGTGCATCAAGAAAGTTTTGTCGGAGACGTTGACGAGTTCAATGCCGTCAATATCCTTAATCGCGGCGACAATCTCCGCATCGTGCTTCTCGCTCGAAGCATTAACGGTGATGTCGCGGACGAGAAAATCTTTGCCGACCGAAACAATATCAATAGCTTCGATGTCGCCGCCGATTTTGCCGATGGCAGTCGTTATCTCGCCCAATTTGCCGGGACGATTGTGAATCTTGACGCGCAAAGTCAGACTGTAACTTGCATTAGGTGTTGGTGTATTTGGCACAATTTTTAAACCTTAAATTGAAATTATAATGCAGAAACGTAAAGACGCAAAAGTTTTGAGTCCCGCCTTCAAGCGGCGAATGCCAGCGAAGCGAGGCATTCTTCGTTTATCAACTTTCAAGTTATTTACACTAAAAAAACACTTTGCTTCGCTCGTGTTTTGCCGCCTAAAAGCGGGACTCAGAACGGTTGCCGCTATTTTGAGATTGTAAAATAAAACTGACAAATTTGCGTCTCTGCCGTGAATAATTAGATTAACTTTTTAACGCGCCGGACGCAAAAGGCTGAGAAGAACGCCTTTGATTTCGATTTTGTCGGCGGGCAGAATGATTGATTCAAAACGTGCGTTGGCGGGACGAAGTTCGATTTTCGCGCCTGCACGATAATATTTGTAACAGACGGCGACGCGGTTTTCGACGACGGCAACAACGGTGTCGCCGTCGCGGGCGTAACCGCGCCGCTCGATTAAAACGACATCACCTTCGCAGATGTGTTCGTCGAGCATCGCGTCATCGGTAACGCGATAGGCGCGAAGCCGTTCCTCATCTTGAAAACCGAGCATAAACTTCGGAACAAACAGCGGATCGAACTCGAAATATTCAGCCGCATCATTATTTCTCGGAATATTCAGCCATTCAATCTCGCAAATCAGACTCTCGCGCAAACTTTCCGAACGCAATTCAAGGACGAAATGACCGTTTTCCCGCCGCCTCGTAATTTCGCCGTAATCTTCCAAAGCCTTGATGTGTTTTGCCACGCCGCCTTTTGAAGTAACGCCGAGTTCACGCGCAATCTGCTGATATGAAGGCTTGAACCCGCGATTTTTGATAAAGCGCGTGATGATTTCCAAAACTTCCTTCTGACGTTTGGTTTGAGGTTGCATAGTTTTTTTATTTTATTCCGATTGCGCCGAAACAAGCTAATAGCCTTTTTTACTAACTCGCCATTTGCAGAACACGATTTTTTTTATTTTATCGCTGAAGGCGATCAACATTATAGCCTAGCGAGAATCGCTAGGTCAGTTTGACCACATTTTCCGTCGCTGAAGGCGACGAACAAAAAGCACGGTGATTGTTGCTCGCCTTCAGCGAGCGGGCATATTACCGAAAACTTCCTAGCGATTCTCGCTAGGCTATAATGTCAGTCGCTTTCAGCGACAAGCAAGCAAATTGCGTAAATTGAGTTACTATTTTTAGCGGTTGTCGGCTTTGATTAAGACCGCATCGTTTAATTGTTTACCGCGAATAACGGCTAAGTGCTTGCCGTCGGGCGACCAGCCGAAACTGAAAATTTGATCGTTGGGAAATTCGGTTAAAACAAATGCTTCGCCGCCGTCGAGCGGTTGAATCATAATTTGAGCTATGCCGCCTCTTCCCGTGTCGTAAGCCAGATTTTTGCCGTCGGGCGTAAAGGTTAGTTCACGCCAAGCATCGAAATCAAAAGTTTTAGACGTTTGTCCGTCCGCGAGCGAGCGAAGTTCGACGCGGGTTTTACCGGAAGTCTTATCAAACATTTCAACTGCCAGCAAAGTTTCGTCGGGAGAAACGGCAAAAGCTCCGGTTGCGGAATCGGTCAACTGCGCGATTTGCCCGTCAGTAAGTTGTTTAAACAAAAATACGCCGTCGGTGCCTTGCATCGTCAAGAGAACAGTAGAATTGTCGCGCAACAGCCGCGCCGTGAAAACATTGGAATCAGTTTGAGTCAGCTTAGTTAAATTTCTACCGTCTTCGTCAACGCGCCAGCCTTGTTTGCGTCCGTTGCGGTTAGATAAAAAACAAATATTCTGTCCGTTGCCTGCGACACTGGGGAAAATCCAGATGCCGTCTTCGCCGCCGGTGATTTGGCGCGGGTTCGTGCCGTCGCCGTTCATCGTAAAAACTAATTCCTTGCGGTCTTCGGTGGTGGAATACATAATCCGATTGTTCGCCAACCATCCGAGACGGTCGAAACTGCCTGTGCCGTCCGTGATTTGCCTGAAATTGCCCGCGCTATTCAGAAGAGATGTTTTGTCGGCGTTGCTTTTTGCGATTGGCAAGTCGTCCGTAACCCAAATCGAAGCGAGACGGCTGGCTTGTTTGGACAAAATAGTTTTGCCGTCGCGTGTGAGATTGACGTATTCGTAAGAATTGTTGTCATTAGTTACGCGCCGCCATTCGCTCGAAGCCGGAAGATACTGCCAAATTTGCCGAACATCGGCGTTCGGCTCGCGCATTGTGAGCAGTAACGCGCTCTTATCGGGCAAACGGACTGCGCTCGAAATAATTTTTTCCTGCGGCGGCAAAATTATCGTTTCGCTGCCGTTTTCAACAGATATTTCCGCAACGTAATACTGCGGTTTGTTTTCGATGACCTTGCGAATCGAGCAGAGCAAAGCCGTGCCGTCCGGTGTCCAAGTAAATCCGAGAAGTTGTAAGTCGCGCGGCAGAACGCTAACGGTTCGTTCAGCTTCGCCGTCGGTGTTGATGGTGAAGATATTGGTTTTGTCGTTCAAGCGAACGGCGGCGATGGTGTTGCCGTCGGGTGAAATGGCGATGGAACTGACGTTTTCGTGAATTTTTCGAGGCTCGTCGCCGAGTAGCGGGATTTTGTATAAACCGCTCGGATTCTGCGGCGCGTCTTTGTTGTTGAGAACGTAATAAATATAACTGTTGTCAGGCGCGAAAGCCATTGCCCAAAAACCGGCGTTCATCGGTTTGGTCAATCGTCGGGTGCTGTTGACCGACATTTGCCGCAGCCACAAACTCACGCCGTCTTTGTCGCTTGCCGGATATAAAAGATAGTTGCCGTCAGGCGAAATTGCCGTGTCAATAAGTTTGCCGCTGTTGGTGATGCGGTTGATGCGGACGTTTTCGACCGAAAATTGCGGTTGGATGTTGTTGAAGAAAAATGTTTTTATGCCGAAGAAAACTAAAACTGCAACGCCGATTACGCCGACACTTATAATCGCGGTTCGCCCGACGTTGATTTTTTTCGGGTTGGCGGCATTTAACGCTTTTGCCGAAGCGTGAGGTTCGATTATTTTTTCAGTCTCGTCGGTTTCTTCGTATTCTTCGACGATGATTTCGCTTTCTGTTTCACGGATGTAAAGAGTTTCGATTTCGTCCGGCACGACGCGCACAGGCGAAACGAAACTGTAACCGCGGCGCGGAATAGTTTTGATAAATTCGGTTTCGGGTTTTTCGACGAGAATATGGCGCAGAGCGGAAATTCCTTTCTTCAAAGTCGCTTGCTCAACAAAAGTTCCTGCCCAAACTTTGTCTAAAAGCTCGTCGTGTTCCAAAATGCGCCCGCCGTTTTCGACCATAAACAGCAAAAGATCAAAATTTCTCGCAGACAGCGGAACTTTTTCGCCGTTTTTTGACAAAGCACGCCTGCGCGGATCAAGCCGGAAGTCTTCAAACTCATAAAAACAAAAAACTTTGTCTTCCATAAACTTAGAAATAATTGAACTTAACCGCTTTCACAAAGATTCACGCTAATTCACGAAAACATTTCACATTTGATGCCGACTATTTCCCGAATTTAGGACGACTTTCACCAATGACTTCTGCCAAATTGGAAATGCGCCGAACAAAAAGCGTTTTGCGAACTGAATAAAAATTAAAGAAATATTAGCGCAAGAACGGCGAAAAGGGAAACGAATGAAGAAATTACGCATAACAAAAATAACGGTCAAAACCAGAGAAGTCGTTTTGGTGTCGAAAACAACGACAAGCGAAACGGCGAATTCTCATTGTCCGGTTTGTTCCGCGCCGTTAAAGTCAGACGAAAAATTCATTCAACCGAAACCGAATAAAGGAGAACTAAAAAAATGAAAACAACAAACAAACTGAACGCCATATTTATCATCATCGTCGCCATCGCTCTCGGCATCGCTTGCGGCGGCAAAGTCGAAACCGACGCAGCCAACAGCAGAGTTGCGGCGGCAAACAAAAAACTTGACGAAGCCAAAGATTTGTATCAGAAAACCGAAACGCGCAACTCGAAACTATTCAGCGCAAACGTCCGAACTGTCGGACAGCTTCAATATTATAAGGAAAACCAAAAAGACGAAGCCGCATCAATCGTTACCGATTACGAAAAAGTTTCCGAGATGCTGAAAGATGTTTCCAAACAATACGACGAAATTTCGCGGATGAACTTGGACGAAAAATATAAGGATTACGCCAAATTAAAATCCGACGAATACGCCAAACGCGCCGAAGCCGTCAACATTCGCAAAGGCAACGCGCAGGCTTTTATGGAAATTGATGATCCGAAGACGATGATGACGAAATTTGACGACAATAACTCGAAATCAGACAGGCTGTTCAAAGACGCGGAAGAAATCGGCGCAAAAGCCAAAAAAATCGAAGAAGAAAACAAGGAGATTTTCAAGGAAGTCTAAATATTTTGAGTGATTTGGAAAAAGTTTTGAGTCCCGCCTTTAGGCGGCGCAACTGCCAGCGAAGCGGCGCAGTTGCTTTGAGTTCATCAGCTTAATTTTCCGATAAGCGCAAAAACCGCTTCGCTTCGCTGGCGGTTTGCCGCCTAAAGGCGGGACTCAAAACTTACGAAAACTTAATAAAAATCAAAGGAGAAAAGAACTATGAAAAACACAAATTTTAGAACATTCGCAACGACATTTTTAACGATTTTCGCAGTCATATTCGGTCTGACAATGACGGCAAATGCCGCCGTCAAGCCCGATTTGATGAGCAAAGCACCAAACGGCGACAACGGCAACGGAACTTCGCAAAAAGTTTCGGTCAGCGGCGACGGGCGTTTCGTTGTCTTTGAAAGCGTGGCGACAAATCTGGTCAGCGGCGTAACCGATACCAACGCCGCGCAAGACATTTTTTTGCGCGACACGCAAACCGGAACGCTGCGCTGTATCAGTCTGGCAACTCCGACCACGACCGGCAACAGTTTTTCGGTTAATCCGATAATTTCGGCAAACGGGCGTTACGTCGTCTTTGCCAGCCGCGCAACAAATTTGGTTTCCGTAACCGATAATAACAATGATGTGGACGTTTTTCGTTTCGATATTTTTACAAATCAAATACAACTCGTCAGCATCAATGTCTTCGGAACATTCGCCGGAAATAGTTTTTCGGGAAATACTATGGGCGGTTGGCATGCGTATGATATGAGCGACGACGGACGCTATGTGGCATTTATGAGCAATGCGTCCGACATAATCGGTGTTACTGACACAAACGGCAAGAGCGACATTTTTATCCGCGATATGCAAACCGGCTTTACGCGCCTTGCCAGCATCAACAGTTCCGGCACAAATTCAGGAAACAACGACAGCGTTGACCCAAGCATTACCGCCGACGGTCAGATGGTTGCCTTTACGAGTCTGGCAAATAATCTCATCACACTCGATGACAATCAGCAATACGACATTTATGTCTATAACTATCAAACTCAGATTACGAAATGTGCGTCAATTGCAGCGTCCGGCACAAGCACCGGCACGTTCAGTTCTTTTTCTGCCGTCATCAGCAAAAACGGAGCGCGAGTCGCATATTCCACCGCGGCACACGATTTGACGAATATTCCGATTCCTTTTAACAATCCGTTCGTTAATGTCGTCGTTCACGATCTTGGGTTAGGCTTAAATTCGCTGGTTTCGGTAAATACAGCCGGAACAGCGAGCGGAAATGGCGAAACCGGACAAGGTAGCTTTCAAGTTCGAAATGTGAGCATTAGCGCAAACGGCAGATATGTTTCGTTTGAAAGCCGGTCGAACAATTTAGTCAGTCTTCCGGTCGGACCAATTTCCAACGTCTATCGGCGTGATTTGGCTGAAGGCAAAACCGAAATTGTCAGTATCAATGCGGCAGGAACTCAGGGCGGAAGCGGCAATTCTTTAACAGGCTCACGCGGCAACCAAATGAGCCGCGACGGACGATTCGTAACATTTGTGAGCAATGCGTCCAATCTCGTTTCAGATTTTCCGATAAGCGGTAGTTTTCAAATCTATGTGCGTGATATGGTCAACAAAATTACGACCGTGCAAACTTTGGATAGTGCCGGAACTGCGCTTGGCAACAGCGACAGCGATTCGCCAAACATCAGCGCAAACGGAAAAGCGGTTGTTTTTACATCATTTGCGACAAATTTAACGCCGACAAATGCGAACAACACATTCAATGTCTTCAAGGCGTTTGTCCCGACTCCGCAAAATGCCGTTGCCGATTTTGACGGCGACGGCAGAACCGATTACAGCGTTTTTCGTCCGTCAAGCGGCGCGTGGTATTTCTTAAACAGCGATGCGACATTTGCTTCTTATCGTTTATTCGGAACAGCTACGGACACAATTGCTCCGGCAGATTATTCGGGCGACGGCAGAACCGATTACGCAGTTTTTCGTCCGTCAAACGGAACTTGGTATATTTCGGACGGTTTAGACTTCAGCGAAACAATTACTCAATTCGGTCAATCGGGCGACAAACCGATGCCGCAAGATTTTGACGGCGACGGCAAAGCTGATTTGGCTGTTTATCGCGGCGGAAATTGGTTTTGGCAATCCAGTCAAAACGGGCAAACCACGCATTATCAATTCGGTTTGGCAAACGATATTCCGGTGCAAGGTGATTTTGACGGTGATGGAAAGGCTGATTACAGCGTTTTTCGACCGTCAAACGGAACTTGGTATATTCGCAAAAGCACGAATGGAAGTTTTCTGATAATTCAATTCGGCTTAAACGGCGACAAACCCGTTGCGGCTGATTACGACGGCGACGGCAAAACCGACATCGCCGTTTATCGCAACGGCACTTGGTATATTTTGCGCTCAACCGACAACAGCGTTTCAATTACACAATTCGGCTTGGCAACCGATATTCCTTCGGTCGGAAGCTACGACGGCGATGGCAAAGCCGACATTGCTGTTTGGCGACCGAGCGACGGAACTTGGTATATTTTGCGTTCATCAAACGGCGCATTTCAAGCGGCGCATTTCGGACAAAACGGCGACAAACCTGTTTCCGCCGCGTTTATCCAATAAACATAAAATTTGTGAAGGCGGCAAAAGGCAAACTGATTTTGCCGCCTGTTTGAATTCAACTCGCAGACGAAGGTAGAAGATTTTTTGCAATTAAATTCTGATGCGAGTTTGAAAAGTAATCGTTTTTTCATTAAATAAGGAAAATTAAATATGTCTGCAAATTTGTTGGAATGGCTGTTTATCTTGGCGTTTTTTCTGCTCATCGGCGGTTTTATGGTTGCCGAAGCATTTTGGATTAGCAAAAAAGGTTGGACGAGTTTTGGAACGTCGTTGGCTTTTTCGGCGTTGTCGAATTTTATCGGGTTTGCCGTCGGATTGTTTGTATTTTTTATCGTGATGGGATTATTTCTGATGTTTTCGCTCGATGGCACGACTGACCGCGTTTTTAATTCCAAGATCGGTGGTCCGTTGGCGATTGCGGTTTTAGTTTTCGGTTTTTTGATCACGCCGATTTTGCTGATAATTTGCAAACGATTTTTTTTATCGGCATTGAAAATTCAAACGGGCAAAACGGCTTGGTTTTACGCGCTGACGAGTTCGATTTTGATTTTGTTAATTGCAATTATTATTCCAATTTTAATTACATATTTTACGTTTCGATAGATTGGAAGCTCCAATTCGTAAATATTTAATGTAAGTAAGTGGACAGAATTATTTTATAAATATGAACCACAAAAATACACGAAAATGCACGAAACAGGTTGATTCTTTTTGTGTTCTTTTGTGTATTTTTGTGGTTTCATCTTAAAAATAATTCTGTCCACTTACTTAATGCAAGAAAAAAATGTATTGACGCGCTCATTTAATTAAAGTTAGAATTAGCTTCGGACGGTTTTGCATTTAACAAAGTTCCAACGTAAAATCATTTTCACCTAATTAATACAACTTCCTAGATTAAATTTTTATGCCGAGTAGAATTGACGAATTACTGCAAATGGCGATGAGTTTCGGCGCATCGGATTTGCATCTTCGCGCCGGAGCTTATCCCGTAATCCGCGTGAATGGCGAACTGCGTCCCGTTTCGGGCATCA
>JANNYB010000193.1:0-4686 GCA_031409875.1 Acidobacteriota bacterium | reverse complement strand
AACAATTTGGCAATCGGAATATTACGAAAAACAGGCTGGGAAAATATTGCCAAAGCACGGAGATTTTATGAGGTTTTTACCGCCAAGGGACTAAATTTAATAACTCAGCCAATTGTTGTCTGACTTTGCAATAGCCCTACGCCGTAAGCCGAAAATTCTGGGTCTTCCGTAACGAGCGTGAAATTTTCGCTTATCGCTTGGGCAATCAAAAGTCTGTCAAACGGGTCTTTCTGATGAAACGGCAGGTTTCCGAGTTCGTAGATATGTTCGGCTGTAATCGGCAAAATTTGCAGATTGTTGAGTATTTGCTGTCCTTCGATAATTTCCGCCAAAGGCTTCGGAAAATTAAACTTTCTGAGTTGAATTTTTATTTGAATTTCCCAAACGCTCGTCAAACTCAGATACAAAGTATTTTGCGGGTCTTTCAATAGTTTGATTCTTTGCGCGGAAAGATTTTTTAACGCAATTTCCCACCAAATAAAAATATGCGTATCAAGTAGCAGATTCATTGTTTTTTTCAATTATTCCAAAATCTTCCCCGAACCAAAATTCATCGCCCAAATAATCATTAAAGTCATCGCTTATCCAACCTTCGCCATCGTGCAATCCTGCAATACGTTCGTTTCGTTTTTCTTCAAGAATTTTCTTGCTGCCATTTTTCTGACGCAGGAAGTCGGCAAAATTAATTACTTGCAAAATTTTTTCAGCCGATAAATCATTGATTATTTCAGATAATTTTTGTTGTAAATTTTCTTCTATGGCAACGCTCATAATTTTCACCTCGCAAAAAAGATTTTAGCACTAAATATCAAACATTAAAACGAAAATCCACGACATCGCCGTCTTGCATTATATATTCTTTGCCTTCGAGTCGTGCGAGACCTTTCTCGGCGGCGGCTTTGCGTGAACCCAATTCGACTAAATCTTTATACGAAATAATTTCGGCGCGAATAAAACCGCGTTCGATGTCGCTGTGAATTTCGCCGGCGGCTTGCGGTGCTTTTGTTCCAATCGGGATTGTCCAAGCGCGGACTTCTTTTTCTCCGGCAGTGAGAAAACTCATTAAACCGAGCATTTTGTAGGCAGATTTTATTAATTTATCAACGCCACTTGATGTAACGCCTAAATCCGCCAAAAATTCCGTGCGTTCGTCTTCTTCGAGCGCGATGAGTTCGGCTTCTAACTTCGCGCAAATCAAAACGACTTCGGCGTTTTCGGTGGCGGCGTGTTCGCGGACGGCTTTAACGTGGTTGTTTCCCGCTTCGTCCATCAAAGTATCTTCGTCAACATTTGCCGCATAAATCGTCGGTTTTGAACTCAAAAGAAACCAAGTTTTGACAATTATTTTTTCATCATCGGACAAATTCGCACTACGAATCGGACGACCTTCTTCCAAAATAGGAATAAGTTTTTCGATAATTTCGATGTCGCGTTTTGCGTCTTTATCACCGGACTTTGCGCCGCGCCCGGCTTTATCGCGCCGTTTTTCCAAACTTTGCAAATCTGCGAGAGCAAGTTCGATTTGAATCGTTTCAATGTCGCGCACCGGATTGACCGAGCCTTCGACGTGAATGATATTTTCGTCTTCAAAACAACGCACGACTTGAATTACGGCATCGGTTTCGCGGATGGTTGCTAAGAATTGATTGCCCAAACCTTCGCCTTTCGATGCGCCGCGAACCAAACCCGCAATATCAACAAATTCAACAGTTGCAGGCACAACTTTCTGCGCTTTGTTCAATTTTTCCAAAACAGGCAAACGCTCGTCAGGCACGGCAACGACACCAACATTCGGCTCGATTGTGGCAAACGGATAATTTGCCGCAAGCGCAGATTCCTGCGCGGTCAGCGCGTTAAAAAGAGTAGATTTTCCGACATTGGGCAGTCCAACAATTCCAGCTTGTAACATAATGATTTCAAATTCCAGATTCCAGATTCCAGATTGGTTATTCTACCTTTTAGGGTTGATTTTGAGAAATAGCGAAAGCAAAAAGAAAGCCGTTCGCTGCATTAAACGGCTCTAATCTGGAATTTGGAATCTGGAGTCTGGAATCTGGAATCTGGAATCTTTATTGCGGTAAATACGCATTCGGAATCGGTTTATCGCCCAAAGTTCCGAATTGCACGGCACTAAAACCTTGCTGGCTTTGGAGCAGATACCAAACGCCGTTTGACGGACGAAAAACGGCGATGTCGGATTTGCTGTCGCCGTCAAAATCGCCTGTTGCGGGTAAATCTCCGGCGAGTCCGAAACTGGTTGCAGTAATTCCGGCTTGAGTTTGATAAAGATACCAAACGCCGTTGCGGTAAATTCCCAAATCGCTTTTGCCGTCGCCGTCGTAATCGCCTTGCGCGGGCGTGTCGCCGTTAAATCCGAAATTTATTGCCGTAAAGCCCTGCGTGCTTCGGTTCAAATACCAATTTCCGTCGCTCGGTCGCCAAACTGCAAGATCGGCTTTGCCGTCGCCGTCATAATCGCCGATAACGGGTTTATCGCCGTTCAACCCGAATTGCTGAATCGTGTAAGACGTTCCGCGACTGTCGAAACTGTTCCAAATATACCAAACGCCGGTTGACGGGCGAAAAACCGCGATGTCCGTGCGTCCGTCGCCATCGTAATCAGCCGGAACGGGAATGTCGCCGTTTGTGCCGAAAACAAATGAACGATAAATCGAACGCGAATAAAGATGCCAAACGCCGTCTGACGGACGGAAAACGGCTAAGTCGGTTTTGCCGTCGCCGTCAAAATCACCCGGCGAAAGTATATCAGTCGAAATGCCGAAACCTTGAATTTTATAAGTCGCGTTTGAACTGTTCGTGATATACCAAACGCCCGTGTCAGGTCGCCAGACAGAAATATCGCTCTTGCCGTCGCCGTCAAAATCGGCGGTTTTATTTTTCGCAATCTGATTTGCCGCAACGGGCGCATCGGCAATATTTCCGTCAATGTTAAATGTAACGCCGCCCCAAGTTTCGTTGTGCGGAGCTTGCCATTGCTTGATTCTTTGATGATTTGCCCAAGCCGTTTCGGGAACGACAGGCGAAGGCGAAGCGTAAGTCCAAACCGACGGAACATTGTCCCAACGTGCCAACCAAACCGCGTCCATCCGGCTCGCCAGCGGAATATTCAGCCAATCTCCGACGGCATTTGTCGGCGAACCGTAAACGCCCGAAATGTAGCCGAGTTCTTTGACGCGGTCAGTCCAACCTTTCAAAAACGCTTTGGTCGGAGTCGAACACGCGCCCGTTCCGCTCACGTCGTCGTAGCGTTCCATATCGTAAAAAAGAATCGTGCCTTGCGTCAGCCCAAGCGCGTTTGCGTCCGTGATGGAAATGTCCGCTTCGCCGCGCCCTTGCGTTTCGGCAACCGCCGCATCGGAACTGTGTTTTTGACAACTCGTGCAAACCGAACACGGCGATTGATAACCGACAATCGTCGGAATCAAGCCCCAACCTTGCGCCGTAACCGTATTTACCCAAGCATTTGTTAATTGCGGCTGTGTGCATCCGCGATTTCTGCCCGAAATGTAAATATTCGCATCATAAAACGGCGAATTATCCCACCAAGTCTGCATCTGCGAAGTAGGCGCGGCAGTGCATTTATCAAAACCGCGATTCAAACTAATCCGCGTATTTCCATTCGGCGGTTGCGAAAAAACAGAATTTTGCGATTCGCGTTTTGCTTTGGTTTCGTCAGATTTTGCGAGGTCTTTAATTTGTTTTGGCGTGATTTCTTTGTTTGAAGTGTAGATTTTTGTCATTTGATAACAACCGACTTTAAAACCTTCGCAATTTCCGCCCGAAGTCAAAAACCAATCGCCGTCTTTTGCGATAACATTATCGTCCGCTTCAAAGTCTGCTTTCTTTTTTTCTAAAGAATTCGTCAAAAAACGCCAATCTTTTCCGCCATCGTTGGTTTCATAAACTGCTTGACGGACAAAATTTGAACTCGATTGCAGTTGAAAAGTTAATTTACCGTTTTGTTCATCGGAAAATTCCAGCGAAACGCGGTCAAGTCTGGCTTCCGATAAATCTCCGGACGATAAATTAATTATCGTTCGTGTCCACGAATTTCCACCGTCAATCGTTTTTCCAACCCACAGACGCGCATATTTTAAGTCAGCCAAAATTACATAACCGATATTTTTATCTAAAAACCAAACGCAGCTAATTGTTTCATCAAAAATTCTAGACGGCAATTTAATGTTGCGCCAATTTTCGCCGTTGTCGTCCGTGCGAAAAAGCGTGTCGTTTGTCCAAGCAATGCCAGAAGATTCGCCGAAAACTTGGATGTCTTTAATTTGCGAACTTTGCTCGTAACGCACTTGCGGCGGACGGCTGAGAACCGAGATTATTTCCATTCGACTAAACGGATTATCAACAACGCTTTGCGCGTTTGATAAAATCGCAAAAACGGAACAAAGTAAAATCGCTAACAGCAGAACACGGATTTTCATTTTTTTTTGACCTCGAAAATGTATTTGAAAAACTAATTGATAACGAAAAGAGTATAGCTTAAATTGATAACCTTTGCCAAAGATTAATCTAGGGCGAACGCATTAAAAATGTAAGATAAGGGGAAAATGTGTCAAACTTCAATTTATTTCTAAAATTGAGGTGAGTAAAAGTTGAAACAGTTAAAAGCAAAGAGTTTATTTGAAAAAGTTGGGGAAATAAAAGACCCGC
>JANNYB010000192.1:0-21671 GCA_031409875.1 Acidobacteriota bacterium | reverse complement strand
AAAGCAACCGCGCCGAAGATTATAAAAGTTCCGGTAATAAACGAATAAAACAAATTTTCCGTTGCCACCGATGAAAGTCCGACGACCAACGGCACGCGATTTCTGACCGCGACAGCTTTTGCCGTGCCGCTCACCAAAATTCCCAACGGCAGCAGCGAACTCATTGCTTCGCCGATAATTACTGCCGGAATCGTATCATTCAACCCTAATTTATAAGGCGCGGAAACCGACATTTTCCAAGCCGTTGCCCGCAAAACAATTCGCAGAAAAAAAATAAATACGATTATTGCAAAGCCGCCGAAACCGATTTTGGCAATTCCGTCCAAAATTGTCGAAACACCGACCGAATGCACCAAATACACAAAAAGCCCGATGCCGAAAACAGTCAAAACCGCGCCGATGATTTTCAAACGGTTAATATGTTTTGATTTTGAATTCGGGGTTTGAGAATTGGTGATTTTAATTTCTGAACTCACTTGTCTTTGCCTTTTCGCCGATGCGTCTTTTATGATGTTATTTTATTTGCTATTTTAAAACAAAAAGGAAATTTTATTATGAATGGAACAGCTTTAAGTCAGGAAAATTTAACATCGGCTTTGACGACTTTATTGGAAGAGGAAGAATTGTTTCGTGCCAGCGTGCGCGAATTTGCGGAAGGCGAAGTTCGTCCGCGTGTCGAACAGATGGAACACGCATCGAAATTAGACGCTGGACTAATCAAACAATGTTTTGAACTCGGTTTGATGGCAATCGAATCGCCCGAAGAATATGGCGGCGCAGGTTCGACGATTTTTAATGCAATTCTTGCAATTGAAGAAATAGCACGAGTTGACGCTTCGGTTTCGGTTTTTGTTGACGTTCATAACACGCTTGTAACAAATGCGTTTATGAAATGGGGCAGCGACGAACTCAAGAAAAAATATCTGCCGCAAATGGCTGAAAGCAAAGTCGGTGCGTATGCACTTTCCGAAGCGTCGAGTGGTTCGGACGCTTTTGCATTGAAAACAAAAGCCGTTGACAAAGGCGATTATTGGGAATTAAACGGTCAAAAACTTTGGATTACGAACGGCAACGAAGCCGAAATTTTTATCGTTTTTGCGACAATTAACGCCGAAGCAGGTTACAAAGGAATTACGGCTTTTATCGTCGAAAAAGGTTTTGAAGGTTTTTCAGTCGGCAAAAAAGAAGATAAATTAGGCATTCGCGCCAGTTCGACAACCGAATTGATTTTCGATAATTGCAAAGTTCCGAAAGAAAACGTCTTGGGCGAAGTCGGCAAAGGTTACAAAGTTTCGATTGAAACATTAAACGAAGGCAGAATCGGAATCGCCGCGCAAATGCTCGGAATCGCGCAAGGTGCGTATGAAGCCGCGCTCGCTTACACGCAAGAACGCGAACAATTTGGACAATCAATCAACAATTTCCAAGCCGTCCAATTTCAACTCGCTGAAATGGCAGTCGAAATCGAAGCCGCCAGACTGCTGACCTACAACGCCGCACGTTTGAAAGACGCAGGCAAATCTTTCCTCAAAGAAGCAGCAATCGCCAAACTTTATACTTCGCGCGTCGCCGAAAAAGTTTCGTCAAAAGCCATCGAATTATTCGGCGGTTACGGTTACGTCAAAGATTATCCGGTCGAAAAATTCTGGCGCGACTCAAAAATCGGCGCAATCTACGAAGGCACAAGCAATATGCAATTACAAACGATTGCGAAATTGATTATGAGCGGTAAATAATGAAAATCGGGCGCAAATCTTCTGCGCCCGAAACTTTTTTATGAATGAAGAAATCAAAAGTGAAGTAACTTATACGATTGAAGATTTTGAACGTCATTATGTTTATATGAAAAATCGCAGTATTTTTGTGAAATATGTGATTTTTCTTCCGTTATTAATCTTCATTCCCGTTTTTTTGTTTTTTTATTTTTTAGATCCGAACAAATTTTCTGCGGCTTTTTCACAACCGAAAAACTATACGATTTTTCCGCTTGCCTTTTTAATTGTAGGAAGTTGGTGGTTTTTCACAAGAAATAAAATGAGCTTTTTTCAGAAAAGAACTTTAACCAAACAACTCAATACCACGCCTTCTTTGAGTGTGCCGCAAACTATTACTTTTGATCATGTAGGTATGTATGGTGAAAATGAATTTGTAAGCGGACTTCTTAAATGGAATGCGATGGTTGAAGCAACCGAAACAGAAGATAATTTTT
This sequence comes from Acidobacteriota bacterium, assembly GCA_031409875.1. Lineage (GTDB taxonomy): Bacteria > Acidobacteriota > Blastocatellia > Pyrinomonadales > Pyrinomonadaceae > CALMEH01. The sequence goes on along the minus strand of JANNYB010000192.1, from coordinate 19,462 downwards.
GTTTTTTCAACAGTCCTAAATTTGCACAGTTTGTTCCGAAAAGATTTTTTTCCGATGAGCAAATTGCACGAATTAAAGATTTAGCAAAAAGGCATCTTGGCGAAAAAGCAAAATTCTAATCAATTAGTGGAGAGTTGGGTTTTAGAATAATCGCACATCAATCGGAACAAAGAGCGGTAGCGGCTTGGCAAATATACCAAGTCGCTACCGCTCCTTGTTCTCATTCGTTTTTTTCCGTAAGATTTTAATTTCGTAATTTATCTTGAGGAAATAATAAATGATAATACCTGTAAAATGGAGTGATGAAGGCGTTTTGATGCTTGATCAGCGGCTTTTGCCGACTGAGGAAACTTGGTTGACTTTGAAGACTTATACCGAAGTTGCCGCCGGAATTAAGGATATGGTTGTGCGCGGTGCGCCGGCGATTGGCGTTTCCGCCGCGTATGGAATTGCGCTCGGTGCGAAGCAATTTGTTGGAATGGATTTGACTGATTTTGAAGATGAATTAGATTACATTTGCGAAAAACTCGGCGAAACTCGTCCGACTGCGGTTAATCTTTTTTGGGCGATTGATCGAATGAAACGCACGTTTGCAAAAGCGAAAGCGGACGGCAAATCTATCAGCGAAATCAAACAAATTCTAGTGCAAGACGCGAAAGATATTCACGAAGAAGACATTGAAGCGCAAAGACTTATCGCGCAGTTCGGCGGTGAATTGCTTGAAAATGATTCGGTTGTTTTGACGCATTGCAACGCGGGCGCACTTGCGACCGGCGGCGTTTGGGGAACGGCTTTGGGCGTGATTCGCGGCGCAATTGCTCAAGGAAAAACAGTTTCCGTGATTGCCGATGAAACTCGTCCGTATCTTCAAGGCGCACGACTGACGGCTTGGGAATTGAATCAAGACGACATTCCCGTAACGCTCATCACCGACAATATGAGCGGACACATTATGAAACGCGGCGAAATTCAGGCGGTCGTCGTCGGCTCGGACAGAATCGCGGCAAACGGCGATGTCGCCAATAAAATCGGGACTTATATGGTTGCGGTTCTTGCTAAACGCCACAACATTCCGTTTTATGTTGCCGCGCCGCTTTCGACTGTTGATATGAATTGTCCGACGGGCGAAGAAATTCCCATCGAAGAACGCGACATCCGCGAAATTACGCACATCGGCGACAAACAACTCGCGCCCGAAGGCATTTCGGTTTCAAATTTCGCCTTCGACGTTACGCCAAATGATCTGGTTACAGCAATCATCACCGAAAAAGGCGTGGCGCGTGCGCCTTACACGGAAAGTTTGCGAAAACAATTTGAAGTTGAGAATTAAATAAAATTCGGGCGTAATTGAAAAGTAGGAATACATTCTAAATAGATGAAAGATGAAAGATGATAGATAATAACTGTTCGCGTCGTTTCTTAATCTATCAATTATCATCTTTCATCTATCAGCTATTAGAAAATGTCAATTGCTCCAATCTCGGACATTTAATAAAATAAAACTTGTTCACATCAAACGAAAACAAAATCTGATTTTCTGCGTAATAGAAACAAAACTTTCCAATAAATTTCAAAAACCGGAAGAAATATTTATGAAAAAATTAACAGTCTTATTTTTGCTTTTGGCATTTTTGATTCAAACCGCAACGGCGCAGTTTGATTCGGAAATTAATCAGAAAATTCGCAACGAAGGAAAAAACAATTCGCAGATTATGAAAACTCTGCACGTTTTGAGCGACGTTTACGGTCCGCGAATGACAGGAACGCCGCGCCTCAAAGCCGCCGGAGATTGGGCGGCACAACAGATGAAAACTTGGGGTTTTGATGAAACGCGGCTCGAACCTTGGGAATTCGGTCATCCGGGTTGGGTCAATGAACGCGCTTCGGGATTTATCACTTCGCCGACGCAAGATTCGCTCGTTTTCGAGGTTTTGGCGTGGACACCAAGCACGAAAAAAACCGTTAAAGGGCAAGCATTTCAAATTATTTTGCCCGAACGCCCGACACAAGATGAATTAACCACATATTTCAATTCGATCAAAGACAAAATCAAAGGAAATATGGTTTTGATGGGCAAACCTGCGGTTCTTCCCGTGAATATCAATCCGCAACCGAAACGTCTGAGCGATGAAACGGTTAAACAAAGACTTAATCCGAACAATCCGCCGCAAGTCTTCCCGACACCGCAACCGACTCCGACTCCGCGCGAAGGTCAACTGAATTTTCAGCAAATCGGCGAACAGCTCGATAAATTTCTCGTTGACAGCAAAGTTGCCGTCCGCATTAACGATGCCGGACGCGAACACGGACAAATTCGCGCTTTTAATAATCGAACCTTCGACATCAAAAAAGTCGTCCCGACTGTCGTGATGCGAAACGAAGATTTCGGACGAATTGCGCGAATTATGGCTGACGGAACGCCGGTTTCATTGGAGTTCAACATTCAAAATCGAATCTTTGAAGAAGGCAAAACTTCCTACAACACCATCGGCGAAATTACCGGAACAGACAAAAAAGACGAAGTAATTATGCTCGGCGGACACCTCGATTCGTGGCATTCGGCAACGGGCGCAACGGATAATGCAATCGGCTGTGCGATTATGATGGAAGCGGCGCGAATCTTAAAAGCATTAGGCGTAAAACCGCGTCGGACAATCCGCGTCGCGCTTTGGTCGGGCGAAGAACAAGGCTTGCTCGGTTCGCAAGCGTATGTCAAACAACATTTCGGCTCGTTTGAAACGCCCCAACCGTTCTACGAAAAATTCGGCGGATATTTCAACATTGATTCCGGCACAGGAAAAGCTCGCGGAATGTCTGTTTTCGGTCCGACCGAAGCCGCAGATATTTTAAGAGATTCGGTCAAACCGTTTGAAGATTTGGGGATTTTAGGCGCAATCAGTTCAAAAAGTCGTGGCTTAGGCGGTTCGGACAACACATCTTTCAATCAAGCCGGACTTCCCGGAATCGGCGTTTTCCAAGACCCGATTGAATACGGTTCGCACACTTGGCACACAAACCTCGACACCTACGAACGCATCATCGAAGACGATGTAAAAGCCGCCGCAACCGTCATCGCCGCATCGGTTTACGTCCTCGCAATGCGCGATGAACTTCTACCGCGTTATCCGAAAGATGCGATGCCGAAATTGCCGACAAATTAAAATAAAGATAGTTTGCCCACGAAAAACACGAAAGACACGAAATTAAAAACATTTATTTTTTTCGTGTTTTTCGTGTTTTTCGTGGGCAAAAATTATTGTATAAACTTTACGGTTGTGAAATAAAATCAAAATCGCTGACGTTGTTTTGCGGCGTAATCATTCGAGTCGGTTGAGCAAAAATGAAACGCTTCGTTGAAACTGTTACGGTGTAAGTTGCTCCGGGCGATAAGTTTTGAAAATTGTAATAGCCGAAACTTGCCGTCCGAACGGTTACGGGCGCGGGCAGATTTCCGCCGGAAATCGTAACTCGTGCATCGCGGATGCCGCTGCCGCTTGCCGTTGATATTCGTCCGCCGACCGAAACATTTGTTACAACCGGAATCATTGCGTAGGCGCGAACTTGTCCGTTAAAAACGCCTGTTCCGACAATGATGTTATTATCGCCGATGCCGAGAGCCGATGACGACGTATTTGTTGATAAATCCCAACCCGTTCCGGCTGGAATCAAATCTGCCAAACGATAAGTTTCAGTGCCGTCATAAAGAAACGGAATCGCAAACGCCGAAGATGCCGTGCCGACTGCCCAACCTGCCGTATTTACTGCTCGCGCTGAGGCTTGCGACGTTCCGACAGGAAGCGGAATCGCCGTCATTCCTGCGGCTTGCGTCCAGATAAACGGCAAACCGGAACCTTGATTCATCATACTCGAACCGACAACATGACCGCCGTTGCCGACACCGAACGCCAACGCGCCGTTTGCGCCCGAAAGTGCGCCGACTTCAAATGCCGAACTACTGCCGATGTCAAAAACCATCCCGACATTTCGCGCCGCATTATTCGGATCAATGCCTGTTCCGACAACGCGACCCGAATCATTGATGCCGAACGCCGTAGTAAAAAAACTTCCGTTCGATGTTGTCTGCGTAATAACGGTGGCGTTTCCGCTGTTGTAAATAACTGCTCGCTGAAGACTGCCGCTGTTCACCGAACCGACTACCACAGCCGAAGTATTTATATCATTTGCATCGCCGAGCGTTTCTCCCGCCGGAAGCGGAATCTGTGCAACCGTGCCGTTAAACCAGATGACCGGCAGACGGCTCGTGCCGAATAGTGTCGTCGCACAAGTTCCAACGACAATTCCGCCGTTATTAGCCGCATTTGAAACGCAAAAAGGACGCGCCGCCAAATTCGGTAATCCGACAATGCCGCCGCCCGAAGTCCAAGAAAAAGCCTGCGCTCCACCCGTCCTAATCGAACGCCCGACCGCAATGGAATTTCCCGAAACACCGAAACCTTGCGAAGCCGTGTCGCCCGTCTGCACAATGCCGATGTCGAAAATTTGATATTGCGGCGGCGGCATTAATTTTTGATTTGCTTCGGCGTTAACTTCGAGAGCTGCCGAATTCAGCCAAATCAACCCGCCAAAAACGATGCTCGATAAAATCAACAAAAATTTGATGTTTGCTTTTTTCATATTTTCAATCCTTATAAATTTCAACTACTGCTTTGCCTTCCGTGTTGATGTAGGCGCGATACATTCCTTCGCTGTTGAAGGAAATTGCCATATTGCCGAACTTGTCCATTGCGATAATTCCGCCGTCGCCGCCGAGGTTTTGGAGCTTGGTTTTGATAACCATATCAGCCGAATTTTGAATCGGCATTGCGCGATATTCCATCAGCGCGGAGATGTCGCGGGCAACGCCAAGACGTATAAAAAATTCGCCCCAACCTGTCGCAGAAACGGCGCAAGTGTTGTTGTTGGCAAAAGTTCCCGCGCCGATAATCGGAACATCGCCGACGCGCCCGAACTTTTTATAAGTCATTCCGCCCGTTGAAGTTCCCGCCGCAAGATTGCCGTCTTTATCAAGTGCAACTGCGCCAACCGTTCCGTATTTCTCAGCCTTTTCAACTTCAAACTCGGTGTTTTCACTTTTTACTTTTTCCTTTTTACTTTTTACTTTCTCCCGTTTGATGATTTCTTGTAATTGATCCCAGCGTTCTTGCGTCCAGAAATATTTTTCTTTAACTAATTCGATGCCGATTGATTTAGCGAATTTTTCCGCGCCGTCGCCGATCATCATAACGTGCGGCGATTTCTCCATCACAGCACGCGCAAGGCTTATCGGATTTTTTACTTTATGCAATCCGGCAACCGCGCCGGCTTTTAAGTTTGAGCCGTCCATAATCGCGGCATCGAGTTCGTTTTTGCCGTCAGCCGTAAAAACCGCGCCTTTTCCGGCATTGAAAAGCGGCGAATCTTCGAGAATTTTTATCGCAATCTCGACCGCATCGAGCGAAGATTTGCCTGCTTGCAACGCTTTGTAACCTGCAAAAAGTGCTTCTTCGAGCTTGTCTTTATATGCTTTTTCCTTTTCCGCGCTCAAACTTCCGCGTTTGATGACACCCGCGCCGCCGTGAATCATAAATCCCAAACGCGGATTTTGCGGCGATTGAAGCTGTTTAACTTCCCCGAAACTTCCCTTTTGCGCGAAAATCGGCGCAACGAAAATTAAAACGATAAGCAGAAACGACAAGATTTTATTCATAAATTCTCCGATGATTTGGTAAGATTTCATCAAAAGATTATCATAAAACTGCAATGATAGAAACTTTTTTTGACGGGCGTTTGATAATTAAAACCGGAAGAATCGAAGAAGAAGACGCGGACGCGATTGTAAATGCGGCAAATTCCACGCTTCTCGGCGGCGGCGGCGTTGACGGCGCAATTCACCGTGCGGGCGGCGAACAAATCTTGAACGAATGCGAGGAAATCCGCCGCACACGCTTTCCGAAAGGTTTGCCGACAGGTTTCGCAGTCATTACGAGCGGCGGAAATTTGAAAGCGCGTTTTGTAATTCACACCGTTGGACCAATTTACGGAATTGATAAGCAAAACGAAGCCGCGCAATTAGCCGATTGCTATAAAAATTCGTTGGCTTTGGCGGTTGAAAACAACTTGCAAACAATCGCTTTTCCTTCCATTTCGACAGGCGCGTTTCATTATCCGAAACACGAAGCCGCGCGGATTTCTTCGCAAATCGTGAAGGAATTTTTAAACTCGAATGAACAAATAAAAGAGGTTCGCTTCGTCTTTTTTTCCGAATCGGACGTGAAAATGTTTTTGAAACATACTATATTCTAATTTGCCCTTCGGCTTGCGATGTTTTATAGTTTTTTTCATTGCATTTCCCGCAAATAACAAACAAAAATTTAGATTTATGAAGGAGATGACATCCGCCTCGGACAGTATTATGCAAACGGCAGTCGGCTTACAAAAGAACGAAAATTACCGAAAAGACTTTTATTTCAAGAAAAATTTACCCGAAAATCTGCGTGCTTTAGAAACGCTCTCGTGGAATTATTTCTGGTCTTGGCAACCTGAAGGAATTAACCTTTGGCGCGAATTGGATTCAACGCTTTGGGAAAAATGCGAGCAAAATCCGCGCGTTTTGCTCAAGAAAATCAGCAGTTTGCGGCTTTGGCAAAAAGCGAATGACTCTGATTTTGTTGCTAAAGTAAATAAATTCGCCGAACAATTTTCAGAATATATTAATCAATCGCCCAACAATTTCGGGAAATTGACGGCGGAAAATCCTGTCGCATATTTTTGCGCCGAATATGGCGTGCATAATTGTTTGCCGATTTATTCCGGCGGTTTGGGCATTTTGGCGGGCGATCATTTGAAATCTGCCAGCGATTTGAATGTTCCGCTCGTTGCCGTCGGACTTTTTTACAGACACGGATATTTTCGTCAAACGATTTTGCACGACGGCTGGCAGCGCGAACATTACAACGATTTATTTGAATCGGAACACGCCTTGCAACCTGTGTTGAACGAAAACGGCGAACGAGTTTTAATTGAAATTAACATTCGCGGGCGCGAGGTTTTTGCTCAAGCGTGGCTCGCAAAAATCGGGCGAATTTCGCTTTATTTACTCGATACAAACATTGAGCAAAACAACGAAATTGACCGTTTGATTACAGGTTATCTTTACGGCGGAAACGAAGAAACGCGCATCGTCCAAGAACAGATTTTAGGTATCGGCGGCGTTCGACTTTTGCGAAAATTAGGCGTGAAACCGTCGGTTTTTCATCTCAACGAAGGACATTCGGCGTTTCTGACTTTGGAATTAGCGCGTGAATTTCTCGCCGAAAACGAAACCGCTGATTTTAATGAAGCCATAAACGCAACCAAAGAAAAATGCGTTTTCACGACGCACACGCCCGTCGCCGCCGGAAACGATAATTTCCCGCCGCAGCTGCTTGAAAAATGTTTTGACGCGGAATTTTTTAATCAATTAAAAATTTCGCCAGATGACTTTTTCGCACTTGGGCGCACGAACGCGGACGATCAACTCGAATGGTTCGGAATGACACCTTTGGCGATGCGTATGACGCGCTCGGCAAACGGCGTGAGCGAAAAACACGGCGAAGTTTCGCGTGAATTGTGGCTCAAAATGTTTCCCGAAGGCACGCTTGCCGAAGAAGTTCCGATTTCGTTTATTACCAACGGCGTTCACGCGCCGACGTGGGTTGCACCTGTATTTCAAAGACTTTACGAAAAAAATATCGGCGCGAACTGGTTGGAAATTACGCGCGATGAAACCGCCTGGCGCGAAGCAATCGAGCAAATTCCCGACGCGGAAATTTGGAACGCGCATCTGCTTTTGAAAAATCTGCTTGTCGCATATATTCGCAACAAAACTTTCTCGAAAGAAACCGGTTTGCACGACACAATTAACGAACACGAAGACACACGAAAACTGTTTTCCCCCGATGTTCTGACAATCGGATTTGCACGTCGCGTCGCCGCTTACAAGCGTTGGAATTTGCTTCTTTCAGATTTAGAAAGAATTTTAAAAATGATTACCGACACGAATAAACCCGTGCAATTCGTCTTTGCCGGAAAAGCGCATCCGCAAGATAATAAAGCGAAATTGCTTTTGCAAAATCTGATGAGTTTGCAAAATGAAGATTGGCAAAGTCGCGCCGTATTTATCGAAGATTACGATCAAGAAGTTGCGCGTTATCTCGTTCAAGGCGTTGATGTTTGGCTCAATGTTCCGCGCCGACCTTTGGAAGCAAGCGGCACGAGCGGTCAAAAAGTTGCAATGAACGGCGGGCTGAATCTTTCGATTTTAGACGGCTGGTGGATTGAAGGTTACAACGGCGAAAACGGTTTTTCAATCGGCGATTTGAGCGAAGAGACGGACGAAATTATGGACGCAAACGATGCCGAGTCGCTTTACGAAGTTCTTGAAAATCAAGTCATCAAAGACTTTTACGAACGCGACGAAAACGGCTTGCAAACTCGTTGGATTCGCCGTATGAAAGACGCACTTGCAACACTTACGCCGCAATTTTCGAGCGATAGAATGCTGAAAGATTACATCGAGAAAATTTATTTAGGTGAGAAATAAGAAATGAGAAATGAGAAATGAGAAGTGGCAACAAAAATCTCAGTTCTCATTTCTCATATCACAGTTAGAAAAATTATGTCTGAAATTCAATTTAATGTCGGCGTAATTCGTCCCGTCGAATGTTTCAAAGAAGCGTGGGAATTGATAAAAAACGATTATTGGATTCTTTTTTTGATATTCTTTTTGGGCGCACTTATCGGCGCGGCGAGTCTTTACATTTTGCTCGGCGCGATGATGTGCGGAATTTTTAACACTTATATCAAAAAGATTGACGGCAAACCTGTTTCATTTGAAGATTTATTCAAAGGTTTTAGTTTTTTTGCGCCCGGCTTTCTGCTTTTTCTCGTAATTATCGTGCCGACGCTCGTGATGATGGGCATAATTTACGCGCCGTTTATCGCGGCGATTGTGATGGGTTCAAAACTTTCGCAAGACGAATTTTACGCACTTCTTGCCGGAAGTTTTGTTGTTGATTTAATCGTCAGCATCGTCGTTATCAGCTTTCACACATTGCTTTTATTTGCTTTCCCTTTGGTTGTTGACAAAAATCTCTCGGCGTTTGCGGCAATAAAAACAAGTGCCAAAGCCGTTTGGCAAAATCTCGGCGGCGTGGTCGGTTTATTTTTGGTCGGCGCGGGCATAAATCTCGTCGGCGCACTCGCTTGCGGCATCGGCGCATATTTTACGATTCCGATTGTCGTTGCGGGAAATATGCTTGCCTATCGCAAAGTTTTTCCAGCACAAAACTAATATTTTTTTTAACCGCAAAACACGCGAAATACGCTAAAAATTACTCTTAAAATTTCGCGTATTTCGCGTGTTTCGCGGTCAAAATTTCTTCTTTTCTCTTCACTTAAGTTTTAAGTTATACTAAAAATATGAACGCTAAATTTCACAAAATAAATTCCCCCGAAGAACTCGAAAATCTTTTTCAAAAATCGGCAGACGCGCCCGTGATACTTTTCAAACACAGCGTAACTTGTCCGATTAGCGCAAATGTTTTCGATGAAGTTTCCGAAGTGGACGCGGAAATAAACCTCGTCGTAATGCAGGAATCGCGGAACATTTCAACTTTAATCGCCGAAAAAACCGGCATTCGCCACGAGTCGCCGCAAGCAATAATTTTGCGTGACGGCAAACCCGTTTATCACGCTTCGCATTACGACATCACGAAGGAAGATATTAACGGAGAAATGAGAAATGAGATGAGAAATGAGAAATGAGAAATGAGAAATTGGAGTTGTGCGCGAATCTCATTTCTCATTTTTCATTTCTCACTTAATTTTCTCATTTCTCACTTTATTTATGATTGAACCAACACAAATTTCAGAAGAAACCGACAGCAAAATTTCGATAAAATGGTCGGACGATGCGGAAACTTCGCTTTTCGCCGCACAGCTTCGACGCGCCTGTCCGTGTGCTTCGTGCGTCAACGAATGGACGGGCGAGAAAATTTTGAAAGATTCGTCTGTTCCCGAAGATTTGACGTTTTCCGATATGCAAATCGTCGGGCGTTACGCGCTGAGTTTTCGTTTTGCAGACGGACACGACACCGGAATTTTTACTTATAAATTTTTGCGCGAGCTTTCCGAAAGAAAAAATTAATTGCCTCAGAAAGCGTTATTTGGGCTGATAGTTTATAATAATCCTCAGCTTTTTTGGAATTAAATTTTATGCACGAACGAGATATTTTTGACGAAAAACAAGAAACGAAAACGGCGAATTTCAGTTGTCCGCATTGCCGCGAACGCGCCGATTATGATGTGCGCTGGCTCAAACGCACGAAAAAACGAAACGCGCCGCGCAGTCATAACGAGCAAGACCGCTCACAATTTGAAAAATCGCGCGATTATATGATTCGCGTTGACGATCAATTAATGTGCAAAAATATGCGTTGCCGCCGACGTTTTGAAATTCCGTCTTCGCAAACCGTTGTTTTTATTTGATAAGACTGATACTCTTAAAACTATAATAAAATCAAGGGGATAATGATATGATTTCAGGCAAAGATTTAGAGTTTTACGAAAAAGAAACGCCGCCGGATGAAGAAATAAAAGAGTTTATGGACGATGAAATTGCTCACGCACCGCAAGCTCCGAATGAACTTTTGGAACGTCTGCGCGAACATAATTCGACTTCTCCGGCAGATTCGGGCGGCGATGTTGATGCTGAATGGGAATCAGCCAACGACGACGGCGCAGAAGCCGTTTTCGGTCATAATCCAACGCCTGATCAATCGGATGTTGAGGAAAATGCTCACGCTTACGGCATAAACTTTGAAGATAATGAGCCGCTCGATATTGTTGAAAAAATGGAAAAACGCGACCGCGACCGTTACGAATTAGACGAAAATTCAAAACGCGGAGACTCAATTTAAATAATTTTTTTATCCACAGATAAACACAGATGGACACAGATATTTTTTAGGATTTATCTGTGTCCATCTGTGTTTATCTGTGGATAAATTTTCTTCCGCTTTATTAATTTTTCTGCTTCATCGAATCGCCCTTCGCCTTTTTCAAGACATCAATAATTGCCGAAGGTTCGGCGCGTTTCGTGAAATCCGGTTCGAGAAATGCGTAAATAATTTCGCCTTTTTGATTAATAACGTAAGTTGCCGAAAGCGGAAGTTCGGGTTTTTCCGTGCCGTTCATTTTGACCAAATCAACTCCGTAACCTTTATATTTTTCGTCCGTTTTGGCATCGAGTTGATAGACGATTCCGAATTGCCGCGCAACATCGAGATTTGAATCGCTCAAAACCGAAAATTCAAGTTTATTTTTATCGGCGACTTTCATTGAATTGTCAGGTTTTTCAACCGAAACCGCCACCAAATTTCCGCCGTTGGCTGTAATTTCCGTCAGATTTTTCTGCAATGAACGCAGATAGGTGTTGCAATACGGACACCACGCGCCGCGATAAAATACCAAAACAAGATTTCCTTTTGCCAGCAAATCATTACTGCTCACGGCTTTTCCGCTCGCATCTTCCAACGAAAACGCGGGCATTTTCCCGCCAACATTCAAAGCCGTTTTCGCCACGTCCGCCGCCGTAACTTCTTTTTTCATCATCATTTTATCGCCTGACATCATCGTATCTTGCGAAAATACGGTCAAACTCAATGACATAACCAAAATAGCGAATACAAATATTTTTTTAATCATAAATTTTTCCTGTGTTTGAATTAGATTCACTATCAAAAGGTTTTTATTGGCGAGATTTATTCCCGAAATTTACATTTTTCGCCCCGTAAGCCAAATTTTCGGAATCATCGAAAGTTTTTGCGCCATTGTCGTATGCGCTCGGCGTGAAAAAACATCGTAATTTTGCCGCTCGATTTCGTCCAAAATTCGTGCATAAATCCGCGAAGCTAACAAAACTGTGAAACGCGAATCTTTTTCGAGTAGCGAAATTCCCTTTTCACCTTTGGCATAAAAATCTCTGGCGCGGGCGATTTGAAATTTCATCATTTCACGGAAATTTTCATCAAATTTATTTTCAAAAATCTGTTCTTCCGAAACATTAAATCGCCGTAAATCTTCCTGCGGCAGATAAATTCGATTCATCGCGGCATCTTCTTTTAAGTCGCGCAAAATATTCGTGAGTTGCATCGCAATTCCCAACGCTTCGGCATATTCCAACGCTTTTTCGTCTGCATAACCGAGAATTTCCGACGACATCAAACCGACCGTCGAAGCCACGCGATAGCAATAAACATAAAGTTCTTCAAAAGTTTGATAGCGTTTAATCTGCGTGTCCATCAAAACGCCTTGAATCAATTCTAACGGCAAATTTTGCGGAATTTTGTAATTTTGCAACAAATCTTGCCACGCAATAAAAACTTGATTTTGGTCTTTGCTTAAAAACTTTGCGTCTTCGAGTCTTTGCGTCTTTGCGTTAAAAAAAACTTCTTCCAAATTTGCTTTCCAACGCGCCACAGCTTCAATCGCTTTTGCTTCATCACCTTCGCCGATTTCGTCAATTTCATCGTCAACGTGGCGACAAAAAGCGTAAATCGGATAGACGGCTTTCCGTTTGTGTTTCGGCAAAAATTTAGCGGCAAAATAGAAACTTTTGGCGTGAGTTTTGGTAACGCTTTCGCAATATTGGTAGGCTTTTTCGAGGTCAGGCGACATTCAGATTTTTTTTACTTTTTACTTTTTACTTTAAGATTTTCTTTCGGCTAAATAATCGGTTAATTGAATCAAACAACTTCGCGCTTCGCTGGGCAAAAAGTTGTCAACTAAAATAAGTTTGGCTTGTTCGACGGTTTTTCGCAGTTGCCGATTTGCCGAACTTTCGCCTTTGTTGATAGCAAAAGTTTTTTGATTTTCGCTAAAAATTTCGCCGTCTTCTTCCAAATCTATTAAGTCATCCGAAAGTTGATAAGCGTCGCCGAGAAGTTCGGCAAAGCGTGAAAGTGTTACTAAATCAAGATGACTTGCACCCGCAAGAATTGCGCCGACACGCAATGAAAGTCGCATTAATGCCGAAGTTTTTAAGTTTCTGACCGATTCAAAATCGAAGTTTGAATTATCTGTGCCAACGCCTTTTGCTAACGCCAAATCAACCGATTGTCCGCCGAGCATTCCCGATGCGCCAATACATTCGACGAGTTCGGCGTGCGCTTGCATGGCGCGTTCGGGCAATCCGGCGTGATTGACAAAAACCAAACCGTAAGACGCATTTAGAAAACCAATCGCCACCAAAACCGCCAAACCTTCGCCGAATTTTTCGTGCAAAGAAGTTTTTCCGCGACGCTCTGGCGAATTATCCATACACGGCAAATCGTCGAAAATCAGCGAACTCGTATGAATAAATTCGCCCGCAACCGCCGCCGGAAGAATCGTTTCCACCTTTGCACCAAAAAGTTCCGCGCCAAGCAAAGTCAAAACCGGACGCAGACGTTTTCCGCCCGAAAACAAAGCATATTCAACCGCTTCATTAAATTGCGTTTCAACGCGCGGCGGCGCAAGCGGCAAAAATTCGCGCAAAGATTTCTCAATCTGCGGACGATGTTTTTCAACATATTGCCACAATTCGGCAAGATTTTCCGTATGTTTTTCCATTAACAAGCTGATAATCTGGAGAATTCAATTTTTCTGACCAGTTTTCCTTTTTGAGCTTCGGACGAAAGAAAAAGTCCTGTATTATAACCACCTTTTTCGTAATCGTAGAATTCCATATACAAATCTAGTTTTCCGTCATCATCTAAATCACCAACCCACAACAAATTTGCAGTATAACCACCTTCTTCTACAAAGCCAATGTAATGAATCATTTGACTTTTATTTTCAGTTTCGAGCAATAAAACCAAAATTGGTTCTTGTTTTTCGCTTAATGCTTTTTCAACCCGAAGTGTATATTCTTTGCCTTCAAGATTAAATTTTTCATCGAAACCATTTTTCATCGAAATAAATTCGACATCTTCGCCTGTTTCTTGCCAAGTTTTAGGGTGAAATAATGTTTTTACATTGCCTACTTTCAGATTCTTTGATTTTTTTATCAGAAAAAGCGGAGTAATTTTATTTTTTACCGAAATTTCTACCCAGTTGAAATCATTTATCTTTTCTACTGTTTGACTGATTTTAACTTTGGTCGGGCGTAAAAAATCTTTACCGTTTTCGTTGAATAATCCGAGCCAAGTTTCCCCCGTTTTCATCTTAAAATCTTCACCGTTTGAGGCTTCCCCCGTTTCTAAAAGTCTTTTGTTAAATTGTCCGATAGATTCATCCCAAAATCCTTCAACATTGAAAACACGCAAATTCAACTCGGCAGTTTGCGACTTCGATTCTTCAATGTTTGAATTTACAGGACAAATCTGCATCTCTTCCGGCAAAATATTCGGCTCTGATTTTGTAAAGGAAACAAATTTAATCATTACCGCAAAAAAACTACCGACTAAAAATGCAAGTAAAAATATTCCCAAAGTTTGTAGTATTTTCATAGCTTTTCCTTAATTCAATCTAATTTTTCTTTTGCTAAAGTTTCTCTATAAAACTCTTTTGCGCGTTCTGCCGTTTCAATCGAAATTGTTACGCGAAACGGATGTTTGGCGATAAAACTTTGTAATTTAACGACTTTTGCGCCTAAAATTTCTAAGTTTTCGGCGATTTTTTCGTCTGACAATTCTTCAACGCCGAATTTTTCGGTTGCACGTTTGAATGCGCCGCGAAGTCTGTCTAAAGCTAATTCGCGTTCAGCTAAAACTTTTCCACGCGATTGAAATTCGCCCAAAGCGTAGAGCAAAACGCGCTCGATGTCGGCGTTTTCCGTTTTTGCTTCAAAAAGTGTCGGCTGACTTGTCATTTTCCTAAATCGAATTTTAACACAGACACGGCGGAGATCTATGATTTTTTTTAACGCAAAGGCGCAAAGGCGCAAAGACGCAAAGTTTTTTTATTATTCTTTCTTTGCGCCTTTGCGTCTTCGCGCCTTTGCGTTAAAATTTTTCTAAATTATGTCTGAGAAAAAATATCGTGTCGGGCTTGGTGTGTCGGGCGGAATTGCGGCGTATAAAGCGATTGAGGTTTTGCGACTTCTTCAAAAAGCAGATTGCGAAGTTCGCGTCGCAATGACGAAACACGCGACCGAATTTATTCAACCTTTGACGTTTCGCGCTTTGACCGAAAGCTACGTTTTGGTTGACGATTACGACGAAAATAATCCTGATCCGATTGCTCATATCAATTTTTCGCAAAATATTGATTTACTTTTAATCGTTCCCGCAACCGCAAATATTTTAGCGAAATTTGCCAACGGAATCGCCGACGATTTTTTGAGTGCAACATATTTAGCGTCAAATGCGCCCGTAATTGTCGCGCCCGCAATGAACGTAACAATGTGGAATCACGCCGCAACGCAGAGAAATATCGCGCAATTAAAAGCCGACGGCGTTTATTTTATTGAGCCGATTGCAGGTGAATTAGCTTGCAAAACCGTCGGCACGGGAAAATTAGAAGATGTCGAAAATATTGCTTCTCAAGTTCTTTTACTTTTAAAAAGCGAGAAAAAGCCATCTGAAATTTCAAATTTGAAATCTGAAATTATTAAGGATTTAACCGGCGAAAAAATCTTAATAACAGTTGGCGGAACACGCGAAGCCATTGATCCGGTGAGGTTTATTTCAAATCATTCGTCTGGCAAAATGGGTTTTGCAGTTGCTGAAATGGCGGCAAAACGCGGCGCAAAAGTTACCGTTGTTTGCGGTTCGGTTTCGGCTGATGAGCCAAAAAATGTCGAAATAATCAAAGCAATTTCCGCCGAAGAAATGTTGAACGCCGTGATGAAAAAACTTCCCGAATCAACAATTTTCATCGGCGCGGCGGCAGTTGCAGATTATCGCCCGAAAAATGTTGCAGACGCAAAAATTAAGAAAACAAATCAAGAAACGCTGATTTTAGAACTCGAAAAAACGCCTGATATTTTGTCAAATGTTTCGGCAAATCGGCACGAAAACCTTTTAGTTATCGGCTTTGCGGCGGAAACGAATAATGTCAAAACTTACGCAAAATCGAAGCTCGAACGCAAAAATCTCGATATGATTGTCGCCAACGATGTCAGTCAAAAAAATATCGGTTTCGGTTCGGATGATAATGTTGCCACGATTATCACACGCGAAAACGAAACGGATTTGCCAATTATGTCAAAGCGCGAATTGGCTGACAAAATTTTGGATGAAATCGTGAGTTTGAGAGAAAAAAGATGAGTGAAAATAGGCTAACAAAAAAAGTTGACGAATTAAATTTATCGGAATATGCCGAGTTTCTCACAAAACTCAAACAACAAATTCAACACGCGCAAATTCGCGCTATCTCGAAGGTAAATCGTGAACTCGTTTTGCTCTATTGGCAAATTGGGCGCGAGATTTTGCAACGCCAAAAACAAAGCGGTTGGGGCGCAAAAATCATCGAGCGTCTTGCAAAAGATTTGAAAAATGAGTTTCCCGAAATGAAAGGTTTTTCGCAAAGAAATCTCAAATATATGCGTGTTTTTGCCGAAGTTTATGTTAATGAGGAATTTGTGCAACAAGCGGTTGCACAAATTCCTTGGGGACATAATATTCGCATTTTAGACAAAGTAAAAGATGCAGAAGAACGCGAATTTTATATTCGTCAGACGATTGAAAACGGTTGGAGTCGGAGCATTTTAGAATTGCAAATCAAAAGCAAACTTGTCGAGCGTCAAGGAAAAGCGCAAACAAATTTTGAGCGGACTTTGCCGAAACCGCAGTCCGATTTAGCCAATCAGCTTTTGAAAGACCCATATAATTTTGACTTTTTGACGATTGGACTCGAAGCGCACGAACGCGAACTCGAAAGTAATCTGCTGCAAAATGTGAAGGAATTTTTGCTCGAACTCGGCGAAGGTTTTGCCTTTGTCGGCAGTCAATATAATCTGGAAATCGGCGAGCAGGATTTTTTTATTGATTTGCTTTTTTATCATTTAAAACTTCGTGCTTTTGTCGTTATCGAATTAAAAACTGTTGAATTTAAACCAGAATTTGCCGGAAAAATGAATTTTTATTTGTCGGCAGTTGACGATTTGCTCAAGCACGAAAACGATAATCAAACTGTTGGTTTGATTTTATGTCAAACAAAAAACAAAATAATAGTTGAATACGCTTTGCGCGATACAACGAAACCGATTGGCATTTCGACTTATCAAATAACGGAAAATTTGCCGGAAAATATTCGCCGAAACTTGCCTTCAATCGAAGAACTTGAAGCTGAATTGAATGAAAATGTCTAACCCGAATCCACAAAACGAATTTTCCGCACTTTTAACCGATGTGCGCGAGCAAATCCTGTATTTGCAAGAACTCGGCGTGGAAAATTTGAGCGTTGATTTGCCGGCGGAAATTTCAGATTTCAAATTCCAGATTCCAAATTCTAAAACCGAAATTCCGCGTGAAAAATTAGAGCGATTTGTGCCGCCGGAAATTTTGAAAATGGTTTCAACTGAAAAGCCGAAAGTTTCTGAAACAGAAAACAATCAATCGCGCAAAAGTCTTTTAGAATCAACGAAATTATCGCGTTTGCCGACTTTGGGAAAACGTCCGACGAATTTCTCAAACAATCAATTTACCGAAAAAACCGAAGAAATGCCGAAGAAAAAAACCGAAGAAATTTTAACCGAATCGCTGTTTGGCGACATTACTAAAACTTTGCCCGATTCGGGCGAAACAATTGAAGAAATTCGCGCCGAAATCGGCGATTGTAAACGCTGTCAGCTTTGCGAAGGTCGCACAAAAATCGTCCACAGCACAGGAAATTTACAAGCCAATTTAATGATTATCGGCGAAGCTCCGGGCGCGGATGAAGATCAAAAAGGCGAGCCGTTTGTCGGACGCGCCGGACAGCTTTTGACGAAGATCATCGAAGGCATTCAGCTTAAACGCGAAGACGTTTTTATCGGCAATATTAATCGTTGTCGTCCGCCGCAAAATCGTGCGCCTGTGCCTGCCGAAACTGCCGCTTGCAAACCGTTTTTATTGCGCGAAATCGCCGTCGTAAAACCGAAAGTTATTGTCGTGCTTGGAAATACGGCGATGAAAAATCTGCTCGACACGAAAGAAGGAATCACGAAATTGCGCGGAACTTTCCAAGATTATTACGGCGTAAAAGTTATGCCGACGTTTCATCCCGCATATCTTTTGCGCGATCCGAGCAAAAAACGCGAAGTCTGGGAAGACATGAAAAAAATCCGCGATTATTTGAATGGGTTGAAGTAAATTTTAACCGCGAAACACGCGAAAAGACGCGAAAAATTTTATTTCTTTTTAGCGTGTTTCGCGGTTTAATAGTTTTATGCAAAGTTCGCTTTTTGATGAAAATTTACCGTCGAATGAAACGGTTGACGAAATAAATCAAGAATTGCTCGAAAAAGGCAAGTTGTTATTTCCCGACAGATTTTTTATCTTTGGAACGGGCAAGATTGATTCGGATGTCGTGATTGTCGGCGAATCGCCCGGACTTCCTGATGCTGATTCGGAAAAGCCTTTTATGGGTCCGGTTGGCGATTTGTTGGTGAAAATCTTATCCGCAATCGGTTTGAAACGTGAAGAAGTTTATCTGACAAATGTCGTCAAATATATTTCTGCCGGAGATGAATTAACGTCCGAAATTTTAAAGTTTTTTACGCCGTTTTTAGTTCGTGAGATTTTAGCAATTAATCCGAAAGTTATTATTTCGCTTGGAAATACGCCGACGAAAGCATTGTTGAATACGAAAAAAGCTATTTCACAAATTCGCGGTGAATTTTACGATTACAACGGCATAAAATTGATGCCGACTTTTAATCCGGCGTATCTTTTGCGCGATCCGACAAAAAAACGCGAAGTTTGGGAAGATATGAAAAAAGTTAGGGATTTTTTGAATGAAACCTGAAATAATTTCAACCGCAACAATTTATAAAGGCAGAATTTTTGACCTACAAACTGCAAAAATCCGCGAAGGCAAAATCGAATACACACGCGAAATTGTCAAACATATTGGAAGCGCGGTGATTGTTCCGGTTTTTGCGGATAAAACCGTCGCACTGGTGCGGCAATATCGCCACGCGGCGGAAAAATATCTGTTGGAAATTCCAGCCGGAAGTTTGGAACTTGGCGAATCGCCCGAAGACGGCGCACGGCGCGAACTTGAAGAAGAAATTGGTTTTAAGGCGGAAAACATTGAGAAATTAACGGAGTTTTATATTTCGCCGGGATTTTTGACGGAGAAAATGTTCGTTTTTTTGGCAACGGATTTGACCGAAACCGCGCAAAATCTTGATGAAGATGAAGTGATTTCGATTGAAAGATTTTCGTTCCCGCAAGTGTATGAAAAAATCCGAAATGGTGAGATTGAAGATGCAAAAACGATGGTCGGATTGATTTTG
>JANNYB010000191.1:0-27905 GCA_031409875.1 Acidobacteriota bacterium | reverse complement strand
TGCTCGAAGCGTCGAGCATTTCGCGCAAAAGTTCGCGGTGATTCAAACGAATCATAAAATCTGCAAATCCCAAACGACTCAAAACCGCGCTGACTGCCGATAAAATTTCCGCGTCAATAACGATTGATTTTGAACCGATGGCATCAACATCGCATTGATAAAACTCACGAAATCTGCCTTTTGCCGGACGGTCGGCACGCCAGACGGGTTGAATTTGATAGCGTTTGAAAAACTTCGGCAATTCGCTACGATGGTTGGCAACGACACGCGAAAAAGGCACGGTCAAATCATAACGCAAAGCAAGATCGGCAACGCCCGATTTTTCGTGTTCGCCGCGTTTGAGAATTTTATAAATAAGTTGATTGCCCTCTTCGCCGTATTTTCCAAGAAGCGTTTCGATATTTTCAACCGCCGGAGTTTCCAACGGCTCAAAACCGAAACTTTGATAAACTTGCTTAATAACGCCGACAACATATTCACGCTTGCGAATGTCGCTCGACAAAAAATCACGCATTCCACGCGCCGGATTTGTTTTGCTCATAAAATGTTTTTATTAACCACAGATGAACACAGATGAACACAGATGAATTATTGAGAAATCAAAAAATATCTGTGTTCATCTGTGGTTAATATTTTCTTCTTTTTATCTTCTTGAAACTTCAAATCAATTTTTCCGCAAAGGCGGCAAATTCTTCGTAATTTTTCAAAATCGTCTGAATATCATTATATAAAAATCTATCGGTTTCCAAAAAAGTTTTTTCATTAAAGTCGGGAATTATTTCTTTTATTTTATTGAAATGTTTTTCAGTTGCCTCAGACATTTGCGCTGAAATTCCGCGATTATCAAATTGATTTCGGCGAAGTTCGGCGGCGTGATGCGCAGCGAGAATGGCGATTGCGGTTATTTTTTTGACGTTTCCTAAAATTTCAAGAGCTTGTCTGCCGGCAATCGGTCCCATCGAAACGTGGTCTTCGGTGTTTTCGCAGGTCGGAATCGAATCAGCCGAAGCCGGATGAACTAGAACTTTATTTTCCGACACAAGCGAAGCCGCCGCGTATTGCGTGATCATCAACCCGGAATTTGTGCCGTCCGTGTTTTTTATCAAAAACGACGGCAAACCGTGATTCGTGTTGCGGTCAACGAGTTTGGCGATTTGGCGTTCGGTGATGTTGCCGATTTCGGCGATGGCGAGTTTTAGATAATCCAAAACCAGCGCAATCGGCTGTCCGTGAAAATTTCCGCCCGATAAAACTTCTTCTTCGTCGGCAAAAATCAGAGGATTATCAACTGCCGCGTTCATTTCGTTTTCGATAACGCTTTCGGCGTGGCGAAGTGCTTGCAAGCTCGCGCCGAAAACTTGCGGAATACATCGAATCGAATACGCATCTTGCGGGATTTTTTTCTTGGCGGCGATTTTGTCTATGGTTTTCTTTTCTTTTAATTCATCAAATTCGGCTTTTTCGTCCGCATTTAATTGATTTTGATTGATTTCAAATTCGACGAATTTTCGTTTTTCGTCATTAGACAAACCAAATTTTGAAAGTTCTTCGGATTTTATGCCGATAAAAGTCGAACCTTCGATAAAACCGCGAATCCATTGGGCGATTTGTATTTGTGCGTCGTTTTTTCGCGCCGTATGAATTTTCTCGTCAAAGGCTTCGCGGCGGGCGCACAAGGCTTCGAGCATCAGCGAAGAATTCAGCGTGGCGAGTTTCAGAAGTCTTTCAAAATCATAAACCGCCAAAACGCCTAAAGCCGCCATAACCGTTGTGCCGTTGGTGATTGCCAAGCCTTCTTTGTAACTTAAAACGATTGGCGCAATGTTGCGCGTCATTAATAATTCTTCCGTTGGGAAAATTTCACCTTCAAATTCAACGTAGCCTTCGCCGATTATCGCCAACCCGAAATGTGAAAGCGGACACAAATCGCCGCTTGCGCCGACCGAACCTTGCGACGGAATTACGGGATGGATTTTTTCATTTAAATACAACTTAATTTGTTCGCAAGTTTCCGTCCGAATTCCAGAATTTCCTTTGAGCAGAGTGTTCAAACGGATCACCATAATTGCCCGAACAATCTCGCGTGAAAAATTTTCGCCAATTCCGCACGAATGCGAACGCAGAAGATTTACCTGCAATTTTTCGGCATATTGACGGTCAACAAATCTGTCCGCATTTGAACCGAAGCCGGTTGTAACCCCGTAAATTACCGCGTTTTCTTCAACTTTTTTTGTAATAAAATCGCGGCTTTTGTTCAGTTTTGAAGTGTCAATTTCAACTTTCGCATCGTGGCGTGCGACGCGCATAACTTCTTTAATTGTCAACGAATTTCCGTTGAGATGTATCGTTTCCATAGCCGTTAAATTTTACACAGAGCGATGCCGAATGTAAAATTTAGACTATGGATAATCAGAAAGCCTACGATGCATGGTCGGAAACTTATGATGCGGTCGAAAACAAAACACGCGATTTGGAAGCGCGGGCTTTGCGCGAAATGATTTCGGGCGAAAATCTCGAACTGTTGGAAATCGGTTGCGGAACTGGGAAAAATACCGAATATTTGCAAACAAAAGCTAAAAAAATAATCGGCGCGGATTTTTCGGCGGAAATGCTGGCAGTTGCAAAACAGAAAATCGTTGCGGAAAATGTCGAATTTAGAGAACTCGATTTGCGCGAAGATTGGGAGTTTGCGGCAGATTCGTTTGATTTGATAACTTGTTCGCTGGCACTAGAACATATTGAAAACATTGAGTTTGTCTTTGCACAAGCAAAAAAAGTTTTGAAAAAGAACGGCAGATTTTACTTAGGCGAATTTCATCCATTCAAACAATATCAAGGAAGCAAAGCGCGTTTTGAAACCGGCGCGGGCGTTTTTGAATTAAAATGTTTTGTGCATCACGTTTCGGAATTTTTTGAAGCCGGAAAAAATCATAATTTTGAATGTATTTCGCTGAAAGAATGGTTTGACGATGACGACAAAACGCAAATCCCACGCCTTTTGACAATGATGTTCCGCAAAAAATAAGCTAAAATATTGACAGTGAATATTTATTTATCCACAGATAAACACAGATGTTTTTTCTTGATTTTATCTGTGTCCATTTGTGTTTATCTGTGGATAATTTTCTTAATTAAATGAATATTTTATCCAGAGAAGATTTGCGAACTCGTCTAAAACGACGCGAGATTTCGCCTGTTTATTTGTTATTCGGCGCGGAAACTTATTTGCGCGATTTGGCGGCGAAAACGATTGCGGATTTTGTTTTCACGGATAATTCGGTGCGTGATTTCAATGAAGACGAATTCAGTTTAAACCAAAGCGAAAATTTAACTTACGCGCTTGCTTCGGCTGAACAATTGCCGATGATTGCAGAAAAACGTCTGATTCGTGTGGTGGACGTTCGCGTTTCGCAAAGCGGCACAAAAGACACGCTCAAGGAAGATTTTGAAACGGTTTTGACAACTTATCTGAAAAATCCTTCGCAAACTTCTGTCGTGATTTTTGTCGCCGATGAACTCGACAAACGCCGCCGAATGGCGAAACTTTTGATTGAAAATTCTGTGGCGGTCGAATTTGCGCGGCTCGATGAAAATAATTTAACAAAATGGGCAAAAGATAAATTAAACGAAGCCGGCGCAAAATATGACGAAAATGCTTTACGACATTTAACCGCGTTGGTCGGAAACGATGTTCGGCGTTTGACGAATGAAATCGAAAAATTAGTAACGGCGGCAATGCCCGAAAAAATTATTTCCTTTGAACTCGTCGAATCACTCGTGCCGAATTCGCGCGAATTGACGAATTTTGCGCTGACCGATCAACTGATTGCGAAAAATAAATCGAACTCGTTGGAAATTTTGAAGAAAATCTTAGACGACGGCGCAGAACCTTTGATGCTTTTAGGCTTGATTGCTCATAATTTTCGAAAGATTTTTATGGCAAAAGAATTGATGGCACAAGGCGTTGAGCGCAGAGAAATTGTCAAAATTATGAAACTTAATCCGCATTATCACGAAGCCTTTTTGACAACAGCAAGACGAACCGACGGAAATTATCTTAAAAAAGTTATTCAAAAACTTGCCCAAACCGATTTGGCAATCAAAACCTCAATCGGCGGTGGCGGCAAAAACGGCTCACGAATGCAAATCGAAATGCTTGTTTGTGAATTGGTTAAATGATGACTTGGTTGGTTCAAAGTGAATGAGAACAAGGAGCGGTAGCGACTTGGCAACTGATTATACTCAGCCAAGTCGCTACCGCTCCTTGTTCTCATTGCGGAAACCAAAAAAAATAGGAAGCAAACTTGCTTAAGGCTTGCTTCCTTTCTAATCAAAGGAGAAAAACTATGAAGTAATGAGGTAGAAAAAATTTGATTACAAACTTAAGTTATTAACGTGGCTCGTCAAACGCGCTTTGTGTCGCGCCGCCGCGTTTCTGTGTAAAATTCCTTTGTTCACCATTTTGTCAATCAACGAAACCGTCGGATTTAACAATTCGGTGCTGACACTTTTATCGTTTCCGCGAAGTGCAGAACGTAATTTTTTGATTTGTGTTCGCAATTTACTGCGATTGCTTTTATTTACCAGACGTTTCTTTTCGTTTTGTCTGACGCGCTTTTCAGCTGATTTATGATTCGGCATAAAATAATCTTAATTAAAGTGAAATTTTTCTCAACCTTGAGAAATTATTGAGTATAGCGATTGAAAATCTATGTGTCAAGCGGGCTTTTAATATTCAAATTTTGACAGGAAAGCGTGCATCAAATCAACCAACAAAACCACAATCGGCGGATAAAAAACAATTTCGGGCGAAAGCGTCGAAGAAAACATTTTCGGCATTGCTTTGGCGGCGGAAATATCGAGAAAATGTCCGATTACAAGCCCGATTCCGAGACTTAAAAACACGCCGACAACCAAGAAGGAAATTGCCGTAAATCTGCGGTAAGGTTTTTCGGTGGGAACGCTTTCGTGCAAAATCGAATCGTGAATATCTTCGTTATAAGTATATTTTTCAAACGCCGCGCGAATGCGTCTGACAAGGTGAAAAACGCCGATAATAAACAGCGTAAGCAAGATAGTTTTGCCGACGAATTCGGATTTTGTCCAGAAAATCGGCTTGAAAATTGCCACGATGCAGGTTGAAAGAAAAAGCGCAACGGTCGGGAAAATCGCTTTTTGAAACGCGATTGTTTCGCGGCGTTCGTCGGCAATCATTCGATCAATTATATCGTTAAATTTACGTTCGTAAGCCATTTTGCGCCAACGCCGTGCGTGTTGATTTTCGGAATTAAAAACCGAATCGTTTTTGCCGCTAAATTGTTGATTAAGAAGATTTTTGTCGTAATCGGTGCGTTCTTTCAAATTGCCTAAAACTTCGTAGGCTTTGGCGATTTTGGCAAATTGCGCGGCAGTTTCGTCTGAACCGTTATTTTTGTCGGGGTGAAATTTTCGCGCAAGTCGGCGATATGCCGATTTTATCTCGGAATTCGACGCTCTGGGTGATACTTTCAAAGTTTCGTAGTAATTCACCATATTTTCGGATTAGAGAGAGAAAAGAATTTGCTTGATAAGAGAACAATATCAAGCAAAAAAAGTATAACACGAAGTTCGGAATGATTTAAAGAAATAATTTTTGATTTCAAAGAGTTTATCGTTTTAGAAAAAGATTTTTTGCCTGCGAAACACGCCAAATACGCCAAAAAAAAGATAAAAGTTTTAAAGTTAAATTTTTATTTTTAGCGTATTTCGCGGACAAAAATCATTACTGAGCGGCATAAAATTTGATTACGACATCATCGCCTTCAATTTTCGGTGGTTTTTTCCGTGTGTTCCGTGTTTTTCGTGGATAGATTTCTTTTTCTATCCACAGAACACACGGAAAACACGGAAAAGAACTTCGATAATTGCCCGATTAAGTGGTATTTCCCGCGTCAGCAAATTCTATGCCGCTCAGTAATGGACAAAAATAGTTTTTTTTTGGAAAAAATTAGAAAATATCATTCGTAATTAAATCATTAAATTCATCGCGCTTTCTGATTAATTCGACCGCGCCGTTTTCGCATATCAGAACGATTGCGGGCAAAAATCTGCCGTTGTATTGAAACATTTGCGCCACCGAATAAGCACCGCAATTGAGCAACGCCAAAACTTCATCGGGCGCAATGTTTTCAGGCAAAAGACGATAATCCGGCAGACGCATTTCGCCTTCGATGTCGAAATAAACGTCGCCGCCGTCGCACAAAGGTCCGGCGAGTTTGTATGGAAAATCGTGCGCTTCGTCGGCTCGTGTGGCGGAAATCAGATGATAATACCATTTGTAAGTTTCCATCGAAAGCAAGATGTTAAAGCCCGCATCTGTTAAAAGCCAAACGACATTTTCAACCTTCGGATTAACAAAATTTTTGCCGACAAGATATGCGCCGCCGCCGGACATTTCATTGTTTGATTGAAGCGTCGGCTGTTGAACAAAAACTTTATCAGATTGCAAATTTATTTCAGGCAAAGGTCTTTCTTTGATGTTTCTGACCGTTGTCAGACAAATTCCCGCGTCGGCAATAACACTTCTGCCGGGTTCGAGAAGCAATGTTATTTCTTCCAAAAGATGTTCTGCATTTGAACGCTTGGCGACTTGTTTTAATAACCACCAAGCCTCTCGAATTGCTTCAGAAGGTTCAAAATCGGCGGAAAACATTTCGCGTTGTTCGGGTATGATTGTATAAGATAAACTCTTATCGCGCAGATAATTCACAGGAAAACCTCCGCCGAGATTCAAATGCGAAAGTTTGATGTTTGTTTCATTGTGAATTTTTACGAGATTTTCAAATAATTTCCGTAAAGCCGTAGAATATGGCGCGGAATCAGGATTTTGTGAGCCGATGTGCAGATGAATTCCGCAAAGATTTAAGTGTTTTGAATCTTTATATTGATGAAACGCTTTTAAGGCTTCATCGGGCATCATTCCGAATTTTGAAGTTAAAAGTGCGGTTTGCAAACCCGAATGCGTTTTTGATTCGATTTCGGGAACTAATCTCAAAGAAATATTTGCCGTTTTATTAAGACGTTCGGCTGTTTTTTCAATTAGCGAAAGTTCGTAAAGCGAATCAACTTGAATCGCATAAACATCAGCATTTATCGCGCTTTCGATTTCCCAAACTTCTTTGCTCGTGCCGTTAAAAATAATCTGTTCGCCGCGAAAACCAATTTCCAAAGCCTTCCAAAGTTCGCCGCCGGAATTTACTTCCAAATCACAATTTGCATCTTTAACTGTCCGCAAAATCGCCATATTTGAATTGGCTTTCGCGGCGTAGCAAACCTTCAATTTGCAGTCAATCACAGTTTCAGCGCGTTTCAATCGCTCAATGTTTTCAATAATTCGTTTTTCGCTAAAAACAAAAAGCGGCGTGCCATATTTTTCCGCCAAATCAATCGCCGAAACGCCGTTGATGTGAAGTTGATGATTTTTTACTTCGAGAAATTTTTCGATTTGCCAACCTTGCATATTATATTCAAACCAAAATGTGCAAAACCAATAAATTAATAACTCACCTAACGCAAAATAAGATTTTTTTGTTTTGTCGCTGAAAGCGACCAACAATATATCCTAGCGAGAATCGCTAGGTGATTTGCGTTAAATATTCGCTCGCTGAAGGCGAGCAACAATCGCCGCGTTTTTTGTTCGTCGCCTTCAGCGACGGAAAATCTTGTCAATGCCAACCTAGCGATTCTCGCTAGGCTATAATGTCAGTCGCTTTCAGCGACAAGAAACAAAACTGCGTAAGGTGAGTTAATAAACAAGAATTTCATAAGGAAAACTCATAAAACCTTTTCCGCTACGTTCGTTTGATCTCTTTATTTCGGCATCAGTCGGATTCAAACGGAATTGGTAAATTATAGTTACTTTTCGGTTAATTGGCGTTTGGGATTTTTCAAATTTAGATTTTTTTGCTTCTTTTTCAGCATTTTCTTTAAGCAAATCATTTCCTTCCAGAACTTTTGCTTCAGAAACATTTCCCTCAGTATCAATATTTACTTCGACACGCACATCGCCTTCAACTTTTTTTGCCCTACTCATTGACGGATAACCAGGCACATAAAGTTTTAATGCTTTCGGCAAAACATTAAGACCTGTTCCAATTTGATAATTACTAACAGAAATCGGAAGTTTTCCCATAAATTCTATTTTGCCGGAAAGCGCATCAGCCGTTGCGTTTTGCAAACTTCGCATATCGCCGTAAGCGACGATGTAGGTTTTCATTTCGGGAAACGAGCGCAGCAAATAAGGATTGCCGAACGCGATATTGATAACTTTTTTGTCGCTTTTCAAGATTTCGCGCAAAGCATCCGCCGGTTTTGCGGGAATTCCGACGCTGTTTGCCGCGCCTGAACGAACGCGCCCGAAAAGTCCGCTCACAATTATTTCGGCTTCGTTGGCTTTTTTGAGCGCATTTTGAATTTCGGCTTGCGTTGAGCGTTCATCTAAAATTATTGCGTCAAAATTATAACCGTTGGCGCGTAAATTTCGCTGAAAAGTGTTGGAAATAAAACCTTTGTCGTCGCCATTTGTAATGCCGAGAAAGAAGAGTTTTTTATCTTTCGCTAATGGCAAAACATTTCCTTCGTTTTTGACCAAGGTTATTGCGTTATTTGCAATTTCGCTCGTTAATTGGCGCATTTCGTTGTTTGAAACAACTTTGTCAATGCCTTCAATCGGCGTAATTTTTCTTTCTACTAAACCTAATTGATGTTTCCAAGCAAGTTGTCTTCTAACAGCTTCATTTATTCGTGCTTCGGTGATTCTTCCGTTTTTTACGGCTTCACGAATTCCGTTAATCATCGCTTCGGGAAAAGTTGTTTTGAGCAAGACATCATTTCCGGCTAAAATTGCGCGAACTGCGGCTTCTGCCGGATTAAAATAAAGTGTCAAACCGCTCATATCCATTGCATCGGTAACGATTAAACCGTCGAAATTCATATCTTTTCGCAAAATATCGGTTACGATTTTTGTCGAAAGCGTCGCCGGAATTGTCGTGCCGTCGGTGATAACTTCAGATTCGGTGTAAGATGCTTTGGTTGATTCTTTCAAAGGTTTAACTTCTTCCGAATCAAGTTTCGGCATTGAAATATGTGAAATCATAACTGAACCGATGCCCGCATTTATCAGCGCACGAAACGGCACAAATTCAGTTTTTTCGAGTCGTTCACGCGAAAAATCAATCACCGGCAAACCGCGATGCGAATCAACCGCCGTATCGCCGTGTCCGGGGAAATGTTTGGCAGTAGCGAGAACATTTTGCGACTGCAAACCTTGTGCAAAAGCCGCGCCAAATTTTGCAACTTCCAAAGGATTTTCGCCATAACTGCGAACATTTATGACCGGATTATCAGCGTTATTATTGACATCAACAACCGGCGCAAAAACTTGATGAACGCCCATCGCTCTGGCTTCGCGTCCGATTATTTCGCCTTGTTTTCGTGCAAGTTCGGCGTTTCCGGTCGCTGAAACCGCCATATTCCAAGGGAAATTTATCGCATCAAAAAAACGCATTCCAACGCCGGTTTCAAAATCAGCGGAAATCAACAGCGGAATGTTTGAATTTTCCTGCATACGATTAACAAGATGCACGGTTTCATAAAGTCCGCCGACAAAAACAATCACACCGCCAACTTTATTTTCACGAACTTGGCGCATCAATTCTTTATATTCCGCGCTGTCTTGCGATAAATATTGCGCGTTAATTCCAATGTGAATAAGTTGACCGATTTTTTCGTCCAACGTCATCTTTTTAAGCTGTTTATCAGCCCATTTATAAGACTTTTCAGACGGACGAAATTTTTTATTTTCTTGTCCTTGCGGCACGG
Source organism: Acidobacteriota bacterium (assembly GCA_031409875.1). Lineage (GTDB taxonomy): Bacteria > Acidobacteriota > Blastocatellia > Pyrinomonadales > Pyrinomonadaceae > CALMEH01. The sequence goes on along the minus strand of JANNYB010000191.1, from coordinate 18,047 downwards.
CGAAAATAAACGAATTAAAAGTTAAAAGTGTTAGAATAAAAAGGTTTACAGTAAATTTCATAATAACTTTGACAGAATTTTAAAATCGGAATAAATTATTTATATGGATAACGCCACACACGAAAAACGAATTCAAAAAATCGAAGCCGAATGCGTTGAAATCAAAAAGCAAATTCTGCAACTCGAATTCCAAAATAAAAAAGACATCCGCGAGTTTGAAAAGCGTTCCAAAAACGTAGCCGAAGAAGACGCGCGAAAATGGAAAGAGCATGAACAATGGCGAAAAGAACTGGAAAAAGATTTCAAATTTCTTTCCGCCCACGCCAAACACCTTTCAAAACTTGCCGGAATTACTTTTGAAGAATTCGGCGAATTGGATGAACGTCTCGAATCTGCTTCGGTTTCGTTATCGCGCAAAAGCAAAAAATCGAAATAGCTTAACTTTCCTTATTTTTCAAAACTAAACTTGCCAAAAACGCGACGGTTAATGTAATTAAACTACCAAAAAGCACATACCAAGTCCAAGCAATCGGCGTGGCATCGGGCGCGAAACCGAATCTTTTGACGAATTCTAAATAAAGCAGAAAACTCATTACGCTCAAACTCGTCAACATTCCGATAAGTGCGTGCGTTTGATTGGCTTTTTTTACAAAAGTTCCGACGAGAAAAACGCCTAAAATTGGACCGTTAATTAGGGACGCAATCGAAAGCGCGGAATCGAGCGCGGAGCGTTGTTGTTTCATCACGATAAGCGCGACGGCGATTTGCACAAAACCGATAATTACCGTCAACCAACCCGCGATTTTTAGCAGATGTTTGTCCGATTTATCTTTCGCAAACGGTTTGTATAAATCGTTTATCGCAGTTGCCGCAATTGAATTTAACGAACTCGACAAAGCCGCCGCGAAAATTGCCGCGACAACTAAACCGGACAAACCGGAAGGCATAAATTTCGTAATGAAATCGGGGAAAACTTTATCGCCGCCGGCAAACGGAAACGCGCCGGTCGCAGTTGCATATTCGGGCGAATTAAACGGTGCGTAAAACGCAAAAAGCAAAACACCGATAAACAGAAAACCGATAAATTGTCCCAAAACAACTGCGCCTGATGAAAGTAGCGCGAGCGATGCGCGGCTCGGTTTGTCGGTGCATAAATAACGCTGGACGAGATATTGATCTGTTCCGTGCGTGGACATTGTTAAGAAACATCCGCCGATTAAACCTGCCCAAAACGTAAAGGTTTTGGTGAAATCGAACGGCAAGGAAAATTGAAATCCATCGGACAAAAACGGAATCGGAATATTGTAATTCGTATCTCGAAAACCCCAATCAAACAGCGTAAATTTTTGAAATTGTTCGCCAATCGCCGCCGCGCCCGAAAATCCGCCGTCAATCTGATTTGCCAAGACAATTGCCGCCGCAATCGCGCCGCCGATGTAGATTCCGAGTTGGACGACTTCAACCCAAATAACCGCTTCCATTCCGCCGTAAAACGTGAAAATAATCATTATTATTCCGAGCAAAACTATCGAAACAATAATCGCCAAAGTCAAAATTTCGTCTTGATTCGCGGCTGGATAAGATTTCAGATGAAACGCCAAATAAACATATCCGAGAACAATCGCGGTTAAAAGCAGACGAATTCCGTCGGCAATATTTCGCATAATTACGAAAAGCGCGGACGCAAGCATTTTAACTTTGTTACCGAATCTATCGCCCAAAAGTTGATAAACTGTCTGCAATTCGCCTTTGAAATACATCGGAATAAACAGCAGGGAAATCACGATTCTACCGAGCATATAACCGAAAACGAGTTGCAAAAACTGAAAATTTCCGCCTTTCGCAAACGCAATTCCGGGAACGGAAATAAACGTAATCGTCGAAGTTTCGGTAGCGACAATCGAAGCCGCAATCGCCCACCAAGGCACATTTCTATCGCCGACAAAATAATCTTCCGTAGTTTCCTGCTTCGACGAAAACCACACGCCAAAAAGAGTTACGCCGATAAGATAGCCGAAAATGATGATTAAATCTAAAGTTTGCATTTTTCAATAAGAATACACGAAAGATTTGCGGAAAGCGATAAGAAATTTTTATCGTGAAATTGGTTTGAGGTCAAATTGTGAATTGAGAAAATTATTTGTCAGGGCGATAAACGCGAATCAGTTCGCTTTTTAAACTTTCATACTCCGAAATTTTTTCGTGGATTCGTGCGGCTTGTCTTAAAAAATCAGGGTCATAAGTGCAGATTACAATACCGAAATGATGCGATGTGAATTTATGCAGTCTTTTGAAATGAAGGCGATTCAGAGTCAAAACAACTCTTTCCAACTCCGTTGCCCGTGCTAAAACTTCATCGTCCGAAATTTCTTGATTTGCCTTGCCGTCGGCGAAAGCCGTCAAAATGTCGTGTCCGAATTTTTCAAGTTCAAGTGCGGTAACATTCGGAAAATTTTCATCTGTATAAAAACGCATCAATCTTCCTCGTTGGCAATAATTTCGCGCTCGATTTCGTTTCGGTGAAGCTCAACATAATCCCAAGCATTTGCAATATCTTTGGCAGTCAACGATGGATAATTTTCCAGCAAATCAGCCTCGCTTGAACCCAATCGCCGCGCATTTTCCAAAAGCCAGACGGGAATTCGCGTCTTTCTAATCCGCGCCGAACCGCCGCAAACGCCTTCAGTTTTTTCAATTCCGCCAACATCATCGGTCAAATCTTTTATCAACCATTGCACGAGTTCGACCTTTTCGCGCCGCGAAAGTTCGGACAATACTTTTTCTGAAACTATCGTATTCATAGAAATTTTATTTTACACTTTCTTTTCTCTCAACGAAATAAATTTTGTAGTTTATGTAGCGTTAAAACGGATAAATTCTCGCCCAAGTGCGAAACCAAAAACTATTGAGACGTTTAATGTTTTTCTCAACATATTCGGCATATTCTGAATCCATTTGGACAGAATTCATATCGCAAATATCAAAGAAATTATTTTCGTCGGCAAATACGAGAAATTTTTTTCCTTTGACAAAATCAAATTCTCGACCGGGACACGGACAATATGGAATTGAATAATTAACAATTTGATTTTTGCTACTGCCTTTCCAAGATTTAATGACCTTAAATGTTATTTTGTCGAGAGCCTTATAATAATCTTGAAGTTTTTCAGGCAATTCTTCATCTTCTTTTCGTTCAACCGAAACTATTTCGCCCAAGAACACATATTTTGCGCTTATGAAGCTATTTCGCAATGTAACAATAGGAGCGGTGCAGGCATTTATAGACTGGAAACAAAGCAATAAATTCAAAATAAACAAAACGGAAATATAGAAAACCTTTTTCATAAATTCACCTCGATTTATTTGTTTGATGCTTTGAGTTTTTGAATAGCTGTTTCGATCACAAAATTATTTTCAGTTAGAAATATTTCCGCCAATTCACGCGAAACATTCGCTTTTTGCATCACAATTGCCACGCGCAAATCATTGTTTGCAAGATTCAAAAGATTGTTTGCCGTCGTTTCGTCCAAATTGGTTTCCGACATCAAAATTCGCAAACTTCTTTCTTTTAATTTGATGTTTGACGATTTTACGTTTGTCATTCGATTGCCTTTGACGTAGCCGAGCCGAATCATTGCGGCAGTTGAAATCATATTCAAAATCATCTTTTGCGCCGTGCCGGATTTCATTCGCGTCGAGCCGGTGATTGCTTCTGCGCCAACTTCGGCGACAAGCGCAATTTCGGCGGATTTTGTGATTTTTGAATCGGGAACGCAAGTTATACACGCCGTAAAACAACCGATTTCACGGGCAAAATCTAACGCACCAATCGTGTAAGGCGTTCTGCCCGAAGCGGCAATTCCGATAACGGCATCTTTTTCAGTTACGCCGCGATTTTGTAAATCAATTTTTCCCGCGTCGTAATTGTCTTCCGAACTTTCAGTCGCTTTGTAAAGTGCATCGAAACCGCCCGCGATGATGCCGCAAATTAAATCGTAAGAAACGCCAAAAGTCGGCGGAATCTCGCTCGCGTCCAACACGCCAAGCCGTCCACTCGTGCCTGTTCCAACGTAAAAAAGCCGTCCGCCATTGGTTAATCTTTCGACAATTTTCTCAATCGCCGCCGCAATTTCAGGCAAGATTTTCTCAATCGCAAACGTAACTTTTTTATCTTCGTCGTTAATCAATTTTATCGCTTCGAGCGTTGAAACTTTATCAATATTCGCGGTATTTTTGTTTTCTTGTTCGGTTATCGGTAACATCAGAAATTAGAAATTGGATTAAAATTAACCACATAGGAACATAGTGAACATAGATTTATTGCTAATTATCCTGAATAAAACTCAAAATTTCTATAAAATAATTTCTCAAATTCTTCTTTTTGCTATGTTCACTATGTTCTTATGTGGTTTAAATACTTTCATTTATTTTTTTCTTTGAAATTTTCAAAAGCCATCACCGCCGCTGCGTTTGCGGGCGACAGTTTCGGATTAGCCAAAAATGCTTTCGGCGCGAGTTTATGCACCGTTTTCATTAGCGAATCAGTCAGAAGATTTCCGGCTTTGAAAATGCTTCCGACTTGTCCGATTGGGACTTTTTTGTTTTGTAACTTTAACTTTTTTAACACAGCAAACGCGGCAAGACCAAGTTCAAATCCGGCTTCTTTCAAGATTTCGACGGCAATTTCGTCGCCTTTTTGCGCGGTTTCGACAACATATCTTGCAAATCCGGCGATTCTGGCGTTATCAATTTGCGGCGAATAAATCGCAATCAGCGCATCTTGCGGCGTTGAAGAACGAAAATAATCTATCGCGGCTTCGCTCAATGCGGTCGGTTTTCCGCGTCCGTCGGTGGCTTTGGCGATGGCTTGCAGAGCGCGTTTGGCAATTCCTGCGCCGCCGCCTTCGTCGCCGGCAATCGGTCCCCAACCTCCGGCGATTGCCGGCGTTCCATCAGCATCTTTGCCGTAACAGATCGAACCTGTTCCGGCGATTATCACGACTCCGGCTTTGCCCAAAGTTGTGCCGTAAAGCGCGATTTCGGCATCGGTTACGACTTCGGTTTTGCGAATATGCGTGAGATTTACAAATCGTTCGCGCACGCCGCGCTTCAAATCATCACGCCGAACTCCGGCAAGCCCTAAAACCGAAGAAACAATATCGCCACGACTGATTTGCGCTTTATCGCAAGTTTGGTTTATGGCTTGAATAATATTTGAAACGGCGGTTTCAAGCCCGACGCGCAACGGATTAGACGCGCCCGAAAAACCTTCGCAAACAAGATTTTTTCGCTCATCAATTATAACAATGTGCGTTTTCGTCCCGCCGCCGTCTGCGCCCAAGTATAAATTATGAGATTTTCCTTTCATTTAAATAGGTCAGAACGGGGAGCGGTAGCGACTCGCTCAAACTTTGCCCACTCACTACCGTTCGGGGTTCTGACATTGCCTGCTCTCTAACGGGAAACGGTATCAGTTGTCAGTTGTCAATAAGAAAAAGCGGAATTAACCACAAACAACTAACCAACCAAAAATATTTTGACCGATGCTTGACATATAATCAAAACTAAAAGATTTTATAAGTGCGATAAGAATGTGTAATAGGTAATTGGTAACAGGTAATTGGTCAAGAAAACTAATTACCAATTACTTATTACCAATCACCAAAATTATGGAGATTAGACAATTAAAAGCCTTTTTGGCAATTGCGGAAGCGAAAACATTTACTGCCGGAGCGCGGCTTGTGAATGTAACGCAAGCGGCGATTTCGATGCAGATTAAACAACTTGAAGACGAAGTCGGACTTCAGCTTTTTATACGCACGCCGCGTCGTGTGATTCTTACGGAAGCAGGCGAACATCTGCTCGAACGGGCGAGAAAAATCTTGCGTGAACACAATGCCGCGCTCGAAGAAATCGCCGAAATTGCGGGCGCGGAATATGGGCGGCTGAGAATCGGTTCGGCTTCGGCAATGTTTGCAACTCAGCAACTTCCGGCGATTTTACAGAATTTGAAGGAAAGATTTCCGAATTCGCATTTGACCGTTTCATCCGGCACGAGCCATTCACTCGTCGAAAAAATTCTTCACGGCGAGATTGATATTGCGTTTGTTTCGCTGCCTGTGGACAATACACATATTGCGACGGATTTGCTTTTCAGCGATGAAATTGTCGCTATCGGACATCCGAATCATCCGCTTTCCGACAAAAAATTTATCAGCGCGGCGGCACTCGCGGGCGAACCTTTAATCTTGGGCGAAAAAGGCGGTAATACGCGGCGTTTGATTGACGAGTTTTTCCACGCGGGAAATGTTCAACCCGAAATCGTGATGGAACTTTCGCGCCAAGAAACTATCAATCAAATGGTCGAAAACGGAATGGGCGTTGGCACAAGCGGCGCGAAAACTATCGGCAGAGAAGTCAGCGAAGGACGGCTTACTTCATGGCTCATCGAAGGCGCGGAAATTAAGTGGGATTTAGGTTTAGCGCGTTTGCGCGGCGGTTATCATTCGCCGATTGCCAAAGAATTCGTGCGCTTTTGCAAGGAAAGTTATAAGGAAAAAGAGAAAGAATTTAAGGCGAAGAAATAATTATCCACAGATAAACACAGATGAACACAGATAAGAATATGATTATGAAAAGGTTATCAAGTAAAAATTTTAATGAATATCGGAAAATATCAGTTGCAGTTTTCTTCCTCATCTGTGTTTATCTGTGTTCATCTGTGGACAAAATTTCCGCGCAAGGTTTGCCTGTTGTTCAACCGCAAACGCTCGGAATGTCGGCGGAAAAGTTGAATCGGATTGATGCGCTGGTTGAAAAAGATATTGCGGATAAAAAACTTCCGGGCGCGGTCGTGATTGTCGGGCATCAAGGAAAAATCGTTTATCGTAAAGCGTTTGGCAATCGTGCGCTTGTGCCGAATGTCGAAAAAATGACGATTGACACGATTTTTGATGTTGCGTCGTTGACCAAACCGATTGCGACGGCGACTTCGATTATGATTCTCGTCGAACGCGGCGAACTTCGTTTGAATGACACAATCGGCAAATTTATTCCCGAAATCGAAGACGAAAACGCCAAAAAAGTTACGATTCTGCAACTATTAACGCACGTTTCCGGCTATCAACCCGATTTCGATCTGCGCGAAAAATGGACGGGACGCGAAGGAATGTTGGCGGCATTGAAAAAGGAAAAATTAAAACAACCAGCCGGAACGAAATTCGTTTATTCGGACATCGGTTTTATTGTGCTTGCTGAGATTTTGCAAAGAGTAAGTGGTGGAATAAACAATGTAGGAATATTTTCTTATGAACAAACATTTGAGCCTTTAAAGTTGGAAAATACAAGATTTCTGCAATCAGCGATTTCGATTTCTACAAATCTTGGTTGTTCATCATTTGCAATGCCACATCCTTCCTTGTGTGTTAATCCAAATATTATTCAAAGTGTTGCTCCAACCGAAAACATCAAAGGACAACAAAATTATCTCGGCTCAAACTTTGAGGGCGATGAAAAAACGGGCAATGAAATTTTGCGCGGACAAGTTCACGATCCGACATCTTTCCGAATGGGCGGAGTTGCCGGACACGCGGGACTTTTTTCGACGGCGGATGATGTGGCGCGATATTGTCAAATGTTGTTGAACGGCGGGATTTTGGACGGCAAACGCATTATGTCGCCGAATACGGTTGCGAAAATGACATCGCCGTATGTTATCAGCGAAGACGGCGCGACACGCGGACTCGGTTGGGATATGAACACTTCCTTTTCGTCAAATCGTGGCGAACTTTTTCCGCTCGGTTCATTCGGACACACAGGTTTTACGGGAACGGGCGTTTGGGTTGACCGTGTTTCGCAGACGTTTGTTGTGTTTATGTCCAACCGCGTTCATCCCGACGGCAAAGGCGATGTTGCGCCGCTTCGCGCAAAAATTGCGACGGTTGCGGCTTCGGCAATCGAAAAATATCCGATTGAAGCGATGCGCCTTGCAGAAAGCGTTTATTGGTCGCAAGTCGCCGGACAAATTTCAAATTTCAAATTTCAAATTTCAAATTCCTTGATTCGCAATCCGCAAACTGCAACGGTTTTTAACGGAATTGATGTTTTAGAAAAAAATAATTTTAAAGATTTGGAAAATCTGAAAATCGGACTCGTAACAAATCATACGGGCAGAAATCTCGCGGGAAAACAGACAATTGATATTTTGTTTGAAGCGAAAAACGTCAAATTAGTTTCGCTTTTTGCGCCCGAACACGGCATTCGGGGCGAACTCGATCAATCAAAAATTGATGATGGAATTGATGAAAAAACGAAACTGCCGATCTATTCGCTTTACGGCGATACGCGCCGACCAAAGCCCGAACAATTGAAGGATTTGGACGCGATCGTTTTTGATATTCAAGACATCGGCGTTCGATTTTACACTTACGAAGCGACGCTTTTAGGCGTGATGGAAGAAGCCGCGAAAGCGAAAATTCCCGTAATTGTTCTCGACAGACCGAATCCGATAAACGGTTTGACGGTCGAAGGCGCGGTTGCCGACAGCGATAAACTTTCGTTTGTTGTGTCGCACACCGTTCCCGTGCGGCACGGTTTGACGATTGGCGAACTTGGGTTGCTGATGAATTCTGACAAGAAAATCGGTGCAGATTTGCGCGTTGTTAAAATGGAAAACTGGTCGCGTGCAATGTGGTTTGATGAAACCGGACAAACTTGGGTAAATCCTTCGCCGAATATGAGAAGTCTAACGGAAGCAACACTTTATCCGGGAATCGGTTTGATGGAAACAACGAATTTATCAGTCGGACGCGGAACTGATACGCCGTTTGAAATAATCGGTGCGCCGTGGCTTGACGGGCAAAAATTGGCGCAATATTTGAACGACAAAAACTTGCCCGGCGTGCGTTTCGTGCCGATTAAATTTACGCCGAAAGCATCGGTTTTTAAAGACGAAAATTGCAACGGAATAAATATCATTATTACCAATCGCGCCGCTTATAAATCTGTCCAAACCGGCATTGAAATCGCGCTTGCGTTGCGAAAACTTTTTCCGAACGATTGGCAAACCGAAAAATATAATCGTCTGCTCGGAAATGCTGAAATATTTGAACTTGTGCGCCGTGCCGAACCGTTTGAAATCATCGAAAAAGCGCAGAGAAAAAAAATTGACGAGTTTATTACAAGTCGCGCACGATTTTTGCTTTACAAATGATTGAATTAGGTTTATAACCAATTCTAGTTCCTAAAATTTTCATTAACAATTCGTAAAATTCAGCGTTTCATTGACTTTGACGTTTTTTGTAGCCGATAAAGCTATAACGAAAATTTGGAGATTTTCCCAAAAACCTAAATTTAATTGATAGGTTTGCCATTTTAGTTTAGAAAAAATTTTGAAAGAGGAATCAGTAAAAATTATGAAAAGCCCAATCTTTTCTAACGCTTTTTTTTCGTTTATCGCAATGGCGATAATCTTTAGTTTCAATGTTTCCGCACAAGAAGTTACCGGCTCGATTAGCGGAACAGTGCGCGATGCTTCAGGCGCAGTCGTGCCGGGCGCGACTGTAACGATTACCGATGCCGCTAAAAATGTGGTTGTCCGAAATATTACAACTAACAATGACGGCTCATTTTCTGCGCCGAATTTGAATTCGGGCATTTACAACATTACGGTTGAAGCCGCTAATTTCAAAAAATCCGTCAACACGGGTTTTAAAGTTGATGTTGGTGGGCGACGTTCGGTTGATGTCATGCTCGAAGCGGGAAATATTAGCGAAACCGTAACGGTGCAAGCCGAAACCTTATCGGTAAATTTGACGACACCGACATCTTCGACCGTTATCAGCGGCGACCAAGTTCGTGAAATTCCGATTAATAATCGTAATTTCGTTCAACTGACAACGCTTGCGCCGGGCGTAACCAACGACCTTTCCGACCAAGTTTATACCGGAACAACTGCCGTCGGTTTTGAAAACGGTTCAACCGCAGGAACGGCACAATCCAGCCAACCGAACACGATTCAAATCTCTGTCAATGGTGCGCGTTCGAGCCAAAATACTTTTACTGTTGACGGTGCGGACATTACTGACCGCGGCTCGAATTTAACTATTCAAGCCTATCCGAGCGTTGATTCAATCGGCGAATTTCGGGTTTTGCGTTCGCTCTATCCGGCGGAATCCGGCAGAAGCGGCGGCGGACAAGTCAACGTCGTAACGAGAAGCGGCACGAAAGATTTTCGCGGTTCGCTATTCGGTTTCGTGCGTAACGAGGTTTTCAATGCCAACGACTTTTTCGGTCAACAAATTGCGCCTGTCGGAGTTGATGACAATGGTAAAGCCAAGCGCAAACCGTTTCGATACCTAAATTACGGCTACACAATCGGCGGTCCGGTTTATTTCTTAAATTTCGGCGAACGCGATTCGGGAGACAGTTTTTTCCGCAAATGGGACAAAACATTTTTCTTCTTCTCGCAAGAATTTCGCCGCGACCGTCGTTCGCCGACTCTTTTCTCAACCGTTCCCGATTCTGCGGTAAAACAGGGGATTTTTCGCGTCCCGATTTGTTTGCAGGCTACGGCAGGTGCTTGCACAACGATTCTTCCGGCAAACACGCCGCTTTCGACAGTTCGGACGATTAATCCGCTGGCACAACAATATTTGAATTTGGTTTATGCAAATATTCCTAATCCGACTGCTCCGGCAACTTTTACGCTGAATTTTCCGACTCCGAATGAAGCCGATTTTCGTCAAGAAATCATTAAAATTGACCACAGCGTAAATGATAAGTTGTCAATGTTTTATCGCTATCAAAGCGATTCAATTCCGACGACGGACGCAAACGCGATTTTCTCTTCGGGTTCAGGCATTCCGTTTGTTTCGACGACTTCGACAAAATCGCCGGGCAAAACGCACACCTTCCAAACCACATATGTTGCGTCATCGAACCTTATTTTTGAAGCTCGATATACCTACGGTTTCGGCGCGATTTTGAGCGAAAACGTCGGTTTGTTGGCGTTAAATCGTTCGGCGATAACGCCTGTTTTGCCATATATTAACGCCCGCGACCGTATTCCCAGCATAGCTTTTGCTTCGGGATTTACGAGTCTCGGCGGTTTCGGTCCATATGATAATTTTTCTTGGAAAAAGAATATTGGCGGAAACATAACTTGGATTGCGGACAATCATACATTTAAGTATGGTTTGGTTTATTCAAATTATCGTAAAAATGAAAATGCTTTGGCTGGCGTAAATGAAGGACAATACAGCGGTTTCAATACACCGGGCGCAACTACTGCAGTGCTTCCACCATTAGTAAATGGTGTCCAATTAGGAGAAACGCGCCAACAAATTTTCGCAAACTTCCTGCTCGGACAAAATTTTACTTTTTCTCAAGCAAGATTTGATTACACGGCGGATTTACGGCAAAAAGCCTTTGAAGCATTTGCTCAGGACGAATGGAAAGTTCGCAGTAATCTGACGCTTTATGTGGGTGTTCGCTATTCGTTCTTCAGTGCGCCGTGGGATAAAAACGGACGTTTGACGAATTTTATTCCCGAACTTTACAGCCGGTTAAATGCTCCGGCGATTACAGGCGGCGGCGTTCGCGTAACAACGGCAAATGAATTCGGAGTTATTCCGAATCTTTGCAACGGTATTATCGCTAACACGCAAAATTCGGCAACGATTCCGGGTTGCACGGCAACGCAATCACCGTGGGGCAAATTTGTGGTTAAAGCACCGAAAAATGATCTTGCGCCGCGTATCGGTATTGCTTGGGATCCGTTTGGTGATGGCACGACTTCGATTCGTATGGGTTACGGAATTTATCACGAGCAAGTTCTCAACGGACCGTATTTGCAAAATATCGGCACGAACTCGCCATTTCAACAGAATTGTTCGATTATCGTTACCGGCGGAAATTTAGCAAATCCTGACCCGAACGGCTTATGTCAAACAGGTGCATTCGGTGTGGCTCAATCGGTTCGTGCAATCGAATGGAATTGGAAAACGCCGTATATGCAGCATTGGTCATTCGATTTTCAACGGCAATTGTTCAAAAATGCAATTGTTACTATTGGCTATTACGGCTCGAAAGGAACGAATCTGATCGGTTCATTTGAATTGAATCTGATTCAGCCGGGACAAGCCATTAACCGCGGTGCAACAGGTTGTGCGACGGGAATAACTTCAATTGTTTCAACAGTTCCGACACTCGGACCGTGCCAAGTTGCCGGAGCGGCGTTCACTTCGGCGGCGGCTTCAACGGTTCTTGACCAAATCCGTCCGTTTCGGGGTTATCGTTCGATTGCAATAGTTCAACCGAGATTTAATTCAAACTATCACAGTTTGCAAATTTCGGGACAATATCGTTTTTCGGGCGCATCGCAGTTTAATGTGGCTTATACTTTCGGGAAAAATTTAACGGACAGTCAAAACGACCGTTCGGCGGCTCCGCAAGATTCTTTCAACATTGGTGGAGAAAAATCGCGTGCCGCCCTTGACCGTCGCCACGTTTTCTCGGCAAATTATATTTATTTGCTTCCGTTTTTCGATAAGCAAAACGATTTCGTCGGAAAACTCTTGGGCGGTTGGCAGGCTTCGGGAATTGTTACTCTGAACACGGGATTACCGTTCACCGCAACGACTTCAAACTACGATCCGGCAGGTGTCGGTTTGATTGCGCCGCCGACAACGGTTGCCCGCGCCAATGTTACTTGTAACCCGAACGCGGGTGCGCCTAACACGCAACAGGAATGGTTTAATACTGCTTGCTTCGAGCGTAACCCGACAACGCCGGTTGCCTTGAGCGGCAATTTTCCCGGAAATGGCGGACGCGGTATAATTCACGGTCCGGGAACGAAGCGCGTTGATTTTACGATGGCGAAAACATTCGGATTTACGGAAACGGTCAAACTCCAATTCCGCGCCGAATTTTTCAACATTTTCAACTGGGTTAATTTCCGAGGTCTCAGCACCAATGTTACGGCGGCAACTTTCGGACAAGCCATCAGCGTCCGCGACCCGCGCACGATGCAGTTTGGTTTGAAATTCAATTTCTAAAGTTTTCTGCTGGGGGAACTTTGGGGTAAAATCGCGCTGTTGCCAAAACAGCGCGATTTTTTTGTAATTTATATTCAAGAAATGAAATCTTTACTTCTAAAAAACGCAAATGCAATTTTGCCGGATGAAACGGCGAATAATGTTTCGATTTTGATTGAAAACGGCATTATTGTTGAAATTTCCGAAAGGGAATTAAAGGCTGAAAAAATAATAAATCTTGAAGGCGCAAAAGTCTTTGCGGGATTTATTGACATTCATAATCACGGCGCAGTCGGTTTTGATGTTAATGAATCATCAAAAAACGAATTTATCAAAATCGGCGAATTTTTGGCGCAAAATGGCGTAACGGCTTGGCTTCCGACTTTTGTTCCAGATGCAGATGAAATTTATCAAAATGTAATTAAAGAAATAAACGATTTGATGCAAATTCAGCATAATTTGCCAATCTCGCAGATTGTCGGCGTGCATTATGAAGGAATATTTGCAAACGAAAAAATGTGCGGCGCACTTCGCCCTGAATATTTCAAAAGGCTGATAAACGGCGATGAAATTTCGTCAATACCGAAACTCAAATCGGGAATTCATCTGACCACGCTTGCACCGGAAATCGAAAACGGAATCGAAATAATCAAAGAATTAGTCAAACAAAATTGGATAATTTCAATCGGACACACACGCGCCGAAATTAAAATTCTCGAACAAGCAAAACAAGCCGGCGCAAAACATTTGACACATTTTTTTAATGCAATGACCGGCATTCATCACCGCGAAACAGGCGTTGCAGGTTGGGGATTAATTGATGATGATATAACTTTCGATATAATTGCCGACGGCATTCACGTTGCGCCGGAAATGTTAAAATTTGCCGCACAAACAAAAGGCATTAACAAAGTTTCGCTGATTAGCGATTCAGTCGCGCCGACAGGTTTAGGCGACGGCGATTTTCGGCTTTGGGGCGAAAATATTTCCGTGAAGAATGGCAAAACGCAAAACGAACGCGGAAGCATTGCGGGAAGCGTTATCACGATGCTCGACGCTGTTAAAAATATGTCAAAACTCGGATTTTCCGATGTCGAAGTTTCCAAAATGGCAAGCGCAAATCCGGCAACACTTCTCGGAATTGATAAAACTCACGGCACAATCGAAATCAATAAACGTGCTGATTTAGTTGTTTTTGATGAACAAAATCAAGTGAACTTTGTTTTGATTGGCGGATTAATTGTTTAGAATTTATCAAAAATTGAGAGGAAGTAAATCTATCATCTATCATCTATCATCTATCATTTATTAGAAGTTTTATCAATTTACGTTACGAAATATTTCTAACAGATGATAGATAATAGATTATAAATGATAGATATGATTATGCTTACGGGCTTGAAAATGTTTTACGTTCGATAAAATCGCGCAGAATAATCGCGGCGGCTTCGGCATCTAAAGTTTCGCGGATTTTTTTTTCGTTCGCGCCTGATTTCCAGAGATTTCCACGCGCTTCGTAAGTCGAAACTCGTTCATCTTGAAGAAATACGGGAATTTCGAGTGAAAGCGCGAAGTTTTTTGCTAAATGTCTGGCTTCAATCGTCATTTCGGATTCGCCGCCCTCAAATTCAAGCGGCAAACCTAAAACGAGTGCGACGGCATCAAAGTTTTCGATATAGTCGTTGATTTGTTTGAGAACTTTTTTCCAAGCCGTGCGTTTTATAATTGTGAGCGGTCGGACGGTGATTTGCAGTTCATCCGAAATCGCAACGCCGATTTTTTTCATGCCGAGGTCGAGCGCGATTATTCGCCCTTTTTTGGGAGCGTTAAAAACATCTGTAAAATCGCGGTTATTAGTTGTTTCTTTTTCTTGCACGAATTAAAGTGGTAATAGATAATGTTCAGAGTAACGCCTTCAGGCGTGTTTTCGCTAGCGAAGCGCGGCGAAAACTTCACGCATAAATGCGTAACTCTGAACATAGAATAAATTTTTGAGGTTTAAATAATGTCATTTCGCGGTAAATTTGTAATTGTTTTGGTTTCGGCGATTATTGCCGTCTATGCGGTTTTCGGCGGATTTCTGAGAAATTTCGCGCAACAGCCGATTAACGATGCGGGCGCACAGATGCGTATTTTTGAAAGCGTTTTGCAATATATTCAAAACGATTACGTTGACGTGCCGAATCTCGAAAAAGCTCGCGGCGGCGCAATGCGCGGATTAGTCGCCGGACTCGATCCTTATTCTTCGTTTTTAACGCCTGACCAAGTTAAAGATTATCAAGCGAAAAAACAAAATAATCTCGTCGGCATCGGCGCAGAATTTTCGCAGGTTTCATCTTATCTTTACGTTATTTCAGTCGTCAAAGGCGCACCGGCGGACAAAGCCGGACTAAAATCGGGCGATGTCATCGAATATATCGAAACAAAAGCGACACGCGATATTTCGCTCTATGATGCGCGGCAGATGATTTCGGGCGAAAACGGTTCAAAGGTTAATTTGCGCGTTCTTCGGGCAGGCGAAAAAGCGCAAACGATAAGCGTTACACGCGGAAATTACACTGTTCCGGTTGTCGAATCGAAAGTCGAAGCCAACAAAATCGGCGTGATTAAGGTTTTCAGCCTCGAAAAAGGCGAAGCGAAAGACATTCGCACACAAGTTGAAAATTTGAAGAAGCAAAACGTCCAAAAAATCATTCTCGATTTGCGCGGCGTTGCAGCCGGAGATTTGAGCGAAGCAGTTGAAACGGCGAATTTGTTCATTAAAGACGGAACTTTGGCGCAAGTCATCGGACGCGAAAACAAAGTTCAGCAAACATTTACGGCAGATGCCGCAAAACATCTTTTTGACGGGCAAATTGCGGTTTTGATTGATTTGGGAACAGCCGGCGCAGGCGAAGTCGTTGCCGGAGCGATTTTAGACAGAAAACGCGGTGAAGTCGTTGGCGAAAGAAGTTTTGGCGCAGGCGCGGAACAACAATTATTTACTTTGCGAAGTGGCGACGGTTTGCTCTTGACGGTTGCAAAATGGGCTTCGCCGAACGGCAACACATTTCTTGCGGATGAACGCGCAAAATCGGGTGTGATGCCTTCGGTTGAAGTAAAACGCCCCGACACGCCCGAACCGCTTGAGGTTCAAGATATGATTGACCAACAAGAACAACAAAATCAACAACCGAATCCGAACGCTACGCCAACTCCGCAAAAAACGGAAACGCCGAAGCAAACCGAAGATTTGCAAATGAAAAAGGCTCTGGAAATCCTGCAAGCAGTAAAGTAAAAAGGTAAAAGGTAAAAGGTAAAAGGTAAAAGGTAAAGCTGATTCTGAAGTTTTACCTTTTACCTTTTACCTTTTACTTGCGAAGCATTTTCACTATACAATTACTGTTTAATGACAATGCAAAATTTTCAGGTTCGCTTGATTGGCGACAATGACATAAATGAATGGTTTCGGTTGCGAAAACTTTTGTGGGACGAATCAACAGATGCCGAACATAAAGCCGAAATGCTCGATATTTACGAGCATACGGATTCTCAACTCGTGCTTGTCGCGCAACTCGAAGACGGGCGGCTTGTCGGATTTTTGGAGGCAAGCATTCGCCCGTTTGTCGAAGATTGTCATTCGGATCACGTCGGTTATCTCGAAGGTTGGTTTGTCGAAGAAGATTACAGACGTTACGGAATCGGGAGGCAATTGGTAAAAGCGGCGGAAAAATGGGCGCGTGGCAAAGGTTGTGGAGAAATGGCTTCGGATGCCGAAGTCGGAAACGATTCGAGCCTGCGGGCGCATCTCAATCTCGGTTATGAAGAAACTTCGCGGTTAGTTCATTTGCGAAAGGATTTGGTGTGAGATGAAAGAAGAAATTGAACAGCAAAACTACATTTTGAAATCAAAAGTGAAAAATTATAAGTCAAAAAAAAGGCAGAAATTTTTACCTTTTACCTTTTACTTTTTACTTTCAAAACTTTGCGTCTTTGCGTTAATAATTTTTGCTTCAATTTCAATCCAAGCTCAATCAACCGATCAGAGTTTTCCGACTGCCGTTACCGCAAATCAAATCAACGGAACAATCAAAGCGCGTGATTTGGGCGATTCGCGTCTGACGACTTATTTTTATATTTTGGGCGGCGAACAAGGCGATGTTTTTTTGAATGTTCAAACAAAAAATTTCGATGGCGATATTGATGTTTTTACGTTGAACGGTTTGAAACCTTTGACGAAAATTCGTGTATTTTCCGATAATTCCGACAATGAAACCGGACGAATTATTTATCTGCGCCAACCCGAAAAGTTGCTTTTGCGTGTTGAAGGGCGAACGCCGAATGATGATCCGGCAACTTTTCAGATAAAATTTGCTGGCAGTTTTGTTGCTGAAAAATCAGCAACTAAAGAAAACGACGCGCCACAAGTAAAAAGCGAAAATCAAGGCGAAGTAAAAGTAAATTCCGTCGGCACAATTATCCAAACCAAACCGAAACCGACTCCGAAACCTTCCGAAACGCCAAAAGAAACCGTTGCCGAGAAAAAAGAAGATGTAAAAGAAACGCCAAAAGAAGCAGCTAAAACGGCGGAAAAGGTTGAAAAGAAAGAAGACGAAACGCCGAAAAAAGCGACAGCAAAAAAATTGGAAGTTGTGATAACCGACAATCTGGAAACGCCCAAAGAAGTAACAACAGAAACGGAAGTAAAAGCGGAAGAAAAAAAAGAAGAAGTTAAAACAGAAGAAACTCCGAAAAAAGAAGTTAATCCGCTTGAAAATATCAAGCTCACGATAATCTTCAAAGACGGCAAAAAAATCGAACGCGCAATGAGCGAAATCTTGAGCGTCAATGTTGACAAAGGAATGCTCACAATCATCGAAAAAGACGGCACAATCGGGCGTTTTTCGATTTTAGATATTGTCGAATTTACGATTAAATAGTTCGCTGGGAGCGCGGGCTTCCCAGCCTGCAAGATTGTGAAGCGTTTCGCGGAGCAATCTAACGGCGTTCGATTGGAAATGAAGTTAATTTTAT
>JANNYB010000190.1:0-11285 GCA_031409875.1 Acidobacteriota bacterium | reverse complement strand
TGAATTTCACTTCGTCGGGTTTTGCTTTATACAAAATCGAAACGATGATCGTGTTCACACCGACGGATTTGCCCGCGCCGGTTGCGCCCGCGATGAGCAAATGCGGCATTTTCGCCAAATCCGCAACGTAATTTAAGCCGTCAATCGATTTGCCGAGCGCGATGGAAAGAAGCGATTCGGACGATTGAAATTTTTTCGATTCGATAACTTCGCGCAAATAAATCGTTTCGCGTTCGCGGTTCGGGACTTCGATGCCGACAAACGCTTTGCCCGGAATGCGGTCAATGCGGATTGATTCGGCTTTTAAGGCAAGACACAAATCGTCTGACAAACCTGTAACGCGCGAATATTTCACGCCCGGATCGGGTTTGAATTCGTAGGTTGTAACGACCGGACCTTGGCAGATGTGCATTACTCGTCCGGTTACGTTAAACTCTTTTGTTTTATCAGTTAGCTCTTGCGCGATGCCGAGAAGTTCTTCGTCTTTCTGCTCGATTCGTGCTGTTGCGGGCGTTAAAAACTCCGTCGTCGGAAGCGCGTAATTTTCATATGTTTGCGGCTTTTTGGACAGCGGGATTTCTACTTTTTCGACTTCGGCGATTTCCAGCAAATCTTCTTCCAATTCGCCTGTTTCCTGAATCGGCGTAATCGGAATTTTTTCGCTTTCGGCAATTAAATCAACAGGTCTTTCGATTTCGAGAACGAGTTCGTCCGAGTTTGAAATCGTCGGCATCAAATCTTCAGTTTCACGGCTGAATTCTGAATGTGATTCGATAATTTCCGGCGTTTCGGCTTTTTTCGATTCGGCAAATTCCTTCAAATTGTTGAAAATATCGGAAACTTTTTTCGTTACGGTTTCCTTTTTTTCTTCAACGACAGGCGTTTGCGTAACCAAATCGCCGAGCGAGATTGTCGGCGTTTCTTCCTTCGGTAATTTTTTCGGTTTTTCTTCTTTTTCAACGGGAATTTCTTGGCGCGATTCGCGGCGTTTTTCGGCGCGTTCGATGGCTTCCGAGTTGTTCGCCACCATTTCTTCGTGCCGTTTTCCGCGCCATTCGTCAAAACGCATCCGAACATTTTCCCAAGCCAAACCGAAATCGCCGAAAAATGAAATGAGCGAAAGATTCGTAATTAAAAGAAATGCCGTTGCCATAAAAGCAAAAAGCAAAATTCCCGCGCCGATTTTACCTAAAAATCCTGTGAACAAATGTTCAAAAAACGCGCCTGTAATTCCGCCGTAAAATCCGAAAAGCGTCAGCAAACTCGCGCCCGAAACGACAAACAAAAGATACCCGATGATGCGGCTCAAAGAAAATGTTAAAGATTCGGCGCGAAAAAACCGCCACGCAATCAAAGCCAACATTGCGGGCAGAAAATAAGCCGTCCAACCGACAAAAGAAATCAAAATCGCCGCAATATTCGCCCCGACGACACCAATCCAATTCTGCGTTTTTTGCGACGATGCGGTGATAATTGACTGGTCGTTTTGGCTGTAAGAAATCAGACACAAAAAGACCAAAACCGCCAACGCCAGAAAGATAATCGCCACTATTTCGTTGCCGAGCGAATCGGATTTTGAGGTTGTTCGTTTTTTAACTTCGCTTGCCATTCTTTTATGTTCAGAGTAACGCATTTATGCGTGAAGTTCTCTTGATCAATTCAACTTGATTTTATAACAAACACTTCACGCATAAATGCGTTACTCTGAACTTTTCTTGAACAATAAAAATTCCTTAATAAATTCGTCAATTTCGCCATCTAAAACTGCGTCAACGTCCGTCAGTTCAAATTTCGTGCGCGTGTCTTTTACTAAACGATACGGATGTAAAACGTAATTGCGAATTTGCGAACCGAACGCAATATCTTGTTTGGTTGCTTCGAGATCTGCACTGTCGGCGCGACGTTTTTCGAGTTCGAGTTCGTATAATTTCGAGCGCAAAACTTGCATTGCGACGGCGCGATTTTGGATTTGCGAACGCTGATTTTGGCACGTTACGACAATTCCCGTCGGCAGATGCGTAATTCTGACCGCCGAATCCGTAACATTAACGTGCTGACCGCCTGCGCCGGACGAACGATATGTGTCAACGCGCAAATCTTTGTCGTTAATTTCGACGACGATATTTTCGTCAATTTCCGGCGAAACGAAAAGCGACGCAAACGAAGTTTCACGGCTTCCGCCCGAATTGAACGGCGAAATTCTGACAAGCCGATGAACGCCCGCTTCTGCCGATAAAAGCCCGTAAGCATATTCGCCTTCGACGCGAAAAGTTGCGCTTTTCAATCCGGCTTCGCTTCCCGACTGCTCATCCAAAACTTCGACTTTGAAACCTTTTCTTTCAGCCCAACGCAGATACATTCTGAGCAACATTTGCGCGAAATCTTGCGCGTCCGTGCCGCCCGCGCCCGATTGAATCGAGCAAATCGCGTTATTTGCATCGGTTTCGCCCGAAAGCAAGGCTTCGGTGATCGCCGTGTTCACTTCCGTTTCGACTTTAGGAACGAGTTCCAGTAATTCATTTAACGAATTTTCGTCCGCTTCGGCAAATTCAAACAACACTTCCGCATCTGAAATCGCGGTTTCAAATTTCGCTTGTCCGTTCAAAGCCTTTTCGATGCGGCTTCGATGTTGGACAATTTTTTGCGCTTTTTCCGAATCGTTCCAAAAATCCGGTTCGCCAATCTGCGCCTCTAAAATTTCAAGTTCCTTACGCTTCGCATCAGCGTCAAAGAAACCTCCCAAGTTGAGCAACTTTAACTTTTATTTCTTCGTATTTTGTTTGTAAATCGTTTAATTCCATTATTTAATAATTTAATCTTTTTGTTTTAAAACCGAAAGTTTGTAACCTCTTGAGCATCTTTGCAAAATGCTGTTAGTCCAAGGTCTATCAACTAAAAAACTGCTTCCGCCAATATCTTCCTTAGTCGGAACAACATCTGTCAAAAGGTCAATTCTCGCTTTTGAATAAAGCCAATAATAATCCGCACTTTCTTTTTCGAGTGGAAGTTGAAGAATAATTATTGATTTGTCTTGAATCCAATGAGCATACGCAAATTCTCTTCCGTCTTCCTTTTTCACATCGGAAATATAAAATGTATTTTTCCAATTTTTTCCAATTTTATTAACAAGTTCTCCGAGCGTTTTGACTATGCCGGAAAAGTTGTCATGTTTACGGACGGAAACATCTTGAGCAAAAGCAAAAGTGCTTGAAATAAATAAAATAACGCAAAAAAATAATACTCTTTTCATACTTCTTTTTTAATCGCTTTCTTTTTCTGAAAACTTAAAAATAATAACGCTAAACTGACAAACGAACAAAGCCACGCGAACCAATCGCCGTATTTCACATAAATTGTTTGGTTTCCGTCGGATTTTGAAACTGTCCAAACTCGCGTTGCTTCCTGATAAACTTCCGCCGCGTCGGAAACTTCGCCGCGTTCGTTGATGTAAGCCGTGATGCCGACGTTGGTTACGCGCAAAAGCGGACGATTTGTTTCAACGGCGCGAAAGACCGAATTTGCCAGATGTTGGCGCAAAACAGGCGTGTTTCCTAAATATCCGTCGTTCGTCATTTCAATTAAAACGTCTGCGCCGAGTTTGGCGTATTCGCGTGAAAGTTCGCCGAAATGCGATTCAAAACAAATCATTACGCCGCCGCGTGCTTCGCCGAATTGCAGTAAATCATATTCGTTTCCAAACTCGAAATTGCCGACAAACGCCGGCATTTGACTCGCCAAAGGTTCGGGAAACGGAATAAATTCGCCAAACGGAAGCAGATGGATTTTGTCATATTGCGCCATTTTTTCGCCGCGTTCGTTAATCATCACGGCAGAATTCAAAGCACGGTTTCCGTCAGGCGCAGTTTCGGCGGAATTGAATAAAACCGAAACATTATTTCTGACAGCAAAATCTTTCAAAATTTTCTGCAAATCGCGGTCGCGCCCATATTGAAAAATCATCGGCGACTCAGGGAAAATAACGACGGATTTGGGATTTGGGATTTGGGATTTGGGATTTTCTTTTACCGAATTTAAAGCAATTTCGGCGAGTTCGATGTGGCGTTGAAGCAACAATTCATATTTTTCGTAAGTCAAACCGCTCATCGGCACATTCGGCTGAACGGCGATAACATACGTCGAATGCGGAAGATTTTCAAAAGGTTTTGATGAATTGTTTTCAATCCAAAAACTGACAACTGAAAACGGCACGCCGCCTAAACAAAACAAAACACAATACAAAAGCGCGGCTTTCTGATTTAATCCGCCTTCTTTTGCGTCAATTTCGGAAATTTTTTCGCGGATTGATTTATTTAAAAACATCAACCAACCGAAAATAATAAAGAAAACAACTATAAAAATTGACGGATTTTTTGAGGTTTCTAAAAATTTCAGACGACTTGTTACGAAAAAAAAGAAAAGTGTTTGAACTAAAATTAAAATAAATCCGACAAAATAAACGCCGCCGAAATTTGCATATTTGACCGCGCCGCTAAACGCTTGCGAATAACCGATTGCGTTCCAATTATTTCCCGTCAGCCAATAGCGCAAGAATTCGGTAAAAACCCACAAAAACGGCGCGGAAAGTATTGCGTAGCTTCCGAATCTTTTAAGCAATATCGAAAAAATCGCGCCGAAGATTGCCGGAAAAATCCCGACCGCCAGCGACACGAAAAACATTAAAATATACGCAATCGGCGCAGGAAATCCGGCGTAGGTTATCGGCGCAAAGGTTAGCCAATAACAAGTTCCGAAGAAAAATATCGTCCCGAAAATCCAACCCGTAAAAAACGATTTGCGCCAAAATTCTTTTTCGCGTTCGATGGCGAAAAACAGCGGAATGAGCGCGAACCACGCGAGAATCGAAAATTCAAAATCGGGAAACGCGAGAATTAGCAAAACGGCAGAAACAAACGCTAAACCGGCGTTTGAAATTGACGGAAAAATATTCTTTAATGAAGCGAGTTTCATTATTTGTAATCTTAGCAAAAAACAGACTGAAGCGCAGAGTTGCAAAATCAGCGTGATGATTTACACTAGAAAAAATTGAATTTACCCGAAAATTTATGATTAGAATTGGTGTTCCGAAAGAAATCTACGAAGGCGAACGGCGCGTTGCCGCTACGCCGCAGACGGTTTTGCGTTTGAAAAAACTCGGTTTTGAAGTCGCTGTCGAATCGGGCGCAGGTCGCGGAATTGATTGTTACGACGGCACTTACAAAGAAGCCGGAGCGTTGATAATTGAAGACACGAAAGAACTTTGGGCAACGTCGGATGTCGTTATCAAGGTGCGTCCGCCTGAAGAAAACGAAATTGGTTTGATGAAGGAAAACAGTTCGTTCGTCGGATTCGTTTGGGCAGCGCAGAATAAAAAACTTCTCGAACAATTTGCGGCACGAAAAGCGACGGTTTTCGGAATGGATTCCGTTCCGCGCATCACACGCGCTCAAAAAATGGACGCTTTGAGCGCGATGGCGAATATTGCGGGTTATCGCGCCGTTATCGAAGCGGCAAATCATTTTTCGAGATTTTTCAGCGGACAAATCACTGCCGCCGGAAAGGTTGAACCGGCAAAAGTTCTCGTCATCGGCGCGGGCGTTGCCGGGCTGTCCGCAATCGGCGCGGCGCGGAGTTTGGGCGCAATTGTTCGCGCATTCGATCCGCGTTCGGCGACACGCGAACAGGTTAAAAGTATGGGCGCGGATTTTCTCGAAGTAAATATCGAGGAAGAAGGCGAAGGAAAAGGCGGTTATGCGAAAGAGATGTCGAACAAATTTCTCGAAATGGAAATGGCACTTTTCGCGGCGCAAGCGATGGAAGTTGACATCATCATCACGACCGCGCTGATTCCGGGCAAACCTGCGCCGAAATTGATCACTGCCGGAATGGTTGAAAGTATGAAACCGGGTTCGGTAATTGTTGATTTAGCCGCCGAACAAGGCGGAAACTGCGCGATGACCGAACCGGGTAAAGTCGTTACTCACAAAGGAGTTACGATTGTCGGCTACACCGATTTGCCGAGTCGTATGGCAAGTCTTTCAAGTCAGCTTTACGGTTCAACGATTGTTGCGCTTCTCGAAGAATTGCAAAACAAAGAAACGGGCGAAATCACGGTTGATTACGACAACGAAGTTTCACGCGGCGCACTCATCGTCCACGAAGGAAAAATCACTTATCCGCCGCCGACACCGCCGCCCGCGCCCGAACCCGGCGTTTCAACAAAACCCGCGCCCGTTGCGATTGCGAAAGCCGGCGGACACGGCAATCACGAATCGGACGGCAACGTAAATCCGCTTTGGCTGGCGTTGACAGGTTTGGCATTAGTCGGAATCGGCGTTGCCGCGCCCGCTTCGACGCTGTCGCATTTCACGGTTTTTATGCTCGCCTGTTTCGTCGGCTGGCAACTCGTCTGGAGCGTCAAACCCGCACTGCACACGCCTCTAATGAGCGTAACAAACGCCATCAGCGGAATTATCCTAGTCGGCGGAATGCTCCAACTTTCAGGCTCAACGCTTAATTTAACAACAATCTTAGGCGCAATCGCCGTCCTAATTGCAACAATAAATATCGCAGGCGGATTTTTAGTTACAAATCGAATGTTGGCGATGTTTCGGAAGTAAAGAAGAAACTTTTATTAAAAATGAATCGGAAAAATTTACTCAGAAACTTTATAGCCAAATCATTAGCGAAAACCCCAGAAATTTGGCAAATGAAATTAATTTCTGAAAGAGATTTATGTAATTTAGCCAGAGATAGAGGATTAACTTTTTGGTGCTTAGACAATGACATAAAATTACTTTGGCAAACGGGATTGTTGAAAGCTGATTTAATAGCTAGCGAAACAAAACTGAAAATGGATAAAGTAGTGTATCTAAAAAAAGATGAATATAAAGGATACATTTATAAAGATAATAGGGATTATGTTGAGGATGAAAAAGGATTAGCTGGTATCTTCAAAAGATTGCCTGAAATACCTCAAAACATACAGTTACTATTTCATCCATTTAGGTATTTCGTGCTATATCAAATCGAAGAAAAATTAAAATTGAATTTTTCACGAACTCAAATTTTGACGAATCCAAAAGGTTTGAATAGTTTAGTTGATGGACACATCAAATTCTTTCAAGAATGGACATCAAGCAAAAATTTTAGAGAACAGTTTCAAGAGATTAACGACAATACTGACTTAGCAGTTAGCTGTGAGCCATATACTTTTCAAAAAGTCTTTGGTTTTCATACAATACAAATTCGACACTATGATAATCCTGAACTATCAAATCAAGAATATTATGAAAAAGTCAAAGAATATTCTAATGATCATAAAAAGATTTTAGAAACTATAGGGCTTGAGCAAATCAAGAAAGCTCATTCCGAATTTTGCATAGAAGCCCAATCAATAGACGGAAATATAGATATACATCGAACCCTTCGTTTTTCTGAGAAAGATTTTCGCTTAAAGAAAATAAAAGGAAAATTAGGAGGCGCAATGTATATTTTGGCAATGGCTGAAATGATTCGTCGAGCCGCCGAAAACAATTTCAATATTGAACTTCCAGAAGAAGATGAGATAGGTTTCTATTTCGGGGTTAGACAATCTAAAGAATTTAGATATGGAGCGCAAAGATTAATCGATGATAAGAAAGCTAGAAGAGAATTCTTGCGTGGTTTTGGGCTTGATTATACTATTCGCCTGAGATGGTATGTGGAAGGTTATACAGAATTTGGCGCACTAAAAAGCATCTTAGGAAATCATCACTATATTGAGCTAATAAATTTAAAAGGACTTATAGTTGCCGGAGGCGGTAAGGGATTAGCATTCAAAGACAATCTGCTAAATGATTTAAGAAATTCTATATACAGTTGGGTTTTGTTAGATACTGATAATCAAGACTATGTTAATGTTCTTCGTAATTCAGTTAAAACAGAAGAAATGTTTGGAATGTTTTTCCTTAGTAAGCCTGATTTTGAGTTCGATAATTTTACTACAAAAGAATTAGTCGAAGTTATATGGCAGTGGGCGGAAGAATATAATGTCGAAAAAGGGCAAAAACAAAAACTTATAGAAGCTACAGTTACTACTGAATCTTCATCGGATTTCTTTAAAGCAGTAGATTCAACAATTTTGCATCAACCTCAAATAAAAAAAGGCGAAGTTTGGGGAGAAAAGTTAATGAGATATGCGGATAAGCATCCTAAAAGAGAAGACACGAAAAAAGAACGTCATATCATAAGAGCTATTAGATGTGCTTTGCATTCATATCCTTGTAATTATCAAATGGCGAGAAAAGACGGAAAAGTTGATGTTAATACAGGTGATATTGTTTATCCTAAAAATAAATAATATAGTTTCCGAATGATTAATTGAGAAAACATTACATCCAACAAAACAAATGCGAGAAAGTTTAATCACAGTTGCATACATCGCCGCCGGTGCGTTGTTTATTTTGAAGTAAAATATTCGTAAATCTTATGCTTGGAGTTAGCAAAAAACAAGGTAAATTATTCGGAATATCGCCGAAATATGAACTTGCGAACGATAAAGATTCGCTAGGAATTGTTTATCGAAATTCCAACGGAAGTTTGTATCAGGGCGACAGCATTGATTGGTTGAAAACTCTTGATTCGGAAAGTGTTGATTTGATTTTCGCCGATCCGCCTTACAATATCAATAAAGCCGAGTGGGACAAATTTGAGAGTCAGGAAAAATATATCGAATGGTCAATGCAGTGGATAAAAGAGTCTTCACGGATTTTGAAAAAGACGGGAACGCTTTATATTTGCGGGTTTTCCGAGATTTTGGCGGATTTGAAACATCCTTCGATGAAGTTTTTTAAATCTTGCCGTTGGTTGGTTTGGTATTACAAAAACAAAGCGAATTTAGGCAACGATTGGGGACGTTCCCACGAAAGCATTCTGCATTTTAGAAAAAGCAAAAGTCGGGTTTTTAATGTTGACGATGTGCGGATTCCTTACGGAAATCACACTTTGAAATATCCTTCGCATCCGCAAGCCGAAACGAGTCAATACGGCAACGGCGGGAAACGCCAAGACGTTTGGACACCGCATCCGAAAGGCGCGAAACCGAAAGATGTCATCGAAGTTCCGACAACGTGCAACGGAATGGGCGAATCAACCGCGCATCCGACGCAGAAACCGGAAGAACTCGTGAGAAAATTTATTCTTGCGTCTTCAAACGAAAACGATTTGGTTCTCGACCCGTTTTCCGGTTCGGGAACAACGCTTGTCTCGGCGGAGCAACTAAACCGCAAATGGCTCGGCTGCGAAATCAGCGCAGAATACAACGAATGGGCGATTCAGAGATTGGAAAATGTTCAGCGAAAAACGAAAAATGAATGGATAAAGTTTGACCGGACAAACGAAAAAAGGCGGAATTCAATAAGAGGACAATTAACAAATTTGTCAAAGGTCTGAATCAAATCGCTTAATCGAAAATGGATTTGGTCGCCAACGGCGACAAACATTATAGCCTAGCGAGAATCGCTAGGTTTTCGACAATTAAAATTCCGTCGCTGAAGGCGACGAACAAGCGCGGCGAAAATGTTGCTCACTTTCAGCGAGCGGGCAAATTTGTGTTGCGTTCCCAGCGATTCTCGCTGGGCTATAATGTTTGTCGCTTTCAGCGACTTTATATCAAACTCTGACCTAGAAAAATTAAATGCGAGAAAGTTTAATCACAGTTGCATACATCGCCGCCGGTGCGTTGTTTATTTTGAGTCTTGGCGGATTGTCGCGGCAGGAGACGGCGCGGCGCGGGAATCTTTACGGGATTTTGGGAATGCTGATTGCGCTCGTGGCGACGGCGGCGGCGATTAAGGACGGCAATTATTTTTTGCTCGGCGGGGCTTTGATTGTTGGCGCGAGTGTCGGTGCGTTGGTCGCTTCGCGGGTGCAGATGACGGCGATGCCGCAACTTGTCGCAATCTTGCACAGTTTTGTCGGCGCGGCGGCGGTTTTGGTCGGGTTTGCGACTTATCTCGATCCGAATCATAAAGTTCCCGAAGCCGAAAAAGTGATACATCTGGCGGAAGTTTTTATCGGCGTGTGCATCGGTTCGATAACTTTTACCGGCTCGATTATTGCGTTTCTGAAATTGCAGGGAACGATTTCGGGCAGACCGCTTTTGCTTCCCGGTCGGCATATTTTGAATTTGCTGATGCTTCTCGTTACCGTCGGACTTGGCGTTTGGTTTTGTATGCTGCCCGGAACCGACGGGAAAACCGCGCTTTTGGTGGCGACGATTTTGACGGGAATTTTAGGACTTCATTTCGTTTCGGCAATCGGCGGCGCGGATATGCCAGTCGTGGTTTCGATGCTCAACAGCTATTCGGGTTGGGCGGCGGCGGCGGCGGGATTTATGCTCGGCAACGATTTGTTGATTATCACGGGCGCACTCGTCGGAAGTTCGGGCGCGATTTTGAGTTACATAATGTGTCGCGGAATGAATCGCTCGTTTTTTAACGTAATGCTCGGCGGTTTCGGCACGGAATCGGGCGCAAGTTCTTCGTCTGCGGCTCAAGGCGAACAAGGCGAAGTTCGTCCGATCACCGCTCAACAAACCGCCGATTTGCTCGACGTTTCAAAGAAAGTAATCATCGTTCCGGGTTACGGTTTGGCAGTCGCACAGGCGCAACATTCGTTGGCGGAAGTCGTGCGGATCTTGCGTGAAAGAGATGTTGAAGTGCGTTTTGCAATTCATCCGGTCGCCGGACGTTTGCCCGGACATATGAACGTCTTGCTCGCGGAAGCAAATATTCCTTACGACATCGTTTTGGAAATGGAAGAAATCAACCACGATTTCAAAGATACGGACGTTGTTTTGGTAATCGGCGCAAACGACATCGTCAATCCTTCGGCTCTGGACGACCCGACAAGT
Organism: Acidobacteriota bacterium; assembly: GCA_031409875.1. Classification (GTDB taxonomy): domain Bacteria; phylum Acidobacteriota; class Blastocatellia; order Pyrinomonadales; family Pyrinomonadaceae; genus CALMEH01. Next base: position 394 of record JANNYB010000190.1, on the reverse strand, counting down.
CCGATTGCCGGAATGCCCGTTCTGCACGTCTGGGATTCGCGCAACGTCATCGTCATGAAACGCGGAATGGCAAGTGGTTACGCAGGTGTGGAAAATCCTTTATTTTTCTACGAAAATACGCAGATGCTTTTCGGCGACGCAAAGAAAGTCGTAGATGAAATTTTATCGGCTATGAAAGCATAAGAGGAAGAAATTTTATCCACAGATGAACACAGATGAACACAGATAAAATCAAAGATAAATCAAAAAAAATATCTGTGTTCATCTGTGTTTATTGTATGTTAAGAAATGAGTTCAAAATGTAGTAAATTGGACTTAGTGGAGAATGACAGTTTGGCTGTTTATTGGTTCTTTGGAAACCGTCACAGAGCGAAAGCGTCATTCTCCTTACACG
>JANNYB010000189.1:0-3703 GCA_031409875.1 Acidobacteriota bacterium | reverse complement strand
GCAAAGTTTCGATTATCGAAATCATTTCCGCAATATGTTCCGTCGCACGCGGCGCAACTTCTGGGCGTTCGATTTTGAGCGAATCAATATCTTCCCAAAACGCTGTAATAAACGGCGCGGTCATTTCGTCAATCGAAATATGTTGCTTCGCGGCTTCGTTGATAATTCGGTCGTCAACGTCGGTTAAATTCATAACGTGAAAGACGTTATAGCCTTTATATTTCAAATATCGCCGCAAAATATCGCCGAACGTGAACGAACGAAAATTGCCGATATGCGCGAAATTCCAAACCGTCGGACCGCAAACATACATTTTTACAACGCCCGCTTCGAGCGGCTGAAATTCTTCCGTCTGATTAGTTAAATTATTATGAAATCTAAGCATAAAAAAATCCTGTATTAAAAAATAAATGATACAACAAAACGCAAAACTATTGGATTTTCTAAAATGAAAAACCAAAAGCCGCACAATTTTCGACGTAATTTATTTACAACAGGATTCTTTCGGCGCAATGCCGAGTTGTTTGAGAAGTTCTTTGGTTGGCTTAAATCCGTAAAGCATAGAAAATTTATAGCACAAAATTTTCGTTTCGGCAACAAAAAAATATCAGCTATCAGCTATCAGCTATCAGGGCTTTCCTATAAAAATATCGCGTAGCGATAAATGAATTTAGCCGTGTCTTTTAAGGCACGGAATGCGATATTGAATTATTCTTGCCGCGTCAGCGACAACTGAAAATTGCCGCTACCTCAGTTGTCGCTGACGCGACACAAAGCCTATTTTACTTAACCGTGCCTTAATGGTCTTTGAAGATTAAATCCGACAAAAACTTTTGATGAAAAAGCGTAAAACAGACTGTTAGTCTGTTTGAACAGGCTAACAGCCTGTTCTACGTTTTGTCGGATTATTTTTTCAAAGACCATAAAGACACGGTTAAACTCAATAAATCGCTACGCGATAAAGATTTGACTTAAAATAATCACTTCAAGTTTTTATAGGAAAGCCCTGAATCAGCTATATTGAAGGTGTAAAAAATTACTTTTACATAACTGATAGCTGATAGATGCTCAGTCCAAATCGTCAATTTGCAAAGAAATCGGTTCTGCTCCGGCAATTTTTACGGCATCAACGACTTTTGCAACGCTGCCGTAATCAATCGTTTTCGGAGCTTTGATGAAAACGGTTTTTTCGATTGATTTTCCGTCGGAAGCGAGCGAATAGACTTGGTTTTCCGTGCGTTTTTGGAAAGTTTCTTTCAATTTTGCAATCAGATTTTCGGGATTTTCAAGACTTGCAACGTCATTTTCTTTGTTCAGACGCAAATTTTTATTCGCGTCAATCGCCACAATCAATGACAACGGATTCGGTTCGATTTTATCCGTATTTTTCGGTTCGCTCGGCAATTTCGCTTCAAACCTCGAAGGTTTGAGCGGCGCAATTATCATAAAAATAATCAAAAGAACCAACAAAACATCAATCAAAGGCGTAACATTTATTTCAGGTTTCGACATAAATTTGTTCCTCCGAAAAATTTAGACACCGAAACGCGCAAAATGTTCCCGACAATCCTCTTAAATCGTGAATTTACGATAAATCACGAATGAACCCCAACATAAACACTTAACAACACGAAAAAAGTCACTAAATTGCATATTTTTCCTATTTTTTAACTGTCGGCATTTTTACTTTCCGCTTCTTCCCGAACAAGTTCCAATCTTCTTCTTGCTTTTTGCGTGTCGGGATGGTCTTCGCCAAAAACCTTCATTAAAATCCGAAATACTTCGTCAAATAAACTCACGGCTTTTTTATGTTTCTTCTGTATCCAATAACTAACGGCTAAATTCCCCAAAAAATGAGCATATATATAATGATTTTTCCCGAATAATTTCTCGGCTACTTCCAATGATTCTTTATATTTCACAATAGCTTCTTCGGATCTTCCGATTTGCCCGTATCCATTACCCAAATTATTAAGAATCCGTGCGTATAGAGGATATTCTTTATCTATATTTTTTTCGGCGATTTTAAGTCCTTGCTCAAAATACTCAACCGCTTTGTCATACATTTTTTGATGATAGTATGAAATTCCCAAACCGTTTAATACTGCTACGCTTCCTTGATATGTATCTCCATAAATGTGCTTTTCAATATCCAATACTTCATTAAATTTTTGAGCTGCATCATAATATCTTTCTTGATAGAAATAAATAATTCCCAACTGTTCTAAATGTGTTGCGTATTTAAAACTATTTTTTCCAAATAAGTTTTTAGCTGATTCTAATGCTTGAAGTGCTAAATAAAGTGCTTTATTGTCATTCCCTAACCGCAAGTTAATTTCAGATAACTCGTGTATTTGATGAACAACTGACTCAGCATTAATTTCTTTTGCTTCTTCAAGAAGTTCTTTTCTTAATTTTTCGGCTTTGGAAAAATCTGAAATACTGCGATAAAGATCGGCTAATTTATCTTTTAGTTCATATTCGGTTTGAAAGTTTCGCTTATTTTCGGTTAAAGATTGATATTCATTCAACAATTCTAAAAGAGTTTTGATTCTTTCCTGCCGTTCTTTGAGCAAAAGTGAATCTTGTTCTTTATAACCTGTCGAAATTGCCTGTGAGATTTGTTGGGACATTTTATTCTCGTTGTTTTCAAAAAAGAAAACGCCCGAACGGACGGAAAAGAAATCGGGTGCGCCGTTCATAATTGCTGTTATTCCGTAATCGGGAAGCCAAAAAACAATCGGACAATCAATAACGGAAGGAAAAGCGTTGCGCGAAGCGTTGAGATTTTTGACAAAAGGCGTTTTATGGGCAATTTCCGATTTCGGCATTGAAGATTCTAAGCCATAAATAAAAACTGCATCGGGTTTTTCGTCATCTATTTTTGTGCGAAGTTCGTCTAAGAGATTTTTAATACCGTTTTCAAAATAAATAACTTCAATTTTTTTCTTCGGCAGTTCGGAAATTACCTTTTCCATCAATTCTTTTTGCTTCGGACGTTGATTGCTTCGGGCAAAAAGTAAAGAAAAATGTTCGGCGCGTTTTAATGAGCGCACCAATGCTTTTAATTCGGCGATTTCATCAAAATCCGTCGAATCAAAAATGCTTTTTTCTTCGATTGTGGCAATATTTTCCAAGTTTATTTTGTAGAAATTTTACTTTGTTCCGCTTTAATTCTTTCTCGCGCTTCCTTAAATTGCCGTAACTCTTTAACAATCGGATTTACTGCATACCAAGGCGCAACTTCTTCAAAAACATCTTCATCACCACCGTTGATATATTCCAAAACACTCAAATTTTCAAGCATTTTACGATAATCGTCATCGTTATTCGGAAATCTTTGGTCGTCGGATAAATCGAGTTTTGCCAATAATTCCCAATGATGATGCGGAATTGATGTCGAAAAGAGCGAAACCGTCTGTTTTATGGCGTTTTTTGCTTCTGAAATTGTTATCGGTAACGTATCCGTGTAAGTTGTTGCTTCGCGCACGAAGGAAATTAAATATCTGATGTTGCCGCCGCAATATTTAATCAGAAAATCAAGTGCTTCATCGGTAAAAGCATTAGGGCGAACGCATTAAAAATGTAAGATAAGGGGAAAATGTGTCAAACTTCAATTTATTTCTAAAATTGAGGTGAGTAAAAGTTGAAACAGTTAAAAGCAAAGAGTTTATTTGAAAAAGTTGGGGAAATAAAAGACCCG
>JANNYB010000188.1:0-29364 GCA_031409875.1 Acidobacteriota bacterium | reverse complement strand
CGCGCACCGAAACGCCCGAATGAATTACCGAATTTGCACCGATTTTTACGCCGTCGTAAAGCGTCGCGTTCGGATAAATTTTCACGTTTTCGGCGATTTCACAATTTTTTCCGATGACGGCATTTGCCATAATCTCCACGTTTTCAGCAATTCTTGCGGTTTCGTCAATCACGGCAGTTTTATGGATTGAGACATTTATCGCAGGTTCGGGATTGAAAATTCGCAAAGCCCGCGTGTATGCAAGATACGAATCTTTGGCGCGTAAAATTGCGATGTCTTCGCGTTCGATTTTGATGTTTTCGTTCAAAAAAATCGCGCTCGCTTCGGTAGTTTTAATTTGCGGCGTGTATTTCAGATTCGCCAAAAATGTAATTTCGCCGTTCAAAGCAATGTCTAATCCGGCGGCTGATGTGATTTCCATTCCAGCGTCGCCGCGTTCGATTGTCGAAAATGTTTTTTCGGCTAATTCGCTAAGTTTCATAAATAATAAAGATAAAGTTTATCTAAAATCGTTCGCCGGTTTTATCTATCAGTTATCAGCTATCACCTATAAACTATGGCGGAGTAGAAAACTTCTTTCACCATAGTTTATAGATGATAGCTGATAACTGATAGATTTTCGCTTCCGCTTTAAATAAAAGTCCAATGATAAATTAATGCTTGAAATATCGCACTTCGATATGTAACACTATTTTAGACGACAAAAAATCTTTGGCAAAGTTTCCAATCTTTGTAATCCAATTTTCCCCAATCAATTTACATTTATTCAGGAGTAGTTTTTATATGAATGAAAAAGTTTTAAATCAAACGGAAAAAACTTCCGCTGTTGATCAATTCCTAAAATCAGAACGACAAAGCGGAGTTAGAAACGAATACCGCGACGGCACGATTTTGCCGAAAGCGGGTGCAAATCGCTGGCACAATTTAATTACGACAAACGCGACTATCGCTATCGGTTCGCGTCTTTCTAATCATCAATGCGAAATTTATGCGGGCAATATGTGTGTTCAATTAAACGCTAAACGCTTTTGTTATCCAGACTTAGCGATTGTGAACGGCGAACCGAATTTTACCGACAGCAATTTCGATATTTTGATAAATCCTTCGATTGTCGTGGAAATTTTTTCAAATACGGTCAATTCTTTTGACAAAATGGATCGGCTCGAAAGTTTTCTGGCAATGCCGAGCATCCGCGAATGTCTGCTCGTCAAAGAAGACGAAATGCGCGTCGAACATTATGCGCGGCAAAACGCCAAACAATGGATTTACCGCATCTACAACGAACGCGACGACGTTATTTCGCTCGATTCGATAAACTGCAAAGTTTCGCTCGCCGAAATTTACACGCATATCAAATTCCGAGAAACGGAAATCAGTTCAAAAGCCGTGAATTAAACGCTAAAAGTGAAAAAGTCAAAAGGTGAAAAAGTTCAAGTTGGACTTTTTTACCTTTTTTTTGTCGGAAAACTTTTGACTTTAGTCGTTTGAAAGAATATATTTATTAAACAACTTCCTAACATATATTTATGAAAAAAATAATTGCGATTTTTGCTTTTGTGTTATTTATTTCGGCTTCGGTTTTTGCCGAGAGTGCAATAACCGGCGGAAATATGTTTATAACTGGCTCATCAAGCGGAGAAGAAGGGCAAAATGCTACTTTGACGGGAAGTAATTTTTCAGCACAAAGTTATCTAGGCGGATTTTATTCGCCGTGGTATGACATTTGTGGTGCGTCTATATACGAATGCAAATTAGGTCAAACTTTTTATGTTCCAAGACAATCTCAGATTACCGTCGGCGGTTGCATCGGTAGTTGTTATCAGTTTGTTTCGGGAACTTTTACGATTAACGGCAACACTTATCAAAATGTCTATTACAGAGGCTACTTCAATTTTGAAAGAGTTCCATTTCTCATTCCGCGTATTTACAAACGAAAAGGCTCGGTCGTGTTTAGGAAACCTTTTTCGCTTCAAGGCAGATTAAAAGTATGCGAAATAAACGATTATAATGCGCCTTGTCCGGCAGACAAAATTTTGTTCGATGACGACATTAAAGGACACGGCACATTGACTGTTAGAATGGAAGTCAAAATTTTTGATAATTTGACAGTCAGTTTTCCTTACTTGATGCAAAAAAGTTTTAATTATCAATTCGAGTCTTAAACTTTTACAATAAATTTATCGGATCAATCTCGACATTCACAATCCGCAAATCGCATTTTTTTGTTGGCTACGCGGCAATTTTTTCAGGAACGACTTTTTCTTTCCAACTCGTCAGACGAAACGGAAACAATAATTCTTCGCCGTCTGCAATTTTTTGAATTGATTGGATAATTTGTTGCGCGACTTGCGGATTATTGACTAGAATCGGACGCAATCGGTCATCAACTTCTGAAATTCGCGGCACGAAAGCATCATCAAAAATGATTCGATGCTTTGTCTTTTGCCCGTTAGTTTCCAAAGTCAAGCGATATGCCGAATCTTTTAATTTAGCTAAATTTAATAGTTTGATAATCATTGCTTTTCACAAATAAATTCGCTCAAATACTACTTACTTCAATATTTCTTAAACACTTTACGCAATTCGATTTTAGCCCGATTCATCGGGCTTTCCGCGTTTCGCGGCACTTAGCCACGTCCATTTATGGCGTGGTCAAGTGTTGGAAATCTGACTAAAGGGCGTTTTAACGTCCTTTTTACGGCTTAAGCCAATCGAAAGCACGTTAAAACGCGCTGAAAAATCAATCTTCGATTCAAACCACACCATAAATGGACGTGGCTAATTGCCGCGAAACGCGGAAAGCCTCGTGAACGAGGCTAAATTCCCAAAATCGTTTGAGGTGAGTTTTTTATTTTTCTCACAGTTTCTATTATAAAAGATTTATCGGATCAATTTCGACATTAATAATCCGCAAATCGCAAAATTTCTCTTGTGCTTCGTGAAGAGCAAAATCAAGCGTTTGGCGCAATTTGGCGCGGTTTCTTGCCTTAATTAATAACTGCAATCGGAATTCGTTTTTCAAACGTGCAAGCGGCGCGGGCGCGACTCCTAAGATGCGACAATTTCTTTCTTTATCGGCATTTATCAAACAATCTTTTAGAATTTGCGCGTTGTCGAAAGCGTAATTATAATTCGAATGTTTTATCAAAATCGAAGCCAATGCAACGAACGGCGGATATGATAGTTTTTGACGAAAAGCGATTTCTTCGGCGTAAAATGCTTCGTAATTCTGCGTTTGCGCGTGTTTGAGCGCGTAATGTTCGGGATAATAAGTTTGAATTAAAACACGACCTTGCAAATTTCCGCGTCCGGCGCGTCCGGCGACTTGCGTGAGAAGCTGAAAAGTTCTTTCGGCAGAACGAAAATCGGGCAAAGCCAAACCTGCGTCAACCGAAATCACGCCGACAAGCGTTACGTTGTGAAAATCGTGTCCTTTCGCCAACATTTGCGTTCCGACGAGCATATCAATTTCGCCTTCGCTGAATTTTTCCAAGATGTTTTCCATCTCGCGTCGTTTTGAAGTCGTGTCGCGGTCAATTCTGGCGATGCGTAATTCCGAAAATTTGCGTTTTAAAATGTCTTCGATTTGCTCTGTGCCTTCGCCGACGAAAAATAAATATTGGCTTTTGCATTTCGGGCAAGTGTGCGGAACTTTTTCGCGGTGATTGCAATAATGACAAATCAAACGCTGTTCGCGGCGATGAAATGTCAGCGTAATATCGCAATTATTGCATCGAATCGTTTCGCCGCAACTTCTGCATAAAACAAACTGCGAAAATCCGCGCCGATTGAGCAAAATTATTGATTGTTCGCCTTTAGAATGCGTTTCTTCGATTGCGGAAACAAGCTGATTTGAAAAAACCGCATCTTTGCCCATTTGCCGAAAAACCTGACGCATATCAACAAGTTCCGCCGACGCAAGCGGACGATTTCCGATGCGATTTGGAAGTTGTAAATATTCGTATTTACCGATTTGGGCGTTGTGATAACTTTCCAGCGCGGGCGTTGCCGAACCTAAAACGACAATCGCATTAACAAAATTTGCGCGAACAATCGCCACATCGCGCCCGTTGTAAAACGGCATTTCGTGTTGGCGATACGACGAATCGTGTTCTTCGTCAACAATTATCAAACCCAAATTTTGCAACGGCGCAAAAACCGCTGAGCGCGTTCCGATAACAATTCGCGCCTTTCCTTGGCGAATTCTGCGCCATTCGTCAAAGCGTTCTCCGGCGGAAAGATTTGAATGCAAAATTGCGACTTCATCGCCGAAAACCGAACGCAAACGCCGCGAAAAAACAGGTGTCAGCGCGATTTCGGGAACTAACATCAACGAAGATTTATCGTTTTCGAGCGCGTGTTTCATCGCCCGAATATAAACTTCCGTTTTGCCGCTTCCGGTTACGCCGTGAAGCAGAAAAGCCTTATATTTGGCGGCGTTCAGCGCATTTTCGATTTCAGTTAAAACTGTCGTTTGCTCGCCCGTCAAAGTCAGATTCGTCCGAAAAGGAATTTTCGCGTCCTTCAAAGGATCGCGCAAAACTTCTTTGACGAAAATTTCGACGAAACCGCGTTTTGCCAGAGTATTTATCGAACTTGCACCAACATCGGCAAATTCTAAGAGCTCTGTAAAAAGCAATTCACCGTCTGCTTCGAGTAAGATTTCGATGATTTTTTGTTGCGCTTCGGTTAAAGGTTTGTGGTTTGTTTGATGATTTTCGGGCGTGAGTAATTTTACGGCTTTGCGTCGTTTCGGGCGCACTTGTGCGGAAAAAGTTTTTTGAAAAACTTGCGCCAATTCGCTGTTTGCAAGTTCGCGCACGGCTCGCGCGGTTGCCGATGTGCCAAATTTGTTCGCCAATTCTTTCTGCGCGGTTTCGCCGAATTCGACCAAATATCGCAAAATCTGAACTTTCGCGGTTTTCGACGAAGTAATTTTTATCAATTCGTCGCGCCCTTTTGCCGTAATCGAAACGTATTGTTCGACATTTTGATTAATTCCTGCGGGCAAAGAAGCCTTCAAAACTTCGCCCCAACTCGAAGCGTAATAATCCGCCGTCCATTGCGTTAGTTTGAGAATTTCGCTTGTCAAAAGCGGTTCTTCATCAATCAATTCGATAACTTCTTTCAGCTTATCTTCGTCAATTTCAACATCTTCGCTAAGTTTATCGTGCAAAACAACGGCATAACCCGTGAGCGTTCGTTTGCCGAAAGGCACAAGCAAACGTGCGCCGATTTTGAGATTTTCGCTCATTCCGAGCGGCAGACGATAAGTAAAAGTTTGCCGCAAAGGAAGCGGCAACGCGACTTCGACAAAGTGCGCGGAAATATTTTGACTTTTGGAACTTTCCATTTGCTTTTGTGAATCAGACAGTTGACCAAGTGAGCGTAAAAGCAGGCGGAAGATTATTGACGATGAGCGAACTTTTTTTCGATTTGCCGTAGCGGTTTCGCATAAATTCGCGTAATTTTATCGCTGACGGAAAATAAAATCCGTGAGCGTATTGAAACGTGCGAAACGTGCAGCCTTTCTGCATAAACTTATCAATTTCCGAGAGAATTTTTTCGCCCGTTTCATTCGGAATCGAAACAAACGGCAGGCAAGAAATAATATAATTTACTTTTCCTAAGCCTGTTTTTTGATGAATTTTTTCGAGTTCGCAAGCGTTTCCGCGAACCATTTTAAGATTCGGAAACTTTGTTTTCAAAGACTTTACGAGATTTCGGTCGAGTTCGATTCCGAGATAAGATTTATCGTTTGGAACAATATCTTGAATATATTTCGTTATCGCGCCCGTGCCGACTCCGAGTTCGAGAATAATATTATTTTCGTCAGGCGTAATTCCTTCGAGCATTTTTAAAGCAAGGTCGGTCGAAGACGGCGCAATCGAGCCGACTTTTCCCGGATTTTTGAGAAATGCTTGTAGGAATTGGATGTTTTCGTTCATTTTCAAATGTTTCTTATCCATAGATTAACACAGATTATTTTTTGATTTTATCTGTGTTAATGCTGTTCATCTGTGAATAAATAAAACTCTTGCACTTAATTCGCCGCAACCGTTGTTTCAGATTCGGCGTTTGTCGTATCTATCTCGGCAACCGCAAGTTTATAATCGCAACCCTCTTTTTGGCAATAGCGAAACGTGCCGTCTTTCTTTGTAGTCTTCTCAAAAACGAACGGCGCGGCGCATTTCGGACACGCTTCGATGATTGGTTTGTCCCAATAAACCTCGTCGCATTTCGGGTAATTTGTGCAGCCGTAAAACGATTTTCCGCGCCGCGATTTTTTGACGGCGATTTCGCCTTTTTTGCATTTTGGGCAAGCAATTCCGATAGTTTCGCGTTTGATGTAATCGCATTTCGGATAATTTGAACACGAAATAAATTCGCCAAATCGCCCTTGTCTGATGACGAGTTTTGCGCCGTCTTTCGGACATTCTTCATCAATCTCAACCGGCGGCGCAACCGTAACCGTCGCGCCACTTTTTTTGTCAATTTTGCGAATATTTTTGCATTCGGGATAACCTGAACAACCGTAAAATGTTCCGAAACGTCCTTTTTTCAAAGCCATTTCGCGCCCGCAAAGTTCGCACGGCGGAGTTTCAACCGTTTCTCCATTTTCTTGGCTTCCGGCTTCTGATTTCGGACTTCCGACTTCTCTTGTCGTTTTACATTCAGGATAATTTTCGCAAGCCAAAAATTGTCCGAAACGTCCGAATTTAATGACCATCGGCGAACCGCAAGTTTGGCAGATTTCGTCGGTCGGAATTGACGCTTTCTTTTTGTCTTTTAAACTTACTTCAGCGTTTTTCAAATCAACTGAAAATTTATCGTAAAAAACGCGCAGAGCATCGCGCCAATTTATTTTTCCGGCTTCGATTTCGTCAAGCTGTTCTTCCATTCGCGCAGTGTAAGTCGGATTAAAAAGGTCTGTAAATCCGGCAACGAGAACATCATTAACCGTCGTGCCTAAACCTGTCGGATGAAAACGTCCTTCCAATCTTTCGACATATTCGCGGTCTTGAATCGTCGTCATAATCGCCGCGTAAGTCGAAGGTCGCCCGATGCCTTGTTCTTCGAGAGCTTTAACCAGAGTCGCTTCCGAATAACGCGGCGGTGGCTCGGTAAAATGTTGTTCCGGCGTGATTTGATTGAGTTTCAAATTTTCGCCTTTTTCAACTTTCGGCAGATTCAATTCCGAATCGTCATCATCCGATCCGGCTTCAATTTTTTCGTCGCGTCCTTCTTGATAAACTTTCAAAAATCCGTCGAATTTCTGCACCGAACCTGTTGCGCGAAACGTAAATCGTCCGGCTTTGATGTCAATCGTCGTTTGGTCAAAAATCGCCGGCGACATCTGTGAAGCAACAAATCTCTGCCAAATCAAACGATAAAGCCGATACGCATCGTTATCCAAATAACTCTTCATATTTTCCGGCGTGCGGTTTGCGTCCGTCGGGCGAATGGCTTCGTGCGCGTCTTGTGCGCCGCCTTTTGTTTTGTAGAAATTCGGTTTCGCGGGCAGATAATTTTGTCCGTATTCGCCGCCGATAAAATCTCGAACTTCGCCGAGCGCGGTGTCGGAAACGCGAGTCGAATCCGAACGCATATAAGTTATCAAACCGACCAAACCTTCTGCGCCAATCTCAACGCCTTCATAAAGTTTCTGCGCGACCGACATCGTTTTCTTCACCGGAAAACTCAATTTGCGCGACGCTTCTTGTTGTAATTTTGAAGTAATAAACGGCGGTGTCGGATTGCGTTTGCGTTCTTTCGTCGTTACCGAATCAACGATGAAATTTTCTTTTTCGGCTTCTTCGACGATTGATTTTGCAGTCGTTTCGTCTTTAATGTGCGTTTCGGTTTTTTTAATATCTTGGTCAAAACCGCTCGTTTTGACGGTCAAATCTTCAATTTTATAAAGTCGCGCATCAAATTTCGGCGGAAGTTTTGCCGATAAATTTGCGATAATCGTCCAATATTCGGTTTGCTTAAACGCTTCGATTTCGCGTTCGCGGTCAACAACTAAGCGCACGGCAACCGTTTGAACTCGTCCGGCGGAAAGTTTGCCGCCGATGTTTTTCCACAAAATCGGCGAAACTTTATAACCGACTAATCTATCCAAAATCCGCCGCGCTTGCTGTGCGTCAACCAAATCTTTATTAACTTGTTTCGGATGATTAAACGCTTCTTTAATCGCGTTTTTCGTGATTTCGTTGAACATTACGCGAAAAATTTCTTTCTTCGGCTTTTTCGGGACAATTTCTTCCGCGAGATGTTGGCAAATCGCTTCGCCTTCGCGGTCAGGGTCAGCCGCGAGATAAATCGTGTCTGCCGCTTTCGCCGCTTTTTTCAAATCGGAGACGGTTTTTTTGTTATTTCGCTTTTTAATGTCGGGAATAACTTCGTAAGTCGGCTCGAAATTATTTTCAATATCCACGCCCAAACCTTTCGACGGCAAATCCTTGATATGCCCAATCGAAGCGAGAACGAGATAATCGCTGCCGAGATATTTATTGATGGTTTTCGCCTTTGCGGGCGATTCGACGATAACTAAATTTTTTGCCATTTTCTAACGTATAAACTCAACTGCACAAACATTATGTTGCGCGATTTTATCAAATTCGTGATGGTCGGCGGTCAGAAAACTTCCGCCCAATCTTTTTGCCAAAACAACACCGCAAAAATCCGCTAATGATGCGCGGTGAAAGGCTTTTAATCGCGCTACTTCCTTCCAAAATGCCGTATCAAAATCATTTCTTATAATTATGCCGGCGGCAATCAAATCGCCGAGAAGTTTTTCAGCATAAACTTCATCCTTAACGCGAATCGAATCGTAAAATACTTCGCAAATATTTATCGAATGAGCATAGCAGACAATTTCGTCATCAGACAATCTTGCTTCGACAACATCCGCGCCTTCTTCATCATTTAAAAACGCAAGCATCGCGCAAGCATCCAAAATATTGACTATTTTTTCGGCATCCATCCTTTGTCCTCAAGCTCGATTTCTTCCTGTTTTCGTGCGATAAATTCATCAACGCTCGAAAGCGAATTTTTATATTTGCCCTTCAAACTCCGAATAAACGCACGTCTTTCGGCATCGGCTTTCATCTTCTTTTGCGCTTCGACGGCTTCGACCACTTTTTGCTGTTCATCTTCCGACAACAACCCGATTTTTCCAATGATTTCTTCTAAAACAACCGACATCATTTTTACCTCAAATCTGAAAAAAATATGTCGGACGCATTTTTTCGCGCCGACATCTGACTTCTAACACCTTTGTTTGCCGCGTGTCAATTCACAGTCAAATTATTTCGCCGCAAACTTCCAAATTGTGTCTTTGCCTCCGATGATAATTTCTTCCGTAGCGTTTGCTGTCGGCAAAACCGCGATTGTTTCGGCATCTTCGGGCAAAAGTTCGTGATAAACGAGCGTTCCTTTTTCGTCATAGACGTAAAAATGCGCTCGCGGAATAGTGATAAATGGCGCGATAATCGCCATATATTTCGGCTTATCTTTGTGAAATTTCACGAAAACGATTTTTGATTGATAAACTCCTTCGCTGTCAGAACCGAAACTTTCTCCTACAGGTTCGGCTCTGATTCCGTTTCCTAAATCAATCGGCGTTGAAGAAGGAAGTTTAGGTTTCTCGATTTTGATTTTAATTTCGCTCAAAGGCGCATCTGCTTCAAGCAAAATTTTATTATTGATGTCAGACAGCGTGAGTTTATTATTGTCAATTTCAAACAGTCGAACAGATTTTTTGCCATTGCCTTCAAATGTCAACAAATCATCTTTTCCGCCTTCGATTTCGAGCTTTTTCAAAACTTTTCCGCTTTGTTTATCGCGCACACTCGAAGCCATTCCTTGAAATTCAACCAATTCTATTTTGCCATCGCCGTCAATATCTGCCAGACGAAAATCCGCCAGAGGATAAGAATCGGGCTGAAACCATATTTCGTTTTTGTTGATGTCGAAAGCGCGAACGCCGTCATTTTTTTTCGAGATAATAATTTCGGAAACACCATCGTCATTCAAATCTAAAACTGCAACTTCCGTAACATAAACTTCCTTATCTTCTTCTGCCTGACTTTTTCTCTCCCAAGGGCTGAAGTCTCTTTTGCCGTAACGCCAAATCGCATTTCCCTGACTGTCGTAAAGCGTAAAACCGGAAATCGAATCGTGAGCAGTGAACTCGCACTTTCCGTCATTTTCAAGGTCAACTATTTTTAGTTCGTCCAAATTTCGCTCGTAATGTTCTTTTGTCCAAAAAAGAATTTTTATCTTTTCGACGGACATTTCAAAATAAAAATCTCTTTTGAAATTGCCACTTAAATCAAAAGTCTGTCCGCCGAATTTTCCAACGGCGATGATTTCTTCACCGCAAACTTTGATGTCCGAATAACCGTAAATTCCTTTGGCTATCTCGCTTTGCGATATTCTTTCGCGTTCTTTTTCATCCGCAATGCCGATGCTTTTTGAAATAATTTCGCCTGTGCCGAGTTTTTTTAATTTGTAAATTTCGGATTTTTGCAAAAATCCTTCGCCTTTGAAAACTTTTGTTTCCTGCAATTCGGCGGGAATTTCTTGTTTTGAGTAGCTTCTTATTTCGCTAAAAAACGAGTAAATTTTCCAAATCCCCAAGCCGAATAAGCCGATAAAGATTGTCAACACAATGCCGACAATAATCAAAATGTTTCGGGTGCGTTTTTTCATCTTAAATTTTCCTCGCGTAGCATTTGCCCGGCAGAGCGCGGATTAGTTCGCGCATTTCCAGATCGAATAAAACTTTGCTCAAATCGCCGAATGATAAACTGCTTTCTTCGAGAAGATCGTCAATTTGAATCGCTTCGTCGGGCGAAAGAATTTCCCAAATTTTGCGCTCGTTTTCGTTCAAACTTGCCGGCGCGAGTTCGGCTTGCTTTGGCATTTGCGCCTTTTCTTTTTCGTCTAATTTCGGCGGCAAAATCGCGTTTTTTATTTCATCGGGCAATTCGGTAACGACATCTTGCCATTGTTGCACGAGTTTTGCGCCCGATTTTATCAAATAATTCGTGCCAATCGAATTGCGCGACGTGATATTTCCCGGAACTGCCAAGACTTCGCGGTTTTGCTCCATTGCGAGCCGCGCCGTAATTAGCGAACCGCTTCTTTCGGTTGCTTCCGTCAACAAAACTCCGTAACTTAAGCCGGATATGATGCGGTTTCGATACGGAAAGTTTTCTTTTAAAGGCGGCGTGCCAAGCGGAAACTGCGAAACAATCGCGCCGCCGTTTGCCAAAATTTCATCAACCAAACGCGCATTTTCTTTCGGATAAATTTCGTCAATTCCGGTGCCGATAACGCCGATTGTGCGACCTTTGCCTTTTATTGCGCCGCGATGTGCCGCCGTGTCAATGCCGCGTGCGAGACCGGAAACGATGCAAATTCCGTTTTCTGCCAAATCTCGCGCCAACATTTCCGACGCATTTTCGCCGTAAGTCGAACATTTGCGCGAACCGATAACCGCAACACACGGCGCATCAAAACACGCGCTCCAATCGCCTTTGACATACAAAGTTATCGGCGGATCAGCAATTTCGCGCAACAAAAACGGATAACTTCCATCGTCCAAAATTAAAACATCGCCGCCGATTTTGCGAACATTTTCCAATTCTTCAATCGCTTTTTCGTGAAATTCGCGTTTTAAGATGCTTTCGACAGTTTCAGGTTTGAGCCGCAAAGATTCAAGTTCGCTCCGCGTCGCGTGAAAAACATTTTCCGCCGAACCGAAACGCTCTAATAATTGAGTTGCTTTTCGCGGACCAACGCCCGGAGTCATATTGAGAGAAATCCAAGTTTTCATATTTTAGATTTGGGATTTGGGATTTGGGATTGCGGATTCCTTTTTTCTTTGACAGTTTTGATTGATGAAACGATGATTGAAAGAATTTGGTTTGCTTCATCTATCAAGTTTTCAAGTAGATTTTCTTTAATGATTTTGCCTTCGATTAAAAGTTCCATCCAATAAATAGATTCATCTGCTTCTTCTTCGACAATACTTAATTTATGAGCAAAATCGGCAGTTGATTTAGCACGACACGAAGCACGATAATTTGCTCCGACTGACGTTCCACTTCGCAAAAGCTGATTGCCGATAACATTTGCCGCTTTTCCATTCGGCAAACTTTCTACTAATCGAATCACGCGCAAAGCAAATTGTTTCGTCCTTGTTTTCATCTCTTCTTGTGTCATAAATCTACTCAGCAATCAAAAAAATCCAAAATCCGCAATCCCAAATCCAAAATCGAATTGGCGGAGGCGTGTCGGAGTCGAACCAACCCAAGATTGCTCTCACAATCTCACAAACGATTTTGAAGACCGCGCCGTTCACCGGAACAGATGCGCCTCCGCAGGAAGAAACGAGGATGTATTCAAACCGTAAGATTTTGATGAAATTCTGTCAAGCGAAACTATGAAGAAAGGGAGAAGGCGAGAAGGCGAGAAGGGGAGAAAGCGAGATTTGGCATTCCGTTAATAAACTCGAAAGATTTTCTTTCGCATTTAAGACTATTAACGGAGAATCATCTCGCCTTCTCCCCTTCTCGCTTTCTCCCCTTCTTCTGAACCAAGTCTGTCGCTTGACCGCTAAAATATGGGCGTGATATTCTTTCTATTTTGAATTAAGTCGGTTTTTCGACAATAAATATTTACGAAATAATTTTATTAAGATATGTCTTTTCCCGTAATTTTGGCTTTTCAGAGTATCGAACTCGTGCCTAATGGCTATGTGCTTCTGCATATTGCGCTTATTTTGTTGATGATTTATATCCTCAACCGCACGTTTTTCCGTCCGATTAACCGGATTTTGCAGTCGCGCGAACGAAGTCGCGGCGGAAATTCGACTGAGGCGGAAGAAATTTTAAAGAGCGTCGAAGAAAAACAGGCGCGATATGAAGCCGAAATGCTCGAAGCGCGTTCCGAAGGCTACGAATTAATCGAAAATCAACGCGCCGACGCGATTAACGCACGGCAGATGCAACTCGAATCAGTCAAACAAGAAGTCGCGCAAACAACGGCGAATCAGCGCGAAGAACTCGAACGCCAACGCACCGAAGCCCGCACGATGATTGCCGGAGAAGCCGAAAAATTAGCGGAGAAAATCAGCGCGAATATTTTGAAGAGTTAGTTATTACAAATTACAGATTACAAATTTCAAATCGAACAAAAATTTAATTTGAAACCTTCCGTTTTTAATTTCATAAAATGGGTAATCTTTCAGCCAATCTGTAATTTGTAATCGGTAATTTGTAATTTTTTAGTATGTTAACTTTTATTAGTTTTATTTTTATACTTGCGGAAGCCGCGAAAGTTGATCCGAACACGGGTTGGGGCAAATTTCTCCAATTTTGGAACGCTTATTTAAATTATCCGGGCTTTGAGGCGTGGAAATTTCTCAATTTGGCGATTTTCGTATTTGTTATCTATCGCCTTTTGAACAAACCTTTGAGCGGTGCGTTTATCGCTCGCCGCGAAGCGATTCGCGCCGACATTATCAAAGCGGAAGAAAAACGCCAATTTGCGCTTTCCGAATTGACGACGACCGAAGCCAAACTTGCCTCGCTCGAAAACGATAAGTCGAACGCGATTCGTGAAGCCGAAGCCGAAGCCAAAGCCGAAAGAGAACGCATCGAACGCGAAGCCGCGTCGGAAGTGAATCGTCTAAAATCGCAAGCAGCAAACGACATCGAACGCAAAAGCCAGCAAGTTCTCGCCGAGCTTCGCAGATTTTCGGCGGAAGAAAGCATTCGCCTTGCGGAAGAAAAATTGAAATCGCAAATGAACTCAGACACAGACGCGCGGCTCGTTAAAGCAAGTCTGGAATCAATCGGAGGTTTAAACTAAATGAGTGTTGAAACAGTTGCCCGCCGCTATGCTAATGCGTTGGCGGATGTCGTTACGAAATCCGGCGAAACCGAAATTGTCAAAACGGAATTGAAATCTTGGGAAGATTTGATTAAATCGAACGCCGAGTTGCAAAACGCTTTTGCAAGTCCGGCGATTAACCATCTGAGCAAAGAAAAAGTTCTCGCCAAATTAATCGAAAAAACCAAACCTTCGCGCACGACGGCGAATTTTTTGCGCGTTCTGCTTCGCAACAGTCGTCTGACGGAACTCGGCGCAATCAACGAAAAATTTGCCTCCGTTTTGGACGAACGAAACGGTCTGATTTCGGCGCAAGTTATTTCGTCGCGCCCGCTTTCCGACGCGGAAAAATCGGAGTTTCAAACGAATCTGGCGAAAATGACGGGCAAGCAAGTCAATCTGAATTTTGCGATTGACGAGCAAATAATCGGCGGAGTCGTAACCCGCGTCGGTTCAACCGTCTATGACAGTTCGGTAAAAACACAGTTGGAAAATTTGAAGGCAAGCCTTATCGGAAGATAGCTTTATGAACGTAGTAACAGAGTCGAAAAACGTAATCATCCCGCATTTTCAAACGGTCGAAGCCTTTGAAGAATGGGCGTATGAGCAAGAGTTCGGCTATGAGTTCGCCAATCACGAAGTTATCGAAAAGGAAATGATAAAAGATGTGGAATTAATGATTATTTGGTGGTTGAATAAGTTTTTTAAGTCAACCGACGCATACAAAAATGAAGCTGATTTAGTCAGCGAAGTCGGTATGCGATTGAAAAATGGAAACTTTCGGATTCCAGATTTGGCGTATTTTACAACCGAACAACATTTTTCGGCTGCCAAAGGCGATCATCCAATTCCATCGTTGGCAATCGAGTTTTTATCAAAAAGCGAATCGGCGGAAGATATAGCCGATAAAATTAATGATTATTTTGAATCGGACGTGAAAATGGTTTGGTATATTTATCCGAAAACGGAGATGATTTATATTTATACTTCACCGAAAGATATAAAAGTTTGTCAGGGCGAAGATATTTGTTCAGCATCGCCCGTAATTCCCGATTTTAAGTTTCAAACAAAAGATATTTTTAAGACAGAGCCAAATTTATAAAACATTATGGAAGCAATTAAAGCTAACGAAATTAACGAAATTATTCGTTCACAGATTGAAAATTTTGATGCGACGATGACGGTTGCCGAAGTTGGCACGGTTATCAAGGTCGGCGATGGAATTGCCGAGATTCACGGGCTGGAAAAGGTTATGGCGGGCGAACTTATCGAATTCCCGTTCGGCGTTCGCGGACTCGCGCTCAACCTTGAAGAAGACAAGGTCGGCGCGGTGCTTTTCGGCGATTTTCAGAAGATTAAAGAAGGCGACGAAGTTAAGCGAACGCGCCGCATTATGAGCGTTCCGGTCGGCGATGCGATGATTGGTCGCGTGGTTGATGCGCTCGGAAATCCGATTGACGGCAAAGGTGAAATCATCACCGATACGTTTAATCCGATTGAGAAAATCGCGCCCGGAATCATTGACCGTCAGCCGGTTAAAGAACCGCTTCAAACAGGTTTGAAAGCGATTGATGCAATGGTGCCGATTGGACGCGGACAGCGCGAATTGATTATCGGAGACCGCCAAACAGGTAAAACTGCCGTGGCGATTGACACGATTATCAACCAAAAAGGCAAAGACGTAATTTGTATTTATGTTGCGATTGGTCAAAAGGCTTCGACGGTTGCCCAAGTTCGTCAAAAATTGGAAGAATTCGGCGCAATGGATTATACGATTGTGGTTAATGCTTCGGCTTCCGATCCGGCGGCGATGCAATTTCTCGCACCTTATTCGGGCGTTGCCATCGGCGAATATTTCCGCGATAGCGGTCGCCACGCGCTGACGATTTATGATGATTTGTCGAAACAAGCGGCGGCTTATCGTGAAATTTCCTTGCTTCTTCGCCGTCCGCCGGGTCGTGAAGCGTATCCGGGCGACGTTTTCTATCTTCACTCAAGACTTCTTGAACGTGCGGCGAAAATGTCTGATGCACGCGGCGGCGGAAGTTTGACGAGTTTGCCGATTATCGAAACGCAAGCCGGCGACATTTCGGCTTATATTCCGACAAACGTAATTTCGATTACCGACGGACAAATCTTTCTCGAATCTGACCTTTTCAACTCCGGCGTGCGTCCGGCGATTAACGTCGGAAACTCGGTTTCGCGTGTTGGCGGCGCGGCACAAATTAAAGCAATGAAACAAGTTGCGGGAACGCTTCGCATTGATTTGGCGCAATACCGCGAACTCGCGGCGTTTGCTCAATTCGGTTCTGATTTGGACAAATCAACGCAAGATCAACTCGAAAAAGGTAAGCGTTTGACCGAAGTTTTGAAACAAGGTCAATACCAACCGATGGCAGTCGAAAAACAAGTTCTGATTATTTGGACGGTTTCCAACGGTTTCGCGTCGGACATTGCCGTTACAGATTTGAAACGCTTTGAAGTCGAACTTTTTGACTTTATCGAAAATTCAAATCCAGGAATTATGGAAACACTTCGCACGAAGAAATCCATTGACGACAACTTAAAAGCCGAAATGACCGAAGCCGTCAACGATTTCAAAGCCACGCGCTGGAATCAAGGCACGGCAATCGCAAATGCTTAAAATCTTGGTAATTGGTAATTGGTAATTGGTCATAAGTTAAAACCAATTACCAATTACCAATTACTAATTACCCAAATTTATGCCTAGTTTATTGGATATGCGCCGACGTATTAAGTCGGTCAAAAATACACAACAGATTACCAAAGCGATGAAAATGGTCGCGGCGGCGAAATTGAAACGCGCTCAAGATCGCGTTACGGCGGCGCGTCCGTTTGCCGTCAAAATGACAGGCGTTCTCGGAAATCTGAGTTCGCGTGTCGGCGACGAATTTTCATCGCCGCTTTTGCAAGAACGCGGCGATGAAAAATATTTGATGGTCGTCGTCAGCGCGGACAAAGGTTTGTGCGGCGGTTTTAATGCGAATTTGATTAAAGCCGTGCAAGCATTTTTGCGCGAAAATGAGAGCAAAACTACCGAAATGATGCCGGTCGGACGCAAGGCGCGAGATTTTTTCAAACGCCGAAATGTAACCTTTGTCGAAGAATACATCGGCTTAACCGGCAGCGGCAAGGTCAACCACGAAGACGCAGTTGAAATCGCCCAAAACGTCATCAAAACTTTCACCGAAGACGAAACAATTGACAAAGTTTTTCTCGTTTTCACCGAATTCAAAACCGTTCTGTCGCAAAAACCCGTTGTCGAACAGCTTCTGCCGATTCCGAAAATCGAAGCCGAAGAAGAAGATTCGGCAAGTGCTGAGTATATCTACGAACAAACTCCGGCGGAAATCTTTGGCAAATTGTTGCCGAAACAAGTCGAAACGCAGATTTACCGCGCAATGCTCGAATCGGTCGCATCAGAACAAGGTTCGCGGATGACGGCAATGGATTCCGCATCGAAAAACGCGGGCGAATTGATTGATACTTTAACTTTGAATATGAACCGCATTCGTCAAGCGGCGATTACCAAAGAAATTATCGAAGTTGTTTCCGGCGCGGCGGCGGCATAAAAAAACCTAAATTAAAAAGCAAGCAAGGCGATTTGAAATCATTTTGAATTTCATATATGCTTTGCTTGCTTTTCGTTAAATTTCAAACAAACATCGGAGGATATTTTTATGCTTAGTATGGTTGGTTTTTTATTATTTTTGGTCGGTTGGATTTGGTTGATCGTAATCGGATTCAAGCAAGGCGGCGCACTTTGGGGAATTTTGATTTTTTTCTTCAATTGGCTTGCCGGATTGATTTTTGCGATTATGAAAAAAGAAGGCTGGTTGCAACTTGGCTTAATGATTGTCGGAATTATTCTGATTGTCGCCGGCGGCGGCGGTTCTTTCAGCATCGGTAATATGCCGGATAAGTAAATGGTAGTTACTGAAAAAAATTTGTGGCGCAAACGATTTTTTCGTTATGCGCCGCTTTTTTTGTGGATTGGCGTGATCATTTATCTGTCGAGTTCGAGCGGTTCGATGTCGCAAACTTCGAGGTTTATTCGTCCGTTTCTCGAATGGCTGTTTCCAACGGCAACTGAAGAACTTTTGCAAACCTATCACGGATACATCCGCAAATTCGCGCATTTCGCCGTTTATGCCGCGCTCGGATTTTTTGCTTCACGCGCTTTTTTCAACTCGTCAAAAATATTTCTGAAAAGATTTTGGTATATCTTTGCTTTTCTGATCGTCGTTTTCGTGGCTTCGATTGATGAAACAAATCAAAGTTTCAACTCTCTGCGAACCGGCTCGATTTACGATGTTCTGATTGATGCTTCGGGCGGTTTGACGATGATTTTTCTGTTCTGGATTTTTCAAAAACTAAACCGCAAACCAAACCGCACATGTCTCGGCGATTGAAACAAATTCGGCTGATTATAATCGTTTCTGATGCCGGTCGAACTTACGCCGCGCGTGTTCAGATAATTTTGGACAAATTGACGAATTCCACCGTTAAAAATCGTATTAAAAACGCCGATTTGTGATGCACAAGTCGTGCATCCGCTCGAAGCTAAAGCCGTTGACGTAAAATTCGTCGAACTGATTGACGTTTGCCGAGTTAATTCATTTTTTTCGTTGAAAAGATTGAGAAAAATGACAAAAGGTTCGATTAAAAAGTTATCGTTTTTGCCGACTTTATACCGATGACTGACGAGTAAATCGGTTTCGGTAAAAGTTTCGGTTCTGCCCAAATCTCCGCGCCCGTTGAGAATCGAAGACTGCAAATTATACAAATTGTAAATCGTCGTCAAAGGCGTGCCGGATTGAATTGTCGTAAAAGCGGAAATGGTCGTGTTATTGTTCGTATTCCAACGAAAAGTATAACCGCCGAACGCTTTGAAATAATGCGGTCTGTCGGTTGCGAGCCGTCCGTTATCAGCGTTTCCGTTTGCGTCAAAACCGGATGGCGGCAAATCGAAGAAGCGCGTTACGTTCGGTGCGGCGCGACCAAATTCGTCGGAACTCGCCAAGCCCGAATAATTTCCGTAAAGGCGGCTGTAAGTGTAATTTGCGTTGAAAAAATAATCGGAAGCGCGTTTGTCCAAGACGATTTCCAGCGCATCGTATTTGCGCTCGGCTTTCGCGCACGGAAAATTCGTTTGAGCGGAAATTTCGCAATGCTGGTTAAAACCGGGATTGCCGATCATATAAAATTCGCTTCCCTGCGAATTATAAACGCCGATGTCTTCGATGGCGCGGTCAATTTGCCGGTGAATGTAACTCGCTGTCAAGAGAAAATTCGAGCCGAAATTTCTTTCAAAACCGATTGTATAACTTGTCGTTCGCTGTGGTTTCAAATCGGGATCAAACGGCGAAAGATTGGGCAGAAAGACTTGCAAATTTGTCGGAATAAAAAAGCTGAACTGACAAACCGAATAGCCCGTGCTGTTCGCAATCGGACAATTTCCGCGCAGATTGTCAACATTATTTCCGAGAATATTCTGCAAAGTGTAATTTCCGTAATTCGCGCCGCGTCCGGGCAAGATTTCAAAATAATCTCTGTAAAAAACTTGCGGAAACTGCGAGCGCGAAAGTTCATATTTCAGACGGTCGTAATAAAAACCGAAACTGCCGAAAATCTTATTTTTGCCGTCGCCTAAAACATCGAACGAAACGCCGACGCGCGGCGCGATTTTATCTTTCCAGCCGAATTTCAAATCTAAATTTTGTCCGTAATTTGGAATGTTTTCGTTCTCAAAACGAATGCCGAGATTGAGCGTCAGACGATTTTTTATCTGCCACGAATCTTGCGCGAAAAATGATTGATTCGTATTGTTTCCTTCGCCGACCGTGCCGAATCTTTGCAAAAACCCCGAACCTAGATTTCCCGCAGTCGGCGTAACCGGAACGCCGAGAAAATCAATCGAACGCCCGTAAAAAAGCTGAACAACTCCCGTATCCGTGTAGCCGTTTTTAACTTTATTGAACAGATGATTGTATTGATAACCGAATTTGAAATTATGCCGTCCGAAAGCATTAATTCCGACAAACTCAACAGAAGCATCAAAAGTCGTCCGCTCGGAAACGTCGTATTCGAGAATGGAATTATTGGCAATATTTTGAAATCCGGGCGTGCAACCTGCGCCGGCGGGAATATTCGTGCTTGAGGTCGAACAAATAAACCGCGTAATTTTCGACAGTCCGTAAGAATCGAGTTTTTCATTCAAAAATGTTCTTCCTGCACGAATCGCAATTACAGTATTGTTTGTCGGAGTCCAAGTCATTTGACCATTGACGAGATTTGAATTTTGTCTGCCGCCGCGTGTCGCCAACAATGCCGCGCCGCTCAAACCGCCTGCCGATTGCGGAACACCGCCGAAACCTTCGCTTGCGGACGGCAACGCGCCGTCTTGAACTATCGGATTGTAAAGAAACATTCCGAAAAACCGCAATTTTGAATTAGGCTGAACATCAAGGCGCACAAATGCCGCTTCAGTTCTGACGTTTGATTCATATTTGACGGTTTGATTGATCGTTCGATTCGCCGGATTTGAACTCGAAAAATAATCAATCGTGCGCGTCGTCCGATAAATCTGCGGCGAATATGAAGCGAAAAACCAAACATAACTTTTAACAATCGGTCCGCCGATTGAAGCCGTCGGAAAATATCCCGAACCGCCGTCTTTATTCGGTTGGAAATATTCGATTTGTCCCGAATTTGTGCCGAATCTGTTAATAAAAGCATTCGGACTTCCTTGCAAACTATTCGGCGTAAAAGAAATCCCGAAATTTCCGCGCCATTCATTATTTCCTTTTCTTGTAACAACATTAATCACACTGCTTGTCCCGCCGCTGTATTCAGCATCAATATTTGTTTTAACCGTAACTTCCTCTATAAGTTCAAGCGGCAAATCGTTGTTCAAGTTTAATTGTCCTGTTCTGAAATTTGTAACTTCTTGACCGTCAATAAAAAAAGTATTTTCAGAACCTGACACGCCATTTATTTGGAGACCGCCTGAAAGCACTTCGGGGCGCACGCTTGGTGCAAACTTCAAAAACGAACTGAAAGTTGTTTTGTGTGGAGGAAGTTCAATTACTTCCTTCGTAATTGTAGATTGGTCTATGACAGTAGCTTCTGGACTCAATCTAAAATTAGCTGTTGTTATTGTATTAAGCGAAATAAGGTAATTTTCAGACATTTCAGCAAAATTCTGTGCCAAGACTGTGATTTTATAAGCTCCCGCCGGAACATCCAGAAAAATATATTTGCCATTTTTATCAGTAACGCCACTTTTTTTGAAAATCAAATTTTCAATCAGACTTTCTATCGAAACCGTTGCACCGGGAATTACTGCGCCTTGTTGGTCGGTAACAGTTCCTTCAACTGTTCCGGTCGCGGTTTGCGCGAAGGCGTTTGTTGAAAAAAATGTGATTAGAGTTAAGAACAGGATTGTGGAAAAGGTTTTGGACATATTTTTTTAATCTGTTGCGTTTGAAATTTTTTGTTGCTGAAAGTTCTTTGAAAAATAAATACCGTAGATTTAATTGGAGCGCGGGCATCTTGCCTGCACCGTTCGAGCGAAGCAAGAACGGCAAACGCTTGAGATAAAAAGAAGTTTATTTAATGTGCGGCATTTCGCGCCTTTTCTCGTTACACTCGAAGGCGCGGCGGGCAAGATGCCCGCGCTCCAATTTTACGGCATTAATTTTTCAAAGAACACTCAGCGACAAAAATCGAATCGCGCTGTAAATTTGCTGTAAATAAATGATGCAATTTGAATGCGGTTCTTTCGTGAGATGTCTAAACCTTTCAAATGATAGACTTAACGACTATAAATTTTATAATTGCGAATCGTCCGCGTCAGATAAAATCCGCAAAATTGGAGAAACTTCACGTTTTTGAAATGTTTCCGTCGGAAAAATCACGATTCATAGAAGCGAATAAATTTACTTCCGTTCAAATTTATGCGATATTAGTCAGAACAATGAACGGCTTTAAATCGTAAATGAATCAGCATATTTTAGACATCAAAGGAGATTATCAAAATGAGTATTTTCGACAAGGTTAAAGAAGCGGCAATGAATCAGTTTATCGAAGTTATCGAGTGGCTCGACGATTCGGGCGACACGATTCTTTATCGTTTTCCGGTTTATCAGCAGGAAATTAAAAACGGCGCACAGTTGATTGTCAGAGAATCACAAGCGGCGGTTTTTGTGTTTGAAGGTCAGGTCGCGGACGTTTTTGTTCCGGGACGTTATACGATTGACGGCGGAAATACGCCGATTCTGTCGAAGTTGGGAGCGTGGAAATACGGCTTTAATTCGCCGATGAAATCGGAAGTTTATTTCGTCAACACGAAACAATTTACCGATATGAAATGGGGAACGTCAAACCCGATTATGCTCCGCGACGCTGATTTCGGCATCGTTCGCCTGCGTGCTTTCGGCGCATATTCGCTTCGCTGTTCCGATCCGGCAACTTTTATCAAAGAAATCGCCGGAACAAACGCGCATTTTCAAACCGAAGATATTGACGAACAATTAAAACGCGCAATTGTTACCGAATTTTCCGACGCGCTCGGCGAATTAAAAATTCCGGCTTTGGATTTAGCCGCGCAATATAAAGAAATCGGCGAAACAATCCGCGCCAAAATCAACGAAGATTTCGGAACTTACGGCTTAACGGTTACGAAATTTTACGTCGAAAACATTTCGCTTCCCGAAGAAGTCGAAGCGGCAATGGACAAACGCGCACAGATGGGCGCACTCGGAAATCTCGACAATTATATGAAATTGCAAGCGGCTGATGCTCTGCGCGACGCGGCACAAAACGAAGGCGGCGGCGCAGGTTTGGGCGCAGGACTCGGCGCAGGTTTCGCGGTCGGCAACCAAATGGCAAACGCTTTCGGCGGAATGCAAGGCGGCGCACAGCAACAACAAGGCGGCGGCGGTGGCGGTGTGACAGCGCAAACAGTTCCGTGTCCGGGTTGCGGCAAACCAAACGCGGCAGGCATAAAATTCTGCGGCGATTGCGGCGGCAAAATGGAAATCGCCCAAGTCCCGTGCGTTAAATGCGGCGCATCTTTACGCGAAGGCGCAAAATTCTGTTCCGAATGCGGTTCAACGCAGGAAAAACAAAAATGCGTCAAATGCCAAGCCGAATTAAACGCCGGCGCAAAATTCTGTAACGAATGCGGAACAAAAACCGAAGCTGAAGTCAAGTAAAAAGTAAAAAGTAAAAAGTAAAAAGGGCGAGAGAAAATTAATCTCTTGCCCTTTTTACTTTGCGTCTTTGCGCCTTCGCGCCTTTGCGTTAAAATCGAATCTGGAGAAATAATTTATGGCAATCAGTCCTGAACTTTTAGAAATTTTGCGGTGTCCGAAATGTAAATCGGAAGTAAAAATTAAAGATGACCAAAGCGGTTTGAAATGCACAAACGCCGAATGTGCGCTCGTTTATCCGATACGCGACGAAATTCCCGTGATGCTCGTTGAAGAAGCGAAAGTTGAAAAATAAGATAAATCCGCAATCCGCAATCCGCAATCCGCAATGGAACGAAGTGAATAGCGTTCTTGTCGTGCGTTTGCGTTCGATTGGCGATACGGTTTTGACCACGCCTGCGCTCGATGCTTTGCGGCGGTTTTTGCCGAATGCGCGGATTGATATTTTGCTCGAAGATTGGGTTGCGCCGGTTTTGCAAGATTTCGATGCGGTTGATAATATTTTGTCGTTTAAAAAAGATGATTTGAAATCGCGTCTGAAAACGGCTTGGCAAATTCGGCGCGAAAAATATGACGCAGTTATCAATCTTCACGGCGGCACGACTTCCGGCTTTTTCGTTCGCGCAAGCTCGGCGAAATATCGCATCGGCTACGATTTTTACCGCTACCAAAACTTTTACACACATATTTTCCCGATTGCCGACTGCATAAAATT
The DNA here is from genome assembly GCA_031409875.1 of Acidobacteriota bacterium. Lineage (GTDB taxonomy): Bacteria > Acidobacteriota > Blastocatellia > Pyrinomonadales > Pyrinomonadaceae > CALMEH01. Next base: position 5,505 of record JANNYB010000188.1, on the reverse strand, counting down.
TTGGCAGACGGACAAACTGCATTCCGCCGAACAAATGCTCGGACTTTTGGGTTTGGCAGACATTCCTGTCAAAGATAAACCGAAAAGCCGCTTGAATGTAATTACCAATTACCAATCACCAATTACCAATTACGCTTTAATTCATCCGGTTGCCGCGTTTGATACGAAACAATGGGCAACGGAAAATTTTGCGCGAACGGCGGAATTTTTGAGCGAAAAAGGTTTGCAAATTGTTGCGGTTGCGACAAAAAAAGAGCGCGAAGTTTTGGAGAAATTGCAACAATTATCGAAAGTTCCGATTAAAACTTTTGATGATTTGAGTTTGCCGGAAATCACGGCTTTGGCGGCAAATGCTGAGATTTTCGTTGGAAACGATTCGGGCATCGCACATATTGCGGCGGCTGTCCAAACTCCGTCAGTCGTCATTTTCGGCTCGTCAAACCGCACGCATTGGCGACCTTGGACGAACGCGCCGAACGAAATCGTCTATGAAAATCTGCCGTGCCAACCTTGCGACGGATATTTTTGCAAAGAATTTGATGCGCCGAAATGTATCTTGAGCGTCAAAACCGAAAGCGTTTTTCAAGCAATCGAGAAAGTTTTAAAGTTTTGAGTCCCGCCTTTAGGCGGCGGAACACGAGCGAAGCAAAGTGTTCCTTACGTTAAGGCAAAATTCAATCATCAGCAGTGTGAAAACCGCTGTCGCTTCGCTCGCGGTTTTGCCGCCTAAAGGCGGGACTCAAAACTTTTTTTTTGCTTTTTAACCGTTGCTCATTTAACATTATTTCAATGCTCGAACTCACACCGAAAACTTTTGAAGATTTTGCAAAAGAAGCGCAGAAAGGCAACGTCGTGCCGGTTGTGCGAAGCGTTTTGGCGGATTTGCATACGCCTGTGAGCGCGTTTTTGCGAATTTCCGAATCTGCCAAACAAGCCTTTTTGTTTGAATCAATCGAAGGCGGCGAACGTCTGGCGCGATATTCTTTTCTGGCGGCAAATCCTTTGATGACCGTGCGAAGCGAAAATTCTTTGACGATTTTACAACAAAAAGATTCAAATAAAACTTATCCCGACCGCACTTTAATTGAATTCTTGCGACGGCATTTTGCGCGGCACAAATTAGCAAGGCGCGAAAAACTTCCGCCTTTGTGCGGCGGCGCGATTGGTTTTTTCGGTTATGATGCGGCGCGTTGGTTTGAAAAATCTTTAGAACAAAAAAGTGTCGGAATTGATGCGATTTGGATGTTCTTTCGCAATATCTTGGTTTTTGACAGATTGAAACAGACAATCGAAATCGTCTCCATAGTTTTCACGGACGATGCAAAAAACGAAGACGAATTACGCGCACTTTATGAAAACGCCATCGCCGAAACCGAACGGCTCGAAAAAGTTTTAGAAAACATTTATCTGCCGCCGACGGAAACTTCGCCGAAAAGCGAACCAAGTCAATTTTCATCGAATTGGAAAAAAGAAGATTTTATGAAAGCCGTTGACGCAGTGAAAGAAAAAATTCTCGCGGGCGACGCTTATCAAGTCGTGCTTTCGCAAAAGTTTAAACGCCAAACAACTGCCGAACCGATTAATATTTATCGCGCTTTGCGGACGACAAATCCGTCGCCGTATATGTTTTACATCAAACTCGGTTCAGAAACTTTAATCGGCGCATCGCCCGAAATGTTGGTGCGTTGCAACGGCAAAAACTTGGAATATCGCCCGATTGCCGGAACTCGAAAGCGAGGCGCGACAGAAGAAGACGATTGGATTTTGGCGGAAGATTTGCGCTCCGATATGAAAGAAATTTCCGAACACATAATGCTCGTTGATTTGGGCAGAAATGATCTCGGCAAAGTTTCCGAATTCGGCTCGGTCGAAGTTGAAGAACTGATGAAAGTCGAAAAATATTCGCACGTCCAACATCTCGTAACAAGTTTGAAATCAACACTTAAAGATGATTTAGACAGATTCGACGCGCTTGCTTCGTGCTTTCCGGCAGGAACGGTTTCGGGCGCACCGAAAGTCAGTGCGATGAAAATAATTGACGAACTCGAACCATCAAAACGCGGCGTTTATGCGGGCGCGATCGGCTATATTGATTACGCCGAAAATCTCGACACCTGTATTGCGATTCGCACAATTCGTCTGGCAAACGACACGGCCTCGATTCAAGCCGGCGCGGGAATTGTCGCCGATTCGGTTCCCGAAAAAGAATACGAGGAAACGATCAGCAAGGCACGCGCGCTCGTCAAGGCCATCGAAATGGCAGAAGGCTTTTAAAGTGGAAAGGCGAAAAAGGGCAAAAGTGTAACTGATGAGGTCTTTGGTTTTTGGTCTTTGGTTTTTGGGTTTTATTCAAATTAAACCCGATTGAATCAAGAGTCTGAACAAATAGTAGTTTGGTGAGAAATTCATCGTCAATCGGCTAATTCTTTCAAAAACCAAAGACCAAAAGCCAAAGACCTAAGACCAAGATTTTTATGCTTTTAGTAATAGACAATTACGATTCATTTACCTACAACCTCGTGCAATACTTAGGCGAACTCGGCGCGGAAATGCAAGTGCGCCGCAACGATGAGGTTTCGCTCGATGAAATTGAGAACGATTTGAAGCCCGAAAAGATTCTCATCTCGCCCGGGCCGGGAACGCCTGACGACGCGGGCGTTTCATTGGCGGTTTTGGAGAAATTCGGTAAAACGACGCCGATTTTAGGCGTCTGTCTCGGGCATCAGGCAATCGGACAGATTTTCGGCGGCAAAGTCATTCGGGCACCCGAACCCGTCCACGGCAAACCGGTCGAGATCTGTCACGACGGAAAAACCATTTTCAAGGATCTGACCTACCGATTCCGCGCAGCGCGTTATCATTCGCTCGTTGTCGAACGCGAAACGCTGCCCGATATTCTGGAAATTTCCGCGACCTCGCCCGACGGTTTAATTATGGCTTTACGCCATAAACAGCTGAAAATCGAAGGCGTCCAGTTTCATCCCGAATCAATTCTCACCAAACAAGGCAAAAAACTCTTGCAAAACTTCCTGAATCTTTGAGATAGTAGATATTGGGCTTGAGTTTCAGGTTTCAAGTTCCAAGTTTCGGGTTCCAAATTTATTGACCAGCCGACTCCCCTTACTTTTTTACTTTTCCGCTTTTCTACTTTTTCACTTTACAATATGTTTATGTCGAAAACACAGTGGCTTTTCGCCGCGCCACTCTCGGCGACCAACAGCAAAGCCGATACACCGCTTTTTCCATATTTGAACCGCCTGATTCGCGGCGAAAATCTGGACGTCACCGAAGCCTCGGATTTTTTCCGTGCGCTGACCGATCTTAACGCCAATCCTGCGCAGGTTGCGGGCTGTCTGACCGCTTTGACCGCAAAAGGTGAAACAGCCGCCGAGCTTGCGGGAATGGCGCGTGTAATGCGTGCGCAAGCCGTCAAGATCAAATCGCGGCATAAAAATTTTATAGACATTTCGGGCACTGGTTCGAGCATCGCCAAAACTTTTAATGTTTCGACCGCCGCCGCCTTTGTCGCCGCCGGAGCCGGTTTGATGGTCGCCAAACACGGCAACCGTGCGGTTATGAGCGACACGGGAAGCGCGGATGTTTTGGCAAAACTCGGCGTCAAAATTTCGAGCGAACCCGAAGTCGCGCAAACAAGTCTTAACGGCGCGGGAATTTGTTTTATGTTCGCGCCGAAATTTCACCCTTCGCTCAGGCGCGTCGGCGATATTCGCCGCGCGCTCGGCATTCGCACTTCGCTCAATCTGCTCGGCGTTTTGGCAAACCCGGCAAACGCGCCGAAACAGCTGATCGGCGTTTGGCATCCGTCGCTTCTCGAACCGATGGCGCAGGCTCTCGCGATTCTCGGAACGGAACGCGCCTGGATCGTTCACGGCTCGGACGGCTTGGACGAAATCACGCTGGCTGACGAAACATTTGTCGCCGAAGTTATCGGCAATGAAGTCCGCGAGTTTCGCGTTGCGCCCGAAGATTTTAAACTGCAACGCGGCGAAATCGAACATTTAAAGGTCGAAACACCCGAAGAAAGCGCGCAAATTATCCGCGATGTGCTAAACAGTAAACGACGCGACGAAGCGCGTTCGCTCGTCGTCCTGAACGCCGCCGCCGCGCTCATCATCGGCGGAATCGCGACCGAACCGATTCACGCCGCCCGGCTCGCCGAACAGGCAATTGACAGCGGACAAGCGCAAAACAAACTCGATAGATTGATTCAAACGACGAATAAACGGTGAATGGTGAATGGTGAATGGTGAATTGTTTTTACTCATATTGACAATTCACCATTTACCATTAAACATTGACCATTATGCCTTTAAGTTGGATTTACGGCAAAATCACCGACATCCGAAATTCGCTTTACGACAAAGGCGCGATCAAATCCTACTCGCTTGGCGCACCCGTCATCAGCATCGGAAATATCACCGTTGGCGGCACGGGCAAAACGCCGCTCGTCGCCTTTGTCGCTGAAGTTTTAGCCGAACGCGGTGCAAAAGTTTGTATCCTGACTCGCGGTTACGGGCGCAAAAATCCCCGCGCACGAGTTTTGGTTTCCGACGGCGAAAAGATTTTAGCCGACGCCATTGATGCAGGCGACGAACCTTTTGAATTAGCTAACAAACTTCTCGGAAAAGCGTTGGTCGTGGCGGACGCAAACCGCGTCGCGGCGGCAAATTGGGCGCGTGAAAAGTTTAATATTACGGCTTTTGTGCTCGACGACGGCTTTCAGCATCGCCGCGCAAAACGCGATCTGGACATTGTTCTATTGGACGCGACAAATCCCTTCGGAAACTCGAAAACTCTGCCGTTCGGCCGTTTGCGTGAACCTTTGGCAAATCTCAAACGCGCCGATCTGATCGTCATCTCACGCGCCAATCTGGTCAGTGCGGAACAAATCTCAAATCTCAAATCTCAAATCTCAAATCTCAATCCCAATTGCCCGATCTTCACGGCGGAAAACAAAATCTCAAATTTGACGCAATTAAAAGAATTTCACGCGGAGGCGCAAAGTTCGCAGAGAAAAACAACGAACAACGAACGACTGACAACGAACAAATTTTTAGCCTTTTGCGCACTCGGCAATCCCGATAATTTCTTTCAACAACTAAGACGCGAAAATTTCAATTTAACCGCAACTCAAAAAGTCCCCGACCATCATCGCTACACGCAAAGCGACATTGCCAACCTCGAAACCGAAGCCCAACAAACGGGCGCCGATGTTCTGCTGACAACCGCCAAAGATGCCGTCAAATTAACGGATTTGAGATTTAAAATTCCGTGTTTTGTGGTTGAAAGCCGAATGATTTTTGACGATGAAAAAAAACTGCGCGAATTGATCAGCGCAGTTTTGAGTTCCGTTGCGTGAAAAATAATTGTAACAATAAATTTAAGAGCGGACGAAAGATCTGTAGCCCTTCCTGACCTCAGTGCGACACGAAGTCGCGTAAATAGCTGTAATGCTTAGTCTTAACTATGACATTACCTCTTGTT
>JANNYB010000187.1:0-5341 GCA_031409875.1 Acidobacteriota bacterium | reverse complement strand
ATTCGGTGAATATTATGTAAGATTATTCAGTATTCTACTGATGATTTTGGTTGGCGTTCTCGGTATTTTGATGGTCAGCACGTTTCGTTATAAAAGTTTCAAAACCGCCGGCGCAGTCAGAAAAAGTATCTATTTGGTGCTGCTTATCGGCGCAGTCGGAATGCTCATCTGGCTTTATTCTCAATATATGCTTTTGATAATTACCGGCGGTTACGCCTTGCACGGAATTATCTGGTATCTCGCCGGACTTCTAAATCCGCGCCGCAAAGAATCACAAACCGAATCGAGCGAATCAACTGTTTAATTTTTTTTTCGCCCACGAAACACACGAAATACACTAAAAATTAAAACGAACTTCTTCTTATTTTCGTGTGTTTCGTGGGCAATAAATTATTTTTCTTCTTTCCGTTTTCGTTTTCCATCTGAAATTGGAGTAACGCTTGCCGATTCTTTAGTTTTTCGGCGGCTTTGACGTTCGTCGAAATCACGAATATCGTCAATAAAATCAGTTCCGCTCAAAACCACAAGCGCAGTTAAAGTCGTAAAAAGATAGGTAATTGCGGTCGTGTGCAAAACAAAATCGAAAATACTGTGAATCAAAATCCCGAAACAGCCCGTAAGTGCGCCGACGGCAACGCCGCGACGATAAATGTTTGGCGATTTGATGTTTCGCAAACCTGTTTTGAACAAAAGAAAGACGAAAAATGCGGCGATAATTAAGCCGATAAGTCCTGTGTCTGTCAGAATTTGAAGATAATCATTATGCGCTTGCTCAACGCGCTCGATGCCGTTCAGCGTATCATATTTCGTATAAGCCGACGCAAATCCGCCCAAGCCTGTGCCGAAGGGAAAATAATTTTTAATTACGTCCAAACTGACGTTCCAGATGTGCGTTCGATTAGTCGTAATGTCACTCGACGAAGCAGTTTCGGCAATTCGCGTCAGAGAAGATTCGCCGCCGATGAGCATTGCGCCGACAATAATCGTCGCCAACAGCAAAACGGCAAGTCCGCCTTTGAGAATAATTTGACCGTAACTTTTTGTTTCCGTTGTCAAAAATAATAGAAAGAAAACTTGTCCCAAAAGCGCGACCAAACCGCCGCGCGAACCGCTTAAAATCAATGCCACGCCCATCAGACCAATTGCCGTAACATATAATAAACGCTTATCTTTATGAACTGCGCCGACAAATAACAAACCGAGCGGAACGGCAATTGTCATTTCGATATAAGCCGCAAAATTATGGCGATTGACGAATGAGCCGAATGGCTGTGTGTTAATTTGTTCGTAAATTCCGTAAATTTTTGTCGGACTCAAAACGTATTGCAAAATCGCAAAAAACGCGAAGGCAAAACCGAAAATCGTAATTAAAGTAACGAGCTTTTGCAGACGCTTACTGCTGTCAACAAACGTCAAAAGTGCCGCCAGATAAATCAAAAACGCGAAAATATGAAAAGTAAAAACCTTTGTCCAAAAAGGTTCAAGCGAAATCGTGCGCGGAATGCCCGAAACTCCGGCAGTTTCCGCGAGCGTGCCGAAAGGAATTATTTGTATTAAACCGTAAATAACGATGGCGAGAAGCGGAATTTGAATTAAGTTTTTACTAAATCGCAACACGCCCGAACGAAACGCATCAAACGCCCAAAGCACCGCAATTATTACGCCCGTCAAATAAAAAAGCGAAATCGTCGGCTGATGCACCGTGCCGTAAGCCAACGCCGTAAAGACAATCGCCGCACAGAGCAGAAAGAAGATAATTTTACTTGCTAAGGTCGTTTCGTTCATTTGAGTTTTTCCAATTTAAAATCGTCTAGCCAAATCGTGCCGGTAATCAAGCAATTATCGCCGCAATATGAACGTGCAAGACGAAAAATCGCGCCTTCGGCATCTGCGGGAAGCGCAAAATCAACTTGGATTTGCTGCCAATCGTTCGTGTCGTTCGGAAAAGCCTTGCTGACGGCAATAATTCTATTGTCTTTGGCGTTGACGACTTCAAAAGTCGGCGTTCCTGCGCTTTTTAAGTTTTCGGTTTTCACCCAAAAACTCACGCGATAACGCGATGCAGGCGTAAGCGCGGCGAGTTGCGAAAGATTGTAAAGTTCGACATTTGCAAAACCCGTGAACATCACGCGCAAACCATATCCGCCTTCGTGTTTGTGGTTGCTGTCGCGGTCAACTTTTACTTTTTCCTTCGTATCAACATTCCAACCGAAAAAAACTTTTTCTTCGCCGCCGCGAAATTGAGTTTCAAAACCGGGATTTTCGATAGTTTCCGCTTTTGCATTCGGTTCGATTTTCAATTCACTGATAAATTTGACCGATGAACGGAAAAATCTTTTGTCGTAAAGTGCCTGTGCAATCAACTTAGCAGTTTCCGTATGTTTTTCTTTGTCGTCAGCCGAAAGCGTTTCCCAGATGCGAACGGCATCTTCGGGGCGTTCTTTGGCGGCATAAAATTTTGTTAAACCGGCTTTGCCTTCCGCCGAATTTCCGGCGAGTTCTTCGACTTTTGCCGTGTCTTTTTCGTAATAATCCCACGCAATCGAGAGAACTTGTTCACGATAGACGATATTGTTTTCGGCGGCTTTTTTTAATTGGGCAAAGGCTTCGGCATCGCGCCCGCGACGCAAATAAAAATTGCCTAATTGCCAACTCGGAAGCGTATAATTCGGCGCAAGTTCAAGAGCGTGAAGAAAGACTTTTTCCGCTTTTTCATATTGTTCGGCTTGCTCGTAATTGCGCCCCAGAAAAAGCCACCATTCAAAATTAAACGGCGCAAACCGCACGGCGTTTTCGCTGAGCAAAAGCGATTTATCCATTTTATCGGGTGAAAAAACATTTGATTCAACATTTGCCGCAAAACGATTCGTCGTCGGGTCTGAAGGCGCAAGGCTTAAAGCCATTCCCGAAACTGATTTAGCGTTCGGCGCAGTCGCTAAAGTCAAATCCACCAACATATTACCGAATTGCCAACGAATGGAAAACCAACCGAAAACCAGCGCAATAAGAACCGCCACGACGATAAAAATCCGCGTTTGTAAATTTTTTGAGTCTTTAATTATTAATTGTTCCGACACTTGTTTAGAAAGTTATGCGATTTGTGAAATTTAATCAAGCAAAAAACTCCGCTATTTTCTCAACGACGTATTCTTGCTGTGCGCGTTTCAATTCGGGAAAAATCGGAATTGCCAAAGTTTCGCGTGAAGCACGTTCGCTTTCGGGAAAATCGCCTTCTTTATAACCTAAATATTCAAAACATTCTTGAAGATGCAATGAAACCGGATAATAAATGTCCGAGCCGATTTCGTTTTCCGCTAAAAATTGTTTTAATTCATCGCGCCTTTCAGGAATGCGAATGACAAATTGATTGTAAATATGCCGCACGTTTTCACGTTCGAGCGGCAAAACGATTTGTTCGGTCAAACCTTTATCGGTAAATAATTGACGATAAAAGTCGGCGTTTTGGTTGCGTCTGTCCGACCACGAATCGAGATGCGGCAATTTCACTCTTAAAACCGCACCTTGAAAACCGTCGAGCCGCGAATTTAGCCCAACCCATTTGTGATAATATCTCTCAAAAGAACCGTGAACACGAAGCGCAAAAAGTTTATGCGCCAAGTCGTCGTCGTCAGTCGTCATAAAACCGCCGTCGCCCATTCCGCCGAGATTTTTTGACGGATAAAACGAAAAACATCCGATTTCCGACATTGCGCCCGCACGTTTGCCGAATTCTTCCGCTCCAATCGCCTGTGCCGCATCTTCAACCAACGGAACATTATATTTTCGGCTTAACTCTTGCAATTCCAACATTTCGGCGCATTGTCCGTAAAGGTGAACCGGCTGAATCGCTTTTGTTTTGGCGGTAATTTTCGCTTCGATTTGCGAAACATCCAAATTATAAGTGTTTGGATCAATATCAACAAAAACAGGCTTTGCACCAAGCCGCGTAACCGCCGAAACCGTCGCAAAAAAACTGTAAGGCGTAGTAATAACTTCGTCATCTTGTCCGACATCGAACGCCATCAAAGCCAACAACAGCGCATCAGTTCCCGAAGCGCAACCAATGGCGTGTTTTACGCCGCAATATTCGGCTAATTCGTTTTCAAGCGCAGCAACTTCCGCCCCCAAAATAAACCCGTTCGTATCCAAAACGCGACCGAGCGCAATTTCGATTTCGGGGCGTAAAAGTTGATTTTGTTCAGCTAAATCTAATAAAGGAACTTTCATTTATTTGGTTTTCGATCTTTGATCTTTGGTTTTTGAGGTCAAAGAATAAAGACTAAATAGTTTGTAAATTAAGTTTTTATAATAATTTCAAATTTCAGATTTCAAATTTCAGATTTTTTGATTTGCCTTGTATAATAACTATTTTGACTTTAATCAAAATTTAAACTTTTGAAATTTGTAATCTGTAATTTGTTAATAAATTTAATTTGCAAACTACTAAATTAAAATACTTTTATTTTAACTAACTGATTGTAAATTTGCATTTTACACAATTCTTTTTTAGCCTATTTTTTCAATCAAAGAGCAAAAACCAAAAATCGAAGACCAAATTTCAAATGATAACTGATAAAAAACAACGCACCGACGAAATAATCAAACGCTTAAAAAAAGAATATCCCGACGCGCATTGCGCTCTAAATCATACGAACGCTTTTGAGCTTCTCGTGGCGACGATTCTTTCCGCGCAATGCACCGATGAGCGCGTAAATATCGTTACCGCAACGCTTTTTCGCAAATATCGAACGCCAACGGATTACGCCGAAGTTGCGCCCGAAGAATTGGCAAACGATTTAAAATCAATCAATTTTTTCAACAATAAAACAAAAAGTATTCAAGGCACGGCGCAAAAAATTGTCGAGAATTTCAAAGGCGAAGTTCCGCGCACAATGGATGAATTATTAACCTTAAACGGAGTCGCACGAAAAACGGCAAATGTAGTTTTGGGAAACGCTTTCGGAATCGCGTCCGGCGTAGTTGTTGACACGCACGTCCGAAGACTTTCCAATCGGCTGGGTTTAACCGAAAACGATGATCCCGAAAAGATTGAAAAAGATTTAAGCGAACTCGTCCCGAAAAAACATTGGGTAATGTTTCCACATTGGCTGATTTTTCACGGCAGAAAAATCTGTCAGGCACGCAAACCTAAATGCGCGGAATGTGTTCTGGAAAATATTTGCCCGAAAATCGGTATTAATTAGGGTTATTGCAAAGTCGGAAATATCGCAATTCGTAAATGTGAGAAATCCGCGCATTATTAGCTATTCGCTCTCAGCTATCAGTTATTCCGAAGATAAAAACTTACTTTTCGGAATAACTGATAACGAATAACTGAGAG
>JANNYB010000186.1:0-19457 GCA_031409875.1 Acidobacteriota bacterium | reverse complement strand
AGCGCGAGCGTCCCCGCTTGCAATGAGCGTTGGCTTCCGACGCGAAAAAGCGTTTGATAATCCGACAATTCTAATTTCAAACGAGCAATAACAACCGCGCCGATAAATTTAAAGTCCGAAATCGCCAACGCTTTTTCGCGTCGAAGCGACACTCATTGCAAGCGGGGACGCTCGCACTCCAGTCGTTTGAACTTTTTATTGAGGCATTACACAAATAAATAAAGGTGGCATAAAAAGTTATATTTGTTTGCGAAACATAATGAAAGTAACGCGCATATTTTTCAATTATTAGATGTTTTTGTTATTTTCGTAAGGTTTGCAGGCAAAAGTTAAACGGTTGATTCGGTTGATTCGGTTTGCGGTTCTTTGCGGCGCGGATTTAGAAGTCCGGCAAAATACCAGATAATTCCGTGCAAGGCGTAAGCGGCGGTGAGTATCAAAAGCATATATTGCGAATAAAGCCAGATGAGCATTCCGACTGCGCCGATGAGCAGCACGAAATAGATACTTTTTCTGCCTGCGCCGGCGGTTTTGAAACTCTTGTAGCGAATCGTGCTGACCATCAAAAGACCGAGAACGCCAACCAAAATCATCAGCAAAATACTGTAAAATCTCGAAAATTCATCGCCGTAGGAAACAATCGGACGCGGTGCAAAATGGATGATTGCGGCAATCAATCCGGCGGCAGTCGGAATCGGTAAACCGACGAAATTTTTCTTATCAACCTTCGGCGATCCTTCAATCAAAACTCGCGGGCGCGTAGCTTGCAAATTGAATCTGGCAAGACGAAACGCGCCGCACATCAGATACATAAAAAGCACGAAAACCGCCAAAGCGTGTGCCGAACTATCTTCCTTATAAATCGAACCGATGCCCCAAGCATAGACCAAAATCGTCGGCGCAATGCCGAAAGTCAAAACGTCTGCCAGCGAATCGAGTTGAACGCCGAGTTCGGTTGCCGTGCGCGTCATTCGTGCGACGCGACCGTCCAAAGTGTCGAATAAAATTGCTAAACCGATGGCGATTGCCGCGTAATTGAAATAGCTTGAGGCTAAATTATAATCAACGGAAATCACATTAAAGCCGCGCAAAGAAGCTAAAACCGCCAAAAATCCCATAGCGATATTCGCCGCCGTAAAAGCCGTCGGCAAAACGTAAAGACCTTTTTTTAAGCCTCGATGAGGCGGTTTTGTTTCTTCGGTTTCCATCTTTGTAGTTTGCAGTAGGCAGCAAAAAACGTAACTGCCGACTGCTTCTGCCGACTGCCGCTATAATTAAAGTTTGGCGATTATCGTTTCGCCGCCGACAACTCTGTCGCCGATTTTGACTAGGATTTCGACTTCTTTGGGCATCAGCAAATCGGTGCGCGAACTGAATTTTATCAATCCGTATTTTTCACCGATTGCAAGATTATCGCCTGTTTTGCTCCAACAAACAATTCGCCGCGCCAGAATTCCGGCAATTTGCGTGCAAACGACAGTCATTTTATCATTTTGCAAAGTGATTGAATTGCGTTCGTTGATTAAGCTCGAATCATCGCGTGTGGCGGGAACTTTTTTGCCTTTTTGGTAATCAACTTTGATAATTTTTCCGGCAATCGGCGCACGATTTATGTGAACGTCAATCGGCGAAAGAAAAACGCTGACGAGTTTACCGTTATCGTTTTCTTCGATTCGCGTAACTTTGCCGTCGGCGGCTGAAATGATGATGTTTTCATCCGTCGGAATCGTGCGATTCGGATCACGGAAAAAATACGCCATAAAAAGCGCGAGAAAAACAAAAAATGCACAAGCAATTATAAAACCTACACCGCCAATCCAAAAAAAGAGAAAAGCGAAAACAGCAGCAATTAAAAGCGGCACGAGAACAAAGGGAATTCCTTCTTTTACCATAAAAATTGAATGTTTCAACAAATAAAGACCGTTGAAATTAATTTTACGTTAATTTACGAAATAAAAAAAGCCCGATGCCGGAAACATCGGGCGCAAAGGAGGATTGTATGAGAGAGATGAATTACTATCTGACGGGATTGTCTTTGGCGAAACTGAAAGCACACCAAGCGGCGATAAGATGGACGACCCAGCCCAAAACTCCGACGCTGCCAATCCACGAAACACCTGTTAAAACGAGCCAAAATATTCCGATAACGATTCGACCGTTATAAATTTGTCCGACACCGGGAACTAATAAACTTAATATACCGGCTATCCAAGGTTCACGCATAATGTAGAAAATCACCTCCGATTTGTCATACGATAGTGAAAATTAATTTGTTCCGTAAAAAGTGAGAAAGTGAGAAAGTGAGAAAGTGAGAAAGTGAGCTAAAACCAAATCTCCCCTTCTCGCTTTCTCACTTTCTCACTTTCTCACTTTCTTAAAGTGATTTTTCCACGAAAGATTCTTAGAGCTTTTTTTACGAGCGGATGCGCGTGGGCGTAAGCAAGCATTTCTTCTTCGGTCGGATTTTCTGAAAGCACGGGAAGTTCGGTTTCTTCTTCGTCGAGATCGGGCATAAATGCGGAAACATCTCGTGCGGGCGCGGCGGCTGTGGCTGAATTTCCGTTTGAAACTTCTATATTTAGAGCGTTTAACTGCAAAGCGAATTCGACGATTGCCGAAGCATTTTTTATCGGAAAAAGATTGTCGCCGAGCCGCGCGAGTTTTTTATCAAAGGCTTCATCGAGATTTTTATCGTCAAAATGTTCCAATTCTTCCTCGGTTAACGGCAACATTTTTATTTGAAGCGTGTCGAGAAATTCGGACGATTGAAAATTTGCGAGAATATCTGTTTCGGGCTTTTGGTCTTCGGTTTTCGGTTTTTGGTATTCAAACTGATTGTCAAAATTTATTTCTTCCGAATCTATTTTAGGTTTCAGATTTGAAAGTTTAAAAGTTTCTTCAGATTTTGTAACTTCAATCGGCGATTCGTCTTCAATTTCAGATTCCAAATTTGAGATTTCAGATTGATTCTCGGCTTTTGAAATTTCTGTTGTCGGTGTTGCTTCAATTTGAGATTTCAGATTTGAAATTTCAGATTTATTCTCAGATTTCAAATCCGAAATTTCAGATTCATTTTGTAATTTGTCATCTGTAATTTGTAATTCCGAAGAACTTGGAATTTGGAATTTGAAATCTGGAATTTCCTTCGTCGGAAAGGGAACTTCTTGTGCCGCAAAATTGAATTCTTTTGCAGGAATTTCAGCTTTCAGAGTTTTTTTTTCCGCTTCAATCGGCAGATTTCCGTTTGCCAAGAAACTTTCGAGTTTGGCTAACCTTTCTAGAATTTGTTCGATTGGTTTAACGCGGCGCATTTCGACGAGTTTCACCAAACCTAATTCCAAAACATAACGCGGCTGTGTCGCTTCACGCAATTTTGTTTCGGTTTCGCCGAGTGAATTGAAAAACCTTATCAAATCGCTTTCCGAAAAAGGCGCGGAATTTTGCTGTAATTCTTCTTTGCTTAAAACTGCCGTGTCGAGCAGATTTTCCGCGTTTCCAGCCATTTTGAAAATCAGCAAATCACGGAAAAACGCCAACAAATCGCGGCTGAAATTTCGCAAATCCTGCCCGCGTGAAATTAATTCGTCAACAACTTTCAAAACTTCCGCCGGATTATTTTCGGCAATCGCTTTTACGGTGCGCGTGAGCATTTCCGCGCTGGCAATGCCGAGTGCCGTCATCACGTCTTTTGTTTCGATTTGTTCTCCCGAAAAGCTGATAACTTGGTCGAAATTTGATTGAGCGTCGCGCATCGAACCTTCGCCGGAACGTGAAATTTCTTTTAATGCTTCGTCGGAAACATTGATTTTTTCGGCTTCGGCAATCAATTTCAGACGCGCAAAAATCTTCGGCAGCGGAATCGTCCGAAACTCAAATTCCTGACAGCGCGAAAGAATCGTTGCCGGAATTTTGTGCAATTCGGTCGTCGCCATTATAAATTCGACGTTCGGCGGCGGCTCTTCCAAAGTTTTGAGCAGCGCGTTAAAAGACGAAGTTGAAAGCATATGAACTTCGTCAATGATAAAGATTTTATATCTATCGCGTGCCGGATTGATGTTAATGCTTTCCAAAATTATATCGCGGATGTCGTCCACGCCCGTATGCGAAGCCGCGTCGAATTCGAGAACATCAATCGAACGGCTTTCGGCAATTTCTTTGCACGAAGCGCAAGCCGTTTCATCGTTCGGCGAACACGGCACCGGATTCGGTTTGTCGGTTTTGTGGCAATTTAACGCTTTGGCAAGCAGCCGCGCCGTTGTCGTTTTGCCAACGCCGCGTGCGCCCGAAAACAGATATGCGTGATGCAGACGGTCAAATTCGACGGCGTTTCGCAAAGTCTGCGTGATCGCTTCCTGTCCGGTAACTTCTTCAAATGTATTCGGTCGCCATTTACGGGCAATAACTTGGTAAGACATATTTCAATTTGTCAATTTTAGATTAGTTCGCCGCGATAGGCAATTTCGTAAAAAATATTAAGAAACATTAAAAAATATTAAATTTTCTATTTTGCCCCGTAAATGCTTGAAAATTCTTTTACTTAGTATTTTTGCGGACGTATAATTTTGAGTTAAGTTGAATAAAATTTATCTGAGGAATATTTGGTATGTTAAGCAGGGTTTTTAATTGGAAAGGTATCTCGTTTGTAGCGGCATTTTTATTGGCGATGGTTTTATTTTCGCGGGTATCTGCCGTGGGCGAACTCGATTCGACTTTTACGGCTTCGGCTTTCGGCAATTTTAACGGCAATGTTAATGTCGTTAAAATTCAACCGGACGGCAAAATACTCGTCGGCGGATTTTTTACGGAAATCAACGGATTTGCGGCAAGCGGAATCGGCAGACTCAACGCCGATGGAACGATTGATACATCGTTTAAAGCACCGGATTTTTACAGCAATCTCGGCACAGGTTCGACGATTTACGCCATCGCAATTCAAGCGGACGGGAAAATATTGGTCGGTGGCAATTATTTAGGAGTTGACGGCGTTGCCAAGCCCGGCTTGCGGAGACTCAATGCTGATGGCACACTCGATGCTTCGTTTAATATTGTGCCATTAGATAACGGAGCATCGGTCAACGACATTGAAATTCTACCGGATAATAAAATTTTGGTCGGCGGACTTTTGGTCGCTCCTGTCGGAAGTGCTACTTTATTGCGGTTAAATCCTGACGGAACGCGAGATAATTCTTTTTCGGCACCTTTACTCATTGTCATTAAGGACTTGGAAATTCAACAAGACGGAAAAATTATTATCAATGGAGGTAATCCTGACTTTCCCGGCGGTTCTATGTATCGTGCCAATAGCAACGGAACGACTGACACCACATTTTCTTCTGTATCTGCGGTTGGGGGTTACATTGAAGCGGTGAAAATCAGACCGGACGGAAAAATCTTAATCGGTGGAAATTACACGAGCATTAACGGTTTTTCAGTTGGAAGAATTTCTTTAGTGAATACCGATGGTTCGCCTGATTTGACGTTTAATCAAAACAATCAAGGCGCAAACGGCGCAATCAACGACATTGCGCTCAGATTGGACGGGAAAATTTTAATCGGTGGCGGTTTCTCGACGTATAACGGATCGGCAGCGGTGAAAGTCGCTCAATTAAACGCAGACGGTTCGATAGATACGAGTTATCAAAACAATACGACTTTGAGTTTAGCACTTGTTAATGATGTCGAATATGCGGCGGACGGAAAAGTTCTCGCCGGAATAAATCCTCAAACAGGTGTTAATTCACTCACGAGATACACGACTGACGGAATTTTAGATACGACTTTTGTTGTGAATATCAACAGATCGGGCAGAGTGCGGAAAATTTTACAACAACCGGACGGAAAAATAATAATCTGCGGCACATTTACGTTTGTTAATAACGTCAGACGGTTTTACATCGCACGACTTAATGCCGACGGCAGTCTTGATAATTTGTTTGTTCCATTTACAAATAATCTGACCACAATTCAAAACATTTCGGCAATAGCCTTACAACCGGACGGGAAAATCTTATTTGGAACAGAATTAAATACAACCGTGAGAAGAATGAACGCGGACGGGTCGCTCGATACTAGTTTTTCAACAACCGTGAGCGGAAATTTTACGGATTTAGCGGTTCTTCCAAACGGTCAGATTTTGGTCAGCGGTCAATTCGGCATCAGAAGACTCAATTCAAACGGCGCGGTTGATTCGACTTTCGGAACTGTTCAGCCTAACGCACAGGTTCATAAATTAATAGCACAAACAGACGGAAAAATTTTAATCGGCGGCGATTTTACAAACATTGGGGCAACGATTCGCGGCAGAATTGCGCGGCTCAATGCGGACGGTTCGCTTGATAATACGTTCAATCCGCCGGGCGGCGCAAACAGCACGGTTTATTCGCTCGAAATTCAAGCCGACGGCAAAATCGTTCTCGGCGGCGCATTTACCGCTTTGAACGGAAGCAGTAATCAAGTCCGAATCGGTAGATTAAACGCGGACGGAAGTTTGGATACGGGTTTTGTTCAAAATACGAACGGCGCAGTTTTAATAATCAAAATTGACGCGACCGGAAAGATTCTTATCGGCGGAAGTATGTCGGCGGTTCAAGGCGCACCGCACAACGGAATCGCCCGCTTAAATTCTAACGGAACGGTTGACAACACTTTTAATACTTTTGCAAATACTACGGTTTGGGATATTCAATTTCAAACAGGCGGAAAATTATTGGTTGGCGGTGATTTCACGAAATTAAATCGTCTGTCGGCAGTCCGAATCGGGCGGCTTTTGTATGCGAATGTTGCGGTTCGGACAATGTTTGATTACGACGGCGACGGACGCGCTGATGTTTCCGTGTTTCGTCCTACGGAAAATCGTTGGTATGTTTTCCGCAGTTCCGACGGCGCAGTTTCACAACAAGTTTTTGCCGTTGCGGGCGATAAACCTGTTCCGGCTGATTTTGACGGCGACGGCAAAACCGATATTGCGATATTTCGTCAAAACGGCGATTGGTGGTCGCTTTCGAGCAGTAATAATGCTCAGATTACGGCTAATTTAGGAAACTCGAACGACATTAAATTACCTTCGGATTTCGATGGCGACGG
This sequence comes from Acidobacteriota bacterium, assembly GCA_031409875.1. Taxonomy (GTDB): domain Bacteria; phylum Acidobacteriota; class Blastocatellia; order Pyrinomonadales; family Pyrinomonadaceae; genus CALMEH01. The sequence continues at coordinate 12,374 of JANNYB010000186.1, read as the reverse complement.
TCGCTCGGATTATATTATCTTTCGTCCTTCAAACAATTTCTGGTATCGGCTTTCGAGTTCGACGGGAACGAGTTCAAACGTAACTTTCGGCTTATCGGGCGATAAACCCGTAACCGGAGATTTCGACGGCGACGGCAAATCGGATGTCGCAATTTATCGCCCAAGCACCGGCGATTGGTGGTATCAATCATCAATCAACGGCGCACAATTGGCGACACGCTGGGGAATTGCTTCGGACATTCCGACACCTGCGGACTTTGACGGCGACGGCAAAACCGATTTTGCAGTTTATCGAGCGTCAACCGGAGTTTGGTATATCTACAACTCGTCAAACGGAAGCGCGACGATTATGAATTTCGGACTCGCCGAAGATAAACCCGTTGCGGCAGATTACGACGGCGACGGAAAAGCCGATATTGCAGTTTTCCGTCCAAGCACGGGAATTTGGTATTTAATGCGGTCAACAGCAGGATTTACGGCATTGCAATTTGGAGTTTCGACAGATATTCCGACGCAAAATGCTTTTGTGCCGTAAATTATTTCAGAGTCAGAGAACTTTTTTGTGAAAACAAACTGACGAAGAATTTAGGGAGAATTCAAAATGTATAAATTTAATTTTAAGAAAGCAATGTTTTTGTTGGTGGCATTATTTGCCATCGGCTTTTACGGTTCAACTGTTTTGGCACAAAACGTCGAAGTTGATCCGACGTTTAATCCGTTGGTTACGAAAGATGTAACTTCAAATGTTACGGGAAATGTTGCTTTGCAAGCGGACGGGAAAATTCTCATCTTTGGCACGTTTCAAACAGGCGGAACATATCTCAATCGTTTGAACACGGACGGCACGAATGATACGACATTTAGTTGTGCGATTTGCGCGACGATAAATGTTTATAGCGCGATGGCTCTGCCCGACGGGAAAATTGCGATTGCGGGTTTTACCGATGTTCCGAGAGCTTATCGGCTCAATGCGGACGGGAGTTTGGATTCTTCGTTTAATGCAAATTTGACTATTCAAGGCGCAACGTCGTATTCGGATGTTGAAATAGAAGCCGTTCAGCCGGACGGAAAGATTTTTATTCGCCGCCTTTACCGCACAGGAATATCAATCAATTCTATTCAGCGATTTAATACTGACGGAAGTATTGATAATTCCTTTGGTGGAATCACATTTGGCGCAAATCTCAGCTCAATAAATTATGCGAAACTGTTAGTTCTGCCCGACGGAAAACTTATGCTTGGCTCGACTGTTACTCAAAGTAGTAATATATCAAATTGCGGTTTGGGTCGCATAAACAGTAACGGCACGTCAGATACGACTTTTGAAATTCCGACATTTTCAAATAGCGACAACCAATGCAGTATCCAAGATGTAGGTGTAACCGCTGACGGTAAAATTCTTGTGGCAGGTAAATTCACGCTTGTGAACGCGATTAGTAAAAGCGATATTGTTCGATTATTTCCGGCGGGTAATGTTGATTTGGGTTTTTCGCCCGACAGTTTATTTGCTCCGACGGACGTTTATGCTTCAAAAATCAGGGTTTTACCCGACGGAAAAATTTTGGTGAATGCCGTTTCTTTCACCACTTTTAATCAAACTTATAATTTGCTTCGGATATATCGTTTGAATTCGGAAGGAAGCAATGACATTACATATAATACGCCGGCGACACCGCAATTTGTGGCTTTCTTAGATGTTGACAGCCAAAATCGCGCCTTGTTCTTCACATTGACTCCGGGAAGTAATTTGTATGGGCGATATAATGCTGACGGAAGTTTGGACACGAACTTTAATCCGAATTTGGTTAAAAGCGGCATCGTAACGAGTTTGGCAGTTCAGACGGATAGCAATATTCTGATTTACGGCGATTTCAATCGCGTCAACGGAATAATAAAAAATAATTTTGCGCGAACAAATCCCGACGGCACGATTGATCCGACGTTTGATTCGGGAACAGGTTTTGATATTGCACCGACGAGAATTGTCGTGCAGACGGACGGTAAAATTTTAGCAATCGGCACATTTACGAATTATAACGGAACTCCGAAATCGCGGATTGCGCGTTTGAATTTTGACGGAAGTTTAGACGCGACGTTTAATCCACTTTTCGATTCAAACGTCAATTGGGTTGTTCCATTGGCAGACGGCAAAATTTTAGTTGGCGGACTTTTTACAAACGTCAACGGCACAAATCAATCCAAAATTGCACGGTTAAATGCTGACGGAAGTTTAGATACGGCGTTTAATCCCGTGATAAATTCGGGCGAAATTTATACGATTTTTGTTCAGCCGAACGGACAAATAATGGTCGGCGGCTCTTTTTCGGGTGTGAACGGTTTCAACCGCACGAATTTTGTGCGACTCAATGCGGACGGCACTTTGGATTCGACATTTAACGCCGGAAGCATTTCGTATATTACGAGAATCATTCAGCAACCTGACGGAAAATATCTGATTTTGCTTAACGGTTTTGCGACGAATCCGACGATTGCCAAACGCAATGCGGACGGCACGGTGGACGTTTTTCAAATTATAGCGATTAGTGGAACAATCAAAGAATTCTTTTTACAATCGAACGGCAAAATTTTAGTCGGCGGTTCGTTTTTTGTGCCGAAACAAAATCTTGCCAGATATAACTCAAACGGCGTGATAGATTCGACGTTTCTTTCGACAGGCGCAAACAACACGGTTAATGCGATTGTCGGACAAGCAAACGGAAGAATCTTAATCGGCGGAAATTTTATCACCGTCAATAATATTTTGCGTTCGGGACTTGGCAGAATTTCCGCAGTTCCGGTCAGAGTTCCTTTCGATTACGACGGCGACGGACGCGCAGATGTTTCGGTATTTCGTCCTTCGGAAAACAAATGGTATGTGTTGAAAAGTTCTGACGGAGTAGTTATTCAACAAGTTTTTGCCGTTGCGGGCGATGTGCCTGTTCCGGCAGATTTCGACGGCGACCGCAAAACCGATTTTGCTATTTTCCGTTCAACGGGCGATTGGTGGTCGCTGGCAAGTTCAAATAATGCCCAAGTTACGGCAAGTTTAGGGCTTTCAACAGACATCAAATTACCGTCCGATTTTGACGGCGACGGACGCGCCGATTACATTATTTTCCGTCCTTCAAACAATTTTTGGTATCGCCTGTCGAGTGCCAACGGTGCATCTTCAAACAAACAATTCGGACTCGCCGGAGATAAACCTGTTACCGGAGATTTTGACGGCGACGGTAAATCGGATGTCGCAATTTACAGACCTTCGACAGGCGATTGGTGGTGGCAATCTTCGGTAGATAATATTCAACGCGCAACTCGTTGGGGAATTTCAACGGACATTCCAACGCCAGCCGATTTCGATGGCGACGGTAAAACGGATTTCGCTGTTTATCGCCCATCAACCGGAGTTTGGTATATCATCAACAGCAATAACGGTTCATTTACGATAATAGCTTTCGGATTGTCAGAAGATAAACCAGTCGCGGCAGATTACGACGGCGACGGCAAAGCGGACATTGCAGTTTTCCGACCGTCAACCGGAATTTGGTATATGTTGCGTTCGACAGCGGGATTTACGGCATTGCAGTTTGGAATTTCAACCGATATTCCGACGGCAAATGCTTTTGTGCCTTAAAGCATTGATGTTTTATAAGGAAGCACGCACGCGCAATAAGTGCGTTGTTCAAAGAATTTACGCATTTACTTCGGGCGTGCTTCCGCATTAGGAATTTGGAGAAAATATATGAATTCATTTACCGGATATTTCGGACTAAAAAGCGTTTCGTTGGTTTTTACGATTATTTTTATATTGAATTTGAGTTTTAACGCTTACGGCGCGGGCGAACTCGATTCGGGTTTTTCGGCTTCGGCATTCGGCGTTTCAAACGGCACGGTTAATGTCATTAGAAATCAGCCGGACGGCAAGACTTTGATCGGCGGACAATTTACCGAACTTAACGGTTTTGCGGCAAGCGGGCTTGGCAGATATAACGCGGACGGCTCGATTGACACTACGTTTAATGCGCCGGATTTTTATTCTACAACGGGCGTTGGCGGAACGATTTTTGCAATCGCGGTGCAAGCGGACGGAAAAGTTTTGGTCGGCGGCAATTTTCTCGGCGCGGATAATGTTGTCAATAACGGCGTTTTTCGGTTAAATGCCAACGGTTCGATTGATTCATCGTTTAATATGCCGCAACTGTTCAGCAGTTTGAATATTCTCGACATTGCAGTTCAGCCGGACGGCAAAATTCTTGCCGCCGTCGAATCTCTTGTATCGCCTTTTACGGTGAGAGTTGTGCGTTTGAACACGGACGGAACAAATGACGGTTCATTTACTCAAATCAATTTTTTGGCAAAGGACATCGCGCTTCAAGCCGACGGGAAAATAGTTCTTGCAGGTAATAATTTGCGGCGTTTTAATGCAGACGGAACGACGGATAATACGTTTCCGACGATAAATGCCAACACGATTGAAGCGGTAGAAGTTCGCCCAGACGGAAAGATTTTATTCGCCGGAGGTTTTGGCACGGTGAACAATTTTATTCAAGGCAGAATTGCATTAATAAATCCCGACGGAACGCTGGATTTGACATTTAATCAAAATCTGCCGGGCGCAAACAATACGATTACGGATATTTCGCTCAGAGCGGACGGGAAAATTTTAATCGGCGGCGGTTTCACGTCTTTTAATGGAGAAACCAGATTTAAAATTGCTCGGTTAAATGCGGACGGAAGTTTAGATTCAGGTTTTCAGAGCGATTTTTTCGGTGTTACTGCGGCAAATCTCAATGATGTCGAATTTTTGCCGGACGGCAGAACACTTTTTGGAACAGTCGCTGCAACCACAGCAAACACCACCTTAATCAGACTCAATGCCGACGGCACGACCGATACATCGTTTTTGTCGTATGTTACGCGAGTTGCCGTTGTTCGCAGAGTTTTACAACAACCTGACGGGAAGATTTTAGCTGCCGGAGCGTTCACGCTGGCAAACAACGTCAGGAGACTTTCGATTGCACGATTTAATGCGGACGGAAGTTTGGACACATCATTTGTTCCGTATTTTAATAATTTAATACCGCCGCTTCCGTCTTTTTCGGCGATGGCTTTGCAGTCTGACGGCAAAATTTTAGTCGGAACGACACTTACAGGTTCTAATATTATCCTTAAAAGATTGAACGCGGATGGTTCTGAGGATACGAGTTTTTCGACCGCGTTCACGGGCAGCGTTACCGATATTGTTGTGCTTCCGAACGGGCAAATTTTGGTGAGCGGCGAAACCGCCGGCGGAATAACCAAATATGTTACCAAATTAAATTCTAACGGCACGACCGACACGAGTTTTGGAACGGCTACGTCAAACCAACTCGTTTATAAAATCTTGGTTCAGCCGGACGGAAAAATTTTAGTCGGCGGCATTTTTTCAAGCATCAGAGGCGTGAGCCGAGGCTTTATTGCGCGGCTGAATGCGGACGGCACGCTCGATTCGACGTTTAATCCGCCGACCGGAGCAAACAATGCGATTACCGGAATGGATTTGCAGTCGGACGGCAAAATCGTTGTCGGCGGATCATTTTCCTCGCTCAACGGGATCAGCAGTCCATACATCGGCAGATTGAACGCGAACGGCACGACGGACACGAGTTTTGCTTCAAGCACGAACGGCGCGGTTTTTGCTATCAAAATCCAGCCGGATAACAAAATTCTCATCGGCGGCAATATGTCGGCGGTTCAAGGCGCGCCGCACAACGGTATTGCGCGGCTGAATGCCAACGGCGCGGTTGATAATGGCTTTAATACGTTTGCAAATACTTCCGTGCAGGACATAAAACTGCAATCGGACGGCAAGATTTTAATCGGCGGATTGTTCACGAAATTAAATCGTCTGTCGGCAGTCAGAATCGGCAGATTGCTCAATCAATTTGCCACACCGCGAACTCTATTCGATTACGATGGCGATGGACGCGCCGATGTTTCGGTTTTTCGCCCGTCTGAGAATCGTTGGTATATTTTCCGCAGTTCTGACGGAGTAATTTCGCAACAAGTTTTTGCCGTTGCGGGCGACAAACCCGTTCCCGCCGATTTTGACGGCGACGGCAAAACGGATTTAACTGTTTTCCGTGCAAACGGCGATTGGTGGTCGCTCTCAAGCAGTAATAATTCACAAATTTCCACAAATTTAGGCGATGCGGCAGATTACAAATTGCCGTCGGATTTCGACGGCGACGGACGCGCCGATTATGTCATTTTCCGACCATCGAATAATGTTTGGTATCGCCTGTCGAGTGCCAACGGTTTATCATCAAACCGCACTTTCGGACTCGCAGGCGACAAACCTATTACCGGAGATTTTGACGGCGACGGGAAATCTGATGTTGCAATCTTTCGCCCAAGCACGGGCGATTGGTGGTGGCAATCTTCGGTTGACAATATTCAACGCGCCACACGTTGGGGAATTTCAACAGACATTCCAACGCCTGCGGATTTCGATGGCGACGGCAAGACGGATTTTGCAGTTTATCGTCCAAGCACGGGAGTTTGGTATGTCATCAACAGCAATAACGGTTCATTTACGATAATGTCATTCGGATTGTCAGAAGATAAACCCGTTGCGGCAGATTACGATGGCGACGGCAAAGCGGACATTGCAGTTTTCAGACCAAGCACGGGAATTTGGTATTTGATGCGTTCGACAGCAGGATTTACGGCATTGCAGTTTGGAGTTTCAACAGATATTCCGACGCAGAATGTTTTTGTGCCGTAAAGAAGATTTGATTTTTATTATGCAGAAGCAAGCACGCGCTTAAGTGTTTTGTTCAAATAATTTACGCACTTACTTCGGGCGTGTTTCCGCATTTTTTTAGAGGAAAAATTATGTCAGTTAAATTGTTAATTTTACTTTTTATCTTCGCGGCAATTTTTAATTTCACGGCTTACGGGGCGGGCGAGTTGGATACTGGGTTTAACACTTCGGTTAACGGTTCGTTGAACGGTAATATCGGTGCAATTAAAGTTCAGCCGGGCGGGAAAGTATTGGTCGGCGGCATTTTTACCGACATCAACGGTATTTCCGCAATCGGTTTCGGCAGATTAAATGTTGATGGAACATTGGATACCTCGTTCAACCCGCCGGACTTTCATAATGTATCCGGTAGCGGCAACGGTATTAATGCCATCGCCCTGCAAGCCGACGGCAAAATTTTGGTCGGCGGAGCTTTTTCGTTAGGGGACGGTTTAAATATTAACTCGGTGCGGCGGCTGAACCCGAACGGTTCGCTTGATACTTCGTTTAATTTAACGGATGTCGGAACTTCATGGTCAATACGCGATATTGAAGTCCAAGCGGACGGCAAAATCGTTATCGGCGGAGATTTTCGCATCACCGGATTCGGAAATAATATTGCCAGATTAAACGCCGACGGAACCCTTGACACGACGTTTAGCAGCAGTGATTCTGAAGTTTCAAAATTGGAAATTCAAGCAGACGGAAAGATTCTTGTTTTAGGATTTACGCCAGTAACAAATTTGCGCCGTTTGAATCAGAACGGAACGGTAGATACTACTTTTCCGACGATAAACGCCACAATCAGCGCGATTAAGATCAGACCCGACGGTAAAATATTAATCGCCGGAGGTTTTGCTTCTATAAACGGCACTTCGCAGGGAAGAATTGCGCTATTAAATTCCAATGGCTCGCTCGACACTTCTTTTAACGCTGGCGGTCAGGGCGCAAACAATAGTATTAGTGATATTGCCTTTAGACAGGACGGGAAAATTATTATCAGCGGCGGATTTTCGACTTATAACACAACTGCTCGAATCAAACTTGCCCAATTAAACGCGGACGGCACGCTTGATACTTCTTTTCAAAGCGGCTCGACCTTAGATATAACCAATGCTTCACCGACGATTGTCGAATATTTGTCTGACGGCAAAGTATTGACGGGACTCGGTTTTTTCTTAGGCTCGAATCCTTTATCGGCACTTTCGCCCGTTACGAGGTTTAATACCGATGGCAGTTTGGATTCAACATTCGTGCCGATTATCAAAAGACGCGGCTCAGTCAATAAAATTTTACCCCAACCGGACGGCAAAACTTTGGTTGCCGGTGATTTTCTGTTCGTGAACGGTGTGAAGCGAATTTGTTTGGCGCGGCTGAATGCAAACGGAAGTCTCGATACGTCGTTTGTGCCTTTTTTCAATAACACGACGATATTTCCGATAAGTTACGCGATTGCTTTACAGTCGGACGGCAAAATTTTGGTCGGCTTTAACAATCCGGTTATTCCAAACGGATTTACTTTGCTCCGATTAAACGCGGACGGCTCTGAGGATACGAGTTTTTCAACTGTTTTAACCGGACTTATTTACGATATTTTCGTGCAATCTAACGGACAAATTTTGGTCGGCGGCACAAATGTCGCAAGCGGAAAAAATATTGTCAAACTAAATGCAAACGGTTCGATTGACACGAGTTTTGCCGTTGTTCAGCCGAATAATCTGGTTTATAAAATAATCGTTCAACCGGACGGGAAAATTTTTATCGGCGGCGCATTTACAAACATCGGAACTCCGCTTCGCGGGCGTATTGCGCGGCTCAACAGCGACGGAACGCTCGACAATTCGTTCAATCCGCCGGGCGGCGCAAACCAGAATGTTCTCGATATGGGTTTGCAAACAGACGGCAAAATCGTTGTCGGCGGAAGTTTTTCATCGCTTAACGGAAGTAATAATCAACTTCGCATCGGTAGATTGAACAGCGACGGAACTTTGGATACGAGTTTTGTTCAAAATACGAACGGCGATGTTTATGCGGTAAAAATTCAGCCGAACGGAAAAATTTTAATCGGCGGCACAATGAGCGCGGTTCAGGGAACAGCGCACAACGGCATCGCCCGGCTTAACGCCGACGGAACAGTTGACAACAGCCTGAATACAATTGCAAACACAAGCGTTTTGAGCATCAATTTGCAATCGGACGGAAAGATTTTAATCGGCGGATTTTTTACGAAAGTTAATCAAATCTCGGCGGTCAGAATCGCCAGATTGCAAAATACTCCAACGAAGAAATTGTTCGATTACGACGGCGACGGACGCGCCGATGTTTCCGTTTTCCGTCCTTCGACAAATCGCTGGTATCAAATCTTGAGCGGAAATAATTCCGTTGTGGAACAAACTTTCGGGATTGCAGGCGATATTATTTCTCCCGCCGATTATGACGGCGACGGCAAAACCGACATCGGCATCTTTCGTCCTTCAAACGGTAATTGGTGGTATTTATCATCGCTTGACGGCGGACAAAAGAATTTTCAATGGGGAACAAACGGTGATATTCCGCGACCTTCGGACTTTGACGGCGACGGCAAAGCAGATTTCATCATTTTCCGTCCCGCCGAAAATAATTGGTATCGTTTCGGTTCTTTGACAGGCGTTTCAGTAGTCAATTTCGGACTCGCAGGCGACAAACCCGTGAGCGGAGATTTTGACGGCGACGGCAAATCTGATGTCGCAATTTATCGCCCAAACACCGGCGATTGGTGGTATCAATCATCAATCAACGGCGCACAATTGGCGACACGCTGGGGAATTTCGACGGACATTCCTGCGCCTGCTGATTACGATGGAGATGGCAAAACGGATTTCGCAGTTTATCGAGCGTCAACCGGAGCTTGGTATATCATCAATTCATCAAACGGAAGTTTTACGATTTTGTCGTTCGGCATTGCTGAAGATAAACCGATTCCGGCAGATTACGACGGCGACGGAAAAGCTGATATTGCAGTTTTCCGACCGTCAACCGGAGTTTGGTATTTGATGCGTTCGACGGCGGGATTTACGGCATTGCAATTCGGAATTTCGACTGATATTCCGACGCAAAATGCTTTTGTGCCGTAAATCGGAACAAGGAACGGTAGCGACTCGGCAATACTCAATAATGGGAACAATGAGCGGTAGCGACTTGGCTAAACATCTATTATGCCAAGTCGCTACCGCTCATTGTTCCCATTATTGAGCAAATAAATTTTTTTGCAAACGTCTTTCATACACGCGGGCATCATAAACAACGGCTTGCAAGTAACTCAACTCGGAGTAAAATAGAGAGAGAAAAATTTCAGGAGTTTAAATTAAAATAAGATGCGTAGCAAAAATCCCTTTTACGTCAAAGCGTTGACTTTGTTTGTTTTTTTCAGTTTTTTAATTGGCAGTTTTCCGGTAAAAGCACAAAATGTGGTTACATCGGACGACCTTTCAGGCGGATTTATTTCCCGCAATTCTGTAAAAGTCGTGCAGAAAAAAGTGGTTACCAAGGCATCTTCAAACATCAAACGCATAAAATCCAAAGTCGCGGACACGACCAAACGAATTCGCAAACAAACCGTAATCTTTGCTAAAACTCAGCCGAAACGCACGAAAATTATTGAAGTAAATCCGACGGCGATTACAAAAATCAACACTTCAACCAGCAAATCGAGAGAAGAAGGTTCAAAGATTTTTGCCGGAGTCGGCGAATATTTTTTGAATCGCGGTGAAATTGATAAATCTGTCGAGGCTTTTCGTGAATCTACGTTGATGGACGAAAAAAACATCGGCGCAAAACAAGGTTTCAGCGAGGCTCTGACGCAAAAGGGAAATTCGCTACTCGAAGCGGATGATCAAGTAAAAGCACGTTCTTATTTTCTCGAAGCGATAAAATATAACGAACTCAATGCCGGCGCGTATGCCGGTTTGGGCGAAGTTTATGATTTGACGAATGAAAACGAAAAGGCTCTCGCAAGTTACAAAAAAGCACTTGCTTTAGATCCGAGTTTGACTGAAATTTATGGTTCGTTAGGAATTTTATATTATCAAAAAGGCGAAATTTCCGAAGCCGATTCATTTATCACAAAGGCTTTGCAAACGAGTGGCGACAATGCCGAAACGCAGTTTTTTGTCGGGTTAGTGCGCTTCAAACAAAACCGTCTGCCGGAAGCAATTTCGGCGTTTCAAACTGCCGTCAAACTCGACCCGAATTATGCCGAAGCCTTCTATTATCTCGGCGAATCATTCGACCAATCAGGCAAAAATGCCGAAGCGATTGCGGCATATAAAGAAGCCGTTCGCCTTAATCCGAAATATCTCGAAGCGTGGTTTGATTTGGGCGTTGCCTATAATAACGGCGAAAAATACGAAGATGCGGTGGCGGCTTATAAAGAAGCAATAAAATTGAAAAACAGTTTCGGCGAAGCCTATTCAAATCTCGGCGACGTTTATCGTCAGATGAATAAATTCGACGAAGCCGTCAGCGCATATCGTTTGGCGACAGCGTTTACCAAAGACGATGCGGAACTTTACACGAATTTCGGACTTGCATCGGCGCGGCTTGCACTTGATCCTAATCGGCGATCTTTTTGGAATTCGGCGATTGAAAATTTCAAAAAAGCACTCGAATTAAAGCCCGATTTCATCAATAATTCAAATGTCGGCTGGGCTTATTTGAATGCGGCGCAGAGCGATTTTACATTTAATTTGAAACCGGAAGCCGAAAGCAAACTTCGGCTTGCCAAACCGTATCTTTTGGAAGCAATAAAGTTAAACGATAAATTTGCCGCTTCATATTTCAATTTGGGAATGGTTCAATCGGATTTGAACGAAACCAAAGATGCCATCGAAACGCTGAAACGCGCCAACGAATTGCGAAAAGATTGGATCCCGGCTTTGAACGAACTTGGCATTGCTTACCGCAACGACAACGATTTCGACAACGCCGCCAAACAATTTAAACGCGCTGTCGAAATTGAAGACAATTTTGCAAGCGGATGGTTCAATCTCGGTGAAGCCGAATTTCAGCGCAAAAACATCAACGAAGCGAAAAAAGCGTATCAAAAACTTTTGAAACTCGGTCAAAATCAACTCGCATTACGTCTCGAAATGATTTCAAAAGGCGCGGTGAAAAAGTAAATAAGAGGTGTTATCCACAGATGATTTATTCAAATTAGCTGGAAACACTGAATCTATCAGTTATAATCTTTCATCTATCAGTTATTAGAAGGTGTAAAAATTTACCTTCTAATAACTGATAGATGATAACTGATAATTGATAGATTTTTGTTACTTTGCCGCGTTGTATATAAAAAAAATCTGTGTTCATCTGTGAAAAAAAAATAAAACTCAATGAATTCTAATTTGAAAATTGAAGAAGACGTGCCGTTGGCGGATTTGACGACCTTGAAAATCGGTGGCAAAGCGCGTCTTTTTGTGCGTGCCGAAAGCGAAGAACAAGTTGTCGAAGCCTTTAAATTTTCCGATGAAAACGAAATTCCTTTGTTCGTTCTCGGCGGCGGTAGCAATGTTTTGATTTCCGACGCAGGTTTTGACGGGCTTGTTTTGCAAATTGC
>JANNYB010000185.1:0-2015 GCA_031409875.1 Acidobacteriota bacterium | reverse complement strand
CTGCATAAGACGGACGGATTGAAAAGGTCAAGAACAAGGCTTGAGCCGAATAAACAAAGAATAAATCAAATTCCGAATAGCATAAGACGGAAGCAAAAGGCAAGATTGATAATTTATTTGATTTTGGCTAAAGCCTGTGATTATTGCAATTACAGTTCCGTCCGTCTTTAGCGGGCGGCAATTCATTTCAAGATTAATTTTCAAGCCACAAAGCATTTATCGGAACGATAAACATATCTTTTCCGAATGATAGGAATTGATTTCCGGTGTAGAGAATAATTCCGCGTTTGAATTTTGTTGGCAGAGAATCTGCGAGTAGCTCTAAGCCTTTGAAATCGTTTTTGTTAATTGTTAAGCCGGACTTGACTTCAATTCCAACCAATTTTCCCGCCGTATTTTCTAAAATAATGTCAACTTCTTTATCGTTTGACGTGCGAAAATGAAACATTTCGGCTCGTGTTTCGCTCCAGCCAAGTTGTTTTTTCAACTCATTAACCACAAAATTTTCCGTCAAACTTCCAGTTAGTGTCGGTTCATTGTTTAGTTTTTTCAAATTTAATCCTTGCAAATAACTCAAAAGCCCGGTGTCGGTAATAAAGATTTTCGGTGCTTTGACGAGTCTGCTTTTCAAACTTCCCGACCAAGCCGGAAGCGATTCGATCAAAAAAACTTTGTCGAGCAGAGACATATAACGACTGACGGTCATCTGCGGAAGAGCGAGGCTGCGTGAAACCTCCGCCACATTCAAAATTCCCGCCGCCCGCGAAGCCAATAACGAAAGAAGGCGAGGCATTTCGATCAAGCCTTCGATATTCGCCAAATCACGCACATCACGCTGCAAAATCGTGGTGATATAAGACTGAAACCAGTCATTGCGTCGTGATTCGCTTTTGCGGGAAACGACTTCGGGATAACCGCCAATCAACATCCGATTGAGAAGATCATCGCGTTCAATGACAGTAAAATTGGTAGAAAAACCAATGTCATCGGCAAAAAGTTTGTCAACCAAATTTGTTTCGTTACCTTCAATTTCATTCTGCGAAAGTGTCCGCAAAGTCAAAATCTCAACTCGTCCCGCGAGCGATTCGGAAACTTTTGGCAACGTCAAAACATTAGCCGAACCTGTTAGAATAAATTGACCTGCCACGCGATTGTTATCAACCGATTGCTTGATTGCCGGCAAAATTTCGGGACAGAGCTGAATTTCATCAATTATTACAGGCTTTGACAGATTGGAAACAAAATCAGCCGGACTTTTTTTGGCGATTGATAAAACATTTACGTCGTCAAAAGTCAGATAACCGGCGTTTGGAATTAAACGCGATAATGTCGTTTTTCCAACCTGTCTGGCACCGATTATCAAAACGGCAGGAGTATCGGCAAGTGCAATATTTAGTTGATTTTGCAGGTTTCTATTAAACACAAAAATTATTATAAACTCTCTAACCGTATTTCGCAAGAAATGTTAGATAATCTAACATTGCATGGTAAGATTACATCATTCAATAACTGTTTTGATTGGACGCTTGTTTCGGCTTCGTCCTTTTTATTTGGCGGAACTCTTATTTTATTTTCCTCGTATAATCTTGCGAAAGTAATATTTCAATATTTTTTGGAGAAACTATGAAACGTCCTGCTGTTTTCGTGATAGATATGCTTAACGATTGTTTTGGTCACGCCGAACTTGACCGAATCCGCACTGAGCTTTGTTCATCCATCAATCAATTAACTGCTTTTGCCCGAAAAAACGGATTCCCTGTAATCTGGGTTCGTCAGGAATTTGAATCTGATTTGTCCGATGCGTTTTTGGATATGAAACGGGAAAATATCCGAATGTTTATCAAGGATACAGACGGTTCTCGGATTCTGGATGAATTGGTTCGTGATGATTCGGACATTGAGGTAGTCAAAAAGCGGTTTAGTATGTTTTATGGGACAAACATTGAGTCGCTGCTTGAAAAGTTGGACGCAGACCCGTTGATTCTGGCAGGTGTAAATACTCACGCCTGCATTCG
>JANNYB010000184.1:0-3114 GCA_031409875.1 Acidobacteriota bacterium | reverse complement strand
GAAAAAAGTAGCTTTAATTGCCTGTGCCAGAAAATTGATGACTTTTCTAAATTCAATGGTCAAAAATAATTCTGCTTGGAATCCCAAAGTTACTCAAGTTTCGGCTTGACTTTTATCACAGTTGCTCTGTGGATAATTTTTTAGTGCTTAATCGGTTCTTTTTCGCCGCCAATTGGATCAAAACTGTAGAAATTCATTTCAAACCACGCGCCGAAAAGCGAGAAAAATTCGCGCACTGCCCAACGTCTTTCGCCGAGATATTTGCGCCGATTTGCCGTAATTCCGATGCTGTCAACGCCGAGATTATTGCACAGATACAGCGAACGCGCTTGATGAAATTCCTGCGTTACGATGATTGCGCGTTTGACTTCAAAAACTTCTTTCGCACGCCAGCAAGTATCGTAAGTTCGCCGTCCCGCAAAATCCAAAACGATGTCGGATTCGGGAACGCCGAGTTCCATTGCCGTTCGTTTCATCGCCGTCGGTTCATCGTATTCGGCAGTCGGATTGTCGCCGCTCATCAAAAGTTTTTTCACTCGTCCGGCGCGATAAAGTTCGACGGCGGTCAAAACTCTATCGTAAAGAACCGGCGAAGCCTCACCGTTTTCCCAAACTCTTGCGCCGAAAACAATCGCAATGCGCGGCGGTTCTTCGATAGGAATTTCCGTCATCGAAGTTTGAATTTTATCGGATTGAGATTTTTGAACGTAGTTATTGACGATAAAAACAAAAAGCAAAGCAATTAAGCCAAGTGCTAGAAGCCACAGAAAAATTCGTAAAAACCTCTTCATACTTTAAATCATTCGGTGTTTTTAATTCTGATTTACAAAATCATATCTAAGACTAATGACATCAAAACGACTTTCGTCTCCTTGTCTTGGTCGGATAGTTATTGTTGCGGTTGCATTTGAATCTGAAATTGTTTTTGAAAAGAATGGATTATTGGCAGTTATTTGAATCGGATCTAAAAACACATTTAAATATCCGGCTAAAGTAACTTTTCCGGTTAATGTGGCATTTTGTTTTTTTCTGAAATAAAAAGGAACTCGGATTGTGCCGTTGATATTTAATGAACCTCTGAACGGCGTTCCGTTATATGTCGTTCCATTAATTACGACTGGTCCTGAAACATTTCGGAAATTGTTATTTCCAATAAATACATCACGAATTTTGAAACCTGCGCCATATTTACAACAATCGCTGTAACATTCGCTCATCGTTGCGCCGCTAAAATTAGGATCGGCTAATCCGTTAATGTCAGTATTAATTCCTAAATATTGGAAAGTTCTTGAGGCTCCCGACGGACAAGGTATTGTCGGAGTTGCCGTAATTGTTCCGCTTGTTAAACTTGAAGTTTGCGAAAAACCGGGAACTGCAAAAATTACCGTTAGAAATACAAAAAATAATAGATAAATATTTTTCATTATTTTACTCCTGCAATGATTTTTCTAAACCGTAGAATATCTAAAATATAATAGACTATAATATTTTTTGTTCTTTAATTACAATATTTCTCCGCGCCAATTCCGAAACAAATTTATCCGAATCAATCGCCTTTTCTTGCGGAATTGCGCCGCGCTCCAAAACCTCGCCTTTTGCCATCATTTGCGCGATAATCGAAGCCGGAAAAGCGGTTGTTCGCATCATTGCGCTCAAACCTGTCTGCTCGTCTTGCTTATCAACAATATCAAACCGCAATTTGCGCGTTTCGCCGTCTTTCGTGCCGACAAAATCTAGCCGCACTAAAACATAATCGGGTTCATCTGCGGGCAAATGTTTGGTTAAAAGTTCGCCAAAAACACGGCGCGGCGTGACTTTGGCATAATCAACCAGCATTTCTTCGCTCGAACACAGCCCAAGATCAATCATCAGCTTAAATTTTTCGCAATGTCCGGCGTAGCGAATCGTTTTATAATCGAGTTCGCGCACTTTGCCGAGAAAAGTTTCGGGCAAAGTCGAAGTTCCGCCTGAAGTTTGAAACGCTTCGAGCGGCGGAAAATCGTCAAATTCCAAACTTTCAAGTTCGGTCATTGATTCGACTTCCGCAATTTTTCCATCGCGCACGACACGCGCAACCTCAATGTATTCATTAATTAAACCTTCGACCGAGAAAACCAATTGATATTCCAAAGCGGTTTTCGGTTTTTGGGGCAAACCACCGACGCGGATATGAATTTCCGAAACTTCGTCAAATCTTTTCGCGCCGTGCATCGCCAAAACCGAAACCATTCCGGGCGCGAGTCCGCAATCGGGCGTGATGTTTATTCCCGCCGCTTTTGCTTCTTCGTTTAAGGCTAATTGCTTGGCAACAATATAGTTATTGCCGCCCAAATCGCAAAAATTGCAGTTCGTTTCAATCGCCGCGCGTGAAAGTTCGACATTAAACCAATAATTAACGCACGAAATCGCCGCCGAATGCCCGCGCATAACTTCGACTGTTTTTTCGTAATCCGAAACGTCCAGTTGAACCGCCGAAACCTTTGCCGACGCAACCGTTTCAACCAATTTTTCCGCCTTCGCCAAATCGCTGTCGGCAACCGTAATCGCTTCGACATCCGGCGAATTATGCGCCAAATCAAAAACCGCACCTAATCCCATGCGTCCTGCGCCAAGTACAAGAATCTTCATAAATTTTCGAGTAGTGAGTAAACAGTAGAGAATGGAGAGTCGAATTCTTTCTCTTGACTCTCGACTCTCGACTAATTTTTACCAATCGTCAAATTCCTCGGGTTTCTGCGCGGCAATGATCTGACCGGCGTGTTCCCAAACCTTTTTCTTCCAAAGCCGAAGCGAATCCATCAATTGAAACGCCGCTTGCGGATGCGATACGTTGCGTTCAAGTCTGATCACCTGTGCCGCTACGGTTACGTCTTCGTCGGCGTGTTCGGTGATCGTTAAATGGACTTTACTTCCGACGGCCGGAAGCAACCGCGGAAGAAAAACAAGCGTTCCTTGCTGTCCGACATTTTCCGTCAAACCGTCTTCGATAATCTCTTTTCCCGACTCATCTTTCCATCGGACACGAATCGGAAAAGAGATCACGTGTCTTCCTCCAGTTCGGCGTTCTTGCATAAAATTCGCTCCTTCAAATCAAAAAAATGAATATTTATTCTT
>JANNYB010000183.1:0-9789 GCA_031409875.1 Acidobacteriota bacterium | reverse complement strand
CAGTAAGTTTCAAAACTTCCCAACCGTCTTTGCTGAAAAACATATAAACCGGACGATTTTGCGCGTCAAGCCGAAAAGAATAGCCTTGCAAAAACGCCTTTGCCGAATCGCGGTCGCCCAATTTTACGCCTGCAACGCTCAAATCGGGCGTGGTTTGCGCGTTTGCGGTCAAACTGAAAATTGCCAACATCGCAAGGCAAAATGCCAAGCGGAATAACTTTTGTTGTTTCATATTTTGTAAATTCTTTCTGAAAAAATCGGTAAATTATACGGGAAATTTTGACGTTCGGGAAAGATCAAAACTCGTTTGGTCTTTTTTAATTTTAACAGATGTGAAACAAGCATTTCAATAAAAATTTTCGCGGCATTTTCGGGCAAATTGACAAATTTAATAAATTAGACTCATAATTTGTAAGTTAAGTAATTAGAAAGTTTAATTATCCAAAATTCTCGCTAAGTGCGGAGGTTTTCGTAAGCAAATATGACTTCGACAAGTCTTCCTGTCAGGCGTTCTTTCGGTGAAACAATGAGGCGCGGCGCGTGGTGGCTGCCGTCTTTGGTGACGTTTGTCTGTTTTTCGGCGTTTATTATTTATTCGACTTGGGCGGCGTTTCAAGGCGAACATTATCACTTTGGAAATTATCTTTCGCCGTTTTATTCGCCCGAAATTTTTGGTGAATCCAAACACGCTTTGTTCGGCAAACCGCCTTCGTGGATTCCTTCGTGGTTGCCGTTTTCGCCTGCGCTTTTGATACTTTGGGCGCCGGGCGGATTTCGTTTTACTTGCTATTATTATCGCGGCGCATATTATAAAGCATTTTGGGCTGATCCGATAAGTTGTGCAGTCGGCGAACCGCGTGGTGATAATTATCGCGGCGAACGCAAATTTCCGCTGATTCTGCAAAATATTCACCGATATTTTCTGTATGTCGCGCTGATTTTTTTGGTATTTTTGGCGTATGACGCAATTCAATCATTTCGTTTTGACGATGGTTTTCACGTCAATCTCGGCTCAATAATTTTGACGGCTAACGTCTTTTTCCTCGGCGGTTATACGTTTAGCTGTCATTCTCTGCGCCATCTAATCGGCGGAAATTGCGACGAATTATCGAAAAAACCGATGCAATGCGCGGCTTACAATGCTTGCAGTTCGTTAAATAAAAAACATATGGTTTTCGCGTGGTGCAGTCTGTTCGTCGTCGGCTTTTCCGACGTTTATGTGCGGATGCTTTCGATGGGAAAATGGATAGATTTTAGATTTTTTTAGAAGATTTTTTACCACATAGAACACATAGAAAATTTAATTCTTGTTATTCGTTACAAAAAATCTATGTGTCCTATGTTTCTATGTGGTGAAATTTAGTTTTTATGGCGGATTATCAAACTTTTGAACACGATGTTCTTGTAATTGGCGCAGGTGGCGCAGGACTTCGGGCGGCGATTGAGGCGGCAACTACCGGCGTTTCGGTCGGGCTTGTTTGCAAATCGCTTTTGGGCAAAGCTCATACCGTGATGGCGGAAGGTGGAATGGCGGCGGCGATGGCGAATGTTGACGACCGCGATAATTGGAAAGTCCATTTTTCCGACACGATGCGCGGCGGTCAATACGTCAATAATTGGCGAATGGCAGAGCTTCACGCCAAAGAAGCTCCTGAACGAGTGCGCGAACTTGAGGCTTGGGGCGCGGTTTTCGATAGAACGAAAGACGGCAAAATCTTGCAAAGAAATTTCGGCGGACATCGTTATCCGCGTCTCGCGCACGTCGGCGATAGAACGGGTTTGGAATTGATTCGCACGCTTCAAGACCACGGAATTCATCAAGGCATCGAAGTTTATATGGAAGTTACCGTAATTTCGCTTTTGAAAGACGGCGACCGCGTGATTGGCGCATTTGCTTACGAGCGCGAACACGGACGATTTAGAATTTTCAAGGCAAAAGCTGTAATTTTAGCGACAGGCGGAGTCGGACGCGCTTATAAAATCACGAGCAACAGTTGGGAAGGAACGGGCGACGGTCATTCGTTGGCTTACGATGCGGGCGCGGAATTGATTGATATGGAATTTCTGCAATTTCATCCAACGGGAATGGTTTATCCACCTTCCGTTAAAGGAATTTTAGTTACAGAAGGCGTGCGCGGCGAAGGCGGAATTTTGAAAAATTCGGAAGGCAAACGCTTTATGTTCGACGACATTCCCGACAACTACAAAGACCAAACCGCCGACACCGAAGAAGAAGGCTGGCGTTATGTTACGGGCGATAAAAATGCGCGTCGTCCGCCGGAATTGTTGACACGCGACCACGTTGCGCGGTGCATTATGCGCGAAGTCAAAGCCGGACGCGGAACTCCAAACGGCGGAGTTTATCTCGATATTGCGTGGATAAAAGAAAAAATCTCAAACGCGCCCGAACATATCAAGAAGAAATTGCCGAGTATGTATCATCAATTCAAACAACTCGCCGATTTGGATATTACGACAACGCCGATGGAAGTCGGACCGACGACGCATTACATTATGGGCGGAATTAAAGTTGACGGCGACACGCAAGCCTCGACATTGCCCGGACTTTTCGCTGCCGGAGAATGTGCCGCCGGAATCAACGGCGCAAATCGCTTGGGCGGAAATTCGCTTTCGGATTTAATCGTTTTCGGCAAACGCGCCGGAGAATTTGCGGCGAAATTTGCACAGGAAAACGAACACGGCACAATCAATAACGAGGAAATCGCGCAAACCGTCAAATGGTCGTTAGAGCCATTTGAAAAACAAAACGGCGAAAATCCGTTCGCGCTCCAACACGAATTGCAAGATTTGATGCAGTTAAACGTCGGCATCGTGCGAAACGAAGACGAAATGCAGACGGCTTTAATCGGCGTTCGGGAGTTGAAAAAACGCCTCGAAAACGTCAGCGCAACGGGCAATATTGATTTCAATCCGAGCTGGCACACCGCGCTCGATATGCACAATTTGCTCAATGTTTCCGAAGCAATAACTTTAGCAGCAATCGAACGCAAAGAATCACGCGGCGGACATTTCCGCGAAGATTACCCGAATAAAGAAAAAGAATTCAGCACGATAAATTTCTCCGTAAAAAAAGGCGCAGACGGCGAAATCGAAATCAGTTCCATCCCGATTCCCGAAATGCCGGACGAATTGAAACAGATTATCGAAGAAATGGGCTGATTTATGAGATAATTAAAATTGTATGGCTTATGGAATTCATATAGAGCGTGTAAATGATAAAGGCGAACCTATCGGTGAACCAATTACTTTGTCCGAGTGGAAAGCGGCTGTTGAAAGTCAAAAGAATGTTCATCTAACGTCAGAGGATTTTATCAGCAAAAATCCTGCGACTGGAGAAGTAATTCGTATTCAGAATTCAGAAGGAGAATCTGAAGTGTTCTTTTCTGAAGAATCAAAATGGTATCGTGTGTATCGTTGGAACAAAGATAGAATCACTTTTAAAGGATTGCCGAGTTTTGATAATCCTAATGATTTGATACGACAAACGACGCAACAACTTGCAAAAGTTCTTGGAGCTAGAATTGTTGGTGATGAAGGCGAGTTTTATGACTAATCACCGCCAAAAAGAATTTATGACAACACAGAATTTATCAAACAGAATCACTGTCAATCCGAAACAATGCGGCGGTCTCCCTTGCATTCGCGGAATGCGGATTCGCTTAACAGATGTTTTAGATTTATATGCCGCTGGATTAACGACTGACGAGATTTTGGAAGAAATGCCCGACCTTGAGCGCGAAGATTTATTCGCTGTTTTACAGTATGAAAGTTATTAACATAGACAAAGAAATCTTGGGCGGAACGCCTGTTTTTAACGGGACGCGAGTGCCGATTAAAAATCTGTTTGATTATTTGGAAACGGGCGATTCGATTGATGAATTTTTAGACGATTTTCCGTCTGTCAAACGCGAACAGGTGGTCAAACTTTTGGAATTTTCCGAACAAATAACGATTAAATCTACTGAAATACTCAATGAAAATTTTGCTTGACGAATGCGTAACGCGCAAATTAAAACGATATTTGACCGAGTTTGAAGTTAAAACCGTTGTCGAAATGGATTGGAGCGGTTTGAAAAACGGACATTTGTTAGGCGCGGCGGTTGAAGAAAAATTTGATATTTTGCTCACGATTGATAAAAATTTGAAGCATCAGCAAAATATGAGCAATTACGAAATCGCGGTGGTTGTGCTTGATGTCGAAAAGAGCAAAATCGAATTTCTGCTCGAACTTTTGCCGAAATTCAAAGATGAAATTGATGAATTTGAAAAAGGCAAAGTTCAAACAATAGAAAAGATAAAATTAGAGTCCGATTTGGAACATTAAAAGATGGCAAAAGCAACATTCAAAATCTGGCGCGGCAACAGCGATGGCGGCGAGTTTAAGTCTTACGACACGGAAATTTCCGAAGGAATGGTTGTTCTGGATGCGGTTTTGCAGATTCAGGGCGAGCAAGCCGGAGATTTGGCGTGTCGTTGGAATTGCAAGGCGGGAAAATGCGGTTCGTGTTCGGCGGAGATTAACGGTAATCCGAAATTGATGTGTATGACGCGGATGAATACGCTGCCGATTGACGAGCCGATTTCGGTTGAACCGATGAAGGCTTTTCCGCTCAAAAAAGATTTGGTAACGGATGTTTCGTGGAATTACGAAGTTAAAAAACGCATCAAAAAATTCAAGCCGCGTGCGCCTGATGCCGAAGACGGAACTTGGCGAATGCAACAGCAAGACATTGACCGCGTGCAGGAATTTCGCAAATGTATCGAATGTTTTTTGTGCCAAGACGTTTGCCACGTTTTGCGCGATCATCATAAACACGAAGAATTTATCGGACCGAGATTTTTGGTTTATGCGGCGGCGTTGGAGATGCACCCGCTCGATACCGAAAATCGTTTGAAGGATTTGAAAGACGACGGCAATATCGGTTATTGCAACATCACAAAATGCTGCACAAAAGTTTGTCCCGAAGGAATTACGATTACCGATAACGCGATTATTCCGTTAAAAGAGCGCGTGGTTGATGAATTTTACGATCCGATTAAAAAACTTGTGCGAATTTTTCGCCGCAAACCTAAAAAAGATAACGAGTAATTAAGGAGCAAATATGTTTGAATTAAAAACTTTACACAAAGAAGCAATTCCGGCGGCACTTGAACGCGCAAAACATTATCGTCTTTTAAACGAATCGGGCGCGGCGCAGAGTATTTGTTTGGATATTTTGAACGCCGAGCCGGAAAATCAAGATGCGATAATCACAATTATCTTGGCGATGAGCGATAGATTTGGCAAAGATTATGCCATCGGCGATTCGCAAATCAAGGATTATTTGGCACAAATAACGGACGAATACGAACGCGCTTATTACACCGGAATCGTTTACGAACGCCGCGCCAAAGCGTCGCTTAATAAAAAAATGCCGGGTTCGGAACACGCCGCTTACGATTTTTTCGTGCAAGCGATGGATTGGTTTGCAAAAGCCGAAAAAATTCGCCCCGAAGGAAATGATGACGTAATTTTGCGCTGGAACGGTTGCGCCCGAATTATTATGAGCAACAAACTAGAACCACGCGAAATGGCGGCGGATGTTTGTGATTATTAGAGAAGGCAGAAATCAGAAGACAGAAATCAGTATTCAAGAACGAATATTCTGACTTCTGATTTCTGTCTTCTGGCTTCTGTCTTTCACTCTTCAACAACTACGCGGACGAAACCTTTTTCAAAAATCAGATACATCACCCAAGGTTCGCTTAAATCTTCGTTAAATTCGACTCGCTTGAGCGTTCCGCCTAAGAAAATCTGTTTGTCGGAAAATTGCTTTAAATCTACGGCTTTATCGAAAACGACGTAATCGAATGAATGAATCGTCGTGGCTTCTTTGTTGGTTGCGGCAGTGCGAAAGGCTTTATCGTTTCCCGCTACGGGACAGATGAAATTCAGGTTTTTGTCGCAGATGCTTCGATAATCGCGGGCGGGCAGAATAAATTCTTTGCCGGTAAATTCAGTAACGGCTTTGTCCATTTCTGTCCAAGCGTTTTCTTTTTCGGCAGTTTTTCCGGCTTCGTGAAATTTCATAATCTTTCCCGCAAGCGAGAAAAGATATAAATAACGAAGCTGGGCGATTTGCTTTTTGTCGTTATCGGTTTTCAAACGCCGCAACAAACCCGAAGCGTAAAAAGCCGCGCTGTCCCAATTTTCTTTTTTCAGAAAATCAATCATCACGCCCCATTCTTTGTCGGGAATAACCGTAACATTGGGAATAAAAAACGGATCTTCCTGCGTTGGATTCGTAATAATTCTTTGCCCGAAAACATTAACAGCAAAAAGCAGAATTGTAAAAAAAATCGTGAATTTCATAGTTTTTTTGTTTTGAGTTCCAACTTCAGTTGGCGCAACTGCCAGCGAAGCGAAGCAGTTGCATAGCGTTGATTAACTCTAATTTTAACCAACGCCGAAACCGCATTGCTTCGCTCGCGGTTTGCCGCCTGAAGGCGGGACTCAAAACTATTTTTTCGACAAACGCGCTTTGGCTTCCATTGCTTCGGCAAATGCGCCGCCGGAAACGTCGCCGATTTCGATGACTTTATCGTAAATTTTTATGGCATATTCGGTTTGGTCGTAAAATTCGTAAATTCTGCCCAAATTCATATACGCCAACGAAATCAAAGCCGGATCGGTCGTTTCGGTTGCGGTGCGAAGAACATTCGTGTAAGCCGCTTTTGCTTCGAGCAGTTTTTGATTGCGTTTTTCTTCTTCTGCCTTCGGCAAATTTTCGGCGGAAAGACTCGACAATCGTCCGAGTGCGTAATAAATTCGCGGCGATTCGGTCGGATACTCAATCAACATTTTCTTGAGTTCCGCGTCGGCTTGCGTATAATTTTTTGCCGTAATTTTTTGGTCAATCTCCAAAAGTTTAACCGTTACCGGATTTTCGATGACTTTTGAAACAACCGTCGTTTTTTTGCGGTTTTCGAGTGCGCGATTTTTGGCATCGGCATTTTCTGCCAAGCGTGTCATTTCTTTCGACGGCACGAGCGACAAAATAATGTCGCGCAGAGAGCTTGCAATATCAAACTCCGATTCTTCAATGCCTTTGATTTGCGAAGCGAAATAAAACGACAGCACCGCGCCGCTTTCGTAAGATTGCGATAATTGCAAAGCAGTTTCGTCCGAAAAAGATTGTTTAAGTTCGGCAAGTTCATTTGAAACAGCGAGTCTATCCGCATCAGTTTTCATCAAATCAATCTTCTTACGCGCTTCTGACGTTGCCAATTTTACTTTTTGAAATTCGGTTTGACGCGCATCAACCGCCGACACGAGCGAACGCGAAACTGCGAGAAAAATGTCTGGCGAAATATTCGGATTCGTTTTGCGGCGTTCATCTAATAATGCTCTGATGCCTTCTTTAAATCCTAAAATTTCCTTTGAATTCGCCAAAATCAGCGGATCAAGAACGAAGTGCAAATAAGCGCGGCGGACTTCCGAAGTTCTCAAATCAACTTCGGGCGGAACAATCGCGTAATAATCGTCGCCGGCATTGACGAACGTAACCGCGCCTTTCGGTGCGAGAAGTTCGGGAACGATAAAAAAGCGGCGTTCGCGTTGGCGCGTTTCGACGTTTTTGACGACTTTGCCTCTAACTTTTGTTTCGACAACAAATTTTTCACCAAATGTCAGCTGCGGCTTCGTGTTCAGATAGTCGAGCAGTTCGCGCACCATTTCTTCGGTTGATTTTCGCATCGGAAGGCTTGCCGCTTCGTAATCTTTGATGTATGAATCGAGATTATTTTTGAATGTCGAAGTGCGATAAAATTCGCGCACAAACGGCGAAAAATCAAGCACGTCCAAAACATTTCCCGGCAAATCCGACGAACGCGCCGGCTCCGACAAATCCGGCACAGGCGACAATGTGTAAGACATCGAAATAAACGGCGCGATAATTTCATCATCCGATTTATTCGGATAACGATTTTTGAATTGCTTGATAAAGGCTTGCATTCGTTGGATTAAATCAGGATTCAAACCTTTCAAATCGGCGCGGAGTTTTTGGCGAAATTCCGTGCCTTTTGCCGCCAGAGGCGTTTCGAGTCCAGCGGCTTCGAGCGCGGCAAGAACCGTCATCAAGCGTTTGTCCGGTTCGAGTCTTACGCCAAATTGCGGAAGCTGAAAACCTTGTGTTTTAACGGTTTGAGAAAACGCCGGAAACGCGAAAACGAAAATCAGCAGTAAAAATAAAACTTTTTTCATTGTGAATTTGTCAGAACAGGAAGTGATAGCGACCTGTTCTGGGATTGATTTAAAACAGGTCGCTACCGCTTCCTGTTCTGACAACTTGAAAAACGCAAAATATTCGAAGAAATTTCAGGGGAATAACATTAGAATTTTCCTGAACATTTTGCGTCTTTCTGTCTTTAAAGATGCTTTTTCGGCAAGTTTAGATGTCTTTTTGCCGAAATAATGTAAAGTATCAGTCAGAACGGGGAGCGGTAGCGACTCGCTTAATAATTTAGCGAGTCGCTACCACTCCCCGTTCTGACTTGCATACAAATCAACTTCTACTTGTTATTTTTTAGTAGCTCGACAGTGCCTCGCCTTCGTTTTCAAAAACATCGAAGACAGTCAAAAGTTTGGTAATCGCCAAAAGGTCTTGAATTTTTTGTGTTAAATTCAAAAGTTTCAGCGTTCCGCCTTCTTTTCTGACCGCTGTGAAGCTCGAAACCAATTCGCCGATGCCGCTCGAATCAACATAAGCCACGCTGCCCAAGTTCAAAAGAATTTTGTTTTTGCCTTCGCCCAAAAGACGACGAATCGCACTGCGAAGCGCGACGCTGCCTTCGCCGAGTGTTACTTTGCCGTCCATATCGAGAATTGTTACGTCGCCTGCTTGTCGTTCAGAAATGTTAAGTTCAGCCATTTTTATCTCCTAAAAGTGTAATTAAAAAAATCTTAAATATGTAATACCAAAAACCAATTACCAATTACCTATTACCTATTCAATGCTTTTTGAGCATTTTGATAATTGTTCCGCCTTCCGAATGATTTGTCCATTCGACTTCATCCATAAAAGTTCGGATAAAAAGAATACCGCGCCCCGATGCTTTCATAAGGTTTTCGGGATTTGTCGGATCGGGAATTTCATCAACCTCGAAACCTTTGCCGAAATCGCGCACCGAAACTTCAAAACCTTTCGCCGAATCGCTTAACGCTATCACGACCGGCTTTGTTTCATCCAAAAGATTGCCGTGTTTGACCGCGTTGGCAACCGATTCGCGCATTGCCATATCAATCGCGTAAAGCTCTTCTTCGGACAAACCGATGCGCGAAGCGAATTTTACCGCTTGCGTAACGGCTTCGTCTATTGATTCGAGTCTGCTTGGCAGTTTGAGTTCGATGGCTTTCTGCGTCATTAATCTTTGTAAATTAAAGTTTGGCACATAAATCGTAAAAAACGCAAATGCTTTTTGAAAGTCAGAATGGGGAGCGGTAGCGACTCGCTCCATTTTCCGGCGAGTCGCTACCGCTCCCCATTCTGACTTTCCACAAATAAGAGATAATATTTTTCACAACGGTTTATAGTTTGTGATTTATGGTTTATAGTTTGTCGTTGACGGAATTTTTATGAAAATCAAACATGCAAAATCTTTGCAAGGAAAAATCTCTCTGCCCGGCGACAAATCAATTTCGCATCGCGCCGCACTTTTCGCTTCAATGGCGGAAGGTGAAACGCGCATCGAAAATTTTGCAACGAGCGCGGATTGCGCTTCGACTTTGCA
>JANNYB010000182.1:0-5706 GCA_031409875.1 Acidobacteriota bacterium | reverse complement strand
GAAAGCCTCCGCTCTTTTAAGTAATAGAATTTGACGGCTCAGACGGTTTAAAACGCCAGCCGCTTTAATTTAATGACAATTTTAATATTGAAACGTCGAATCGGTTTGAAATTTCAGTTAAATTTTATGATAAAGGATTTTTTCGTTTGATGTCTAGTTTTTTTTTGAATTGCCGACTGGAGCGCAAGCGTCCCCGCTTGCAATGAGTGTTTGCTTCAAACGCGAAAAAGCCTCGATTGGCATTCAACTTGATTGATACCAAACGCTGTTACACCGCTGAAAAACGCGGTGTTTGCAAGCGGGGACGCTTGCGCTCCAGTCTTTCGCGTGTCAAACTTTACTGCTTTGGAGGTTTTACTGAAAATTGTTTGTCGAAACTAAAACAAAAACTAAACTGCTCAAGAAAATGGGCAAGGCAATCGCCGATTTTTCGATGATTTCGGAAGGCGATAAAATTATGGTCTGTCTTTCGGGCGGCAAAGACAGCTATACGATGCTTGATTTACTGCTTGATGTGCAAAAGCGTTCGCCTGTAAATTTTGAGATTCTCGCCGTCAATCTCGACCAAAAACAGCCTGATTTCCCCGAAGAAGTTTTGCCGAATTACTTAGAAAAACTCGGCATTCCGTATAAAATCGTCGTCGAAGATACATATTCGACCGTTACGCGCCTTGTTCCCGAAGGCAAAACTTATTGTTCGGTTTGTTCGCGTCTGCGGCGCGGAATTCTCTACGGCACGGCGGTTGAAACAGGTTGCACGAAAATCGCGCTCGGACATCACGCCGACGATGTTTCTTCGACTCTGCTGTTAAATCTTTTCTACACCGGAATTTTAAAGACAATGCCGCCGATTTTGCGTTCGGACGATGGACGCAACACGGTCATTCGCCCGCTGATTTATTGTTTTGAAAAAGATATTGTGCAATATGCCGAAGAACGAAAATTCCCGATAATTCCGTGCAATCTCTGCGGTTCGCAACCGAATTTGAAACGCGCCCGCATAAAACGTCTGATTGACGAACTCGAAAAAGAAATTCCGCTTATCCGCAATTCGATGCTCGGCGCGGCGGGAAATGTCGCAACTTCGCATCTGCTCGATACGGAGCTTTACGATTTTGCAAAATTCTTGCCGAAAGCGAAAAACACGAATAAATTTATCGGTGATGTCGAAAAAGAATTGGACGCGGTTTTCGATCATTCGGAAGATAGTTTCGCAGGTGGCAGAATGCAGTTGAAAGTAGTCGAATCTTTGATAAATTAAAGACTTTGCGCGGAAGTATTTAATAATTAGCCGTAATCCATTTGCAACTATCCGATAGAAAGTGCATCCTATACACTATTAGTCCTTCTCTTGCATCAATTTTTTGATGCGCTCGTCAAAGACGGTTTTTTGGATAAGTTCGAGAGCAGGTTCATTTATTATTGGTTACAGAAGTCGCTCTTGAATTTTTTTTGAGCATCCGAAATCCGACCTCTTCGTAAAGACTACCGTTTTTCTCCGAAGCAACACACGATTCGATACTTCTTTTGAATTCCCGAAAAGGGAAAAGGTATTTATTATTATGTCAACGAAACTTTATGTAGGAAATCTTTCCTTCGATACAACAACACAAGATTTAGAAGCAATGTTCGGTAAAATCGGCACAGTCGAATCAACAAACATTATTGAAGACCGCGACACCGGACGCTCACGCGGTTTCGGTTTTGTCGAAATGTCGAGCAAAGAAGAAGCGCAAAACGCAATTAGCGAACTTAACGGCAAAGATATGGACGGACGCGCTTTAACAGTTAATGAAGCCAAACCCCGCGAAGATCGCGGCGGAAGCGGCGGCGGCGGCGGACGCGGCGGTTATGGCGGCGGCGGTGGAAATCGTGGCGGCGGTGGCGGCGGTGGAAATCGCGGCGGCGGCGGCGGTTCGCGCTGGTAAGAATTATTCGCTTGATTAAAAGCGATTTTTTTTAATAAGTGTCTCCCGATAATGCTTATCTGGAGACACTATTCATTTTGGGCAACAATTATAAAGTGAGAGGTGATAAATGAAAGAAGAAATGATTGAAGTAGCCGGAATTGTTTTAGATAAACAGCGCGATGCTTGTTTCAAGGTGCAGGTTAATAACACCGAACATATCGTGATGGCGCAAATTTCAGGCAGAATGAGAAGAAATCGAATTCGGATTTTAATCGGCGACCGCGTTGATGTCGAAATGTCGCCATACGATTTAACAAAAGGCAGAATTACTTATCGGCACAAATAATAGTTCGCACTTTTGAATAAGTTAAGTTGTTCGGAGTTAGGGCTTTAGCTATGAAATGTTGCAAAAATTTCATAGCTAAAGCCGTAGCTCCGAGCTTTTATTTTAACGCTACTTTTCGCGGCGCAAACATTTTATCGTCAATCTCGACATTGTGTTTAACCGATTTAACGACCGTTACAATGTCGCCCATTCCGATATTTGTGCTGACCATTTTGAAAGCTATTTTTATACCGTCAACTTCGCGGTAATCCGAAAAAGTTATCGAATATGGAATTGATTGCTCGCTCGTGCTGGAAGAAATAATGCCTTGCCGTTTCATCAGCAAAAATGTTTTCGTCGAATAAAGTTCGGTAACTTTCGTGCCTTTTTCGGGCATAAATTCAACCGCGTAACATTCTTCTTCGCCGCATTTTTCCGTGCCTCTGATTTCAATGGTTTTATAATTGGTTTTCCAATTCAAAAGCGCAAGCATATCCGAGCCTAAACGCATATCTTCCAATTTTTTACCCGAATATTTTTCAACCGGCGCAAATGTATAAAGTTCTTCGCCGCCCGTGCCGTCAAAAAATTCAAAACCTTTCGCAATCGTTTTGCCGATTGCCGTAAATGTCATTTCGGTTGCGGTTTTGTTCGGCATTTTTGAATAAATCGTCGTTGTCCCTTTCACACCTTGATGAATCATATCAACATCGCCGACGATTACACGCGACGTAATTTTGCGCCAATTTGCTTCGCCGCCGGCAGCTTCGATTGATTTTGCCATCAATTCGTCAACCGTAATTTTCGGTTTGTTTTCGGCGGTTGCATCGGCTTTTTTGAATTCAAATTCGCCTTCGGGCTGGACAACGGTAACGCTTAAAACTTTGTTTGCGCTGTCGCGTTTGACCTTCAAATAATATGATTCGGGCAAAGGCAGAAGATTAAATTGGTCTTTCGCCTTTTCGGTCAGCGCATAAGGTTGTTGTCCCGGAATATTGAACGTGATTTTGCCGTCTGTTTCGGCTTTAATTTCTACTGTTCCATTGCCGCTCGGAACAGAATATTTGCCGATAAGTTCTTTTGCCGCATCATTTGAAATTTTCGTTTCCGCACTTACTTTCGGCAAAGTGTAATTGCCTTGCGGTTGTTCGATATATGCCGAATCGTCTTTGAAAGTGATAAAAAATCCGTCAACTTCCTTGAGTTTATATTTGCGCCCGCCGACATTTTCGAGCGTGTAAGTTGGTTGTCCCGGAACAACGGCAACAAGTTTTCCGTCTTGCATTTTTACTTCGACATCAAATCCGGCTTCTTTGAAATTATATTTGCCGACTTCTTTCTGCATTGCATCGCCCGAAACATTTTGCGATTTGTTTGGATTATCTAAAAGATTTTCCCAAACAAGCGGCATCAATTCGCTTCCCAAACTTGAACCTGAAACATTTGTCAGCATCACGAAACCGATATTTTTTTCGGGAATCATTGCCACGAGTGCGTTAAATCCGTCAATATTTCCGCCGTGTTCAACAACTTTCATTCCGTTCCAATCGCGCAAAAACCAACCCAAACCATAACTGATTTTGCCGTTCGGCGTAACTTTGTTTTGCGGTTTTGTCCATTCGTCGTAACCTTTTGCGCTTAAAAGACTTTTGCCGTTGACAGAACCTTTATCAAGCACAAATTGAATCCATTTCGTCATATCGTTTGCGCTCGAATTTATCGAACCGGCAGGCGCAACTTCGTCAATCGCACGAAACGGCAAACGGCGCGTTTCTTTTGTGTCGAAATTGTATTCGTAGCCGTAGGAATAATCTTTTGCCTTTTCCATCTGCTTCAAATCCATTGATGAATTCGTCATTCCGAGCGGCGCAAAAATTCTTTGGGGAACAAATTTTTCCCAAGTCGTTTTTTGCACGGTCGCCGTAATTTCGCCGGCGGCGGCAAACATTATGTTGTTGTAGAAAAATTTCTCACGCAATTTCGCCATCGGTTGCGCTTCGCCGACAACTTGAATCAATTCTTGCCGATTTAATTGTCCGGTAATCATCGCCAAATCCGTGCGATTCAAACCCGAAGTATGACACAGCAAATCGCGCACGGTCATATTTTTGTCCGCGTCCGCGTCCTTCATTTTGAAATACGACAGATATTTTTTCGGCGAATCATCGAGCGAAAGTTTGCCTTCGTCTTGCGACATCAAAATCGAAAGCGCGGTAAACGCTTTCGTTGCCGAACCAATCGCAAACTGCGTATCAGACGTTACAGGAATTTTCTTTTCAAAATCTTTGTAGCCCAAACCTTTTGAATAGATAACTTTGCCGTCTTTAACAATCGCCAAAGACATTCCCGGAATGCCAAGTTCTTTGCGCCGCGCTTCGACTTTTTCTTCGATTGTTTGCAAAGATTTCTGCAAATTTATTGAAGTTTGCGTCTTTAACGGTGGTTGCGCGTAACCGATTTGCGGCAAAGAAACCGCAAACATCGAAAATGCTAAGACGAGCGAAAGTGTAAATTGTAAATAATTTTTCTTTATCATT
Source organism: Acidobacteriota bacterium (assembly GCA_031409875.1). GTDB lineage: Bacteria > Acidobacteriota > Blastocatellia > Pyrinomonadales > Pyrinomonadaceae > CALMEH01. The sequence goes on along the minus strand of JANNYB010000182.1, from coordinate 934 downwards.
GTTGGAATTTGTTCGATAATTTTAAGATTAAAAGCTCAAATTGAATTACGCTCAAATCGTAAAAAAAGTTTTGCAAAAAAGTTTTCCACAGGTGGAAAACTTTCGGCGGAAAAATCTTGTGATATAATTTCGGATTATGGGATTGGCAAAACTCAAAACAAAAATCAGCGTTGAAGATTACCTCGAAGGCGAAGAAATCAGCCAAGTTAGATATGAATATGTGGACGGCGAAGTTTATGCAATGGCTGGTGCGAGCGATACTCATTATCGAATTTCGATGAATTTTGCAACAAAACTCGACGCTCATTTAGAGAATTCAAAATGCGAAGCGTTTATGGCGGAAATGAAACTCCGCGCCGACGAGAAAACTTTTTATTATCCAGATGTTTTTGTTGCTTGCGATAAAGTCAAAAAAAGTAAATTTTACCGCGAAGAACCTATTTTAATTATCGAAGTCATTTCGCCTTCAACGCGCCAAACCGACCGACGCGAAAAACTCCGCGCATATCAACAAATTCCAAGCGTTCAAGAATATATCATCGTCGAACAGGACAAAATCCACATCGAACTTCACCGCCGCCAACCCGACGGACGCTGGATAACTTATTTTTACAACGATAACGATATGGACGAAGAAATCGAATTTCAATCGGTTGATTTGAAATTAACGCTTGACGAAATTTATCGGCGTGTTAAATTTGAAGAATGAAAAAATGTCCTGCATGCAATCGGACTTATTCTGACGAAATGCTTTCATTCTGTCTGGCGGACGGTTCGCTTTTGTCTGCGCCTTATATACCCAAAAGAAAATGAATTGCGAAAAACAATTAGCCGAAAAAAGTCCGACACGCTTTAGCTTGTCGAGATGCCGACACATTCAACAAGCTAAAGCGTGTTGGACTTTTTAATCAAATGTTTTCGCAAACCAATTCCT
>JANNYB010000181.1:0-45466 GCA_031409875.1 Acidobacteriota bacterium | reverse complement strand
AGGAATTGGTTTGCGAAAACATTTGATTAAAAAGTCCAACACGCTTTAGCTTGTTGAATGTGTCGGCATCTCGACAAGCTAAAGCGTGTCGGACTTTTTTCGGCTAATTGTTTTTCGCAATTCATTTTCTTTTGGGTATATCATCTTTCATCTATTACGGAGTGTTAAAATTTTTACCTTCGATATAGATAACAGATGAAAGATGATAGCTGATAGTTTTTTTCGCTCCGCTTTAATCCGTGCGTTATAATTTTTCAAGATTTCACGAAAATTATAACGCACGGATTTACGGAGAAACCTTTTCATTTTGCTTATTCCATTTTTCAACCATAAAATCATAAAATTTCCGCCACGCCGCTGTATAATCTGGATCAACCATTCCCGATCCTCCGGCGTTTTCTTCAAAAATATCTACCTTGAGTTTTAGTGAATTCAGCAAATCGCGGTTAATGACTGCGCCGTAGCGCAATAATAAATATGAAACTTGAGTCTTTCCGTGGAAGGAGGCAACCATCAGCGGTGTTATGTCGGCGACATCAGAATTCTCAATGTCGGCATCGGCTGTCAGCAGAATTGCGACGGCGTATAAATGTCCTTTTTCGGCGGCGATATGCAATGCGCTTTGTTTGTGCTGATTTTGCACATTGACATCCGCACCGCTCGTCAGAGCCTTGCCGACAGCGTTTAAATCTCCGTTCGCGGCGGCTTCCAAGAGTTGCCGATTCAACATTTCCCTGCTTGATTCGGCAGAAGTTGTTGCGATTGCCTCGGTAGAAGTTGTTGCGGTTATGTCGGCAGAAGTTGTTGCGGGTATGTCTGAAAGTTGTTTCAACAAATATTCAGCATCGGATCTGCAAATCGTAAAACCGCTGAGTCCGCTATTCGGCAATCCTTCGGCGCGACGATTATCTATGTTATAAAACGATTGCGGTTTATGTCCCGAATCATAGATTTGAAAGTTGTCATTTCCGCACCGGCGACCGTAAGCACTCAAACACTGACTCAGCATTTCAATAAACATCGGAACGCTCGTCTGCTCCATATAAAGCCGATCACCTAAATCGAGACCGTCATCTATCTCATAATACAGAACTCCGATAAATCCCGGTTCGGACTTTTCAATGTAAAGTCTATCATTTGTATTTTCGTCAATCATTGCTTTCTCCTAAAAATTATGCCAGCTTATTATAATAGACATCTTTCCAAAATAAAATATTCGCCGCATCTTTGAATACCTTAATTTTCAGCCTCGTTCACGAGGCTTTCCGCGTTTCGCGGCTTTTAGCCACGTCCGTTTACGGCGTGGTTCGGATTGAAAATCAATTAATGAGCGCGTTTTAACGTGCTTTTATTTGGCGGCTTAAGCCAATCAGATAAGGACGTTAAAACGCCCTTCATCAACATCATTACAATTTAACCACGCCGTAAACGAACGTGGCTAAAACGTGCGAAGCGCACGAAAGCCTGTTAAAACAGGCTAAATATGGGAAATACAACACTTATTTTGGAAAGTTGTCTAATACGATTTCAGGTTAATCCGGTATTGCGTCTGCAAAAGATTCGCAACTTTGAAACGTGCTATAATTTTCCGAAACTTATCTCAAACAAAATGAACATTATGACCACAGATTTTCTTACAGGAACAGTCAAAGGACCGGGCGAATTGCCGCACGAATATCTCTTTATCACCAAAGACAACAAACGCACGCGCATCGGCGAATTTGTTTACTATGAAGCCAAAGACGGCGATGAAACGCGCCGGATTATCGGCACGATCAAGGGCAGAAAGTTAATCAGAAATTTGCCCGACGCATTTCTTTCCGATCCGAATACGCCGCCCGCGCTCGTTTCTTCGCTCATCGGATTTGACGCGGACGGTTGCGAAATTTATGAAATTACGGTTGAAACAATCGGTTATTTTGATACGTCTGTGAAAGATTTTAACAATCCGCGAATTCCGCCGAATCCGGGCGACGCTTGTTTTCTCGCATCAAGCGAAACGCTCTCCGAAATGCTCAGTCCGAAACGTGCGGAAGAATTAGGTTCGGCGCATATCGGCTCGCTTTTGACGCGCAAAAAAGGCGAAGTTCCGGTTGTTTTGTCTATCAAAGATGTTGTTTCGACTCACTTGGCGATTTTGGCTTCGACAGGTTCGGGAAAATCTTACACTGCCGGAGTTCTGATCGAAGAAATGATGCGCCCTTTTAACGGCGCGGCGGTTTTAATCGTTGATCCGCACGGCGAATATCATACGATGAGTTCGATTATGGGAAACGCCCAATTTGCAGGCGAAAACGGCTACAAACCCGAAGTCAGAATCTTCACGCCCGACAAAATTAAAGTTCGATTTTCGACGCTTACCGAAGCCGACATCAAATATCTTTTGCCCGAAGGAACATCGGACAAAATGCTACATTTCTTGTCGCTCGCATTTCGCAGTTTGAACGAAAAATTAAGAGTCGAACGCCGCCAAGATTATGCTTACGCTTATCACGATTTGCGCGATGAAGTGAACGCGCAAAAATACGGCTCGGAAGGCAAATCCGACGGCGGAAATGTTTCGTCAATCGAAGGTTTATTGTGGCGTTTAGATTCGCGTTTCGACCGCGAAGGCGGCATTTTTTCGGCACAAGATCACATTCCGTTAAAAGATTTATTCGCGCCCGGACAATGCACGATTTTTCAGCTTTCCGACATCGAACAACACGAACAACAAGTCATCGTCGGCACGCTTTTAAGACGAGTCAACAAAGCCCGAATGCTCACAGTTCGCGGCGAATCTGCGCCGAACACGGAAAATTATCTGCCTTATCCGGTTTTTACTTTGCTCGAAGAAGCGCACCGCTTCGCGCCCGCCGGATTGAGCGTCGTTTCGACAAATATCTTAAAACAAATCTTATCCGAAGGCAGAAAATTCGGTGTCGGAATCGGTTTAATCACGCAACGTCCGGGCAAATTAGATCAAGATGTTTTGTCGCAATGTATGACGCAAATCATTATGCGAATCGTCAATCCGATTGACCAGCAAACCGTCGCCCAATCCGTCGAAGGCGCAGGTCGCGCAATGCTCGCCGAACTTCCTGCGCTCACAAAAGGTCAAGCCATAATTTCAGGAGTCGGCATCAACACGCCCGTAATGTGCCGAATTCGCCCAAGATTAACCAAACACGGCGGCGAAACCTTCGACGCACCCGACGAATGGCAAAAATGGCACTCATCCGATTCAAAAGAAAAACGCGACCAAGACAACGCGCCATATCTCAAACCAAGTTCCGACAAAAAGCCGGAAAAGATTGGAAACGTAAGGGTTTAGCCGTGCAAAATTCCAAAAAAAAATATTCTATTTTTCCAAATTTCCCTTTTCAAAAAAAACTGTGCATAATGCAAACACAATTTTTTTTATTTTTTTTTCAATCTGATGATACCTTTTCGCCATTTTTGGTGCGTTTTAGTATAGAAAAACTTTTAAGGTGAAGTTTATGTAAATTTTAAGAACTTGGGAGAACTCGCAAAAACAGAAAAATTTGCGAACACAGTAAAATATTATGTCTGATTTTGGCTATGAAGAAATGTTGAAAATTAACCGTCCGTTTAATCCTTCTGACGATGAATTGAATCAATTGGCAAAATTTATGACCGATGAACCCAAAAGAATTCCGGCGGGCTATACTTATTTAGGACAATTTATTGATCACGATATTTCTCTCGATTCGGCAACTGTTGCGAGAATTCCTCCTTGGAATGAAATAAGTGTTGCAAACATTTCCAACAAAAGAACTCCTTTTTTTAATTTAGAAACTCTCTATGGGCTTGGGTGTATAAAAGCTGAATTGCTCCAAGAGAAATCTAAATCGTTTTTGAGATTGGGTGAAACTATCAATGGAGATTTTGTCGAAAAAGATTTTCCAATTCCGAATGATTTGCCGCGAATGAAAAACAGTCCAACGGCTCAAATTGTTGACGAGCGAAATGATGAAAATTTAGCAGTTGCTCAAACGCAGGTTGCGTTTATTAAATTTCATAACGCAGTTGTCAATCATCTCGGCGGAGAAGATACCACCGCAAGATTTGAAGAAGCCCGAAAAATAGTAACTCTTCATTATCAATGGATTATCCTTAAAGATTTTCTTCCTAAAATCATCAAACAATCGGTCTTGAACCAAGTTTTGTCTGAAGGTAATAGATTTTATTTTCCCGAACGGGATTCTGCATTTATGCCTTTAGAATTTTCCGTTGCCGCATATCGCGCCGGTCATAGTCTGGTCAGAAATTCATATAATTGGAATCGTCTTTTTAATGATGACCCGAAATCACTTTCGGCAACCATCTTCGAGTTATCGCTTTTTACCGGAAGAGGCAAATTGGACGGAAAAAATAATCTTGTAAGAGACTGGTTAGTTAATTGGAATTGGTTTTACGACCTTTCAAATCATAACCACAAACAAAAGTTTAATTTTGCTCCACGAATTGATACAAAGATTGCTCCTTTACTTGGATTTTTACCGAATTCCAATGGAGAATTTCCGGGTATTTTTGGCAGAGAAACCTCGCTTGCGGCAATGGACTTATATCGTGCAAGGGCGTTGAGTTTGCCGAGTGGACAAGACGTTGCAAAGATAATTCTAGGGACGAAAGAGCGAATTTTGAAGCCCGAACAACTTGCAAATCTGTTGCCGGAAAATCTGAAATATGTTTTTTCAATCGAAACGCCTTTATGGTTTTATTTGCTGGCAGAAGCCGAGATTGAAGAAAACGGTCAAACTTTAGGAGAAGTCGGCAGTCGGATAGTTGCCGAAACTTTTGTTGCGCTTCTCAGATTGAGCAAACCTTCAATTTTGGAAGATGAGTTTAAGCCGAAGCCTGAATTTTGCGGATATGGTGGAAAATTCGGAATGCCGGAATTACTGAAATTCGTTGCTAAAGGCAACAAAATTTTTGACGAGCTTAACCCCATAGGTAATGCGTAAGTCAAAAGCGGTTGGAAAAAACTTCCAATCAAATAAAAAAACAAGGAGATAGTAAATTATGAAAATAATGCGATTAATCAAAGCATATGCGGATTTTATAGAAACACCTGCCGGACGCACAACGGCTAAGAGACTACAAAGAGAATCGGTTGCGGCGGTTCTTGGGGGGAAAAGCGATCCTGCGTGGGAAACATACATGAAAAATTTTCATTCCAATTCCGCGCAATTACAAAGACTGCTCGGAAATGAAGGAACTGATAAGGGCGAATTTATGAATCCTGATTCTTACGGTCCGACAATTTTGGTGTATGTCGGAATGGGGGGAACCTGTGGAACCGGAACGACGATGAAATCCGTTATTGATATGGAAGTAGGACTACAACAGTTTTTGGATGACGGAGTGAACGAAGCTACGGTGACGGGTCAAGGTGCAGTAATTCCTCCCGAACTTGAGCCTTTTCTTCAAGATTAGTTTTAGCTGATTTATTGGAATATTCAGGTTAGCAGATGACGCAGATAAACAAAGCCTTTTCGGATTTGTCGAAAACGCCATTTTCAGAGTCAAACGCCGTTGCCGTATTATTTTTAAGGCGGTGGCGGCAACTTTGCAAAACTTATCTGCCAGTCAAACCTCACGAAAACTTTTGGCGATTTAGCCGTGCAGACAAGCCTCAAGAACCGATGCAGGGATGGAAACTTCACATTTCGGCAACGATTCTTGAGGCTTGCGATTTATTTGAACGGGTTGCGCCATTTTTGATTTCCCGCGATGTGCTGTTCAAAGCTCCCGAATCGCTCAATGACCTTAGCGAAATTAACTGCGGCTTGAAGCATGGTTATCGGCAAGTCGGAAAATTTATTACGGTTTATCCTTCAACGGAAAAAGAAGCCGTGAAACTCGCCCGCGAACTTCACGAATTAACCAAAGAATTCATTCCGGTTTCCGTGCCTTTTGATGAGCAATATTTGCCGCACAGTTCGGTTTTTTATCGTTACGGAGCATTTGTCCAAGTCAGAAAGAAAGACGAAAACGGCAAAACCGTTTCGGTTATCAAAAATTTGTCGGGAGATTTGGTTGCTGAAGATTACTATCAAGCCGTTCCCGAATGGCTTTCTGACCCATTTCGGGACAAAACAAAAAAGATTGCGGAAACCGCCGAACCTAGCGAAAACCCTTTGATGACAACGTATAAAGTTTTTCGGGCAATCACGCAACGCGGCAAAGGCGGAACTTATCAGGCTTTGGATTTCAGCGCAAATCCGCCACGTTTTTGCATCGTCAAAGAAGGACGGCGATACGGAGAAGTTTTTTGGAGCGGTCAGGACGGCTATAATCTCGTGGAAAACGAATTTAATGTCTTAAGCGCGTTAGGGAAAATGTGTGAAGGTGTTCCAAAGGTTTTCTCATCATTTGAAACAGATGGGAATTTTTATTTGGCGATGGAGTATGTTGAGGGCAAAAACCTTCACGCTTTGATGAAACCTCGCCGACGGCGTTTTTCGATTAAACAAATTGTCAGATGGGCGATTGAAATTGCGAAAATAATTGCCGAAATTCACCAAGCCGGATGGATTTGGAACGACTGCAAACCGGCAAATTTAATCGTTACGCCGGGAAAAAAGCTACGCCCGATTGATTTTGAAAATGCTTATCCGATAAATGAATCTGCCCTTTTTGATTGGAAAACCAATGCGTATTCAAAATCTGCGAATAATCATTTTTCGGCAAAATCGGATGATTTCTACGCGTTTGGCGTAGTTATTTATTACCTTCTGACCGGAAGGCTTTACCAATTGGATACGCCGATTGCCATAAAAAAATTGCGCCCGAAAGTGTCAAAACAATTGCAGGAAATTGTCGAAAATCTTCTTTATGATTCCTCAGACATCAAGTTAGAGGCTTTAGAAATCAGACAAAAACTTGAAACAGTCTTGGATACAATGACCGCTTCCGCTTAAAGATTGGCACATTTCCTGAGGTCGGCAAATCTGGCATCCAAATTTATTTCATCAAATATCGGGTCGCGGATGATATACGGAAAAGCCGAAAATTTTTCCTTGCAGGCTTTATTCAAATACTCAAAGACTTTATCTGTTTCTCCGAGTCCGTGATAAATAATGGCTTTTTCTTGCGAGGGAATATAATTTTTCTCATCTTTTTTTGAAAGTTCTTCCAAAGTTGCCAAAATCTCCAGAGTTTTATCTTTTTGCCCGGTTTTGCCGTAAATAAAACCAAGCAGGGCGGCACCGAGAATTTTGTCTTCGGCATATATTTTCTCAAAGATTTCCGTAGCTTCGGCTATTTTGTTGGTTTCTAAACGCTGAAGACCGCGATAATAACTTAGTCTCGGATGGTTTGGAAATTTTTCCAAGGCTTCCGATAAAACCTTTTCCATTTGCTCATAATCGCGTTTGAAGAAATAAACTCCTGCCAAATTCAGGTCGGATGAAACCGAATATGGAGCTAATTCTTTAGCTTTTAAGGATTCTTCGAGAGCTTCGTCAAGCCGTCCGGTAATCATAAATAAGTTCGATAAGCCCCAATGCGCTTGGGGAAATTCCGGGTCGCGTCTGATGGCATCTCTGAAATTACTTTCCGCTTCGCCCCAATCCCACTCGTAACGAAGTTTAATCATTCCCAACGAATTGTAAGGCTCAGTCAAACTATCATCAATTTCCAATGCGGATTTTGCCGCCGCCTTCGCTAAAGGAATGGCTTTCTCCGGCGACATTGAGCCTTTGTGTCCGGGAACGCTATAAAGCGAATAGGTATCGGCTAAACCTGCCCACGCTTTGGCATAATAAGAATCCAAATCAACTGCTTGGCGAAAATATTGCTCGGCTTTTTGTAAATCATCTTCATTGCGTCGGCTCAAATAATAGCGTCCCTGAATATATAATTTTTTCGCTTCCGCATTTTCCGTGTCTTTTTTAGCTAATTTGGTTTTATCTTCCTCCGTCAAATCAGTTCTGATTTTTCCGATAATGTGCGAAGCAATGTCTTGGGGTAATTCAATCAATTTGGATTCTTCGATTTTAAATTCTTCTTCATCTATGACCAAACCATCGGAAGTCCTGAGAAGTTTGGCTTTCAAAAACAAACCTCCGTTGCGGCTGACAATTGAACCGAAATAGACAGCCTCAACTTTTAGTTCTCTTCCGGCTGTTTGAGCTTCGATTGCTTTTCCTTTATAACGTCCGGTAAAAAATTCGCTCTTGACCTTCAAATCTGACAGATTAGAGAGTTTTTCAATGACGCTCTGCGTCAAACCATCGGCAAGATATTCTTTTTCACTCAAGCCTTGTTCAATAGAAATCGGCAAAACGGCGAGCGTTCTTTGCGGACGTTTGGTGTTATAGAAAAAGAAACCAGCGGCAAAAATGGCAATCAAAACAACGGTGGCAAGCGCGGCTTTGAGAAAAAAACGCGAACGATTTTTTGAACCGACGGCGCGATAATTTTCACTTTCGGCATTGTCGAGTTCGACTAAGATTTCAGCCGCGGATTGAAAACGATTTTTGGCATCTTTTTCGAGGCATTTTTCGACTAAATTTAACAAATTTGCGGGAAATTCGGACGCAAATTCGCGGAGCGGCGCAGGTTTTTCGCTCAAAGTGGCGGCAATCGTTTCGGCTTGGCTTTTGCGGTTGAACGGATTTTTTTTTGCCAAAATTTCGTAGAGAATAATGCCGACGCTGAAAATGTCCGTGCCGTAATCGAGTTTTTCGCCGCGAAGTTGTTCGGGCGACATATATGCGACCGTGCCGATAACCAAACCGTTTTGCGAAAAATTAGTTTCGGCGTTCTTTTTACCGTTGAGCGCGGAAGGTGTCGGGATTATTTTTGCCAAACCGAAATCGAGAATTTTTATCTCGCCTTCTTCGGTCAGCATAATATTTCCGGGCTTCAAATCGCGGTGAATTACGCCGTGTGAATGTGCAAAAGCCACGGCAGTTAAAATTTGACGCGCCAGAAATTTGAATTCTTCGACGCTGATTTCCGCGCCGTTTAAAGATTTATCGAGAGTTTCGCCATCGATATACTGCATCACGATAAAAGTTTGTTCGTCCAATTCTTCGACCGAATGGACGGCGCAGATATTTTGATGTGAAAGCGCGGCGGCGGCTTGCGCTTCTTTGACCAGACGACGGCGTGCGGCGCGGTCATTTTCCATTGATGGCGGCAGAAATTTGAGCGCAACAAGTCGGTTTAATTTAGTATCAACAGCGCGATAAACTTCGCCCATTCCGCCTGCGCCAATTTTTTCTTCAATGTGATAAACGCCGATTTCTTGTCCGGCAAGATTTTTTTGTCCGGCTTCGCCGATTGCGCCCAAACCCATTTCAAAAACGGGTTTATCCAAAAATTCGGCTTTATTTTCAAAACTTTCGAGCAGAGATTCGACATCTTCGCGCAATTCGAGATTGTCCGCGCATTCGGTTTGCAGATAGATTTGGCGTTCTTCCGCTTTTAATTTCAAAGCGGAATGAAAAATCGTTTCAACTTTTTCCCAACCCTTGTTCGTCATTTGTTGATTTCGCGGGCAATCCAAGCCTTTGCCATATCCCAATCGCGCATCACGGTTTGCCGCGAAACCGATAAAAATTCGGCAGTTTCATCAATCGTCAAACCGCCGTAATAGCGCAGTTCGACAATTTTTCCTTTGCGTTCGTCTTGTTCGTATAAACGGATTAAGGCTTGTTCGAGTGCGAGAATTTCGTCTGATTTTTCTTCGTTGATGAAAGCCGAGTTTTCTTCGAGTTCTTCCTGAAAAAACTCTGCGCCGCCGCGTTTCAAACGCCGCCGGTCGCGGATGTAATTAACCAAAATACGCCGCATAATCATTGCGGCAATGCCGTAAAAATGTGCGCGGCTTTGCCATTTTACGCGGTTTTGGTCAATCAGACGAATGTAAGCTTCATTAATTACAGCAGTTGTTTGCAAAGTATTTCCCGGCTGTAATTTCCGCAAATAATGATGCGCCAGCCGATGAAGTTCTTTTTCCACAAGCGGAAATAAAACTTCCTGCGCGGCTTCGTTGCCTTCGCTCCAATCAATTAACAATTCGGTTATTCCTTGGGAGTTAGAAAACATTTTTTTTAACAAATCGTTTCCATCTTTTATGCTTACCGGAAAATAATGTTAATTTTTTTCGTTTCATTACCGTGTTAATACTTGAAAGAAAAATTTTTACAATTTATTTTGAATCACTTATTTATAGCTTGAATAACCACGAAATTGCAAGAATATTTTTACTTTTTGGTTAAAGTCTCAATAAAAAATTTTATTTGCCGGCAAAACATCCGAAAAAAAAAGAAAACTTGCGCGAATATCAGGCTTTTGCGGGTTTTTGTTATTTTGAAGTAATATACAATTTTTGCGATGTTAATTTGCCTTAACATTTTTGTAAAGTTATTATTTCTCTTTGTGTCTGATGGAAAAAACAATGGTTGAAAAAGGTTTGGAAATTGCGCCGATTGGCGGAAAACTCGGTATTTTGTTGGTCGGCTTAGGCGCGGTCAGCACGACATTTGTGGCAGGCGTTGAAGCGATTCGCAAGGGAACGGCAAAGCCGATTGGCAGTTTAACGCAGATGGGAACGATTCGTTTGGGCAAACGGACGGATAAGCGAAATCCTTTAATTAAAGATTTCGCGCCGCTTGCAAGTCTCGATGATGTCGTTTTCGGCGCGTGGGATATTTTTGAAGATTCGGCGTATGATGCCGCAATTCACGCCGGAGTTTTGGAAAAAGCTCTGGTCGAAGAATTGCGCGAACAACTCGATTCTTTGAAACCGATGGCGGCGGTTTTTTCGCATAATTATGTGAAAAGATTAAACGGCACGAACATCAAAGACGGCAAAAACAAAATGGAACTTGCCGAACAATTGATGGCGGATATTGCCAAGTTCAAAGAAGATAAAGGTTGCGAAAGATTGGTTATCGTGTGGGCGGCTTCGACGGAAATTTATCTCGAAACTTCCGACATTCATCGCACTGTCGAAGCGTTTGAAAAAGCAATGTATGACAACGACGAACGCATTGCGCCTTCGATGATTTACGCTTACGCCGCAATAAAATCAGGCGTTCCTTTTGCTAACGGTGCGCCGAATCTGACGGTTGACATTCCTGCTTTAACAAAACTTGCCGAACAACACGGCGTGCCGATTTGCGGCAAAGATTTCAAAACCGGACAAACTTTGATGAAAACCATCATCGCGCCCGGACTCAAAGCGCGTTCGCTCGGACTCGACGGTTGGTATTCGACAAATATTTTAGGAAACCGCGACGGCGAAGTTTTGGACGATCCCGAAAATTTCAAAACAAAAGAAGAATCGAAACTTTCCGTTCTCGAAACGATTCTGCAACCCGATCAAAATCCCGATTTATACGGAAATTTTTCGCACGTCGTTCGCATCAACTATTATCCGCCGCGCGGCGATAACAAAGAAGGTTGGGATGCAATCGATATTTTCGGCTGGCTCGGCTATAAAATGCAGATAAAAATTGACTTTATGTGCCGCGATTCTATCTTAGCCGCGCCGCTTTGTCTGGATTTGGCGTTGTTTATGGATTTGGCGCATCGTGCGAAAATGAAAGGCGTTCAAGAATGGCTTTCGTTCTATTTCAAAGCACCGCAAACCGCCGAAAATCTTTATCCCGAACACGATATTTTTATTCAATTAAAGAAACTCAAAAACACGCTCCGCTATATGATGGGCGAAGATTTAATCACGCATTTAGGGCGCGATTATTACGAATAAATCAAGTAAAAAGTAAAAAGTAAAAAGTAAAAAGTTCGGAATCGGACTTACTTTTTACTTTTTACTTTTTACTTTTTACTTCCGAAGGATTCACTTTTTCACTTTCTCACCTTTACACTTTTTCACTTTAAATGATAAATAATAAACAGCGTCAAACTTGCTCGGTTTTGGCGCGGCATTCCATTCAGGGCGATAAGTCCTTCTAAACCCGAAGTTCAGCCAACGAAAAATCTTTTGAAATCATCAATGTAGGCAATGATTTGTCCGAAAATAATTTCGGCAAGTCTGATTTGAAAATTCGTCTAAGATGCGTGTTGAAACGCTCCGGCAGTTTTTGGCGTTTTCAACATTTATAGTGAGGAGAAAACTAAATGAAAAACGAAACGGCTAAAAGTAGAACGACAAGTGAAAAATTTATCCAACTTGATCCCGACCGCAAAAGTCCGCGTGCCAAAGAGTTTGAAGACAAACTTTCCGGTTTTATCGTCGGACAAGAACGTGCTGTGCGCCGGATGAGCGGGCTTTTCCAAATCTATCTGGCGGGATTGAACAACCCGACGCGCCCGATTGGAACGATGCTTTTCTTAGGTCCGACAGGTTCGGGAAAAACGCGCGTTGTCGAAGCCGCCGCGCAGGTTTTGTTCGGCGAACCGCATTCGGTTGTTAAAATTGATTGCGCCGAATTTCAACATTCGCACGAAATCGCCAAGCTCATCGGGTCGCCTCCGGGTTATCTCGGACACCGCGAAACTTCGCCGATGTTGACGCAGGAAAATCTTGACAAAGCGCACACCGACGACACGAAATTGACCTTTGTTTTATTTGATGAAATCGAAAAAGCGTCTGATTCTTTGTGGCAATTGCTACTCGGAATTTTAGATAAAGCGACATTGACACTCGGCGATAATCGGCGCGTTGATTTTTCGAGATGCGTCGTGATTATGACTTCAAATTTGGGCGCACGCGAAATGTCCGATATGATTTCCGGCGGCATCGGTTTCGCTCCGGGCAAAACCGACAAAGGGCGGGAAGATACCGAAATTGATTCAAAAATCTACCGCACCGCGCTCGAAGCCGCAAAACGTAAATTCTCGCCCGAATTTATGAACCGCATTGATAAAGTGGTTGTTTTCAGAAGTTTAAGGGAACATCACTTGCGGCAAATTTTGACTATCGAGCTAAAATCCGTGCAAGACCGCATCACCGAATCGGCGGGAACGAAATTCATTTTTGAATCCACGGACGAAGCGCGTGAGTTTTTGTTGGCGGAAGGAATTGATCTCAAATATGGCGCACGACATCTGAAACGCGCGATTGAAAGATTTCTCGTTTATCCGCTTTCAAATCTCGTGGCGACACAACAAGTCGAAACCGGCGATTTGGTCATCGTTGATTTCGATGCCGAAGCCGACAAACTCATTTTCTCGAAACAAACCGGAAAAATGATTGTCAGCGACACGGAAAATGCTGAGGAAAACTCTGATTTGGACAGTTTTTCCGATGCCGTTGGAATGCAAATTCCGCAATTTGGCACCGCGCCGCAAATGAGCAAAATCAAAGACGGCGAAAAAGAAGATTAATTTCTAAACTCAAACGACAAACTGAGAAGATGTTTTAAAACTTAAGATTTTGCCCACGAAACACACGAAAAGCACGAAAAGTGAAGATAAAATCAAAAAATATTTTCTTTTTTTCGTGTCTTTCGTGTGTTTCGTGGGCAAAAAAATAGTTTTAAAACAGCTTCTAAGAAAGGCGCGAAGATTCGTGCTTTTTTTGTTTGCTCGATTTCAGAAATTCGTGCTGCTTTCAGATTTCGTTACTTCTTCATAATTCGTTCAGAAAAATATCATAAAAACTTCATAAATTTCTAAAGATTTCCGTGTATGGATAGCTTTATGCTGAGAACACTCTCAAATGTAAAGCTACAAAAATCGGAGATTGGCAGATATTTTATGAAAAACAGCAAATTTGTTGGATTTAGTTTGATTTTTTTGGCAGTAATTTTGTTTGCAACAAATGCAAATGCGGCAACATTTACGGTTATCAATACGAATGATTCGGGCGCGGGAAGTTTGCGGCAGGCGATTCTCAATGCCAACGGCGGAAGCATTGATACGATAAATTTCAACATTCCGGGAAGCGGCGTGAAAACTATTGCGCCGTTGACAGTTTTGCCTTCAATCATCAGTTCTGTAATTATTGACGGAACGACGCAAACGGGTTGGTCGGTTGGCAATTTGGTGATTGAAATTGACGGCTCGAACTTATCGGGAACAACTGCCAGAGGTTTGTCTTTTAACAGCATTCCGAATTCTGCCGTGCAAAGTTTTGTGCGTGGTTTAATTATCAATCGTTTTTTAGGAGCAGGAATTTACATCGAAACTGCGAGCAACATCACTATCGAAGGCTGTATTCTCGGACTAAGCACACGACAGTAGAAAGGAGTTTGTTAGAATCTGTTGTGTGAAAACCGAAAAAAAACAAACTCCAGATAACGCTTTTCGAGAAGCGTTACAAGAAAATATACAAGGTTCGAGACATGCTCTCAAGTTTATTGCCCAATTTGTTTCGGCTTTATTGAAAACCAGAACTTCCAATTTGGTCAAAATTGCCAATGCTTTTGACTCGGAAGTTGAATCTAATTCAGTTTATCGGCAAATTCAGAGATTTTTGAAAAATGAAAATGAGATTTCGATTGATAATCTTAAACTGTTGAAATTAAATGGCAAACTAAAGATTTTGATTGACCGGACAGAATGGAAGTTTGGCGAAACTTGGATAAATATCTTGACTTTGAGCGTGGCATATAAAAATGTGGCAATCCCTGTTTTGTGGGAAGTCGTCAATCATAAAGGCAATGCGACAGCGGCAGAACACAAAGCGATTATCGAGAAGTTTGGGGCAGAATTTGGAGCGCATCGGATTTTGCGAGTTTATGCCGACCGTGAATTTGGGAATTATGAATTATTCTCTTACTTGCTTGAAAACAAAATAGATTTTCACATCAGACTGAAAACCAGCCACCACTCAGGCGGAAAGAGTTTTTTACAGATTTGGCGTTCAGTGCGAGAAAAAGTGAAATTGAAAGGAAAAGTCAAGATTGAAGTTTTCGGGTTGGAAATCTATGGCAGTTGTGTGAAGTATCAAAAAGCAGGAAAAACCGAATATTTGATTGTCGCAAGCGGGGAGCGAAATAAGGATGCGATTGAAGAATACAAAGTTCGATGGCAGATAGAAACGATGTTTGGATGCTTGAAAAGTCGAGGCTTCAACTTTGAAGAGACGCACTTAACACAGCCGGAGAAAATCAGCAAACTGTTGATGTTACTAGGCTTAGGGTTAAGTTTGGCAATGTTGATGGGAGAATTTCAAGTTGAAATCACGAAACAGGTCAAGATGAAATTGAAGAAAAACCAAAGATATGCCAAGAGTTTATTCCGAATCGGGCTGGATGCTTTGCAAAATCTTTTGTTCAATTACCATAAACCAAAGAAATACCGAGAGTTGGAGATGTTTATTCTCCTACTGTCGTGTGCTTAGATTCTCGGAACCGATGCAAACACCGTCGAAGATCGGGGAAATGCGCGAGGTATTGACATCAATGCGGGCGGAATACTTGAAAATATCATCATCGGCGGAAACACAGCGGCGAAACGAAATATCATTTCCGGCAACAGTTTAGGGATAAATACCTTTGGCGGAGACACTATCGTTATTGCCGGGAATTATATCGGAACAAACAAAAACGGAACGACTGCGCTGCCGAATAGTTCGGGAATTCAGATGCTTTCGTCATTTTGCACAATCGGCGGCGCGACGGCGGCGGAAGGCAACGTGATTTCGGGCAATACGAATCTCGGCATCATTCTTTCCAATTTCCAAAACACCGTCTCAAACAACTTCATCGGCACCGCCGCCGATGGCATTACGCCGCTCGGCAACGGCAGTTCAGGAATGCGTGTGGTCAACGCGCTCAATAGTTCAAACGGCGGTCGTCATCTCATCTCAAACAATATAATCGCCAATAGCAGCCGTGAAGGAATCAGTTTTTTCCCGACTTTTATTCCCACAATCGGCAACAACATATCAGCTAATTCAATTTACAATAACGGTGTCGTTTTTCTCGCGCAAAGCCTCGCCATTGATCTGGACGACAACGGTATCACTCCAAACGACGCGGGCGATGCGGACATCGGCGCAAACAATCTGCAAAATTTTCCGGTCTTAACTTCGGCGACAGTTGCAACCACGACAACCAACATTTTAGGCACGCTCAACAGCGAAGCAGGCACGTCTTACCGCATCGAATTTTTTGCTAATTTGACCGATAAACGCGAAGGCAAAACTTTTCTCGGTTTCCAAAACGTAACGACAAATGGAAGTGGCGATGCGGCAATTAACGCAACATTTTCGGTGGTTGTATTTCACGGTCAATTCGTTACTGCAACTGCCACGCGCACTGTTGCGCCGCTCGACACTTCGGAATTTTCCGCGCCGATTGCGGCAACGGTGCAAACTTTTATCGTAACGAATACGAACAATTCCGGCACAGGTTCTTTGCGCCAAGCAATCACGGACGCAAACGCAAATGCCAATCCGAATTTGATTACTTTTGCGATTACGCCGCTTGATGGAAGCGTCAAAACCATCAATCTGACTTCGCCGCTTCCGACAATTACAAATCCGTTGGGAATTGACGGTTTGACGCAAAATTCTGCAACGTGCGATGCGCCGAAAGTTGAACTTAACGGCACGAGCGCGGGCGCGGGCGGCGATGGTTTTACAGTTACGGCGAATAATTTTTTGCTGCAAGGTTTTGTCATCAATCGTTTTCCCGGCGATGGAATTGTTTTAGATTCAAATAATACAAACACGATTCGCTGCAACAAAATTGGCACGAACGCAACCGGAAGCGCGGATTTGGGAAATGGCGCGAGCGGAATTTTCCTTGATACGTCGTCATTAAATTTGATTGAGCAAAACACGATTTCGGGTAACGGATTGTCCGGCATTCGCGGTAGTTTTGCCCAATTTAATACGATTCAAAGCAACATCATCGGTTTAAGTTCTGACGGCACAACGGTTATCACGAATGTGCAAGGCGGAATTGTGCTTCTCGGCGGCGTGAGCAATATTATCGGCGGCGCAAAAACAGCAAAACGCAATGTTGTTTCCGGCAACGGACTTGCGGGCATTTTCTTATCAAACAGCGCAAGTAACAGCGTCAAAGGCAATTACATCGGCGTTAATTCAAGCGGAAGCGGCACGACTTTCGGCAATACCGGCGCGGGAATTATTCTCTCGACCTCATTCGCGGACGACAACATTATCGGCGGAACTGAACCCGACGCGGGAAATATCATCGCTTTTAATACGACTCAAGGCATTTCGTTGGCAAGCACGACCGGAACAGGCAATCGGATTTTGAGCAATTTGATTCACGATAACGGCAGTTTGGGCATTGACATCAACGCCGACGGCGTTACGGCAAATGATTCGGGCGACACGGACTTCGGCGCGAATAATCAGCAAAATTTTCCAATAATTTCAGCGGCGGAAACATTTTTCGGCGGTTTGAAAATTACCGGAACGCTCAACAGCACGACAAACACATCGTTTCGCATTGAATTATTTGCCAATCCGACGTGCGATTCATTGGGCAACGGCGAAGGACGAATTTTTGTCGGCGCGATTGATGTTACAACGAACGGCAGCGGCAACGCTTCGTTTTCGCAGACATTCGCGGCGACGGTTGCGTTGGGCGAAACGGTTTCGGCAACCGCAACGCGCAACTCAACGCCGTTTGACACTTCGGAATTTTCGGCTTGCCGGACGGTTACGACTTTGACGAGTTTTCCGACATTGACCGTAACCAACACCAACGACAGCGGCGCAGGTTCTCTGCGCCAAGTCATCACGGACGCAAATTTGTCAGTTTCGCCCGACCGCATTATTTTCAATATTCCGGGCGGCGGTGTGAAAACGATTATCCCGCTTGGAGCTTTGCCGACAATCACCGCGCCCGTCGTTATTGACGGTTTATCGCAACCCGGCGCGACTTGCGCGAATCCGCTGATTGTTTTGAACGGCGTAAGCGCGGGCGCATTCGGAAACGGGCTTATCATCACCGCGACCGCCGAAATTACTGGACTCGTCATCAATAATTTCAACGCCAACGCCATCCAATTCACCGGCGGCGACGGCAATATCTTAAAATGCAATCGTATCGGAATTGATGCGACAGGGCTTAATTCTGCGCCAAACAACAGTGGCGTTCTCTTCCAAAACACCAGCAATAACACCATCGGCGGAACAGGTGGCGACGGCAATTTATTTACCAGCAGCATTGCCTTGCGTTTTCAAAATTCGGATAACAACACGATTCAGGGCAATATTTTCGGTTTGGATAAAAACGGGCAAGTCGGCGCGTTGACCGCGAGCAACACAGTCGCGCTCGATTTTACAAATTCCGACAATAATTTAATCGGCGGAACTTCTGTTGCCGCACGAAACATTATTTCGCGCTTTACGACAATTGCGATTTCTCTTTCGGACAGTAACCAAAACAACATCAAAGGAAACTATATCGGCGTGAACAGCGCGGGCGAAATTGCCGGCACAAACGGCAACGGAATCCGCATTTCCAATTCCTCCGACATCACCATCGGCGGCACAGAAAACGGCGCGGGAAACGTCATTTCAAACACCTCAACGGCAATCGAAGTGAACGGAATTTTATCGGCAAATGCGGTTATCAAAGGCAATCTGATTGGCACAAATGCGGCAGGAACAACCGATGCCGGAAATTCGGCAAACGGTATTTTTGTAACGCTCGGCGCAACCGCGACAATCGGCGGCAGAACGACGGCGGAAAGAAACGTAATTGCCGGAAACAATAATAACGGAATTCGCATTGCCGTCGCGGCTTCCGGCGGTGAACTTCCAAATGCTATCGTTGAAGGAAATTACATCGGGCTTGGCGCGGACGGCACGACAATTATCGGAAATTTCACCAACGGAGTTTTGATTGACACGCCCGGAAATCAAATCGGCGGCAGCGCAATCGGCGCGAGAAACGTCATTTCGGGCAACGGCGTTGGAGTCAGAATTAATACGAGCAACAACATCGTTCAGGGAAATCTTATCGGCACAGACGCGGGCGGAACGCTCGATAAAGGCAATAACATCGGCGTTTTTCTTGCGACCGGTTCGGCAAACAGCATCGGCGGAACGACTGCCGCAACGCGCAACGTCATTTCGGGAAATACAAATCAAGGACTTTCGCTCTTGAACGCTACGGGAAATTTGATTTTGAATAATTTCATCGGTCTGAATGCGAACGGGACGGGAATTTTGCCAAACGGACAGGACGGAATTTTCATGGATAATTCAACCGGAAATTTCATCGGAAATTCGACCTTAACGGGCAACGTCATCTCCGGTAACGGCAGAAATGGCATCGCGCTTGTTCGAGGCGCAAACAATAATTTCTTTCAGGGAAATCTTATCGGCACAGACGTTACGGGGACGATTGATTTAGGCAATTTGCAATCGGGAATAAACATCGGCGATATTACGCCAATTTCAACCGGCA
This sequence comes from Acidobacteriota bacterium, assembly GCA_031409875.1. Classification (GTDB taxonomy): domain Bacteria; phylum Acidobacteriota; class Blastocatellia; order Pyrinomonadales; family Pyrinomonadaceae; genus CALMEH01. The sequence continues at coordinate 26,141 of JANNYB010000181.1, read as the reverse complement.
ACACCATCGGCGGCGCAAGCCCGAATTTGCGAAATGTTATTTCCGGCAACAACAATAACGGCGGCATCTTTCTTGATGATTTTGCCACAAACACCATAATTCAAAGCAATCTCATCGGCACGGCGATTGACGGCACAAGTGCGCTCGGCAATGTCGGCAGCGGCATTTTTATCGAACAAGATTCAAACACCATCGGCGGCGTGAATGCCGGAAATACGATTGCTTTCAACACTTCGAGCGGAATTGTCGTTGACAGCACCGGAACGGGAAACGTAATTCGCGCTAATTCGATTTTCTCGAACGGCACGACAATCAATCAGCTCGGCATTGATTTGGGCAACAACGGCGTTACCAATAACGACACCGGCGACGGCGATTTGGCAAATAATCAGCAAAACTTCCCTGTCATCACGGACGCGGGAACAAATATTGTCGGAACTTTTAACAGCACCGCAAATGCCACGTTCACGCTTGATTTTTACTTAAATCCGGTTGCCGACACATCAAATTTCGGCGAAGGTAAAACTTATCTCGGCGCAATGAATGTTACGACAAACGGAAGCGGCAACGCGACATTTACATTCGTTCCGCCGATAACTTTGCCTACAAATCAATTTGTTGTAGCAACCGCGACAAACACGAACGGCGACACTTCCGAATTTTCGCAAAACCGACAAATCGCCGGACCTTTAGCCGCCAACGTCAACATTCAAGGCAGAGTTTTAAGCAACGACGGACGCGCAATTTCCAAAGCGACGTTGACTTTGGTTGAACCAAACGGAAATATTCGTTACGCGATGACAAATCCGTTCGGATATTTTCAATTTTTAGAAGTTCCGGCGGGCGAAACCTATACTTTAAACGTCAGTTCTAAAACTTACGATTTTATTCCGTCGGTTTTTATCATCAATTTAAGTGAAGAAATAAATGATTTTACAATTGTCGGAACACGGCGCGAAAATTTGAACGAAGAAACTCCGCAAGACGAATCGCCGATGGATTCAAAGAAACCTTGAAACGCTAATCTCGATTTCGATTATTGATGAAGCATCGGATTTGTGTAAAAATTCTTTTGCAAAAGAATTTTTACACTCAAATGCCGAAAAATAATTTAGTCGAAAAATCGAAACCGGAAGATGAATTCATCGAGCTTTATGCCGAAGTTTCGGCGATAATTGCCGAAGCCCGTAAAAATGCGTATCGCGCCGTCAATTTTGCGATGGTGCAAGCCTATTGGCACATCGGCGAAGCAATCGTGAAATATGAATTGCAAAGCAAAGACCGCGCCGATTACGGAGAACGCACTATTATCGAACTTTCAAAACGTCTGACGAAAAAGTTTGGTAAAGGATTTAGCCTCAGCAATATCAAGTATATGCGGCAGTTTTACGAAACTTTCCAAAAAAGCCACGCACTGCGTGGCGAATTGAGTTGGACGCATTATCGCCTTTTGCTGAAAGTCAAAACGGACGCGGCGCGACAGTTTTATGAAGTCGAATCGGTCAACAGCCGTTGGAGTTCGCGCGAACTTGGGCGGCAGATTGATTCGATGTTGTTTGAGCGTTTGTCGCTCAGTAAAAATAAGGACAAAGTTTTAGAACTTTCGAGCAAAGGGCAGATTATCGAAAAAGCAGAAGATTTGATAAAAAATCCGTATATTTTCGAGTTTCTGGACATTGCCGATAAGAACGATTATCTCGAAAAAACACTCGAACAAAATTTGCTCGACAAACTGCAAAAATTTCTGCTCGAACTCGGTAAAGGCTTTGCGTTTGTCGCCCGTCAGCAACGCATCACGATTGACGGAAATCATTTTTACATTGACCTCGTTTTTTACAATTACATTCTCAAATGCTTTGTTTTGATTGATTTAAAGACCAAAAAACTCTCGCCCGAAATGGTTGGCAAGATAGATTTTTACGTCCGCTATTACGAAAAAGAAATTCGTGCAAATGATGACAAACCGACCATCGGATTGGTTTTGAGTTCCGACAAAAACCAATCAATCGCCCGCTACACGCTTCTCGAAGAAAGCAAACAAATCTTCGCCGCCGAATACAGGCTTTATTTTCCTACCGAAGAAATTTTAACCCGCGAAATTGCCGCCGTGCGCGAAGGTTTCGAGACGGAAAAAAGGCTTGCCGAATGACAAAAGCCGGAATTTACATTCACATTCCTTTTTGCAAATCGCGCTGTTCGTATTGCGATTTTGCGACCGATGTTTATCGAAATAATGATGCAGTAGAGCGTTATGTTTCCGCGCTTTGCAGGGAAATTGAAATGTCAGAACCGTCTGCGGTAGCGGGCGGTTTAACGTCGCCATCAGACGTTTCAGATGATAATTTTCAACCATCCGCTACCGCAGACGGTTCTGACTTATCTATCGAAACAATCTATTTTGGCGGTGGAACGCCTTCGCTTTTATCTGCGACACAGCTTGAAAAAATCTTAAATTCATTACACGAAACTTTTTCGATTCAAGAAAATATCGAATTTACTTTGGAGATGAATCCGGCAACCGTTACGCTTGAAAAACTAAAAGATTTCAAAAGTTTGGGCGTAAATCGGGCGAGTTTTGGCGTGCAAACTTTTGATGATAAAGCGTTAAAACTTCTCGCACGCGGACACGATGCGAATGATGCGCGAAAAACTTTTGAACTTTTGCGGCAAGCAAAATTTGAAAATATTTCGTTCGATTTAATCGGCGGATTGCCGCATCAAACTGTGAAAGATTGGAACAAAAATCTGACCGAAGCGTTAAATTTAAAGCCTGAACATCTTTCGCTTTACTTGCTTGAAATTCACGAAGGAACGCCGCTTGCCGAACAAATTCGCTCGAAAAGACAGCCGCAACCGGACGAAGATTTAGCGGCGGAAATGTATGAAATGATAGTTGATAAAACTTCCGAAAAAGGTTACGCGCAATATGAAATTTCAAGTTTTTCGTTGCCGGATTTTGAATCAAAACACAATTCAAAATATTGGCTGTGCGAACCTGTTTTCGCGTTTGGCGTTTCGGCGCATTCGTTTGACGGACAAAAGCGTTGGTCGAACGAACGCGATACGAATCAATATGTTACAGCGATTGAAAATAATAAATCGCCGATTGTGGAAGTTAATAAACTTGATAAAAAGCAACTTTCCGCCGAGTTTGCGTTTCTAAGATTACGTTTGGCAAAAGGTTTGAATCTTGCAGAATACGAAAGAAATTTCGGCATCAATTTGCGCGAAGAAATGCGCGAAGATTTAGCGCGATTAAGGGAAGCGAATTTAATCGAGTTTGACGAAAATTTCTTGAAATTAACACGGCAAGGTATGTTATATTCTAATGAAGTTTTTGCATTATTTGTTTGAGAAAATTATTTTTTGGAGTCTGAAAAAATATGAAAAATTATAAAAATCTGAAATCCGTCTTGCTTCACCTTTCGTTTTCGGCGATTATTTTTGCGCTTGTCTCGGTTTCGATTTCGGCACAACAAACCGGCAAAGACGGCGGCAGTTCGACAAAAAAAGAAAGCGGGCAAGGGCAAGGTAATGGCATCGGCAACGGCGATTCGACCGGCGATTCTTCGATGAGCGATATGCAAATCGTTCTGAAATTATTTGAACAAAAACGCTACGGCGAGGCAGTTCCTTATCTCGAAAGACTCGTTAAAGCCAGTCCGAATAATGCCAATTTGCAATTTCTTTACGGCTCTGCGCTTTTGATCAGATCGGGCGAAATTTCCGATAAAAACGAATCGCGGCGGATGCAATCGCAAGCGCGAAAAGCTCTCGTCAAAGCAAAGGAATTAGGCTTCAAAGACAAAGGAATTGATAAAATTATCGCAATGATTCCGAGCGACGGAGAAGATGAAGACGAGACGACTATTCTCGGCTCGGAAAACGAAACCGTAGCATTTTCTTCAAACAAAGACGCGCAGGAATTTATGGTCAAAGGCGAAACCTATTTCGCTCAAAAACAATACGAAAAGGCTTTTGAAATGTATGAAAAAGCCTTGAAAAAAGACTCGGAACTTTACGAAGCCGCGCTTTTTTCGGGCGACGCTTTTCTGCAAATCGGCAAAGGTTTTGCAGAAAATCCTTCCAAACAAAAAGAAAATTTCGACAAAGCCGAAACGTGGTATCAAAAAGCGATGATTATCAATCCGAATCGTGAAACGGCTTATCGTTATTCGGCAACGCCGCTGATGCTGACGAAACAATATGACAAAGCCCGCGACCGCTATATTGAAGCCTACATCACCGAACCTTACAGCGAAGGCGCACTCGGCGGCTTGAAAGGTTGGGCGGAAGCTACGGGAGCGCAAATTGGTCATCCGATAATCGAAATTCCGGCAGACGTAACTTCGAGCGGCAACGGCAATACTAAAATTACGCTCGGAATGAGCGATAATGAAGACGACGGTTCGATTGCGTGGACGGCTTACGCGCTAAATCGCGCAACGTGGCAGACGGGCAAAGACGGTTTGAGCGAAAAATTCAAAAACGCTTATCCGAATGAAAAAACTTATCGCCGTTCGCTGGCTGAAGAATTCGACGCAATGCGAACGGCAGTCGCGGTTGTGAAGGAAAAACCTGTTAAGAAATTAAATCCCGCGCTGGCAACGCTCGTTAAACTCCACGACGACGGAATGCTCGAATCATACATTCTGCTCGCCGTCAGAGATGGAGAAATTGCCCGCGACCAAGCCGCATATCTCAAACAAAACCGCGCAAAAATGCGGCAATACGTTATCAAATACGTCGTTGGCAACGGTTAAAAAAGTAAAAGTAAAAAGGCAAAAGTGAGAAATTATTTTTGTCTTTTTACTTTTTGTTGAGCGGCAAAAGCATTTATTGCAACGGCAAAGCCGTAAAATCCGCGTCCGTCAATTCGTCAAGCAACGTAATAATCCGCGTGTCCGGCTCGAACACAAATCGTTTTGAGCGAACCGTTAAAATATAACTTTCGCCGACCGTAACTTCTTCAAATTTGTAATAACCGAAAGAACTTGAACGCACGAGGCGAACTTCTCCGCCCGAAGCATTGGTCAGAGAAATTATCACGTTTCGGATTCCATATCCGTCCGTTGCCAAAATTCTGCCGCTAATCGAAGCGGTGGCGGCAGATGGCGCAAGCGTGAAATTCCAAAAGCCGGAAGTTACAGCAAACGGCGCACCGCTGATGGCGTTTCCGGCGGCAGTTTGCCCGACCGTGCCGTCAACGGAAAATGTTCCGCCCGCCGCATTCTGACCGCCGCCGCCCGCGACCACCGATTCGGGGATGGTAAATGTTCCGCCCGCTTGCCCGAAGGCATTTGCGGAAACCAAAATTAACATTGCGATTAAAACCAATAATTTATTTTTCATAGTTTTTCTCCTTATGGAACTTCCTCGATTTCAATTAAGTAGCTGGCTCCTCGTTGACACAATTGATGTGAACCGCCCTGCGGAGGAGTGAAATTGGTTGTAAAGGTATGCGTTCCGGCACTAATGCCTTCGGCGTATCCAACGAGATTTAGCTCTTTGCTGCCTACAAAACTACCTAAACTGGTCTGTATAACCAAAAAACGATTTATCATACTAACGGGCGAAAAAGTCGCACCGTCAATCTTTGCAACTAAATCAAACTGTCCAAACGATACATTAGAAACTGAAAGCGGTGAGTCTTGGTAAGTCACCCGAAGTCGCGTTGAGGCAGAGTTTTTGGTGAATGTAACACTTTGGATATTGGTCAAACACGGAAAACTCAGAGTCGGATTGCCGTAAAAAGTTTGAATCTGTCGTGATGCAGGCTTTAAATCTATCCACGACTTGCCGTTGGAAACCATCAAACTGTTCGTCGTCGTGTTGAAATAAACCCGTCCGGTGTTTGCGGCAGAGGCAGGTGCGGGATCGGCTGCCAAGTTTTCAAAACGCGGTGCGACGATTTCGCCGTTGACGTTTTTCAGCACAAATTGTTCGATACCTAAACCGGATAAACTCGCGGCATTGCCCGAAGATGCTGCAAAACCGGCAAGTGCCGCCGTATTTGCAAAGATTGCCTTTGGCGAATTTGTAATTTGTTGGAGCGGAGCCAGCACCGTAAATGGATTGACGTTGCCCTGCGGACGGACGGCAATCTCCATATATCGGTCGCTTTGGTCGAAACTCCAATCTCCTATCGGAATAACAACGGTAAAAACTCCGTTTGTCGCAACGATGTTTGAAATTATTTTTGGTGTCCCGAATTCAAATCCGCCCGGCATATCAAAAAGCGTGAACCGCATTTCATAAGTTCCGGTCGCGGGTGTTCCGTTGTTGGTTAATTTACCTTGATATGTGAAAGCCGTTGTTTGTGCAAAAGTCGTGCTTGCCGTTACGCCTACAAATATCAAGCCGATAAAAATAAGTTGTAAAATTAATTTGTTTTTCATAGTTTTTTTCTCCTTTTAAGGCACAAAAGCATTGGGGACAGGTTGGTCGCCCACGATGCCGAATTGTTGAATTAGTATTCCGGCGGTCGAGCGTTGGACAAACCACGTCGAATTTGACGGACGGAAAACCGCCGCGTCTGTTTTGCCATCGCCGTCATAATCGCCGGGCGCAGGAATGTCGCCGTTTGCTCCGAACGGGAAGGCGAAAAACGAGAAGTCTTCGCTTCTGAGAACAAACCAAAAGCCTGTTGAAGGTCGCCAAAACACGATGTCGGCTTTGCCGTCGCCGGTGTAATCGCCTTGCACAGGCTTATCGGTTGTTGCTCCAAACTGCGTGGCAAAGACCGTATTGGTTGAACTGCCGGAAATCCACCATTCAGCACCGTTTGTGCCGTTTGGTCGGAAAATAGCGATGTCGGCTTTGCCGTCGCCATCGTAATCAGCCACGACCGGTTTATCGCCGGTTGCGCCAAAGGTTGTAATCGTTGTGCCGCCTGAAGATTTTGAAATAAACCACGTCAGCGTTGACGGACGAAAAACCGCCGTATCACCCTTGCCATCGCCGTCGTAATCAGCCGGAACGGGAACATCGCCGTTTGCGCCAAACGGAAAGGCGAAAAATGTTGAATCTTCGCTTCGCAAGATAAACCAAAAACCGTTACTTGGTCGCCAAAAAGCGACATCGGTTTTGCCATCGCCGGTAAAATCAACCGGCGCAATTTTGTCTGACGTGTTCCCAAACTGCGTCGCAACCGTTGTCCCGTTTGAACTTCGATTAATCCACCATTCGCCCGGAGTTGGGCGGAAGATCGAAATATCGGTTTTAGAATCGCCGTCGAAATCAGCCGCCACCGTCGCGCCGCTAATCACCGTAACATTGCTGCTGCCCAAATTAGCGACATAGATTCTATTCGTGTCCGGATTGACCGCGACGGCTTGCGGAGTTGTGCCGGCGGCGATGGTCGAGGTCGAGTTGTTTATGCCGTTAATGACCGTTACGTTGGCACTCAGGGAATTAGCGACATAGATTTTATTCGTGATCGGATTAATCCCGATTGCCTGCGGACTTGTGCCAACCGTAACAGTAGTCGTCGAGTTGTTAGTGCCATCAATGACCGTAACATCGTTGCTGCCGGAATTGCCGACATAAACCTTATTCGTAACCGGATTGACGGCAACGGCACGCGGGATTCCGCCGGTCGCCACGGTTGTCATCGAATTGTTGCTGCCGTCAATCACCGCGACATTGTTGCTGGGGGAATTGGTAACGTAGATTTTGTTAGTTACCGGATTGACTGCCACAGCAAACGGATTTGTGCCAACCGCGACGGTCGTTGTCGTGTTATTCGCGCCATCAATCACCGTGATATTGTTGCTGACTAAGTTAGCGACATAGATTTTATTCGTTACCGGATTGACCGCGACGAATCTGGGCTGTGTCCCCGTCGCCACGGTGGTCGTCGAATTGTTCGTGCCGTCAATCACCGTCACGGTGTTGCCGGTTTCATTAGCGACATAAATTTTATTCGTCAACGAATTAACCGCCAAGGCTGAGGGACGTGTTCCCGCCACAACTGTTGCCGTCGAATTGTTCGTGCCGTCAATCACCGTGACATTGTTACTGATGAAATTGGCGACATAGATTTTATTCGTCACCGCATTAAGCGCGATTGCCCGCGGACTTGCGCCAACCGTAACCGGCGTTGTCGAATTATTTGCGCCATCAATCACCGTAACAGTGCCGCTGCCACTCACCGCATAGACCTTATTTGTAACCGGATTGACGACCAGAGAAAGGGGAGATGCGCCAACTATGACAGTGCCGATGTTGGTGTCGGCTTTGACCGTTTGCCAGCCCGTCCAACAATAAAACATCAAGAGCAACGACGCACACAAAACCGCGCCGCTTGTTCGCGTATTTTTTTTGATGATGCCGCCCGCCGTCAGACAAACGAACATCAAGCCGATGAAAATGCGTTGTAAAATTGATTTCTTAGCCATAGTTTTTTCTCCTTGTTTTACGGACACGCGACAGTCGCTAAGACCATTGCGCCGGCGTTGTCAATTGAGAATAATTTACAGGTTGCGCCGTCGGGCGATTTCAGGATAATTCCCTGTCCGGGCGAACCGACGAGAATGTTGCCGCCGGTTACGTCGAGTTTGGCTTTCGGCGTGGCGGTGCCGATGCCGACACTCGTATTTACGGTCGCGTTGTTGACACCGATGGTGCTTCCTAAAATGAGCGAATTGCTTTGCAAGACACCGGCGTTTGCACCGATAGCGGTTACATTGGTTAGATTGGTGCCGGTGCTTCCTTGTGCGTTATAGCCGATAAATGTGTTGTTGCTGCCGTTCGAGTTGGCGCGTCCGCTTTCTGCGCCGAGAAAAGTATTGTTGCCGCCTGCCGTGTCAAATTCTCCGGTCCGCGTGCCGACAAAGACGTTGTTGCTTCCCGTCGTATTCGCAACTCCGGCTTGATAACCGATATAAGCATTAAGTGAGCCACTAGACTTAAAGCCTGCTTGGTAACCGAACGAGGAGTTTTGGTTGCCGCTGCCACCAAATCCGGCTCCGGCACCAACTCCGAAAAATGAGTTTTGGTTGCCGTCAACATTTTGGATGCCTGCGCCATTTCCGACATAAGTATTTTCACTGCCGAACGTGTTATTAACACCTGAACCGGCACCGGCAAAAGTGTTCTTGATGCCGCTCGTATTTGCATTTCCGGCGTTAAACCCAAAAAACGAATTGTCACTCCCGGACGTATTTGCCGCGCCTGAGATAGAACCGAAAAAAGAATTGCGACCAGCCGTGTTGACAGTTCCGGAATTGAATCCGACAAAGACACTCTGACTTCCCGTCGTGCTTAAAATGCGGTTGCCGCCGAGATTGAACTGCGTCGTCGCGTTGAAAATGTTCGCCGCGCCGGTTCCACCAATATTGAAATTCGCTCCGGCTTGGAGCGTTGTTTGATTCAAGATTCCGCCACCGCCGCCACCGCCCGCCGTTGTTTGAATCGTGCCGTCGGGAAACTTCACGCCGCCCGTCGTTGTTTCGATTAAACCGACGACTGTTAATTTCGAGTTTGGCGTTGACGTGCCGATACCGACATTGGCGTTGTTGCCCAAAATTAAAGAATTGCTGTTTGACACAATCGCGCCCGCGCCGACAGCGGTGGCGTTGGTGAGATTATTTGCGCCGACATTTGCCTGAAAACCGAGCAAAGTGTTGTTGTTGCCGAGTGTGTTGGCTAATCCGCTTTCTTGTCCGACGAAAGTGTTGTTGTTGCCTTGCGTGTTTAGATTTCCCGACAATCGTCCCAAAAATGTATTGAAGTTGCCAATGGTATTTTGAGTGCCGGCGCCGCTGCCGAAGAAAGCGTTGCGTTCGCCTCCGGTATTGAATTGACCGGCGAGATTGCCGACAAACGTATTTGCATCTTTCGTCGTGTTGCTGAAACCTGCAAAATGACCGATGAAAACATTGGATTGCCCGGTCGTATTACCGACACCGGCAAAACTACCAAAGAAATTATTGTTTTGTCCGGTCGTGTTTTCCTCACCGGCGGCAGCACCAAAGAAATTATTTTGGGTGCCTGTTGTGTTTTTATTACCGGCAAAACTGCCAAAAAAAGCATTGTTATTTGCATTATTTGCTGTTCCCGAAGAATCGCCGAAAAAAGCGTTGTTAACTCCGACCGCGTTCATTTTGCCGGAATTCTGTCCGAAAAAAGAATTGCTCGTGCCGGTTGTGTTCATCAGTCCGGCAGAACTGCCGAAGAATGAATTATCGCTTGCCGTGTTGTCGCGTCCCGCAGAACTGCCGAAGAATGCGTTGTCGGTTCCCGCCAAATTTAACCCTCCGGCTTGATAGCCGAAAAAAGAGTTAGCGTCGCCGGTTGTGTTGGATAGACCCGCAAAGAAGCCGACAAAAGTATTGGCATTTCCGGTTACGTTCAATTTTCCCGCCGCGCCTCCGACAAACGTATTGGCAACGCCGATAGTGTTAGATTTGCCTGCTTCACGCCCGAAGAAAGCGTTACCTCCTCCGGTTGTGTTCATCACTCCGGCAGAACTGCCGAAGAATGCGTTGTCTTGACCCGTCGAATTTTGTGATCCTGCGTTTGTGCCGAAGAACGCATTGTCTTTGCCGGTCGTATTGAAAAGTCCTGCGAGGTTGCCGAAGAACGCATTGCCATCGCCGGTCGTGTTGCTTAAACCGGCAGACGAACCGAAAAAAGAGTTGCTCGATCCCAGAGTGTTAGCAGCACCTGAGCCGGCGCCGAAAAACGAATTACCGTTCCCCGTGCTATTGGCAGTGCCTGAGCCGGTGCCGAAAAACGAATTGAAAAAGCCGTTTGTATTTGTGCTGCCGGCGTTATTGCCCACGAAGGTATTGTTGTAACCCGTAGTGTTGGATGCTCCGGCAGATTGACCTAAAAAAGTGTTGAATCCGGCGGAATTCGGGTTGCCCGTGTTAGTTCCCAACGACAAACTTCCGTTGTTTCCGCTCCCGATTGCTAAAATGCGATTGCCGCCGAGGTTGTATTGCGTCGTCGCGTTCACGGTGTCGTAAGTTACCGCTCCGGCGACCGTCAGATTTCCGCCGACAGCAACATTTCCGCCCGCGTCCTGTTGGACAAAGAGTGTTGAATCTATGCCGCCAAGCTGAGTCGCATTTTCCGCCAATTTACTTTTTATCGAATACGGCGCAGAGAGAATCGGTGAGCGCGGATTCAAAATCGTATAAGCATCGCCGACGTTTATTTTAACGGCGATTTCCAACGACCGATTGGCACCCGGAAATACGCCCGCCCCAAAATCGAGCGCGGCATTGAAAACGCCGTTCGTAACGGTCAAAGTTGTGTCAACGGTCGCGCCCGGAATCGCCAAGCCGTTTTCGTCAAAGAGCGTAAAGCGAAAGAATCGGCTGCCCGTTACCGGACTGCCCGCTTCGCTCAAACGTCCTTGATAATTAAAAGCCGTCGTCTGCGCGAAAGCCGCGCTTGCCGTCAGACACACGAACATCAAGCCGCTGAAAATGTGTTGTAATATTGATTTCTTAGTCATAGTTTTTTCTCCGTTTACATTCCGGCAATGCCTGTTTCAATCAGCCTTGCTCCGGCATTTCTCAACTCCTGCGACAATCCTTATCAAAGGTTCAGAGGCGGACGATAACCGATTCTGAACCTTTGTGATTATTTATATTCTGCACAGGCTTCATTATTCAACTTGGGCAAATTCATAAACCGTTGTTGTGCCGCTTACTTCATTGGCAACGGCTAACAGCGGCGTTCCGGTTGGGCTGTCGGCGGCGGAAATAAAGAGCAAGCCTTCGGGTCCCAAATCGAGTGCCGCTGCCGTGTTTGTGGCGGCTAAAAAATTACGGTTGTTGATATATTGAACAAAATGCGGCGCGTAAGGATTGGTTACGTCATAGACCAGCACACCGCCGATGCGTTCCAAACCGATGAAGGCATAGACGCGCCCAAAAGCCTTGCCAACGGTTACGCCTTCGGGTTCGGGACCTTTATTATCGCTGCGGTCATCCTTTGTATTATTGGTGTGTCCGGCATTAAAAAATAGCGGAAAAGCCTGAGCGGTAATTTGTTCGATGTCGTCGCCGCTGTCATAAATCCGTTCGCCCTGCGCCGTCAAAATAGAAAATGACCGTGCGCCAAATGAGAACAGCTTGTCAAAATCGCCATCGCCGTCCTGATCTCCCAAAGTTTTTGTAACATTGAGCCGTCCGAGATTGGCATCCATTTTCAAAGTTGCGCCGTTTGGAAAAGCCAGCGGGTCGAGCATCAGCGAACTGACACGAGATTCTTCGACAAAACCGGGCGTTCCGAGATATTCACGCGCATCGCCTTCGTTGGCGGTAATCAGAAAAGTTTGGTTGTGATGCTGGTAGGTGGCGATAGCGTCGGGTTGATACATTCCTAACACTTCCCACGGAGCAATGTTAGTCGTTGAACTGTCGCGGTCGCTGGCATCTAAGGCGTTTCGTGTAAACTTATGACGTTTGAATCCGAGACCGACGAGTTTGGTAAATCTTCCGCTATTCAAATTGAGAATCCCGACGGCGTTGTTTTCCTGCAAAGTTACCCAAGCCCTATTTGAATTGGGCGAGACGGCGATGTATTCCGGTTCGAGGTCTTGTGCAACGGTCGCATTTGGTCCGAAAATGCGAATGCTCGAATCGAGATTGCTATCATTAAAAGCCGAAAAACCCGCCGTCGTAACGGTTGCATTAGTAATCCCGCAGCTAATGTCAACAATACTGACCGAGCCTTGCGGGTCAATCGTGTAATCGTTGTTTGGTTCGCCTTCGTTGGCAACCAGAACTTTTGTGCCGTCGGGTGTAAAAGTCAGCATATCGGGCAGCGCACCAACGGTTAATTGCTTGAGAAAATTTCCATTGGAATCAAAAAAGACAATTTGCCCGTTGTCGGTTTTGACAGTCGCCTCAACCGCGACGGCGACGATTCCGTTTTTGACCGCCACGCTGTTTGCCTGCCGACCAAACGGCGCCAGCACGATGGAAAAAAGCAAAGTCGGAGCAGACGGATTGGCGATACTTATCACGTCAATTTGTGACGATGCGCCGTTGACCGTGAAAAGCCTTTGAGTTGCCGCATCGTAGGCGACTATTTCAGCCGCGCCTTGATTGTAACTGCCGGTCGAATATGTGCCGAGAACGCTCAACTCAACGTCCGAACCGTTGGCAAAAGCAGCAATCACAAACAAGACCGCGCCCAGATAAAAAGTAACAATTTTCATACATTCTCCTATAATTTTTGAAAAGCCGATTGAAGCTGTAAAAGCCAACCGAATTAAGTTCAAATGATAATTTTCCGGTGTTTCACAACTCTCGGATTTTTCCGTTAATAAATTTTTCCGTCTTGAACACAACCATTTTTACAAACCGAATCTGATGTCGTAACTACACATTTGAGTAGGGCGAAACGAGTGCCAATACGACAAACGGAAAATTGTGATAAACGCGCGAAAGCCTTCATCCCAAATCTTGTGTTTGTCGTAATGAATTTTTGAATGGTTTGCGAAAAATAATCAGCCGGACAATGTCCAATGAACTAAAGGTGCGTTGAATCTTTCAGCAGTCAACAAACTAAAGCGTGTTGGACAATTTAATCAAATGCTGTTCGCCATCCATTTTATGATTGGTAGAGAAGCCCGATTAGACGATGTTTTCGCGCAAGGCTTTGGCGACGGCTTCGGTTTTGGAGTGGACTTGCAGTTTTTCGTAGATATTTTTCAGGTGAAAAGAGATCGTGTGAATGGAAATGTCCATCTCACGAGCGGCAGTTTTTTTGTGATGACCTTCGATGAGAAGTTTGAGAAGCGTGATTTCTTGCGGCGTTAAGCGATAGTCGGCTTGTTCGGGCGGGCGGAAAGTGCGAAAGAGATTGACAACGCGGGCGGCAATCGTCGGCGACATCGGCGAACCGCCTTCGACGGCTTCTTGCAACGCTTCGAGCAATCTTGCCGGCGGCGTGTTTTTTAGCAGATAACCGTTTGCGCCGTTGCACAAAGCATCAAAAATTTCACGGTCATTGTCGTAAATCGTCAGCGCAATAATCGGAACTGTCGGGAAAATTACGCGCAGACGTTCGATGCCTTCGATGCCGCTCATTCCGGGCAAACCCAAATCGGTCAAAATCGCGTCCGGCGCATTATTTTCAATTCGCGCCAACGCCGTTTCCATCCTTCCGTAACTTGCCACGCATTCAAAACCAATTGTGCCGTTAATCAGCGCGGTCAGACCTTCGCGGATTTCGCGCAAGTCTTCGATTAAGACAATCCGCAAAGACGAAGTTGTTGGAATTTGATAAGTTTCTGCCATTTGAAGCATCGGAATCTAAATGTAGCGCGAAAAAATCTGCTTGTCGCCTACTCTGCTGAGTAGGTAGCGACAAGTAAAAAGTAAAAAGTAAAAAGTAAAAAGTAAAAAGTTCGGAAGCAGAAACGCGAATATTAACGAGCGTGTCTAAGTCTGGTTGACTTTCGTCATAGTCAACTCAAATTCAATCGTCGCTCCCGCGCCTGTCTGCGAATCAATTTTCAAATTTCCGCCGAGAGCTTTGGCGCGGCGCGTCATACTTCGCAAGCCTTGTCCGTCAACTTCGGAATCGGTGGCAAAACCTTTGCCGTTGTCCTTAATTTGTAAAAATAAGACCTCGCGATCGCCGCGAAATTCAATCTCGACTTTCGTGCAATCCGAATGCCGCGCCACATTATTGACGGCTTCTTTGAAAATCAGCAAAACATCGCGCCGCACGCCGACGCTTAACTTCAAATCCGCCGTCGCCGCGTGAAATTCCAAATCAACATCACGAAGCGCAAAAATCTCTTCGGCGTGTTGGCGCATACGGCGCGTTAAATCGAGCAAACTGTCGTGTTCGGGCGCGATTGCCCAAACAATGTCGTTCATCGAAGCGACCGATTCGCGGGCAATGTCGGCAATCGAAGTCAGCAAACTTCCGTTGCCGTTGTCGGATTTTTGTTTCGCCACTTCACTTAACATTGAAATTCTGGTCAAATTCGCACCGATGTCGTCGTGTAAATCGGTGGCGATTAGTGTTCGCATTCGTTCCATTTCGAGCAGACGCTTAAGCCGGTTTTTGTAAAAAAGATAAATCGCCAACGCCGTCAAAATCAAAATTGAAGCAATAAACCACCACCGCTGATAAATCGGTGCGGCGATGCGAAACGCGGCAGTTGCGCTTTGGCTGTAAAGCCTGTCAGCGGTAATTGTGCGGACTTCAAATGTGTATTCACCTGCATTCAGATTCGCAAAATTCACGGTTCGATCAGCAGTTGGTGTCCATTCAGCGGCATTATTCAACCGATATTCATACCTCATTTTTTCGCCGAGACTCGCGCCTAACCCGAGAAAATCAACGCTGATTTGTTTTTGGTCGGAACTTAATTCGAGCGATGGAATGACACTTTCGCCCAAAACGGAAACTCCTTGCGATACGCCATTGACGCGCAAAGCCATAAGCAAAACATTGGGCGGTTGGCGTTGCCGTTCCGGTTCGGGCTGATAACGCGCCAAACCGCTGGTTGTCCCAAACCAGAGATTGTTTTTGCGGTCGCGGTATGCGATTTCGACGCTACTCTTCGGCAACCCGTCGGCGGTTGTGAAATTCTCAACTTGTCCGGTGTCGGGATTTAACCTGTCGAGTCCGCGCCCCGTGCCGATGTAAATCCGTCCGAATTCATCTTCGGTGATGCACGAAACGCCAATGGTCGAAAGACCTTCGGCGGGCGTGTAACGGGTGAAATTCAGTTCATCGGCATTCACGTCATCAAGCCGCAAAACGCCGGTTATCGTGTCGGCAATCCAAAGTCTGCCTTTGCTGTCAACAAATAAATCGCGCATCCAACCTGCCAGCAACGGGTATTCTGCATGCGTAAAAACCTTAAATTTCCCGTCGCGCCAGCGGATGAGTTTCGCATCGTCGGCATCGCTTCCCGTGCCAATCCAGAGGTTGCCCGTTTTATCTTCGACAAACGCCATACCGAATTGGCTTTTTCCAAAATTTACTTGTGTCGTATGATTGTGCCAAGTATCGGTTGATCGTTCCCAACGCCATAATTCCTTAACAAAACCGATAGTTGCAACCCAAACATCGCCGCGTAAATCTTCATAAATACGAAAAACTTCTGTCGGTTTCGTGCCAACGACGATTTTTTGCGGCACGGATTTAGCTAAATCTTCAAACCGCGCCGGATGCGGAAAACGATAAATTCCCGAAGCCATCGGAAACCACCAATCACCTGTGCTGTCTTGGAGAACAGTTTGTTTCCATCCCCAACCGAAACCGAAGTCCGGTGGAAAATCCGGTTTGACCAACTCGAATTTTTCGCCATCAAAACGGCTGACATTGCGATACCCCGTAATAAAGCTGGCGAAAAGCTCACCGTCCCGATTCTCAAAAATCGAATTGGCGGAAGCATTCTCCATTCCGTCGGCTTCGGTATAAGTCGTAAAACCATACCTCGCCCATTTTTTCGTGCCACACCTTGAACCCGTCCAAAGATTGCCGTCTTTGTCTTTGGTAATTGTCCAAATATCAGAGTCGCACAAATCATTTTTTGCCGTGTAAGTTTTGCAAACCGAGCCGCTGTTTTCGCCTTGCCACAGACATAATCCGCGAGTAGTGGCAACCCAGAAATTATCGTCATCTTCGTATAAATCCGTAATCCAATTGGCAGGTAAACCATCTTTCGTCGTGTAAGAACGCTCGACGATATTTTGATTTTTGTGCGGTTCCGCAATCAGCAAACATAAACCGGAACCAAAACTGCCGGGACGCAATCCGACCCAAATACGTCCGTTTTTGTCTTCGTGCAAAGTCGAAATATTGATGTCCGGCAATCCGTTGTCTTTGTTGAACTGCTCAACTTCGCCGTTTGGCAAAAGCCGAAACAAACCATTGTCCGCCGTCCCAATCCACATCGCGCCGCGCCGGTCTTTGATGATTGCATTGATGATAATCTCAGGTATGCCGACCAATGGTTTGCCCAAATCAACGGCTTCGAGTGTTAAGTCAGAACCATCTGCGGTAGCGGATGGGTAATTTTTAACATCTGAGTTATTGTCGTTTAACCCGCCCGCTACCGCAGGCGGTTCTGACTTTAATTTATAAAGCCCGTCGCTCGTTCCCGCCCAAACTGTGCCGTTTTCGTCCTCAAACAAGACGTGAACATTTTTCGCCTTCGGATTATCGGGTAAAATCGCGGTAAAAAGCGGATTTTCTTTTGAATTGGCAAGTCCTGTCGGGTTTAACTTAGCGATTCCGCCATCGGTAGCAAGGTAAATCGCGCCGCTTTTTGTTTCAAGAAAATCGTTGACGTGGCGGTCGGGCAAACCTTCATTGACCGTAAAATTTGTAAAAGCATAACCGTCAAAACGCGAGATTCCGTCAGCCGTGCAGAACCACAAAAAGCCACGCGAATCCTGCTTGATTTTATAAATCGCATCGCGCAACAATCCATCAGCAACTGTGTAAGTTTTTATTGGTAAACGCTCCGCATTTGAAACGCAAACAAGCAGAAAAACGCACAAGATCCAACCAAACCGCGCGAGAAATTTTTGCGCCCGATTCGCCGAATAAGTTAAAGTTGTTTGTTGCGGCATTATAATTTCTGCCCGATTTTTGGAATTTACAAACGCATTATGACATTAAAAAGGTGAAAAAGTGAAAAGGTGAAAAAGTTGCTTGAGCCGAAACTCAAAAAAACTTTTTCACCTTTTCACTTTTTCACCTTTTTGACTTTAACTGCCCAACGCTTTCGCGGCATTTAATCTGCCGCCGCTTTGGACTTTATCTTTGAGTGCGTCGCATTTATCAACCGATTTCAGAAGTCTTTCGCGTAATTTTTCGACGGAGAGCGTCGGTTCATTCGCCAAAATCAAAGCCGCCACGCCCGAAACATACGGCGTTGCCATCGAAGTTCCCGATGCTTCACGATATTGGTCGTTGAGCCACGTCGAAAGAATTTCTCTGCCCGGCGCGGCGATGTGAACGGTTTTTATGCCGTAATTCGAGAATGATGTCAGCGCGTCGTTGCTGTCGGTTGCGGCAACGCTGATGACGTTCGGCAAATCGTAATTTGACGGATAATGCGGACGATTATCGTTGTTCGTGCCGTCATTTCCTGCCGCCGCGATGAATAAAACGCCTTCTTCGCCAGCCGCACGAATCACATCTTCGAGAGCTTTTGAATATTGCGTCGAACCCCAACTTGCGCTGATGACGCGAAGATTTACGCCGTTGCGTTTGCGGTCGAGCGCGTAATTTATCGCTTCAATCGCATCTTTCGTTGTGCCGAATCCGCCTTTGCCTAAGAATTTGAGCGGCATAATTTGAACTTTCCAATTTATGCCGGCAATGCCTTCGGAGTTGTCGCCTTCCGCGCCGATAATTCCGGCGCAATGCGTTCCGTGTCCGTTGTCGTCCATCGGATCAGCTTGGTTATCCGTGCCGTTAAATCCGCGCAAATCGTTGAATGTTCCGAGTTCGTCGTCCGTGTATTGCGGCACATTGTCGGGACGAAACCAGATGTTTGAAGAAAGATCGCTGTGCGCGTAATCAACTCCCGTGTCGAGAACCGCAACGACGATTTTCTCGCTTCCTTTTGTTTTCATCCACGCTTTGAGCGCAGAAACATCGGCGTTTTCCTTGCCGCCCGTCTGACCGCTGTTGCTCAAAGCCCATTGGTCATTAAACATCGGATCGTTCGGCAAATTTTCGTCCGAATCGGTTTCACGCAAAAGCAAATTTTTCTTTGAATAATTCGCTGTCGGCTCGTCTAACTTTATCTGAAAATTCGGCTCGGCATAGAGAACCGAATCGGTCATTTTTGAATATTGTTCGGCGACGGTTTTCGCGTCTGCGTTGTCCAAATCGTCAATCGAAACCAATCCTTTGACGTTTTCGATTTCATCTTCGACGCGGTCGTTATTTTTCGCCGCAATTTTTTTGATGTCCGCCAAACTTACATTCGGGCGGAATTTCACCAAAACTTCCGGTTCGCTTTCCGAAACCGAACGCTTAATCGTCGTTGGTTTTTGCGTTTGTCTTTCGATTGTTTTCGGCATCGTAACAATCGGCGAAATTTGCCAACGCCGAATCTGCCCAAAAACCGCCGCAAAAGTAACAATCACAACCGCAATGCAAATATTTATCCAAATATTGTTTCGATTCATTTTTTTAACTCCAGATATTTCACGATTTCACAATATAATTTGTTCCGTTAAATCCGCGCAAACGAAGCTGATATTTATCGGCGCGATATTCATAATTTTTGCCGTTTGCGCCGAGCGTAATTATCCAACCCGTCGCAATCATCATCGCCGTCGCTTCATCTCCGACAGGCGCACCGAGCGACATATTCGGGAAATCCGAATCAGTTGCGGAAACGATTTTTATCTCGTTCTCCGCGATATTCAGACGTTTCGCCAAATCACGTTTTGCCTCTTCCGTTGCGCTGTCTTTACTAAATTTCATAGCTTTCAAATGCAAAAATAATTCTGCGCTTTTTTCGCGTTTAAGTCAACAGTTATTACGCGCGTCGTTTGGATTTTTTCGACAAAAGCCGGACGATTTCGACGAGTGCGGGAACAATAAAAATCGCGCAGGTTGCGCCCAAAATCATTCCGCTGAGAAAACGTGAAAGGTGCGTGTTTTCCCAAATATCAAAAGCCGTTAAACCCCAATCAATGCCCATCGGAATCAAAGCCAGAAACAACCAAAAGCGTTGAATTGGCTCGATTTCTTCGATTTTTCGGATGAATAAATAAACGATAAAACCCGTAAGCAGTCCGAAATAAATTCCGAAACAGCGCGAACAAACTGCAAAAGCGTGATTTTCGATATGAAATGAACGTGAAGATTGTTGATGACAGAGAAAACTGAAAAACTTATAAATCGGCGCGGAAAGATTTGTCCAATTATTTTCCGCCGCAATTGGCGCAAGCAAAATCGCCGCAACCCAAATAAATACGAACGCAAAACCAATCGCCCAAGCCAACATCGCCAGCCGTTTTATATCTTTCAGCGTTGTTTGCGGCGTATAATTTTCGATTGCTTCGGGCATCTTTTGAGAAGTAAGCAGTAGGCAGAAGCAGTAGGCAGTTTTAGATTTCCTACTGCCAACTGCTTCTGCCTACTGCTGCTAAACTAAAATCGAATAACTGCATCGGGTCCGCCTTCGACGTGAACGGTGTCAACGAAACGGATGCTTTTTGAATCTGTCGTCATCACAACGGAATGCGTGCGTTTGCCTGCGCCGAAGAACCGAACTCCGCGCAAAAGTGAGCCGTCGGTAACGCCTGTCGCGGCAAAAATAATTCGCTTGCCCGGAGCTAAATCATTGGTATCATAGATTTTATCGGGATCGGTAATGCCCATTTCTTTGAGCCGTTCCATCAACTCTTCAAACGGCGGAACTTTCGATTTATCAACGCCTAATCTTTCGGGATCGAAAACTAATTTCGCTTGAATTTCGCCGTTCAAACATTTCATTGCTGCCGCCGTAATCACACCTTCGGGCGCACCGCCGATGCCCATTAGCGCGTGAATATTCGTTCCCGCAACTGCCGCCGAAATTCCTGCCGAAAGGTCGCCGTCCGAAATCAGACGAATTCGTGCGCCGGTTGCGCGAACGTCGGCAATCAGTTGTTTATGACGCGAACGGTCGAGACACATCACGGTCAAATCATCAACATCGCGCCCAAGTCGTCGCGCAATATTTTTCAAATTATCTTTCACCGGCGCATCAATATCAACCGCGCCGCGACAACTCGGACCGACGACGATTTTGTCCATATAAATGTCCGGCGCATTCAAAAGTCCGCCACGTTCCGCCGCCGCGAGAACGGCAATCGCGTTGTTTGCACCAAGCGCACAAAGGTTTGTGCCTTCAAGCGGATCAACCGCAATATCAATTTCGGGAAAAGTGTCGCGCACTTCTTGACTGTAATTTTTGCCGCCGAGTTCTTCGCCGATATAAAGCATCGGAGCTTCATCGCGTTCGCCTTCGCCAATCACGATTCTGCCGCGCATCGGCACCGTGTCCATCACTTCGCGCATCGCTTCAACGGCAACGTGATCGGAATATTTGCGGTCGCCTTGTCCCATCGTTTTCGCTGATTCAATCGCCGCCGCTTCACACACACGCAAAAAATCCAATGACAATTCGCGTTCTGCTTTTAAGTTTTTCATAAGATAGTTTTAAATTTTAGAATTTTGATATTGTTGCCAATTCTATCACAAAACCTGTCAGAACCGCCTGCGGTAGCGGGCGGTTTAACTCAATTTTCAAGAGAAATTTTTGAATATGCAAATTCAACCGCCCGCTCACGCAGACTGTTCTGACTTTCCATATTGTTCCAACTTCCGATAAAGCGTTTTTCTGCCTATATTCATTAGTCTTGCGGCGCGTGATTTGTCGCCGTTTGTGTAATCGAGCATGGCTTCGATGACTTGTTTTTCGACTTCGTCCATTGCGACGGGAAGTTCGATTTCAATGCCGATTGACGAGCCTTCGCCGGCGGCGCGAAATCTTTCTTGGCGAACTTGCGCGTGTGTTTCAAACGCTTTACGGCTGATTGCGTCGGGCAAATCGTCGAGTTCGATTTGGCGACCGGAAGCAATAATTACGGCGCGTTCAATCGCATTTTCGAGTTCGCGGACGTTGCCGAGCCATTCGTAATTAACGAGTGCGCGAAGTGCTTCCTTTGAAATTCCCGAAACGAAACGTCCGGTTTTTTCTTTATATTGTTCGAGAAAATGAAAAACTAAAATGTGAATATCTTCCGGGCGTTCACGCAGCGGCGGCAAAGTTATCGGAAAAACCGACAAGCGATAAAACAAATCTTTGCGGAAATTTCCGTCTTCAATCGCTTTTTCCAAATCAATATTGGTTGCGGCAATCACGCGCACATCGGTTTTGATAACTTCGTTTCCGCCGATGCGCGTCAGTTCGCCGTCTTGCAAAATTCTGAGTAATTTTACTTGCGCTTGCAAAGGCATTTCGCTGATTTCGTCCAAAAATAAAGTTCCGCCGTCCGCTTCTTCAAATCTTCCTTTGCGCTGATTTCTGGCATCGGTGAACGCGCCTTTTTCGTGTCCGAAAAGTTCTGATTCGAGCAAAGTTTCGGGAATTGCGCCGCAATTTATCTTGATATACGGCTTGTTTTCGCGCCCCGAATTGTAATGAATTAAATTTGCAATCAATTCTTTTCCCGTTCCCGATTCGCCTTGCACCAAAACGGTCGTGTTTGTGTCAGCGACGTTCAAAACAAGTTCGATAGCGCGGCGCAGTGATGGAGCTTGCCCGATAATTTCGCTGTGTTTTTGATGTAACGCGCTTTTCAAACGCATCACTTCTGCCGAAAGTTGATCGCGTTCGAGTGCCGTGCCGATTTGGTCGGCAATACCTTCGACGAGCGCGACTTCGTGTTGTTCAAAAAGCGTTTCGCGTTCTTCGCTCCACACGAAACCGATCAACCCGAATGCTTGTCCGGCAACGCGCACCGGCGAAACGAGCGCGGCTTTGCCGTTTAATTGCGAATTGAAAATCAGACGAATCGCAAAGGGAAGTTGCGTGTCAATAATTTTCATCGTTTTGCCTTCGCGCAAAATGTCGGTCAGCGCGGGAAACGGTTCAAGATCAAGCGATTGCCCGTGTTCCTCGATCATCTGCAAAACCGTGTTCGGCTCAACGCCTTCGGCAGATTTGAACGAAGCCAAACCGATTTTTTTCCCCGTCTGGTCAAGCACGCCGAGCGCGGCATAATCTGCGCCGACAAGCTCGACTGCGCGTTCCAAAACACGCGCCGAAACTTCCTTGAAATCCGAATGCGAATTGAGCGTGTTGGCAATCTCCAAAAGCGCGTTCGTGCGTTTGGTTTCCTGTTCCTGCGCGACGTAAAGACTCGTATATTGATAACCGATAGCAAGCTGTTGACCGATTGATTCGAGAAAATGAATTTCTTCTTCGTGCCATATTCGCGGCGCGTGTGTGTCGTGCAAACCCAATAACCCCAACGGCTTACCGCGCAAACTAATTGGGACAATCAGAAGCGATTTTGTCTCTAAGGCTTTAGCGAAAAACTTCAAAGTCGCGTTGTCGGTTTCGGCAATATCGTTTATCGCAATCGGCTTTGAAAAATCGAATCTTTCCGCCAATTTTTCCGTATCAATCGGGATTTCCGTTCCCAAACTCGACGGAATTGTTTCATCTTTGCGCCATTCGTGGCGGATGGAAAGTGCGCGGTCGGTTGTCAATTGCAAAAGATCGCAACGGTCGGCTTGCATCATTCGTCCGAGTTCGGAAACGACGACGTTTAAAAATCTTTCAAGATCAATATTCGTCGGCAAATCACGCGCCAGACGATAAACAATCGCTTCACGCGCTTCGTGCATTTTGATTTTTCGTTCTAAGGAAAGAGATTCTGAGATGATCGGGGATTCGAGTTCGATTTTCATAATAAAAACAATAATTTAGCCGAAATCGGACAGTTCTTTTTCAATCATCGGTTTTTTATGAAATATGTCAAGTTGACACAGGTGGATTTGGTTGTGTGTATTTTTGACAGTCAGTCGGAGCGCGGACGGCTCGTCCGCCGTGCGTTCAAGCGAAGCGAGAACAGGCGCGAACAACTCAGATTACTCGAAAGTTGATAAAATGTGCGACGTTTCCACGCCTGTTCTCGCAAAGCCTCGAACGCGCGGCGGGCAAGATGCCCGCGCTCCAATTTACTGAGTGTTTCCTTGTTTGCCCAAACTGCCCGCAGGTTTCGGTGTCGAAGCCGAGTTTGAAGGTTGCTTCGGCTTAACAACGGTCGGTTTGCGGACTTCGATTTTTTGTTCTTGTTGTTCTTGTTGTTTTTGCGGTTGCGAATCTTTGTTTTTTTCGTTTTGTGCTTTGTCAAAATCAACGCGTTTCTTTCCGGCTTCGGCTTTTTCGAGTTGTTCTTCCGCCAGCAAGTTGCCTTCGTCCAATTCGAGAGCCTTTTTCAAAGCGCGAACGGCTTCGTCATATTGCGCGAGTTTGATATAAATTTTGCCGAGTTCGATTTGATATTCGCTGTTGTCGGGTTTTTGTTTGACGGCTTCTTTCAAGGCTTTGAGCGCGTCCAAATCTTCATTCAATTTTTCGAGCGAACGCCCTAAATAAAACTGCGCGGCATCGTCTTTCGGATTTTTCTTGACGACTTTTTCCAGAGCTTTAACGGCAGATGTAAAAGCCTTATCTGAATCGGTAGTCGGCGTTTTTTCATCTTTTTTGCTGACTTTTTTCGATTTTGGCGCAGGCGTTGGCGTTGGCGTTTCTTCAACGATGACGGCTTCGGTTTGATAAACTTTTTCGCGGATTTGATACGATACGCCGAGTTTGAAAAACGCTTCGCCCAAATCGGGATTCAATTTTACGGCTTGATTATACGCCTCGATTGCTTTGTCGTTTTCGTTAGCGTCAAAAAATTTGTTACCTTCCGCCAGCGCGAGTTCCGCCGTTTCATATTGCGGCAAAGGCGTTGCTTCGACTTTCGTATTTGAATTCGTATTTGAATTCGCGTTCGTATTCGTATTTTGATTAACTTCCGTATTTGTTTGATTTACCGCCGAATTCGCGTTTGAATTCGCTTCGGTTTTTCCACATCCAAACTGCAAACATAATGCGGCGGACAAAAATAAAATTGTAAATATCGGTTTCATAATAGTTTTTTAAAATGCGCTCTTGTCAGAACAGCGAGCGGTAGCGACCTGTTAAAACTTGTCTTTTCCCGCGCCGAACTTTTCAAACTTACTTCTAAACTTAGAAGCCGTAAGCGCAAAAAATGTTTGTAAAAATTTTATCCCGGCGGAAAAATAAATTGCCGTCCGCCGAGAAGATGAACGTGCAAATGAAAAACCGTCTGTCCGCCGTCGGCATTCGTATTTATCACAATTCGATAACCGTCATCGGCAAAACCTTTCTCACGCGCAATCTGCGCCGCCGTCAAAAGCAGATGTCCGAGCGTTTCTTTGTGCGCGGTTTCGGTTTCTGCCAAAGAATCGAAATGCTCCCGCGGAATAACCAAAACGTGCGTCGGAGCTTGCGGGCTGATGTCGTTAAAAGCGATACAAACATCGTCTTCATAAACCCGCGCAGACGGAATTTCGCCCGCAATTATTTTGCAAAATAAACAATTTTGGTTGTTCATAATTTGAATGCAAAATTATAAAAT
This sequence comes from Acidobacteriota bacterium, assembly GCA_031409875.1. Lineage (GTDB taxonomy): Bacteria > Acidobacteriota > Blastocatellia > Pyrinomonadales > Pyrinomonadaceae > CALMEH01. Next base: position 975 of record JANNYB010000181.1, on the reverse strand, counting down.
GTAAAAACCAAAAAGTAAAAGACGAATAATTCGTTTAACGCAAAAATCTATCATTTATCATCTTTCATCTATCATTTATTTAGAAGGTAAAATTTTTAACTCTTCTAAATAACTGCATAGATGAAAGATGATAAATGATAGATTTGGTTTTTCGTTTCAAACGACTAAATAAATCCTAATTTTTGCAATTTTTCCATCGTAACGGGCTTGCTTTCCTGTTTGCCGTAGAGCAAAATTCGTTCGACATATTTGGCAATCACGTCGGCTTCGAGATTAACGTCATCGCCCGATTTTAAGCCGGAAAGATTCGTTAATTCCCAAGTTTTCGGAATGACGGCGATTTCAAAATAATCATCTTTCAATTCGGCAATCGTCAACGAAATTCCTTCAACCGAAATCGAACCTTTATAAACCAAATATTGTCCGATTTCTTTCGGAAACGATACGCGAACCGTCCAAAAATCGCCGCTTTGCACAGCCGAAATAAATTTCCCGCACGAATCAACGTGACCTTGCACGATATGTCCGCCGAGTCTTGTGTTAGGCGTAACGGCGCGTTCGAGATTAACTTTCGCGCCTGTTTTTAATCTCGAAAGCGTTGATTTATCAAGCGTTTCCTGCGAAACATCCGCCGAAAATGAATCTTTTTTAACATCCAAAGCCGTCAAACAAACGCCATTAACCGCAATCGAATCGCCTTCGATTGTGCCATCGGTAACAATTTTTGCTGCAATACGAATCTTCGCGCCATTCGCCGATTTTTCGAGCAACGCAATTTTTCCTAATTCTTCGATTATTCCTGTGAACATTTTTTTTGCTATTTCTTTTTAGATTTACAATACCTTCGCCAAATTAGGCGGTTGGGGAAGCAGATTTGGGCTGATAAATACTGCCTAGCCTGCTGACCTCTTCAATTATTTGTTTCATTAAAACTGGTTCTGGTTTTTTCAGAACCTTTTTTAATGTCAAAACGGC